>JBJOKS010000107.1:0-3113 GCA_046045965.1 Cyanobacteriota bacterium | reverse complement strand
TTTTGCTGGTTGTCATGGCTGCTCTCAATTGCTCAATTACTTGTCTAGATTGAGTTTCCCATGTTTTTGACCACTACAAATACCACCCTTGACAATTTCCCTTTTTCCTTAACTTGTCACTAATGATATAACATGAATAAAATAAAGTTTTTATGATGTCAATTGATGTCAATAAAAATCTTTTTGTCAATAAAATCTAGAGGATGTCAATATAGGATGTCAAAATATGAATAAAATCAGTAGAGATAAATTTAATAGTGCTTTCAGCGGACTAACTAAACAGCAAAAAGAAATTTTATTATGCTTTTTTCAGCATTACGGTAAACCCTATAAAGAAATTGCTGGAATTTTAGGTACAACAGAAAGAAATGTAATAAGTCAAATGGGAAACATTTATAAAGAATTTGACTTACAAGATGTTAATCCAAATTGTTCTAAACATGATGAGTTACTATACTTATTTAGATATTATGAACCTGATTTAGTCAAAGATACACAAAAAAATAGAAAAAATATTATAATTGATAAACCACAACAAGATTTAGAAAATATTGATGGAGCAGCAACTTTTTATGGACGCAATCACGAACTTAAAGACCTTGAAAAATTGATTATAGATGAAGACTGCAAATTACTGGTATTAAAAGGTATTTATGGAGTAGGTAAAACTTCTTTAGCGGTTGAGTTAGCAAAACGTATCAAGGGTAAATTTCATTTTTCAATTGGGCGATCGCTAGAAAATTCACCACCTCTAGAAACCATCCTCACAGATATAATTCAGTTTTTATCGAACCGCCAGATAGTTGAATTACCAAAAGATTTAAGTAGCTTAATATCCATGCTAATGGAATATTTAACAAAATATCGCTGCTTACTAATTTTGGATAACTTAGAAACCATTTTACAATCTGGCGATCGCACAGGACAATATAAAAACGAATATCAAGGATTTAGTGAACTGTTCCGAAAGATAGGAACAACCAATCATGAAAGCTGTTTGATTTTGACAACTCGAGAACTCCCCCAAGAAATTGCTATATATGAAGGGAAAATTTCGTCTGTACACTTATTCCCAGTCAATGGATTAAAACCAGAAGATGCTGAAAACATCATCAAAAACAAAGGCTTATCCGGTACTAAAGATCAGTTGAAGCAATTAGTTCAAGTCTATGAATGTCATCCTTTAATGATCGAGTTAATTATCCCAGCTATCAATAAAGTCTACGAGGGTAAAATAGCCGATTTTTTAAAACTTGGAGTAGCAAATTTAGACAGAATAGGCAAGATTTTAGATTGGCATTTTCAACGTCTATCCAATTTAGAAAAACAAGTCATTTATTGGATAGCTATTAATCGTAACTTCGTAACATTTGAAGAACTACGAGATGATATTAGACAATCAATAAATTTAACAAACTTAATAAGTTCCCTTGAATCTTTGGTAGATCGCTCACTTATCAGTCGAAGTGCGGTAGGTTTTAAGCAGCACCCTGTCATCATGGAGTACATAACAGAACGTTTGATAAAACAGGTGTGTGAGGAGATTACAACCGGAAAATTGCAAATTTTAAAAAGCCATGCTATTATGAAAGCTACAGCCAACGACTATGTGAGAAAAACGCAACATCAACTAATTATTAAACCGATTATAGATACCCTGATTAATGTTTTTAATAACAAATCCGCAGTAGAAATTATTTTAAAACAAATATTATCCCAACTGAAAGAAGAGCAGAACATAGGATACGCTGGCGGGAATATTATTAATATTCTAGTAGCTTTACAAATTGACTTAACCAATTACGATTTCTCTAATATCCAAATCAGACAAGCATTCCTCAGAGATGTAAACTTGTATAATGTCAATTTTCAAAATACTAATTTCTCCAATTCAGTTTTTAAAGAAGCAATAGCCGCTATCTTTGCCCTAGCATTTAGTCCTGATGGAAAAATATTAGCTATCAGTGATTATCGCAGCACAATTCAATTAATGGACACCCAAACTAAACAAAAAATTTCGACCATTAATGATGAATCTGGTCATGTATTCCGAGCCTTAGCCTTTAGTCCCGATGGTAAAATATTAGCCAGTGGCAGTACTAATGGAACTATACAATTATGGAATGTAAAAACTCGTGAACTTCAGAAAAATTTATCAGGACATACTAACTGGGTAAATTCCGTTACCTTTAGTCCAGATGGTAAAATATTAGCCAGTGGTAGTAGTGATTCTACAATCAAACTATGGGAAGTTGTCACTGGTGAATGTTCGATTACTTTATCAGGACATACTGATTGTGTACATTCAGTTGCCTTTAGTTCTCAAGGTATCCTGGCAAGTGGTAGTAGAGACAAAACAATAAAGCTATGGAAGATAGATAAAACTGAGTTATTAGAGACTTTCACAGAACACGAAGAAGCAGTATATACAGTTACCTTTAGTCCAAATGGTGAAATATTAGCAAGTGGCAGTGGTGACTCGACCGTTAAGTTATGGAATATTGAAAATAAACGATGTCTCACCACGTTAAAGAGACACAATAATATCGTGTTTTCAGTAGCTTTTAGTTCAGATGGCAAGATTTTAGCAAGTGGTGGTTATGATACGAATATCCAACTATGGGATATTCAAGATATTCAGGATAATGAGAATATTAATCCCATAACTACCTTACAGGGACATAACAACTGGATTCGTGCCATTGCTTTCAGTCCCCAAGAAGAAATGCTTGCCAGTGGGGATGCTGAATCTACAGTAAAACTGTGGAATCTTCAAGATATTAACAATGTTCATTGTCTGACCCCTTGGCAAGGACACACCAGCGAAATTCGTACAGTTGCCTTCAGTCCCCAAGGTGATATTCTTGCTAGTGGGAGTAGTGATAAATTGGTGCGACTATGGGATGTGAAGGATGTGAACCAGGATGTGAATAAAGATGTGAATAACAGTAAACCCATAGCTACTTTTCTGGGACATACAGATATAGTCAGTAAACCAAAAAGTTTTTCTCCGAAGAGCGATCGCTAAGGATAACAAAGCACCATTTACGTAAGGATTGGTCAAATAAAAGACAGTAAACATAATTAATGCTTATAGTGATATCAGAGTTTGA
>JBJOKS010000106.1:0-3178 GCA_046045965.1 Cyanobacteriota bacterium | reverse complement strand
TGTAATGTTCCAGATTGCATTGCGCTGTCGAGGGTTTACTGATTTTTCTGATTGTCCGATACCTGTTGAGTAGATGACACTTTTTATCAATACACTATTTTCCTACTTTGTCAATGCGTAAGTCCTAGAATATATTAAGTCGGAAAAAATAACGGATACTCAATTGTTTGATGAGAAATGCCATTGGAGAGCGCAGGATAATTCTATTGTGATTCAGGTATCAGAATCTGGACATCTTTTAGCTCATACTGTCGCCCAAAATGTTACTGCTCAAGGAGAAATTGAACCATTGGTAGGGAGAGAATGGCGATCGCACAATTCAACAAACCGTTATGCTGGACAGCATCTGGAAAAATTTTGTGATCCTTGCTGGATTCCTGGTAGTAAAGTGAGGCAATTATCCAATTTTGTAATTCAGAAATTTGGCATCTGGCACGCTAAGGACTAGATACAATATTTTTGGTAGTTGCTTTAAATCCCAGTTTGACAGGAGAGTGTTATTCAACACAGTAATTATCATAGGCTTCTTTTAAAGCATCCTTGACTTGCTTTGCCACCCAATCAGGACTTAAAACCCTAGCACTAGCACCGTACTGTAGTATTCTTTGACGAAACCAAAATATACAGTCTTCCTGAGTTAAAATATCAACATATTCTGTAGTTTCCAATGAGGAAATAACAGTTTCATGGGGTCTACGGGGTCTATAACTCGCTAAATCTCCTGTAAGACGGTATACAATATCTAAAGTAGGAAATTTACTATAAGTCCAAGGAGTCTGGGAAACTCCACCAACTCTGGTGATGCGGTCTACTCTCAAAGTAATGTTTTGTTCAGCATTGGGTCTGGTTTCTATATGAAAACTCCGAAAGTCTGGAACTAAAGCAAATAAATAGAGAACACCGTTATGTAATCTCAGTTCGGACTTATCTAAATCCCAGAATGTTTCTTTACCTTGTCTGCTGCGATACCAAACTACAAACCGACGTTTTTGCTGAAACCGTTGTTGTAATTGGCGTACAATTTCATTGATTTTATTTTCACTGTAGTCTGTGGGCGGATGGAAGTCTGTTGTGAGATTAGAGGACTTTAGTTTTTCATTAAAGTTACCAATTTGGTAAATGTGTCCTGCTTCTGCGGAAAACCCCAGACTCGTCAATAACTCAGAGGCCATTGCCAGTGCTTGTCTTTGTTCTTCAGATAAAATCACCGGAAACGCTGATGTCACTAACTCATAAGGGCGGTTGGGTGCAGCTTTAATATTAAAACCACAGTCTCGGAGTTTACCAATGGCGCGAGTAATTTTCTGCCCTAAGTCACCAGCTTCAAAACCGCGATCGCTCAACAAGATTTCTAACTCGGCTTTTTTCAAGGGTTTTTCTGCCAGCAATTTCAATATCTCCAACATAAAACCCAATTGATTAGAGTTATTATCATTTTTTGATAACATCTCTGTTTCCAGAAGTAATAGATTAGTTACATCCAACAAATACTTAGTGTACAGTGAAAATTTCTTTACTGCCATTATACTCCAAGTTGAATGGGGGTGTGGGGGCTTGTGCTTTGGGATGTCTGCAATCCTGCAAAGTCAAACAACAAGCGCCCAATTTTGGAGAAGGTAACAATTGTCCTTTGTCTTCCCACCAAGCAGAAACTTATACTGCAATTACCAATAGTGACGCTGACATTATTTTTAACAAATCTGCCACAGGTGATGGTAAATCATTAGCTGCTTATTTAGCATCCTTACTCAATGACCAGTTGAGGGTGATTGGACTGTATCCTACCATTGAATTAGTGACAGACCAGGAAAGACAGATTTATGGTTATTTTCAGCAGTTTAATCCACAGGGAATTGATGGGGTAGATAGTCTCTATGGTGCAAAGTTAGCTGAATTAGTTGAACTGGGAGAAAAAAGTAACAAGTTTAAAGAACTACTCTTTATTTTTAAACAAAAGTATGTAATTCTTACTAATCCTGATATTTTCCATTTAGTGACACACTTTCGTTATTATAATCCTGCTTATAATTCAGCAGAACTACCAATTATTTTAGCTAGGAATCTTGATTTATATATAGCTGATGAATTTCCTATTTTTGGAGTACATCAGGAAGCAGCAATTCTCAACAGTTTGTTATTAATTCGTCATAATCGTCCTAAAAGACGACCGATGAAATTTTTGTTTACTTCGGCTACTCCCAAACCAGAGTTTATTAAAAAGCTCAAAGAGTCGGGATTTAAAGTTACAGAAATAGCTGGAGATTATGTTAATCAACCTACTCCGGGATATCGTCAAATATCTCAAGCTGCAACTTTAGAGTTTATTTCTTTAGAACAAGACAGCGATTCTCTTACATGGTTAACTCAACAAGCGCAAAGCATTCAAAATATTCTACAACAAGAACAACAAGGAAGGGGGTTAATAATTCTTAACTCTGTGGCTTTGGTAAGTAAAACAGTAAGAGAATTACAGAAATTAATACCTGATATAATAGTATGTGAAGTCAGTGGACGTATTGACAGACAAGAAAGGGCTATAACTCAAACTGCCTTGAAAAATGCTGACAAACCTGTATTAGTTGTAGGAACTTCAGCAGTTGATGTAGGTGTTGATTTCAGGATTCATTTACTAATTTTTGAAGCGAGTGATTCAGCAACGATTATTCAAAGATTAGGTCGTCTTGGTCGTCATCCGGGATTTTTAAATTATCAATGTTTTGTGTTGTTATCTAATCGCACTCCTTGGATTAAATCTAGGTTACAGGAAAGATTAACCAATACAGAATATGATCGTCTTCAGTTCCGAGAAATCATTGAAGAAGTTTTTAATGCACCCAAAGATTTTGAGCAATATCGTAATTATTGGGGCGCACTGCAAGCACAGGGAATGTTGCTGAGTATAAGTCAGAAAACTGAAGGAGTAATGCAACCATTACAAGCTAAAATAGCTGAAGATTTACGTCTTGTTTACGGTGAACAACTAGACAAAAAACGTGGACATTGGTATGCTCTTGGTAACGATAAAACTGGAGTTGGTAAAGCAATACAACAGCAGGGTAAGAGCATCTCAATCAGGCTTGACATAAGGGCTTTTGGGAATCTAATGTAGAGTCAATGAAACAAGAACTGAGAACTTGAATCATGTAATCGTTATCCATACCAGTGCGTTTCATTTTTT
>JBJOKS010000105.1:0-3185 GCA_046045965.1 Cyanobacteriota bacterium | reverse complement strand
ACAACAGGAGCAGAGTTTTGTTGCTGCCGAATAATCTTAAAAATAACTTCCATATATTACCAACCAAATTCTGAAAATTGCCTTACCAGCCGCAAAAATCATGAGTACAGGCTCTTCGTTCTGAAAAATTAGCCCTTGATTTAACTTTAGTGGCTAACAAGCTGACGCTGAAGGCACTGATGATTACAGTTTAAGGATAACCATTAAAATTTTAGTTGTAGAAGTGCAGTTGGTGAAATTTATCTCTTGCCTATCTCCTGCCAGTAAGACAAGAGCAAAAAGGAATTATCAGTTGGCATTTAATTTACCTGTGGGAGAGTACAGGCTGGAGGTGTTTAACTTAGAGATGTTCTAACTGACCAAATTCAGCTGAGGCTATGATGACATATTGATGTCAAAGGAAGTCAACTCAAGGCTGAAAGCACAAGTCAGGAATTTTCCAAGCTTACAGGCATGGAAGATCAATTCTGAAAATATCTTTTTTCCTTTTACTTCACAAGAGGGGAGGGATCTACCGTTAGCTACTTTAGCCTCTACACTTTACTCTTCTTTAGTCAAGCCCTATTTGTAAAAAGTCTTCAAGCAATAGCGAAGTAAAAATTTTTTAAATATATAGAAGTGTTAAAGCGCAGGATAATTATATGGTTGTGGCTATCAAGCAGCGGATAGATGTGGTAAATTGATTCTTCCCCTAGACAGACATGGAGAATAATCTGTAAGATTTTCTTTCATGCTAATAAACAGGGCAAAAAATCCCAGAGGCTGTGTGTCTGATATCCAACAAGAAAACTTGGCTTTAAGTCACTCACTCAAAATGGCTCGCCTCAATTATATAAACTTTTATAAAAGTCTTGACTCCATACACATGAGAGTATAAAGCCAGAGGAAAATCCACACTGCTTTTTTCTGCTTAACTCCAGGATTTGGAAAAAAATTAATTTGCAAATTGAATTTTCAATTAAACAAATATTTTGCTATTATTAGTCCATGATAGTATTTAATATAAAATTACGAAGACACAAAACCAGTACCAAAGTCCGCACTTATGCGGCTGATACTGCTTTGTTGATTCGTAATGTAGAGACAAGAAAATTCATGTCTCTATCCACTGGACAAAAGGGTGTATGTCTGTGAGACCATAAGCAAATACTATCTTGTCCTAAGCTTGAGATGACGAGTGGGTACAAACCTACAGATCAAGAGCAAGAAAGGCAAGCAATGAAAGTGAAAAACCTGCAATTTATTGTATCTACGACTTTTTTGGAGTAGAACTAACCTGATTTGTAAAGGTGGCTTAAAATTACACCAATACAGCAACGCCAAAAGATAAAATATTTTTGTTTCTAATGGCGCATGATGGTTAAAAGTGCCGTCAAATCACCGGAATAAATGTCTGTGATAACCATGACCTCTAAATTTCATGTGGATAGCCATATATAGAGGTACTTGGGCTGATCATATCAGCAGGAATTCACACCTCACCCCAAGTCTTTAGTAGCTATAGACATTGGCTAAAAAGCCAAATGCAAAAATAAGGCTACATTAATGATCCGCTTCCAGATATTAAGGAAATTTTGAGCATAATGACTGAAACTGCAACCGCCCCATTAACTGGAAAAGCACTACTGGCTAAAGTAAAAGAGCTTTCTAATTTACCACGCCGAGAAAGAGCAAAACAGTGCGGCTATTACACCGTGACTAAGAATAATCAGGTGCGTGTCAATCTCACCGATTTTTATGATGCTCTGCTGTCAGCTAGAGGTATTCCCCTCAGTCCAGAATCACCTAAAGATGGACGTGGCCGCGAACCGACATATCGGGTGAGTGTTCATCAAAATCGTCAGATTGTGATTGGTGCTACCTACACCAAAGCAATGGGCTTAAAGCCTGGTGATGAGTTTGAAATTCGTCTAGGTTACAAGCATATTCACTTGATTCAATTAGGTGAAAGCGATAAAAAATTAACCCCGTCAGATGTCGAAATAGACGAAGCAGATTTAGAAAATGAAGAGGAGGAGTAAATTTCTCTGATAGTGGGGGTAAGTTGTCAGTGGATATTTACTCACTTGTCCCTACTGCTACAAATCAATAGCATTTGTAGTTTAAGAATTGATTCACACAACAAAATACGATTTGACATTTTGCATGAATCACAAATTCTAGTAGAGTCTTGAAGAATAAGCAAGAACTTTATTGGAGATAAAAGTCCATCGTGATTTTTTTGTCAGTTTTATTATCACTTGTAGAGCCATCAGTCAATAGATTACTGGCGTTGCTAAAAAATGCGCCAGTAGTGTTTGTTGTCATGGCTTTTTTCATTGCTTGGGTAGTGTGTTGGTTGCCATTAGCAGCAATATCTGCCTTCATACTTAATTTGCAAATTAACAAACCTTTACAACCAGAGCAAAAAATACCTTTATTGGTATCTCTCTATTTATTAGCACCTCTAATTATTTGCGGGTTTAATTGGTTAGGACTGGGATCTTTTGCTGATTATGGCTTGGTGGGGAACCTTTCGATTTTGGTTTCTTTATTGCTGGGTTTAGGTTTAGGTGTGTTGGGACTAGGGGTGGTGTTTACCTGCCAAATTTGGCTAGGTTGGTGCTATTTAGAAAAATCAAATATCAAATTAATCCCTGGAATTTTGCTACCAATTTCTTTGGTGGCTTTGTTTGTGGGTGGGATAGAAGAGTTAGTTTTTCGGGGTTTTTTATTAACAACCCTGGAAAAAGATTACCCGATCTGGTTAGCCGCTATGATTTCTAGTTTGATTTTTGCCTTGCTGCACTTGGTTTGGGAACAACGAGAAACTGCACCCCAACTTCCTGGTTTATGGCTAATGGGAATAGTTTTAGTAGTAGCTAGGCTGGCTGATGGTAATAATTTAGGCATAGCTTGGGGACTTCATGCAGGTTGGGTATGGGCGATCGCTACCATAGATACAGCCGAACTGATTACCTACACAGGAAAAGTCTCAGAATGGGTGACGGGTAAAAACAAAAAACCCCTAGCGGGGTTAGCCGGGGTTCTGTGCGTTTTGGTGACAGGAATAATTATGCTAGGAGTTACGCATTGACAAAAAAACTAATTCATGTAGATTAAGCACCATAAGCATTGGTAAGATTGTCCACAATGTAGTCGCGGACAACTAAAGTGAATAAGTTTCTCTGCACTTCATACCAATT
>JBJOKS010000104.1:0-3409 GCA_046045965.1 Cyanobacteriota bacterium | reverse complement strand
TCAAACTCTGATATCACTATAAGCATTAATTATGTTTACTGTCTTTTATTTGACCAATCCTTACGTAAATGGTGCTTTGTTATCCTTAGCGATCGCTCTTCGGAGAAAAACTTTTTGGTTTACTGTTAAAAAAAGTTCCCGCAGAAATTTGTGATAACTGTGGTGAATATTATTTAAGTGATACAGTTACCGAACAAGTTTTAGAAAAAGCAGAATTAGCAATTACTAAAGGAGCAGAATTAGAAATTATTAGATATGCAGCTTAAATTCCTAAAATATTTACCTGAGTTAGTTAAAAATGGTTTATGGACTATCTGAGAAAGTGCTAAATTTTTTTAAAAATCCATATAATACTGTTCCTCTTATTGATTATGCACCTCTGGAGTTGCGAGATGAATTAATCAGTATGCAAGAATTAGCACCTGAGAAACTATTAGAAATTGTGAAAGCTAAACAACAAATTCAAAAAGAATCTCAATAACCAAACATTCTAAAATAGTTGATAAGTTGTTAAGATTTTAATAGAAAGAGGTAATTTTATGGAATTGGGGTTTGAATGGCATGAAGAAAAAGCCCAAGAAAACCTCAAAAAACATGGAATTAGTTTTGAGGAAGCAAAAACAGTATTCAATGATACCTTATCTATTACAATAGCTGATTCTAAACACTCTGATGATGAACAACGCTATATTGATATTGGTCTTTCTAGTAAAGGTCAACTACTCATTGTAGTGTACACAGAACGTCAATCAAATATTCGCATTATTAGTTCCCGTAAAGCTACAAACGCAGAAAGGAAAATATATGAACAATATTAACTCTGAAGAACTGGATAGCAAAGATAACGAAATGCTCCCAGAATACGATTTTACAGGTGGTGTACGTGGAAAACATTACCAAGCTTATCGTCGAGGACATACTGTGACAATTCATCAAGCTGATGGTACAGACATTGTACAACATTTCACCCTGGAAGATGGGGCTATAATGCTTGATCCTGATGTACGAGAATATTTTCCTGATACGGAAACAGTTAACCAAGCTTTACGTACATTAATTAGTCTATTTCCACAAAATCGGCAATCAATCACACCTCAATGATAATCTCAAAATAACCCATATTTCGCATTTTTAAACTGGAGAATAGTCACAGACATTTCCCCAAACTTCATCAGGGTTAATTTCTATTTCTTCCTCTATTAATTCTTGTCAAAATTGTTATATAGATGTTTATCTGCGTTCAATAATTCTTGATACATCAAACATCCTGTAAATCCTTTAATCCTGGACATCCTGATATGGCTTACGCCACGCTATCAGATAAATATGATATTACCAATATATCATCTACCAAGTCCACAATGACCAAAAAACAAGAAAGATCAGATCAAGATAGTCCCTGGAAAGAAATATTAGAAGCATATCTTCCCCAAGCTATCGAATTTTTAATTTTGGCAAGATTTTAAAGCCTTTGAACAGGAGATCACTATGACTTATGTTACCACAGGTGAACGCATTGGTTATGAAAAAGGTGAGCAAAATATTGTTCTAAAACTACTCAAAAAACGTTTCGGAGAAATTTCCGAAGATATTCACCAAGCAATTACTGAATTATCTATTGATCAGTTAGAATCTCTGGGAGAAGCTTTATTAGACTTTACTGTTGTTGATGATTTAATCAATTGGTTGCAACAAAATCAGGAGTAATAAATAATAATGTTGAGGTAGATGATTAATGTTTTTCTGCATTTCATTCTACCCAACCCATCAGCATTTTAGATAAAATTTCAACTTTACCAGTTTATTCTACTAAAAATAACTCAATCAACATTATGAACAATACTAATTCTGAACAGTCAGATATCACAGATAACGAAATGCTCCCAGAATACAATTTTACAGGTAGTGTACGTGGAAAACATTACCAAGCTGATGGTACAGACATTGTATAACATTTAACTGTGGAAAAAGATCATCTTGTAAATCCTTAAATCCTGTAAATCCTGATTCAGACAAATTTGCCATTTAATGTCGTACAGATGCCATAATTGCTCAATTTGAGCCAATTGGCGGGCAGTTTACCAGGCAGATGCACAACAAGAAGTGGTCTAATAGTGCATCTGGGAGGGTGGGGTATTGCCAATTTAATTAAATCAACCTAACAATGAAGGGAAAATTGCCAAAAAGCTGTTAGTTATTAACTGTGACTTTTTGCCAAACATGATTTTAATTGCTGACTGATTGTGATGAATATAGCTAATTTTCCGTGGTTGACGACGATTATTTTATTTCCCATAGCCGCGTCGCTACTGCTTCCCATCATCCCAGATAAAGAAGGCAAAACAGTGCGCTGGTATTCCCTCATCGTTGGGTTGATAGATTTTGCGCTGATTGTTTACGCTTTTTGTACTGGTTATGATTTCTCCAATCCCGATTTGCAACTGGTGGAGAGTTACCCCTGGGTTCCCCAATTGGGTTTAAATTGGTCAGTAGGGGCTGATGGCTTATCTATGCCCCTAATTCTCTTAACTGGGTTCATTACCACCTTGGCGGTTTTAGCAGCTTGGCCTGTCACCTTCAAGCCGAAATTATTTTATTTCTTGATTTTGGCAATGTATGGTGGTCAAATTGCTGTATTCGCTGTCCAGGATATGCTGTTATTCTTCCTGGTGTGGGAATTGGAACTTGTACCAATTTACTTCCTGTTGTCGATTTGGGGCGGTAAAAAACGCCAATATGCAGCAACCAAGTTTATTTTATACACTGCTGGCGGTTCGCTGTTTATTTTGCTGTCTTCCTTGACGATGGGATTTTATGGCGATACAGTTACCTTTGATATGCGATCGCTCGCATTGAAAGATTTCGGACTCAATTTACAACTTTTACTGTACGCTGGTTTCCTCATTGCCTACGCTGTGAAGTTGCCTATCATTCCTTTGCATACCTGGCTACCAGATGCCCACGGTGAAGCTACAGCCCCCGTGCATATGTTACTAGCAGGTATTCTGTTAAAAATGGGTGGTTATGCTTTAATTCGCATGAATGCCCAAATGTTGCCTGATGCCCATGCTTATGTTGCCCCAGTGTTGGTGGTTTTGGGGGTAGTAAATATCATCTACGCTGCTTTAACATCTTTTGCCCAGAGGAACCTCAAACGGAAAATTGCCTACTCTTCAATTTCTCACATGGGCTTTGTTCTCATTGGTATTGCCTCTTTCACCGATTTGGGTTTGAGTGGGGCAGTTTTACAAATGGTTTCTCACGGCTTAATTGGGGCGAGTTTGTTCTTTTTAGTCGGTGCAACTTACGACCGGACACACACCTTAATGTTAGATGAAATGGGTGGTGTTGGTAAAAGAATGCGGAAGATTTTCGCTATGTTTACAACTTGTTCAATGGCATCTTTAGC
>JBJOKS010000103.1:0-4081 GCA_046045965.1 Cyanobacteriota bacterium | reverse complement strand
AATATTTTAAGAAAAGTAGTCCCGACAGCGTTTAGTCTAGGGATAGAGGGCGTTGTAGTACGAGAAAGTCGGGGTTATTCCCGGCAAACAAAGGGCATGAGATATTTGTCTATGTTTGTTGGAACTATCGGCTCAATCTAGATACTCAGCACTGTTGCAGCGAGGCAGTTATAGTTACTAAGTAAAATATACATAGATATTTATCGACAAAAGCCTATAAATGTCTGTAATTTATCATTAGGAGAATATCACGGAGAAGACAGTGAATATAGACCAAAAAACATATTCAACTCAAGATGGGAATACTATGATTGTCTTGAAACCAACAGGTCGTCTAGACATCACCACTGCTTGGCAATTTCGTCTGAAGTTACAAGAGTGTATTTCTAAACTCAGTCGTCATGTACTGGTTAACCTGGGAGAGGTAAATTTTATTGATAGTTCTGGTCTTACCTCCTTAGTTGCTGGTATGCGTGATGCTGATAAAGCTAAGGGCAGTTTCCGCATCTGCAATGTCCATCCAGATGCTAAACTTGTCTTTGAGGTGACAATGATGGATACAGTATTTGAAATCTTTGAAACTGAAGAAGAAGCTTTAGCAACATTATGCCCCAACTTCCTCCACAACGAAAATATGACTATTGAAGAAATGAACTAAATTAATGAGTTCCCTATCTCCTGCATAACTTGGCAAAGTTGCCTTTAAACGAGAAAATAAAAATACGTCGCCCTTAACATTTTGTTTGTGAATAACGTCCGTACTGTCTCTGATACAAAGCGAACTTTCTATAATCTTCATACCCGCCCAATCAACACTATTTACCGTCGGGTAGTAGAAGAGTTGATGGTGGAAATGCATCTGCTGTCAGTAAATGCTGATTTTAGTTACAATCCAATTTATGCCTTGGGGGTTGTCACAACATTTGACCGCTTCATGCAAGGCTATCAACCGGAACAGGATCAAGCATCGATTTTTAATGCCATCATTCAGGCTGTAGAGCAAGATCCACAACGGTATCGACACGATGCGGCGAGATTGCAAGCTGTAGCGCATAGTTTGCCAGCTAAGGATTTAATTGATTGGATTAGCCAAAACACTCAATTAGATCAAGATGCTGATTTGCAAGCCCAACTGCAAGCGATAGCTCAAAGCGCAGCGCCAAAGGCGAACGATCACAATCCTAATTTTAAATACAGCCGCTTGTTTGCCATTGGTTTATTCTCATTATTGGAACTAGCAGATTCCGAACTTGTCAAAGATGATAAGCAACGTAATGAGGCGCTAAAAGCGATCGCTCAAGGTTTACACCTAGCGGAAGAAAAACTTACCAAGGATTTGGAGCTATATCGCTCCAACCTAGATAAGATGGCACAGGCACTGATAGTGATGGCAGATATGCTGGCAGCGGATCGAAAAAAGCGCGATCAGCGTCAAAAACAAGCCAGCACCCCAGTTGCTCCCCCCAGTACCAATGATTAAATAATTCGTAATGAGTAATTCGTAATTCGTAATAAAAGGTTGCAAATCAAAAAATTACGAATTACGAATCATCAATTACAAACTAATTTCATTTATTTCCAGTTGCTGCAATTATTACCTTTAGACACCCAACAATTTGTAGATTATATTGTTAATAAGGGTGAGTGCAAAAGCTCCTAAAACAGCACTCCAAATACCATAACGTAAGCGAAAACCCTCGACTAACCAGGCAGCAATACTAAAACAAACAACGGCAATCATGAACGTGAAGATACCAGATAATAAGTTAAATGTGGCTAAATTTGGTATCGCAAATACCACACCTAAAACTGGTCTAACTAATGCCGTGATGATACCAAGAACTGCTGCGGAAATAAAGGCTTTTCCTGGAGGCTCAATTTCAACTCCTAAAGGTAACTTACTAATAAGCCACAGGCTGATAGACGTGACGACCCAAACAATTAACAGTGTTACAATATTCATTGCCGCAACCCTTGAAACGTAAAATGGCGATAGGCGATAAAGTTAAGAATTCAGGAGTCAGAAGTCAGGAGTCAGGAGTCAGAATGTTTGATAAATCCGTAGATTATCAAATAGTGAGTTTAGACGTAAGCCTTAAAAAGCTGACTGCTGACAACTGATTTGGTCTATTGATAGGAAAATCTTTGTAGCTTAACCAATTATTTATAAATTAGCAGAGGTTTTTTCTCTACAGGGTATTTATTTTGGATATCTTTAGGTTTATCTAATTTTTCTTGATATTGTTAAAAATAAAATTCTCCCTAGCCCATATTATTCAAAAGGGTTTGGGAGAATTTAGACCTAGAAAATTTGATAAAAATAGTGTCACCTTTGCGGTGCAGAATTGCCGTTTTGCGGTACTACAGGCGCTTGGGGGGAGCTGTTGTTGGGAACTATGGGCGAAATACCAGGATTGATACCTTGCCCCGGTGCAGGAAATGGAACTGGGGCTGAGGGAAGAGAAGGGTTAAAATTATTTTGTGGATCAATTCCCGGAATTGGTACAGTATTAGGTATTGGCACAACCGGGGGAGTGGAAAAGTTGGGTAAATTTGTGAGTGGTTGAGAAGGTCCAGGAATAATTCCCAAAGAAACACGATTACCTCCCACTTGTCTGAGCAAATCTAATGTTTGAATGACATCATTATAGGTTGCTGTGCGGGAGGCATTCAGCACCAAAATACCATTAGGATTTGCTTGGATATACTGCTTTAATCGTGCTTCTAATTCCTCCGCTCTCACAGGATCTTTTTCAATGTAAATTTGACCAACAGCATCGATAGTTACAGGCAATATATCACTTTTGCTCTGTAAACTGGCAGCAGAAGTTGTCCCTGTGCTGGCTTTGGGTAAATCAACATTAATTGCTTGTTGTCTGGTAAATTGCAACGCTGCTAACAGAAAAAAAGTCAGGATACAAAAAACGACATCAATTAAGGGGATGATTTGAATTTGAACTTCTTCAATGGGAGTATGTAAGTTAACTTTCATTTTCTAGCTCTGGTGGGGAGTTAGGAAGGGGATTTTGGACTACTTCCTCTGAAGTGGGTTTAGGGGTTTGAGTCGCATTGTTTTTGCGTTGCTTGCGGGGTGAAGTAAAACTTTCCCGTGCAGGTTCCCGTACTATTGCTGATGTACTTTTATTAGGGTCTGGTGGAGACTGACGGTAAAGCAACTCTAAATCATTGCCAGCTTTATTAAAAACTTTGACTTGGTTGACAACAAAACTTTGAAACAGGCGATAAAATACCAAAGTTACGATCGCAACTATTAACCCAGCAGCGGTACTAATTAAAGATTCGCCAATACCAGTAGTTACACCAGCTGTAGATTCAGTACCTAAATCACCAATTCTAATTGAGCGCAAGGACTGAATCAAACCTAAAACCGTACCCAATAATCCTAACAAGGGGGAGAGGGCAATTACAGATTCTAAAAGTTTTTCTCCTCTCCGCATCCCTGCTACTTCTTCTGCTGCTGTGGACTCTAACGCTAATCGGAAGGTTTCAGCATCATTTTTTTGTAAGCGTAGGGGTGCATAGAGAAAACGTCCAATTGGCTGATCAGTTGCTTTTTGGGCGATTTCCGTAGCTATTTCCCAATTCTCTGTAGCAGCATCGAGGACACGCTCTACTATTTCTTTTTCCTGCGTTAAAATCCGCAACCAGAACCAAAAACGTTCAAAAATCACACTCAAAGATAGGACTGACAGCACCAGCAAAGGCCACATGGCTGGACCGCCCTTATTAAACAGATCTAAAATATCCACTTTGTAGGTTTCCTCTCTCCATTACTAGAGCAATTATGCTCGGGTATTTTATGGGGCATTTTAATTTTAGAGATTAATGCACCATTACCACACTCACCTACTCTATCGCTAGGTAAGTAGTTAATAAAGCATGACTATTACCATCTTCTATACTCCATAGGGCGGTTATTCCTACCGGGAGTTTAGAAGATTATTTGCCAAAATAAAAGTTAATTGCAGGTACTGGAGGTTAACAATATGAGCTTCTCAATTCAATCGCTTTACACTTGGTATCGCAATGTACTGCGTAATCCTAAATATCGTTGGTGGGT
>JBJOKS010000102.1:0-4169 GCA_046045965.1 Cyanobacteriota bacterium | reverse complement strand
GTAGGGTTGCAAAAATCATTAATTGAACAGAATTTGATTAAAACAGAATATCTAAAATCATATACAAAAGATTGGCAACAAATTATAGATTATGCTAATAATACATCCTGGGAAAATATCACCCAAACTTGCGGTTTATCCTATGAAGAAATCACCGCTACAGCTTCTTTAATTGGTAAATCAGAGCGTGTAGTTTTTGCTTGGGCGATGGGTGTAACCCAACAAGCAAACGGAGTTGAGAACATATTGAGTATAGCAAATACCGCATTAATAACAGGTAACGCGGGTAAAATTGGCGCAGGAACAATGCCCATAAGAGGACATTCAAATGTACAAGGATTTGGATCAATGGGTGTGACGGTTCACTTGCGAGAAGAAATTAAACAAGCACTATGCAAACTATTAGGAAAACCTCTCAGCGAAACACCGGGTTATCATACCCGTGATTTAATAGAAGCAGCAGAAATAGGAAAGATAGATACACTCTTTTGTTTAGGGGGAAATTTATATGCAGCTAACCCAGACTTACAGCAAGCAAAACAAGCATTATCGCAAGTAGAAACCATATTTTATGTATCTACAAAACCGAATTTAGGACATTTTCACGGATTAGGAAAAATTCAAACTTTAATATTACCAGTCTTCAACAGATTTGAAAATCCCCATAAAACGACAACGGAATCAGGAAATAACTTTGTGAGGTTAAATGATGAAGGTACAAGTCATTTACAACCCCATAATTCTGATTTAATTTCTGAAATAGAATTAATTACAGAAATTGCCCATCTTTTACATGGAGAAAATCCGATAAATTGGCGAAAATTGCAAGATACAGTTTATGTCAGAGAATTAATTGCTAAAACCATTCCTGGTTATGAAAAAATAGGTGAAATTGATCAAACCAAAGAAGAATTTATTATTGAAGGGCGGATTTTTGATGAACCGAAATTTCAAACTGCTAATGGTAAAGCGCAAATGTTTGTTACACCTTTACCGCAGTTATCAATACCTAAAAAATCAGATTTTGGATTTGCAGAAAATCAGCGAGGAATTGTTTTAATATTAGGAACAGGGCGCAGTTATGGACAACATAATACTGTAGTTTATCGCAGTGAAGATAAATATAGAAATATGCCCCATCGTCATTGTATTATGATGAATAGTTTGGATATTCAAAAGGCAGGTTTTCACCCACATCAACGAGTGAAGGTTAAAGGAGATGGGGGAGAATTAGAGGATATAGAAGTTATTTGTGGTGCTATTCGTGAAGGTGTGGGTTTTATGTTTTATCCTGAAGCAAATGTGTTATTTAAGGGGAAAGTTGATCCGCAAAGTGGGACACCTGCATATAAGAGAGTTCCGGTTTTTGTTTATCAATAAAAGGCAAGAATAACGAACCGCAGAGACGCAGAGAACGCAGAGAAATGAAAATATAAAATAGTCGGTTTTAACCGACTTTAGCTTTTAGACAGGGAATTTATTCCCTGTCATCTATCCCTCTCCTCTATCCCCTGACTGATAAAATATTAATCCCCATCCCCAATATCCCGCTTCGGCGATCGCTTATAAGCAAAGGTAAAACTCTCACCACTAGCAATTACTTTCCGCATCTCATCATACATCGGATAATTACCGACACCGCTTAAATTTGCCCAACCCCGCGCCCTGGTTAACGCAACAAACAACTGGTTACGGAAATTCACGTCACTTTCATTCCGTGCAACGTGATCAAAACCCACTACATAAACCATATCTGCTTCATGGCCTTTTGCGCGAGTGATGCGAGAAACGGTTACACCACCATCACACCAAAATTTATCAGGATCGTTATTTGGATATTGGGGAACTAAATCATTTAATTTTAAAGCAGTGGGTATATAAACATCAATTTCCTGTTCTATTAAGAAACTTGCAACGGATGTTTCTAATTCCATAACTTCTAAAGGTGAACCTAAAACTAAAACCAAAATATCCCGACTGGGGTTAAGTCCATCATGGACAATATTGTGCATGATCTTTTCTGATAAAGCTGTCATTTCCGCTTCACGGGAAGCAAAAGTTTCAAATTCTAAAACCGGTTCTCCCCACAGTTCAGGAATAGGGTTTGGTGAAAATTCTGGTTTTCTAGTAATAGTAATTGGTTTACCAACTCGGCGAAAATCTCCTTTTACTTCATAACCAATTCTATGCCAATCTTCTTTATTGGTAATTCCTGTTAACATTCCTTCAGGACGTAATAAACCCATACCCATTGCATGAGCAGCAGTTAAAATTTGTCCGGGTGTGCGATAACAACGACGCATTACTTCTGAACGTTTGATACCTCCAGAATATAGGGGTTGTTTATTCAAAAAATTACTTAATTTTTCCCCAAAAACTTCTTTAGCTTTGGGAACTACTAAACTATCTAAACTTTGCGCTTCATCATAAGCCCAAATTAATCTTTTCTCTTCTGGTTTATCTTCACTTACTGGTTTTAATGCTTGATAAGCTAACCAATAAATGGCTTGTTTATCTTCATATTTTAAATCATCTTCTGCTACTAAATCTTGACCTTCATCAATCAAAATTGCATCAAACATGGGTTCAATTTTGATTTCTTCTAACAGTCGTTTACTTAAATCTATTAAACCCCGGTTTGGTTGTCTTTCTTTGGTATTTTGTACTGTTCCCGGTCGTTTTCCGTGATATTCGCAAATGGTACTATATAAACCCGGTTGTTCTTTTGCACCCCAAGCATGAAATACTTGTAATTTAAAATTAGTTTTGGGATCATAGTGCATTTCTCCACAACTAAAACGCCTTATCCATTGATCCAATAAACCAATCATTAAATCATATAAGGAACGGGTAAAAAATACTAATGCAATATCCCAGTCTGGATGTTTCAAGTGCATACTTGCGGCTTTTTGGCAAAGTAAAACTGTTTTTCCTGAACCTGCAATACCACGAATACGTTGGGGACCTGGGGGAATTTCTTTACCTATATGTTCCTGTTGTAAATCTATTTCATAGAGTTTTTCTCGTAAGCTATCAATGACCATAGAACGGGTTTTTCCTGTAGTCGCAACTCGTTCACGGGGAGGTTTACGCAGTACGGGAGTACCGCCAACTACTGAAAGTAATAATTCCCAATCTTTATCTTCGATATTTTCACCACGAATGATGATATTAGACCTTTCAATTGTTTCTATTAAACCAACTTTTCCTAATTGATCTTGAAAAATGATTGGCGGAATATCTGCTAATTGATCAAAACCTTTTTCTGCCCATTGTGCTGATGTAATTTGTGGTAATGCAATTATCGCTCTACCATTTATTTTTCTCCAAAGTGCAGGTTCTCTATCACTATAAGATATGATTGCTCGCAGTTGATGTTCTGCAATTTGATAGGGATTTGTTTCTGTAATCTCACTGTTATCTAATTGCCAATTTTGTCCATTAATATTAGTAATCTCCTCAATATTGATAGATTTGACTGCAATTACCACTACACCAAATTCTCTATCAACTATTAAGATATCGGGTTCTTTTCTTGTTTCTCCTACTTTGAAAAAAATAGGATACCGCCAATATCCAATGCAGTTTCTATCTGTAAATGCACCACGGACAGCATCCCAGACTTTCTGCTCTCCGTCTTGATTTTTTATAGCTTCGGTTGTGATAAATTTGCTACCCTGTTCTTCAATGCCTACAGCCATTGTTTTATCTGTATAAAATGGTTAATACTGTAAAAATATCATTAGCTATGGGCTGTGAGCTAGTGAGAATATACGGATATGGATTTTTCAGTATTACTAACTATAGAGATAAGCGTTTAATAAAGGGTGGTGTATTTTGTTGACAATTACTGACGGTAAAGTATTTATACTGATGGTAAAGGTGGAATTGTAAACTCATTAAATAAGCAAATGCTGTAAGCTGAATTAGCTAAAGCTTTGACTAGCTTTTTATCTAATGTGAGTAAGGTAGTTTTTGTCTGCTGGGAAAGTGCGACATAAGCAGCATCATAAGCAGAAATATTGTAATTGAGAGCAATATTAACAGGACTTACGCAACTGGCACAGGCGATCGCTATATTATAGTATTTTTGTACTGCAACAAGTGACGCAACTGGCACAAATAGCGGGCGTGGCTTCGCGGAAGCAATGCGGCAAATTGAATCAAAC
>JBJOKS010000101.1:0-4458 GCA_046045965.1 Cyanobacteriota bacterium | reverse complement strand
TACACTTCTTCTTGGCTGCATGGCCAGTAGTTGGAATCTGGTTCACCGCTTTGGGTGTAAGCACAATGGCGTTCAACTTGAACGGATTCAACTTCAACCAATCCATCATTGATTCTCAAGGTCGTGTCATCGGTACTTGGGCTGATGTAATCAACCGCGCTAACTTAGGTATGGAAGTAATGCACGAGCGTAATGCTCACAACTTCCCCTTAGACTTAGCTGCTGGTGAAGTTGCTCCTGTTGCTTTGACTGCTCCTGCTATCAACGGCTAATCTGAAAGATTCAGATAAATAAAAAAATGCCCTCCAGCAATGGGGGGTGTTTTTTTGTTGACTATGCAAAATAAATATTAATACTATAATTATATAATTTGTGTTTTGATGAGAAAATGAAAATCCAGCTAATAGAGTAAACAAAGGTTAAAAAAGATACTATTTATTACTATGAGTCAAATAAAAGTTAAAAATTTTGGACCTATTAAATCAGGTTTTGTAGAAAATGAAGGATTTATAGATCTTCGTAAAATTACTGTTTTTATTGGTAATCAAGGAACAGGAAAAAGTAGTATTGCTAAGTTAATCTCAACATTAAGTTGGTTGGAAAAACAGTTATATCGCGGAAATTTGGAAATAAAGTATGTAACAAGCCGTAATCGGTTTGTTAATACATATTGTAACTATCAGAACTTAAAAAATTACTTTTTATCGGAAACTGAAATTGAATATCGTGGTAATGCCTATAGTATTAATTATGCCAATGGAAAATTAAACATTTCTCCTAATAATAATTTCAAAAAATACAGTCTACCTAAAATTATGTATGTGCCAGCAGAACGAAACTTTTTTAGTGTGGTTAAACGGGCTGAAAAAATAAAAGGATTACCTCAATCTTTATTTGCTTTTTTTGAGGAATTAGAACGTTCTCAACAGGAATTATCGGGAAGTTTAACTTTACCAGTGGGTGATGTAAAGTTGGAATTTGATAAAATTAATAGTAGTTTAAATATTCTAGGACATGATTATAAATTAAATATTTCTGAGGCTTCAAGCGGTTTTCAATCTTTTATTCCTTTATTTGTAGTTTCTAGAAATATTGCTTTATCTATTAGTGAGAATCAAGATTCTTACCAAAATGAACTGAGTGGAGAAGAACAGAAAAGATTAAAAATAGAAATAGAGAGAATTTTAACAAATGAAAATCTTTCTGAAGAACTTAAAAAGGCTGCTTTGGAAGTATTATCTTCTAAATATAAAAATGAATGTTTTTTAAATATTGTTGAAGAAATAGAACAAAACCTGTTTCCACAATCGCAAAAAGATATTTTATATAAATTATTAGAATTTACGAATATTACAGAAGGTAATATACTAATTCTTACTACCCATAGTCCTTACATTATTGATTATCTGACATTAGCAATCAAAGCAAATCAGATTTTACAGAATATAGAAGGTTTACCAAATACAGATTTATTAAAAAGCCAATTAGGAAATATTGTTCCTCTAACCTCTTGTGTATTTGCAGAAGATTCAATCGTATATGAATTGACAGAGAAAGGAGAAATCAATAAACTTTCTACTTATGAAGGATTACCTTCTGATGAAAACTATCTCAATATTTCTTTAGCAGAGACTAATAAACTTTTTAATGATTTACTAGAAATTGAGGAAAAAATATAATTTTTATGGGGATAAATTTTTTTGAAGAAAATTGTCAGACTCAGACGAATCAGGCTAAATTTGGACTTTGTGATGATCCACCCCCATCAAATAATCCTGCTTATATTGATACTGAAGATTGTAACAAATGGATTGCTATTGTTGAGAATAATCAACGACTAGAGGTAATATTTACCGCTATTGATAATTGTATTGAAATTCTTAGACCGGATGGTAAAATGGATAGCCGTTGTGATGGTATGCTAACTTATGAAAGCAAAATTATTTTTGTGGAGTTAAAAGAGAGAAACTATACAAATAGTGTTTGGATAGAGGACGGTGATAGACAACTTAGAAATACAATTAGTGTTTTTATAAATCATCACGATTTAGCAGCATATAAATCCAAAAAGGCATATATAGCTAATAGAAAAAAACCACAATTTCAACATTCTCACAAAGAAAAGATGCAAAAATTTAAAAATGACACTGGTTTTATATTAATAATTGAGGGTATTATCAGGATTCCCTAGATTTTATCCTCCTGTATATCCTTAAATACTAATACGTTAATTAAGAGAAGTATATATAAATACTTGTTGTCCAGTATTTTTACACTAAAAATTTAACTACCAGCATTAAATGTCATATTTTTTTATCAAAATAGAACTTTCACCAACAATTCAATATAAAATCTAAAATTTAAAATCGCGCCAAGCACAATGACAAACCTAACTCCTAATTCTAGTTTCAGTGTGACACTACGCTTACAAATTCCCAATCGTGTGGGGATGTTAGCATCTGTAACTCAAGCGATCGCTACTAATGGTGGTAATCTGGGTCAAATTGATTTAATTGAACAAACTCGCCAAGAATCCATCCGTGATATTACAGTTGATGCTGCTAGTACCGAACACGCGGAAACCATTGTGCAAGCTGTAAAAGAGTTAATTGATATTAAAGTCATAGATGTCTATGACCGGACTTTTAATTTACATCGTGGCGGTAAAATTAGTATTGTCAGTAGAATCGCTTTAAAAAGTGTTTCTGATTTAGCAATGGCTTATACTCCAGGGGTGGGAAGAATTTGTAAAGCGATCGCTCAAAACCCAGAGGAAGTTTATAATCTCACCATTAAACAAAACACCGTTGCTATCGTCACCGATGGTAGCGCAGTTTTAGGTTTGGGAAATCTCGGAGCAGCAGCAGCTTTACCCGTAATGGAAGGTAAAGCCATGCTATTTAAAGAATTTGCGGGTTTAGATGCTTTCCCTATCTGTCTGGATACCCAAGATACAGATGAAATTGTCAAAGCAGTGAAAAATATCGCTCCTGTATTTGGTGGTGTAAATTTAGAAGATATAGCCGCACCCCGCTGTTTTGAAATTGAAAAAAGACTAAGAGCAGAATTAGATATACCAGTGTTTCACGATGACCAACATGGTACAGCAATTGTTACCTTAGCAGCATTATTTAATGCTTTGAAATTAGTAAATAAATCAATTGCAGATATCCGCATTGTGATTAATGGTGCAGGTGCAGCGGGAGTTGCGATCGCTCGTTTACTTCGCAAAGCCGGAGCAGAAATAATCTTGATGTGTGACTCTAAAGGCATTATATCCACCAATCGTCCTGATTTAACCGAAGAAAAGCGCGAATTTGCCGTTAAAGCTCAAGGAACCTTAGCCGGTGCTATGCAAGGTGCGGATGTGTTTATTGGTGTCAGCGCACCGGGAGTTTTGACACCAGAAATGTTACAAGCCATGACAAAAGATGCTATTGTGTTTGCAATGGCAAATCCGATCCCAGAAATTCAACCTGAGTTAGTGACTAAAAATGTCACAGTTATGGCTACAGGTCGCAGTGACTACCCAAATCAAATTAACAACGTTCTCGCGTTTCCTGGGGTATTTCGTGGGGCTTTAGATTGTCGGGCTAGTACGATTACTACTACCATGTGTTTAGAAGCTGCAAGTGCGATCGCTTCTTTAGTAAAACCTTCAGATTTAAATCGCGAACATATTATTCCTTCAGTTTTTGATGAGCGTGTTTCCACCGCTGTTGCTGCTGCTGTCAAACAAGCTGCACGGGAAGAAGGTATTGCTCAGAGTTAATCATACTAAAAACCCACATGAGTGGGTTTGCAATTTTTCTTTTTAATCAGCAAGATCAAGGTTTTTCAAAAATTACAACTTCAGCCATGAAATACTCAATTATTACAAGTTTGTTAGCTGCTAGTTTAACTTTATTTAGTACCATTGCTACAGCCGAAGAAACTCCATTATCATGTTCTGTAAATTCCCAACAATCCAGCATTAATAAAACATTAAAAGCTGAAAAAGCTCCACCTTTGAAAAACTCATCAGGAGCAGCAGAAATTGCTTTAGCTAAACATCTCAAAAACATTAAAGCTAAAATGTATGGTGCTTATTGGTGTCCACATTGTCACCACCAACAGGAACTATTTGGTAAACAAGCATGGTCAACAATTACATATATTGAATGTGATCCTAAAGGGACAAATCCCCGTCCTGATTTATGTCAAAAAGCCAAAATCCAAGGTTATCCCTCTTGGGAAATTAAAGGTAAATTATATCCAGGAACACAATCATTAGAAAATCTATCTCAGATATCTGGTTATAAAGGAAAACGCAATTTCAAAAACTAATTCACAGTCAGGAGTCAGGAGTCAGGAGTCAGGAGTCAGGAGTCAGGAGTCAGGAGTCAGGAGTCAGGAGTCAGGAGTCAGGAGTCAGGAGTCAGGAGTCAGGAGTCAGGAGTCAGGAGTCAGGAGTCAGGA
>JBJOKS010000100.1:0-4500 GCA_046045965.1 Cyanobacteriota bacterium | reverse complement strand
AAAAAATGAAACGCACTGGTATGGATAACGATTACATGATTCAAGTTCTCAGTTCTTGTTTCATTGACTCTACATTAGATTCCCAAAAGCCCTTATGTCAAGCCTGATTGAGATGCTCTTACCCTGCATAACTAATGATTACATCCTTAATAGAAATAACTCCTTTTAGATCATCTAAAAGTTTAAACAATGTTGTCTCTCTTTTATTCTGAAAGTTGAATGTATTTGTTAAATCTTTTTGATTAGGATCAAAATCTACAACCAAAACTTTTTTACCTAACAAAGTTAATACAGCAGCTAGATTAACGGTAGTTGTTGTTTTTCCTACACCACCTTTATTATTGTAAATTGCTACTGTTAATGCTTTAGGAGTCTTATCTATTTTCTGTTTAATTTTTTTAGCAATATCACAGACATTATCAGGAGTTATCTTTAAACAGAAGGTAGCGGGATGAATAACTTTACCATGTTTTCTAAATAGCTGTATATGAGAACCATTACAAATCATTCCCCACTGGACATTTTTACAATTTGGAGAAAGTAAGTAACCATTAAGTTGATCAACAGTCTCTTTATATTGTGGTGTACCTGCTTGAAGATTAAAACTTCTTCTTTTGATCTCAACCAAGATATGTGGATTAGTTGGAGCTTCTAAAAACGTTTTACCACCATCATGATTATGACGTAAAGCATAATCTACAGTATTATAATTTGCACCTTTTCCAGTTCCAGTTTTGTATTGAGGATAAATTTCTGTTGTACTAAAACCCAATGCTTCAAAAAAAGGAAGCATAAATACATTACCAACAACAGGTTCTAGTGCATCATCAGGAAGATTAATTAATGCTTGTTTAAGTGCTTCTTCATTCATGATTTAAAGTCCAAAATAGAATTTTTGATCTAAGAAAATGATTGAATACGACCAATAACCAAAACACTGATTTTTGCAGTGTCTTGATAAACGTAACTATATATTGATCATTTGA
Source organism: Cyanobacteriota bacterium (assembly GCA_046045965.1). Classification (GTDB taxonomy): domain Bacteria; phylum Cyanobacteriota; class Cyanobacteriia; order Cyanobacteriales; family Nostocaceae; genus RDYJ01. The sequence goes on along the minus strand of JBJOKS010000100.1, from coordinate 3,514 downwards.
GAGCGATCGCCTTTATTTACATATTTACCCCATCCCTACCAGTATATTACTAAACGAGTTACTTAGTCAATTAAACACACTCTTACTCATAAAAATATACCTTTGTTTTGTAATAATTCCATTAAAATAAATTATGAATATTACGTCACAAGTATAAACAAACTGCGCTACCCTAACTTGCAGTAATTTTTTATCCTGTAATATTTTCCAGACATTGAACCAGAAGTATCCAACAAAAGAATTACCGGACAACGATTTTCAGGGTTTTCCACAAACTCAGGCAACCCTACAGCCATTATTGATACTCCTGGTTAATCAACTGGTTAATCACAACTAGATGCTAAATATTATAGTTTAGATTATACTCGTTAATACCGAATCTAACACGGGTATTTTTACGTAATCAATAACTTACCTAAACTGAAATCAAGTAGCAACCAAAAATGAGTACATTCATATAATGTTTTTCATCAAAAAATTAAGTCATGAAACTCAAAATTGCCAGCAACCGTTAAACTAAATATAAATAACCATCAGGATAAACAAATGAAAGCAATAGAAGTCACAGGGAACATTGATGAAAAAGGGGAATTATTTTTAGACCAACCCCTTAATGTAGAAATACCCGGAAAAGTCAGAGTCATAATTCTTTTTACTGAACCTACAGATGAATTAGAAACTGATAAGGATGATACTCCTATTGAAGAAATAAAAGCTAGTTTAAAGAGAGCAGTACAAGAAGCAAAAGCAGGAAAACGTATTCCCCTATCTCAAATGTGGGAGGGAATAGATGTCGAATGAACTGCCAATAGTAGAAATAGACTTAACACCTGAATACAAAAGAAACTTGCGTTCTCTAGCTAAGAAATACCGGAATATTCGTTCTGATACTCAAGTAATAATTGAGGAAATTCAAATTGGCAATTTTTTAGGTGATAGAATATCTGGACTGGGTGAAAATTACAGTGTTTTTAAAGTCAGAGTTAAAAATAGCAACATTCAAAAAGGCAAAAGTGCTGGGTATCGCATCATTTATCAAGTTGAATCACCAACCAGTGTACTTTTATTAACCATTTACTCTAAATCAGATCAAGAAGATATCACTTCACAGGAAATTAAAAACATTTTAGCTGAGTCAAATCAAAACGAATAATTTACCTGTTCAATTAATCTTCCCCAAAATCCCCCCATCAGCTAAACTCAGAAATGCTGCGTTAATTCCGATCATGTCCGACTCCCAAGTAAGTGCTGCTGTTGCGAAACTCTACGACACCTACCCCTTCCCCCCCGAACCCATCCTGGATGAACCACCACCAGGATATAATTGGCGATGGAATTGGTTAGCTGCTTACAACTTCTGCACAGGTAGAAAACCACAAAAGCAAGATATCCGCATTTTAGACGCTGGTTGTGGTTCAGGAGTCGGTACAGAATATTTAGTACATCTCAACCCCCAAGCGCAGGTAGTAGGAATTGATTTAAGTGCTGGTACACTAGAAGTAGCCAAAAAACGCTGTCAAAGTTCCGGTGCTGACCGTGTAGAATTTCATCACCTGAGTATTTACGATGTGGAACAAATACCAGGGGAATTTGATTTAATTAATTGCGTTGGTGTGCTTCATCATCTACCAGATCCCATTCGTGGTATACAAGCATTAGCGAAAAAACTCGCTCCTGGTGGGTTAATGCACATCTTTGTGTATGGAGAATTGGGAAGATGGGAAATACAACTAATGCAAAAAGCGATCGCCCTTCTCCAAGGTGATAAACGTGGTGACTATCGGGATGGTGTACAAGTTGGTAGAAAAATCTTTGCTTCATTACCAGAAAATAACCGTCTTGTCAAGAGAGAAAAAGAAAGATGGGCAATGGAAAACCAGAGAGATGAATGTTTTGCGGATATGTACGTTCATCCCCAGGAATTTGACTATAATATTGATACCTTGTTTGAATTAATAGACGCTTCAGAATTAGACTTTGTGGGTTTTTCAAATCCTGGGTTTTGGGATTTAGAAACCTTATTGGGTAAAGCACCAGAGTTAATAGAGAGAGCAGGAAATTTAGGCGAAAGAGAACTTTATCGCCTGATAGAATTACTGAATCCAGAAGTAACCCATTACGAATTTTTCCTCACCCGTCCCCCATTAACCAAACACGACTGGAAAGACGATAACAGCTTATTAACAGCCATTCCCGAACTCAACCCCTGCATAGATGGATTTCCCAGCAAATGTATATTTAACTACGATTACCAAATCATCAACTTATCAGATGCGGAATTTGAATTTATGCAGAAATGTAATAGTAAATCTACCGTAGCAGAGATTTTAACTACAGTAGAGTTTGGGTTAGATGGAGTTAGAAATCTTTTGAAACACCAAATGATTTTACTGACACCCGGTTAAGTGGAATAGCGTAATTGAAATTGCTATGGACTTCACCGCCAAACCCTCATTTTTACCTGAAATTCACAAGAAGATGAAGATTTATGTCGAAAAATACTTTCTTCTTATCTATGTAATCTAGTTTTCGATTATAATTTCAGTGTAGTTTTTTTACAAAGGCATACTGTGAAACTAATTACAAAACTAGGAATAGCAACTGCTGGTATCGCTTTAACTGTGGGTTTAGCCGAAACCAAACCAGCACAAGCACTAACATGGAACTGGTCTTTTAATGGCGGTACTGAAGCTGGTACATTTGACACCAATGGTACTTTTGCCGATACTTCAGGTGCTTTTAACTTTACCATTAACCCCGCTACAGTTGCTGTCACCACTTCTGCATTAGCTCCATCACTGGTGGGTGCAACTTTTACCGAAAATGCGCCAACACAGGGCTTTTTGTGGAATGGTACTAATCCAACTCAGTTTTACAGAGATGGTGGTTCCTTGATAAATGGTAGCAACTTTTTCGACCCTGCCTCAAATTTGCGTCTGACATTTGGTCTTTCAGGTTCTTCAATAATTGGACTAATAGTAAACGATAGTACATTCAACCCATTTTTTCAGTTATCCAATGGAACCTTAACTCCAAGTGCTGCAACTCCCGTACCCTTTGACTTTTCCACCAATTTAAGCTTAGGAATATTAGGTGCTTACACCCTTGGCAATATTCTACTGAGAAAAGCCAAAGCTGCCAAAAAACCAGTAGAACTGTAGAAGCAAACCTAGATATATGACTTCCCAAGTCTATATAAATCATTGCGAAAGAATTTAGAGGCGTTTTATATCAGTTTATAAAATGCAAACAAAGTATAAAACCTCTCTAAAAAATCAAAATAGAGTTCTGAAAACAATGTAACCGTTTGTATTTTTATTTGCTGTTAAGCCAGTTTTCCACCTGCAAATTAGGAACACGGGAAAATTCGCGGACATTGTTTGTAACAACTGTAAGATTTAGAGTGATGGCATGAGCAGCAATTAACAAATCATTACCACCTATGGGTGTTCCTTGTTGTTCTAAATAAGTACGAATTTCTGCGTAATATTCCTCAACGGGATAGGTAAGGGGT
>JBJOKS010000099.1:0-4562 GCA_046045965.1 Cyanobacteriota bacterium | reverse complement strand
TTTTTGGATTTATTGCGATAAAAACCCGTTGAACGGACTAATTCTTCTAATTCTAATATATCCGCATTTCCTAAACTTTCCGCATCTGGAAAGCGACTAAATAAAGCCGGTGTCACCTTATTAACTCTTTCATCTGTGCATTGTGCGGAAAGAATAGTTGCTACTAATAATTGTACCGGAGTTTCATAATTTAAAGAGCAAGTCGCATCAGGATAAAGACGGTGAAGACGGGAAAGAATTTCTAAAGCACGTTGCTTTTTTGATAATTTTGATAATTTTGTGTGAGTCACATCAGCAATTTTTTTAATGTGATATTTTCTCGTTCCCATACAGAGTATGGGAATGAATTGTATAAGGCTCTGCCTTTTTTGTCAAATAGAGGTAGAACCTCTGGATCACCTTCCCAGTCTGAGACTGGAAGATGAAAATCTGAAATTGAGTTACAATCCCTGGAATAATTGTTGTACAAAATCTAATTGAGTGGTTTCTTTGACGATTAAGAAAATACCTAATCCTAAGAGTAACACTAAACCAGTTTGCATGACACCTTCTTGAATTTTTGCAGGTAAGGGTTTACCAAATAAACCTTCAATTAGCAGAAAGGCTAATTGTCCACCATCTAAAGCAGGTAACGGCAAAATATTGATCACTGCTAAATTAATACTAATAATTGCTGCAAAAGATAACAAATTAGCACTATTATCTGCCGCTAATTTAGCACCAATTTTCACAATATTAATTGGTCCAGACACCTGACTAGCTGTTGCTTGAAAGTTAGTAAATAGCTGTCCAAATCCTTTAATTGTCCCTACAACTAATTGTTGAAATCTGTTAGCAGCAACTGTGAAAATCTCTCCAGGATTTTGGGGACGACGATAAACAGCTTTACCATTTGGTCCTAGTTCAATCCCAACCAACCCTTTACCATCAGCACTTTCTGTAGGGGTTAATTTTAAGGGTATTTGTTCATTTTGACGCTGAATTTTGAGGTCAAGTTGTTGATTGGGATGTGTTTGAATTTCTTTTGTGAGTAATACGGTAGAATCGTTACCAGCAACCAGTTCTTGACCATTGACGCTAAGAACAATATCACCTTCACGAATACCTGCTTGGTAAGCTATTGATTGTTCATTAACAGGTTTGACAATTACACCGGGTTGATATTTAAATTCTTGGGGAATACCAACAATACCTAATTGCAAAGCCAGGACTAAATAAGCAAATATTAAGTTTGCTATCACACCGGCACTAATGACGATCGCTCGATCTAAAATAGGACGATTCCGCAATAAGTTGGGGTCATTGGGGGGAATGTTGCTATCAGGATCATCATCGGGAAAACCGACAAAACCACCCAAAGGGAAAGCGCGGAGAGTATATTCCGTTTGTGATCCTTGGTACTTCAACAGAATAGGACCAAAACCCAAAGAAAAGCGGTTAGCGTAAATACCTTGGGAACGTGCGGCTATAAAGTGTCCTAACTCGTGTACTAAGATCAAAATTGCCAAAACGGCGATCGCTGCTAAAACTGACATAGAGCAAATTAGTCAAAATATTGAGATATATATCTTTATTGTAGTTTGGGAATAGACGTAGAAACTCAAACTATCCTCGAAGATCAGGCGATCGCCTACCTAAACCCTGAACTTACCTTCAGCAAAATCAAGTTTAAACTGCTCCAAACAGCCTTCTAATCGGTTCAACATTTCCTCCATCCGCGCATCGCTACTCAGACATGGCTTGGCTATTTTTACCAACTCAGACAGTTCTCGTGCTGTTTTTCTTTGTCTGAGCCAATCCCGCATCTGTCGAGCTGGTGCAAGTACATTATCCCACATATTAGCAGTATTGCCTTTAGCCCATCCACCTGTTGAAAAACGAGGTTGATGCAAGTACCCAAGGGAGTAAGGTTGATACTCAAGCTGCATAGAAGCACACCAATCTTGCCATTTGAGCGGTAGAATCGAAGGATGAGTCTTGACTGCAATCCACGATGTTCTGAGCGCATCCGCAACTATCGCTCCGTGCATTGCTTCACAAATCAGCACTTCTGTTTGACGAATTTTTGTGAATATGTCCTCGATTTCTTCCGCAGGACTGATGTAGCCAAATCCCAATTGATCACAAACTTTTTGCCAGCCATCTCCGGCAAAATTGTAGTGAGGCATATAGGAGAATTTATATTTCTTGGCCACCGGACTATGATCAATTAACTTGCGTAGTAACAATGCACCATCGGTGACAGCCAAATCATTGCTCACACCCAACCTTTGTGCTGACATTGGTCCTCGTAAGCAGTAGATGTGGTAAGAATCATCCATAACAGGCATACCTTTTTCATACCCTGCACCAGTGCTAAAGATAACTCGATGTTTTGCTTTAGGGGTGCGTCTTGGGAGTGCGTCGTTAATGAGAGTACCAATACCCACAAAAGCACAACTTGGATCATCATCCAAAATCCCTGGCAGCAGCTTTTCCCACATCCAGGGATTCAGTGCATCTCCGAAATTTTGCCTACCTTCTGGATACTTGCAATAGTAAAGTTTCATCGCTAAAAAAAATATAGAAGAGTTTTTTCCGGATGTGAAAATCACTCCTGAGTTATCATATCATTTTATACATCCTGATTAAAAAATATCGGCATCAGGATTTTGAAGATTTGAGGATGTAAAGGATAAAAAATACTGAACCACAGGATGAGCGATCGCACTCATCCAAATATCCAATTACTGATAACTATAGAGCTTATTTTAAACTATGTTACCCCAAAATCCCACCCCTTGAAAGGGGTGGAAGTATGTTACTCAACTAATGTAGCGGTAGTTCCCTCAGTTGTTGGTGGTACGCTGGGTAACTCTAGACAGTATCCCGCACCATACACTGTCTTGATATAGCGGGGATGGCGGGGATCAGGTTCGAGTTTGGTTCTCAAGTGGCGAATATGCACCCGAATAGTTTCAATGTCATCATCAGGATCATAGCCCCAAACTTCCCGCAGAATTTCACTGGGAGAAACAGTTTGTCCATGACGCTGAAGCAAGCAATGAAGTAACTCAAATTCCAAATGAGTTAGTTTCACCGTTTCCGCAAACCAGATGGCCTCAAATCTTTCTGGAACGAGGGTAAGAGGACCATAGTTGAGAATTTCACTGTGTTTTGCGGCTTGGGGAATGCGGTCTGTTCGACGCAACAAAGCCCGCACCCTGGCCAGCATTTCTTCAACTTCAAAAGGCTTGGTCAAGTAGTCATCTGCGCCAGCGTTGAAACCCTCGACTTTATATTGAGTTTGGCTTAAAGCCGTCAACATTAACACAGGAATTTCTGCGGTGCGTTCATCCCGACGTAAGCGTTGGCAAATGGTAAAACCATCTACTTTAGGCAACATCAGATCGAGCATGATCAAGTCAGGTTGTAGCTGGAGCGCCAGCGCCTGACCTTTGATGCCGTCTTCAGCTTGACTAACATCGTAGCCAGCCATTTCCAAGTTGACGGCAACAAGTTCTGAAATCGCTGGGTCATCGTCTATGACAAGAATCCTCGGCATTCTTAAAAAATTATGACTACTTTATTTAAGGATAAATTAAGAACCTTTGAGATATACAAAGATTACTTTTTCGATTGTAAAAAAGATTTAAAATCTAACATAAATATTAAAATTAAAGGGTTGTGAAAACAAGACTAATTTACAAGAAAATTAATATATGGTGTGTAACTCTACCTACAATCCGCCCTATTTCTTGCGAAATGGTGCTGCTATGACTGCTTACACTGCTTTATGGGCAGGACGTGACTGGGAAAGTACAACTCCACATCCAGAACCACTTTATCAACAGGTCGTATTTTTAGGAGGGCAGGATGTGCCAATTTTTGGTTGGGTCGCTATCCCCAAAAATGCCCATAGCACAATTATTGGGACTTATGGCATTACAGGTGAGTTAGAACAACAATGGTTTTTAAGACTGTTAGGACGTAAAGCTTATGCTCAAGGGTATGCTGTGGTTCTCTTCGATTGGCGAGCGCATGGGAAAACGGCGGAATTATCCCCAACTTTAACTTCTGATGGGTTGTATGAAGGGGAAGATTTTGTCAAAATTGCCGAACAAGCTGTAGTCATGGGTTGTCCGCCAAAATGCTGGTTTACAGGATATTCTTTAGGGGGACAATTGGCACTGTGGGGTATAAAATCAGCACAGGATTTGAAATCAAAAGATATTGACATTGCTGGTGGGGCGGTGATTTGTCCCAGTTTAGATTCCTTGCGATCGCTCACTTATTTAGTCACACATCCCTTTGGTAAATACGTAGAATCACGTATTGCTGGAGAATTAAAAAAACTAGCCTGGAAATTACATCATACTCATCATGGTTATCTTGACCCCGCAGCGATAGAAAGAGCAAATAGCATCTGGGGATTTGATCAAGAATTAGTTATTGAACGCTTGGGTTTTAGTTCTGTAGAAGAATATTATCAGACCAGCAGTGGTTTACATTTATTACCCCAGTTGCAAAAACCAACTTTTATTTTATATGCTGCTGATGATCCCTTATTTGATCCCGATATT
>JBJOKS010000098.1:0-4729 GCA_046045965.1 Cyanobacteriota bacterium | reverse complement strand
GCTAACACCTCTGGGGGTTTTTTATTGGGAAATAAAAACTAACTTCCCAGGATAAATTTATCCGGATTATTATACTAACCCTGAGAACATTAAAATGGTAGATGCACCCTGATAACTAATTTCCCCTAGCTGGCTAACACCTCTGGGGGTTTTTTATTGGGAAATAAAAACTAACTTCCCAGGATAAATTTATCCGGATTATTATACTAACCCTGAGAACATTAAAATGGTAGATGCACCCTGATAACTAATTTCCCCTGGTTGGCTAACACCTCTGGGGGTTTTTTGTAAACAAGAGTGAGTTGGCTGTAACTGCTGTTCTGTTCTCCTCTTGTTGCCAGTAGGTATAGGCAGGCTCCCAGTTTACTCCTGTTTTCTGCCAAATGCCAAGTCTAATTTCAGAATTCCTGTGATTTTATTTTCAGCCAAAACCCAAGTCCAGAATGATTACAGCGATATATAATAGGACTCTTAATAATTTCTATATAATTAATGCCTGTGTAAGCCTCTAACTATTTGTTAACATTTTATGACTATAAAAGAAAAATTTCCTCAAAATTGAGAATTCTTAGAAACAGATGAGTTTAGCAGTGATTAAGTTCTCTTCTGAAGATTGCGGCATCTGCCACAAGATGTCTTTTTATGACAAAAAAGTGTCAGAAGAACTGGGTTTGCAATTTATTGATGTGAAAATGCAGGATACAGCGACTTATCGTAAATATCGGAAAATTCTGCTGAGTCAATACCCTGATAAATCCCAGATGGGATGGCCTACCTATATTATATGCGATGATCCCGATGGAGAATTTAATATAGTTGGTGAAGTTAAAGGTGGACATCCCAAAGGAGAATTTAGAAGCCGTATCCAAGAGGTTCTAGATACAGCTGCTAGTCAGAATTAATCACCTCAAAGGATTTTACCTCTAAAACCGGACCAATCATGGCGATTGTCATTATGTCATCGCGTACTTGTCCGGTGACTTTGGCTGTTTGTCCTGACTTGAGCAAATTTTTGTCTGCACTTTTAGGAATTTCGTAAGTTACACCATCGTCTGTAACGAAAGCCCAAGCGCCGAGACCAATATTTCGGCGTTCTATTTTGCCTGTAATTGTCATCATAAGGTGATTGGTGATTGGTGATTGGTGATTGGTGATTGGGAAAAATAAAATTGATTACCTAGTCCCCAGTCAGCAGATCCTGTTTATGGAAAATAGAAGTTTTGAATCTTTAGATTTTTATCAAGATAGTTTGAAATTGCTCAAAGCTGCATATCGTTTAGCAGATAGTTTACCAAACCATGAACGTTACAATCTCAGTGAGCAATTGCGTCGCGCTTCATGTAGTATTTTTTTGAATATCGCTGAAGGCTATGGACGCTATCATTATCTTGACCGCTTACGTTTTCTGTATATTGCTCGTGGCTCATTAGCAGAAACTGCCAGCATTTTTATTATGGCAGAAAGTATTGGTTACTGTACAAAAGAGCAATTAACTTGGGTTAATGACCTGAAAGAGAAAATTGAAAAAAACCTGAATGGTTATTGTCGTTTCATCAAAAACAGTAAACAAGGTCAAGAAGAATACGGTAATAAAATAGGGATTAGGGATTGGTGATTGGTGATTAGGGATTAGGGATTAGGGATTAGGGATTAGGGATTAGGGATTGGTGATTGGTGATTAGGGATTAGGGATTGGTGATTAGTGATTGGGGATGGATGATAGTTTTGGTGATAATTGATGGTAGTTTGGAAAACATAAAATTGATTACCCAATCACCAGTCACCAGTCACCAGTCACCAGTCACCAGTCACCAGTCACCAGTCACCATCTAAGCTGGTTGTTCGTCGTTTTTCAATGCTAAACGTGCTAGTCCGTAGCAAAGTAGGGCGTTGACAAGTAGGAAGATGCGGGCTAAGTTGCTATCTCCCAAGCCCCAAACTGTGGGATCGTAAATAGCACTGACTGTTAAAAAAGCGGTTATACCTAAAGTAGAACCAATGGCGAACCATTTCCAAACGGGATGTCCTAACAGCAATGCTATTAAAATAATGGGAATTAAAACGCTGGCAAAGAGGGGATTTAAAGCACCTGTTCCTTGTATACTGTTGCCTAGTTCGGGTATGGAACTGCCTAAAAGCCGGAAAGGCCACTGGGGAAGGTCAAAGATATAAATTCCTCTGAGGAAGAATAAACCAGAACTCCCAAATATTAAGCCACTGGATAAGGACCAACTCCAGGTGAAGGGGAAGTAAACCCGTAAAAACCAAGCGAGCAGATAGGACCCAACTACCATTAAAATTTTCGGTACTAAGGCTACAACACCGCCATCTATCCAAAAACCAGGGTTGATATAGCCGTTATCCCGCAACCACCGGAAAAAGTCGGGAAAACTAATTTGTCCTTGACTGGCAAGTTTAACGGCTGCTTCGGCGTTAATTTGTCCAGCACCGTAATAGTTTAAACCATCATCTGGGATGACTCTGGCTGACTGTTTGAGGACTTTTAAAATTTCCTCTGGATCTGTGACTCCGGCGGCTTTGACTAATGCGGCGACTCCTGCCACGTGGGGAGCGGCCATACTTGTGCCTTGCAGTCCCAAAAATACGCCTTCGCCGTTTTCGTTGATGGTTTCTTGGAGTATTGCACCTGCTTCACTTCCACCGGGGGCGGAAATATCAACACCTGCACCAAAGTTGGAATAAGATGCTTTTTCGCCGTCGGGTCCAAAGGCGGAAACACCAATAACGTGAGGATAACGGGCGGGATAACTAGAACCATCGGTACTTTCGTTACCTGCGGCGGCGACGATGACTACACCTTTTTTGTAGGCGTATTCGATCGCTTCTTTCATTAAATGACTTTCACCACCACCACCTAAGCTCATGTTAATTACGTCTGCGCCGTTGTTGGCGGCAAATTTGATGGCTTCGGCAATATCAGCAACAGTACCACCACCTTCAGCACCTAATACTTTTAAGGGCATGAGACTTGCTTCGTAGGCTACTCCGGCTACACCATATTTATTGTTGGTGGCTTGGGCGACTGTACCGGCTACATGGGTTCCATGGCCGTTGTCGTCTTTGGCTGTTTCGGTGTCGTTTACAAAGTCGTAGCCTTTGACTATTCTGGTTTCATACAAGTCTCGGACTTTGGTAATGCCGGTGTCAATGACTGCCACTGTAACGCCGCTACCTTTGGTGCGTGTCCATGCGCCTTCTATGCCAATTTTGTGCAGATTCCACTGTTTGCTGTAATATTGGTCGTTGGGACCGGTTAATGAGGGAGTTGCTTCTTCATCCCCATCTTGAGGACGCAGAAAGTCTCCTAACCAGGCTGTTTCGCCAATGGGAACTGCTTTATAAATATAGTTAGGCTCGATGAATTCTGTGGTGTTGGCGAATGGTGATTTTCTCAGGTCTTGCAACCGTTGGCGATCGCCTTTGATAATATACACATTATCAGCCGCTGAAAATTGGTTATCCAGTCTGGGTGTAACGTTATATTGTTGAGCGATCGCTTGTAATTCTTGCTGTATGATTGTCGCTGGTATATCTTCCCGAAAATCCAGTAAAATTGTCTCAAATTCACCTTTGGTTGCCAAACCCTGAAAATTCAGGAACCCGAAAACGGCAGCAACCAAGCCGATGACAAACAAGCACAATAATATAAGTCTTTTCATATTCACTTATCACCGCTTCTTGTCAGTTTGCACACTACAATAACTCATCTAGTGGTATTTTTGGGAAAATGGAGACTAGAAAAAATTACGAATTACTAATTACGAATTATGGAACGTGGTCTTTTATGGTTGCCTCTGTTGGTAGCATTTTTCTGGTTAGCTTGGCAAGGTTCCCAAGAATATCAAAAGGTTGAAGCTTATCGAGTTTGGGCTGAACAGTTTGAACGCGCTAAGTATGATATTTATGCGGTTATCGGTCAAAAAGGTAACGATATTACTTGGGGAAAACCCACAACAAAAGGACCTATTGAATTAGCTACTTTTTCTTTATTAGATGTTCAAGAAATAAGCCTTTTGGTTAATGATCAAAAAGTAGATATAGAAAATCTACCGCTGAAAGGTCGTTTGATAGAGTTAGAATTTATACTAATAGAATCGACTAAATCGGTACGAATTCCCTTTACAGAAATTCCTTTAGCAGCGGAATGGGGCAGGTTTTTACAGGGTTGGTTGCAAAAATTACAGTCAAGTAAATCATAATCAGAGTTTTGCGGTACAGAGAGGCTGTTCAAGTTTATTGCAAAAAATTTTCATTAATAGTTGACATATATTCTCAATCAGAGCTATACTGTTATATAGTGTTCTCCTCTCTTTAAAGGATCGGCAGACGGGATTGGCCAGCGGTAGCGGGCTTGTCCCTCTTTTTTGTGTAAAATTAAGAGTTATAAATCAAAAATCACGAATTATGAATATGAGTTATGAATTATTTGATGTGATAGTCATCGGTTCTGGTATGGGGGGTTTAGTAACAGCCACCCAGTTAGCAGCAAAAGGTGCTAAAGTCTTAGTTTTAGAACGTTATCTTATTCCTGGAGGGAGTGCTGGTTATTTTCAACATCAAGGATATACATTTGATGTAGGTGCATCCATGATTTTTGGTTTTGGTAAACAAGGAACAACCAACTTACTCACCCGTGCTTTAGAAGCTGTTAATGTTCATCTAGAAACAATTCCCGATCCTGTCCAAATTCATTATCATTTACCAGATA
>JBJOKS010000097.1:0-5064 GCA_046045965.1 Cyanobacteriota bacterium | reverse complement strand
GCTTGATCAGGATATCTGGTTTTCTGCAAACACAGTTGATAAACTTGATAGTACCGTTCAGAAACATCCATAATCGGTCCATCAAAATCAGTAATTAGTCTTAGCATTAGTTGTTTATGTTCAATTTTTTGATCATTATCTCAGGAAAGAGGGAACAGGGAACAGGGAGCAGGTGACTGGGGACTGGGGACTGGGGACTGGGGACTGGGGACTGGGGACTGGGGACTGGGAACTACGAAGAAAGTGACCAATAACTAATAACTAATAACTAATGACTAATGACCACTAACAAACCCTCGTTTAATTTGTTCGCTTTCAATAGCTGCAAATAAAGCGCGAAAGTTACCTTCACCAAAACCAGCAGCTTGGGAACGACGTTCAATAAATTCAAAGAAAAAAGTAGGTTCATTAAAAATTGGCTGGGTAAAAATCTGCAATAATAAAGCGCCCAAAGGTGCATCTTTTTGACAATCAACCAAAATTTCTTGTTGAGCGATCGCCTGTAATTCTTCACGTGATAAGGGTAATTCTAACCGTTTTTGCAATTGTGAATAATAGGTTTTGGGAACAGAGAGAAAAGATAAACCAGCAGCCCGAAAACGAGCGATCGCATTAATTAAATTTGGAGTATGTAAAGCGATATGTTGGACACCTGAACCACGATTAAATTCTAAAAACTCCTGAATTTGGGAATTAGCAGAAGCAGGTTCATTAATTGGTAATTGTACCTTACCATTAGCAGAAATCATCACCTGACTATGCAAACCAGAAAAATCAGTTTGAATATTAAAACTTTGTTGGGGCTGAAAATCCAGAACATTTTCATACCATTTAACAGCAGTTTGTAAATCCCCAGCTTCCACATTTAAAACTACATGATCTATACCTATAAAACCATCCTCTTCAATAATTGTTTTTTCAAGATTTCTTTCAATTAATGAATGACTCAAATTACCCCAACCAGAAATTTTTGCATATTTGCAAAATTCACCATTTTCAACAGGTTGTAAAAGTTTAGCGCCATTAGTAGTAGCCTTTGCTATAACCGCCTTTAAATCATCCACAACAAAAGCTACATCAGCCACACCAGGAGGATGAAAACGTAAATATTCCGCTACAGGGCTAATGGGTAAAAGTGGCGAAGAAAGTAAAAAATAGACATCACCATTTCTGACAACTTCAGTGTGAGTATGTAACGAGTTTCCCTGATTTTTATAACTGGGAAAAAATGAATTAACTGCTCTTTGAAAACCCAGATATTTGACAAACCAATCGCGCCAAGTGTGGGCATCTTCTACATAGAAGTGAACGTGATCAATTTGGAGCATAATTTCTGAATCAGGATTTCCAGGATTTAAGGATTTACAAGATTTAAACTGTTACCCATTTCAACTGTATAACCTAAATCTGTTTAAATCTTGTGGGGTGGGCATTCTGCCCGCCCAAATATTTAAACGAAGTGATTTTTCACTAGAAAAACAGATGACTTTCAGGTTGAATGTTAATTTCCATTGGTACAGCTTGAGGTTCAGCCGATAAAGCGTAGAAAATAGCATTAGCCGCAGTTTCGCAACTTAACATTTTACTTCTATCAACTTTCAAACTTACATTATCCCAAAAAGGAGAATCTACACCACCAAAATAAAACAAAGTAAACTTCACACCAAAACGTTTAAGTTCTTCCGCCATACACTTACTAAAACCCACAACCCCAAATTTAGAAGCAGAATAAGCCGCAGCCATAGCCATTGAATGTTTACCTAAAATTCCGACTACATTACAAATGTGTCCAGATTTGCGTTTTTGCATTTCCTTGGCAGCAGCTTGAGAGGTATAAAAACAACCTTTTAAATTCAAATCCAGAATTTTATCTAACTCCGCCGGTTCTATATTGTTATAGCCTTTGAGAATACCTAAACCAGCCGCATTTACCAAAACATCAATTTGACCGAAGTGCGCTAAAGTTGCTTGTATTAAGGCCTCTACCTGTTGGGGTTGTGTAATATCCGTGGGAACTATCAATACTTTCCCTGGTAAATCATTTGCTAGTGTTGCTAAATTTACGTTATCTCTAGCCGCTAGTACCAATTTAGCCCCATTTAGCGCCAATTGACGAACCAAAGCTGAACCAATACCACCAGTAGCACCAACGACGACAATAACCTTATCCTGCATGACAGTTTTTATAATTTAGTTTACATTTCTTTACAGAGTATAGCAGGTGTCAGGAGTCTGTGGGGTTTGAGCAGTGCTAACCTGTGCATAAACTTAAAATATAGTAACTCCAACATCATAAAAGCCTAAAATAGAAAGTGCATAGATCCTCGACTTCTTTGAGAAGTTGGGAATCTAGAAATTGTAATAATTAACTAACATTTAAATCAGAGGAATAATTCAAATATGACTAAACCTAAAATTCTCCAAGAAGAACGGGAATATACATTTCGCTCTTATTTTGAAATGTCCTATCCCCCAGAAGAAATATTAGCAGAGTTAGGATATAAACTAATTCGTTCTCGACTATCTTTACCGAAAACAGAAAAAAACCTTGAGCATTTATCACAATTACAAGAACGAATAGAAAGAACATTAACCAGAGTCAGTTTAACCAGCGAAACTGCCAGAAGAGAAACTTTAGTAGCACCAATTTTAATTGAGGTTGCCACATATTATTGTGATTGTCAGTTAAGAATTGAATATCCATTAATTGTGAATAAATGGTTAAAGGGGAATTTAGATTATTTATTAAAAGGAGAACATGATTTATTAGTGATAGAGGCTAAAAACGATGATTTAACCAGGGGATTTACTCAATTAGCAACCGAATTAATCGCCATTGCCGAAATTGAAGAGAAACAGTTTCAATATGGTGCTGTTACTACTGGTGATGTGTGGAGATTTGGCAGATTAGATGGTAATAGAAAGCAAATAATTGAAGATATTACAATTTATTCTTTACCTGATAATTTAGAAGCTTTAGTTAGGGTTTTGGTAGGAATTTTAGAGGATAATTTGTTACAATTAAATAATTAGTATATAATTGATTTTAGGATTACGGATGAAACTTAGAGGAATCACAACAATGAAAGATAAAGATCGCCAAATTGTTACAGAATTTCGTAACCGTTTAGAAGCAATAATGCCGATTTTAGATTTACGGGTATTTGGTTCAAGAGCATGGGGTAATGCTACAGAAGAATCAGATTTAGATGTGTTTATTAAAATTGCTGATTTAGATAGATCATGTCGAGAAAAAATAAGTGACTTAGCCTGGGAAATTGGGTTTAAATATGATCTGGTCATTTCTACTTTTGTTGTGACAGAAGCACAAATTACCAACGGTGCTATGGGTGCTAGTCCTTTGATTTCTAAGGTATTAAAAGAGGGTATTTGTATATGATAAATGAGCAATTAAAATTATTAATTGAATACCGTTGATCAGAAAGCCAAGAAACATTACGAGAAGCCAAGATTTTATTAAGTCAATCTGCTTTTCGTGGTAGTATTAATCGTTCTTATTATGCGATGTTTTATGCTGCTTTAGGTCTTTTAGCAACTAAGGGTTTAGGTAGTTCTAAGCATAGTGGAATAATTAGTTTTTTTGATCGTGAATTTGTGAAAACAGGGATTTTTTCTAAGGAGTTATCTCGTAGTTTTCATCGTGCTTTTGATGAACGACAAGCAAGTGATTATGGAGAAATGTTACAACCTGATCAAGAGTCTGCAACTTTATTATTTGAACAAGCGCAGATTTTTGTAGATGAAATAACAGAATATTTAAACTCTTGGATTAAGGATAATTAAACAAATGATTCCCATGATCTACTATAGTAAAATATTTATATCGTCTTTATAGGAGATGGGAAAATGACATTACAAGAAATCATTAAATCTCTGGATGATTTATCTATAGAAGATAAAACTTCATTGTTTAAAATTCTTGAGTCTCAATTATCGAAAATCAAAGAACAGGAAAAACAGTCACAGAATATAGGAGATAGTTTTTGGCAAGAAGTTTTAAAGTTTAGAGAAACAATTGAAAGAGAAGGAATTGAATTTACAGATGAAGATTTTGCGAATTTGAGAGATCCTAGTCTAGGAAGAGAAATTGATTTTGTCTGAATCAGGATATCCAGGATTTAAGGATTTACAGGATGTTTTTAATATGTGATAAAATAAATAATATTTCAAATTGTAATTAATGAGTGTATAAGTGTCTAATATCACAACTACATTATGAGGAATAAATAATTATGTCTCAATCTGATTTAATCAACAAACCAGAATTAAGTAATAATGTTGCAGAAAATCATCTCACAGAAATTTTACGAGAAATTCAAGCAACACCTAAAGAATATTGGCCAAATTTATTACAAATGATGCGAGTATTTCGAGAAAGTGTTACTTTTAAACCCGAACTTTCTAATCATTCACAATCAGAAATAGACGCACAACAAAAAATTTTAAATCAACAACATCAAGCACTCAAAGAATTAACCAAAGAGTGGTTAGAAGAAGGAGAAGAAGAAGAACAAACAGAAACTTGGGAATATTTACGCCAAAAACAAGAAATTGATGATAATCCTTTTTAAGATAAATCTTACCTGATATGAACAGATTAATATTTCTCGATACAAACATTTTAGGAATGGTAACAAATCCTAAAAACTCTAATCCTGTTTGTCAACAGTGTAAAGAATGGTTAGATGAATTACCCTTAAAAGGGTATCAAGTAATTTTACCGGAAATTGCTGATTATGAAGTGAGACGAGAACTACTAAGAGCAGGAAAAATAAAAGGAATTAAACGTTTAGATCAACTCAAACAAGCAATTACTTACTTGCCTATTAATACAGCTACCATGCTTTTAGCAGCACAACTTTGGGCAGAAGTTAGAAACACAGGAAAAGCAACTGCTGATCCTAAATCTCTTGATGGTCAGTAAACCAAAAAGTTTTTCTCCGAAGAGCGATCGCTAAGGATAACAAAGCACCATTTACGTAAGGATTGGTCAAATAAAAGACAGTAAACATAATTAATGCTTATAGTGATATCAGAGTTTGA
>JBJOKS010000096.1:0-5138 GCA_046045965.1 Cyanobacteriota bacterium | reverse complement strand
TTTATCATTTTCTGAACGATGGGGAAATACTAATAACTTCCGATGTTGTAAGTGTTGCTGATAAAAATTACCCCCTTCTTTCATGGATACGAATATGACTGGTAAAACTCCCACACCTGAAGTCAGATCATATTGCATATCAAAGGTTTCTGTGTCTTCTGTTTCTAAAAAATGAATTTCACTAATACTAATATTTCCAGTCAGGGTGATAAATATGTTGTTTTGTGTGGTTGCGTCTCCTAAGTTGATATATTTTAAACAGTCTTTAAAGTTGTTCCGTAATGCTTCTTTAAATATTGTTTGTCTGTCGTTGATGGTGTCAATGTCGGTTTCTAAAATGCTGTTTTTAATGGAAATATGTACCGGGTAATGTCTAACTGGAGATGGTGTTTTATGTTTGATTAAATTGGTGAGGGTTTTTTTCAGGGTTTCAATTTTTTCTGCAACTTGAATTTTTTTAAAACCTTCTATCCAACTTGTGAATAGTTCCCTTTTTGCTTCATCGTCATTACTTTTCAATATTGGTAAAACTTTTTTTTCTAATGTCTCAATAGGATCATATTCTAAATCAAGATTTGGCCGTGATGCAAAGATGAAATAATATAAAAATCCGATTCTCAAGACTTTTTTTGCAAATGTTGATTTTGTCGCAGGATCTACAAATTCTTTTTTATGAGTGTCACTATCTGGATCTAAAATATTCATATAATAATCAAAAGCTGTTTTACCTCCATCATTTTGAACTTTACCATTTAATTTTAATTTTAACCCAAAGGTAAATTCTATTTCTTCTTGGTTGGGATTTTCTGCTTCTCCTAAATATCCTTCAATTACCGGAATTATTGGTAATATATCATAAGCTTCACTACGAGAAAACATGGTTTGATAATTAACTGCAACTTCTCCATAGTTGACTTGATATTCTCCGTCTGATCTGTTACTGTCGTTAATATATTCTTCTAATAATTTCAGTCTCCTAATTAAATCTTGTAAATATATTCTTCCTGGGTTTTTATCTTCTATTTGTTCTAATAAATATTCTAAATATTTGATTTTTGCTAGTTTTTTCAGTTTTCCTAATGTCTCTTGGTTGACAAGGTTTTGCACGCTATAAACATCTGAGTTACTATTTTGTTTGAGGTTGTCAATAATATATTCTAATTCTTCTCGATCTTCTGTGTTTATATCTGCAAATTGAACATCAAGATAATTATTAATTCCTGTTAATAAAGTAGCAGTAAAATCACGGGGTTTATCTATATGTATTTTGACTTTGTGCGCTTTGAGTAGTTTTCTGTTTTTACTGTTTTCGTCTTTTTTAACTGTTAATCTTTGTTTCTGTAATTTTTCTACTGGTTGGAATTGATAGGTGAAGTCTAAGAGAATTTCTTTGGTTTTTGGATCTCGGTTATATTGTCCTTGAAATGTCTGTAAATCTGACATCAAACTTCTAATAAATGTAATTCTATCTATTTGAGATGTTCCAGTTTTTTTGTTAATCTCTTCCTGTAATTTATGTTGAATATAACCGACAATTTGTTTGATTTTTTCTTTAAATAAATCTTCAGTACCAGGAACAAAATTCAATGTTGCTGAACGAACTCCTTTTTGGTTTCCTAATGGGTTGTAAGGTTTTAAGTTTAGGACTTCGTTAACTACTTCATTAATGTTAATTAATACTCTGTTTTTATCATCAGAAATTTTAAATATCTGCTTTTCTTTCAATACTTGAAGAATTTTATCTAATAAATCAGTATAATCCACATTTGCTAAGTCTGGATTTATTGCTATTTTGTTCATCTGCACCTTTACCTGTGGTTTTTAATATTACAATAATTTTTATATTAAATCTTTAAGACTTGACAAGTCAATACGTAAAAATAATTAAATAAGGTGGAAATTAACCACCTTACGTTTTTGAGAGTATTTGATTTTTACAATTAAACCAAAGCTGCAACCTTCCCCAACAACCCCGCAAACAAGCGCAAACCATCAGTATTACCTAACGCTTTATCTGCTGCTCTCTCAGGATGTGGCATCATTCCTAACACATTACCTTGCAGATTGCAAATCCCAGCAATATTATTTAACGAACCGTTGGGGTTTTCTCCGTGATAACGGAATACAACTTGACCGTTATCTTCAATTGCTGCTAAAGTATCCTTATCAGCGTAAAATCGACCTTCTCCGTGGGCAATAGGTAAAGTAATCACTTCCCCCTCAGCATAACTATGAGTCCAAGGTAAATTATTACGCTCAACTTTCAACGGAGAGCGATCGCAAATAAAATGCAAATCTCGATTTCTCGTTAACACCCCCGGTAACAAACCAGCTTCAGTTAATACCTGAAAACCATTGCAAATACCGATGACAAACTTACCTTTATTTGCATGATAAATCACTTGTTGCATCACAGGAGAGAAACGAGCGATCGCTCCACAACGCAAATAATCACCGTAACTAAAGCCACCAGGGACAATAATCACATCTATATCACTAATATCAGTCTCTTGATGCCAAATCATCCGTGTTGCTTGTCCTAGCAAATCTCTAGTAACATAAGCAGCATCGCGATCGCAATTAGACCCTGGAAAAACTAAAACACCGAATTTCATAAATAAGGGAATAGGGAATAGGGAACAGGGAATAGGGAATAGGGAACTCTTAACAGGGAACAGGGAACAGGGAACAGGGAAGGTTAATAACCTAATCACCTATTACCTATTCCCTATTACCCATTACCTAAAAAACACCAGTTTGTGATTCCACTTCAATCAAATCATAGCGATAGTTTTCTATCACTGGATTTGCTAACATTTGTTCACACATTTCATTCAAGTCTTTACGTGCTTTCGGTTCATCTGGTGAGATGATAGTGACTTCCATGTACTTACCAATACGCACTTGTTCAACGTTATCGTATCCCAGTTGCTTAAGGCTAGATTGTACAGCCACACCAGCAGGGTCTAAGACTGAAGGACGAAGAGTCACGAAAATTTTAGCTAGATACTTCCTTTGCATTAGGCTTTTGCTGAAAGCTGCGATCGCTATACTATAACTTTCTGTTCCAACTGAGTGAAAATAAGATCACAGACTGATTAAAGTTAATCTATCAAGTTAGCCAATCAAAAAGGCTGATATCAGATATGCTAACTTAAAATAGTCACAGAAGATACAAAATTCTTATTATTCTCAAACCCAAATCTAAAATCCAAAATTACTATGAGAGCTATACGTACCCGCAGTCAAGACCGGATTTTGAACCTGTTAAAAAACATTAAACAAGGAATTTCCGCACAGGAACTATACATAGAATTACGTAGCCGTAATCAAAGCATGGGTTTAGCCACAGTTTACCGTTCATTAGAAGCCCTGAAAATGGAAGGAAAAGTACAAGTACGAACCCTATCCAACGGCGAAGCCCTCTATAGTC
The DNA here is from genome assembly GCA_046045965.1 of Cyanobacteriota bacterium. Taxonomy (GTDB): domain Bacteria; phylum Cyanobacteriota; class Cyanobacteriia; order Cyanobacteriales; family Nostocaceae; genus RDYJ01. The sequence continues at coordinate 1,705 of JBJOKS010000096.1, read as the reverse complement.
TAACCCAACAAGATAAACATCACCTCACCTGTTTACAATGTGGTCTTTCCATCCCCATCCATCAATGTCCAGTCCATGAACTAGAAAACGAGTTAAAAACCAGCCATAAATTTAAAGTCTTTTACCACACCCTAGAATTTTTCGGACTCTGTAACAACTGTCAAGAAATAGGGAACAGGGAACAGGGAACAGGGAACAGGTAATTCTTTCGCTACCTACACCCTGTCACCTTGATCAAATATGGGATTGGAATTTGTTGGTGCATCAGAGACAATAGAGCGAATACCCTCTAAAGTAGCGGGGATCGTGCGGGGGTCCATAAACATCACCTTGCTACTATCGCTTTTACCAATTATTGAACCCATCTCCAGATAACCCAAAGCCAACAGCACTTCCACCGCTTTCTGCGCTTCCGGGTTAGCTTTCATTTTTTGAGCCAGAATTTCAGCTGATTCAGCGATCGCCTGTGCCTTCAAAACCTGCTGCTGTCTTTCTGCTTGCGCTCTCAAAACAATCGCTTTTTGTTCTGCTTCAGCTTGTAAAATCACAGATTTCTGTCGAGCTTCCGCATCCAAAAGTTGAGCATCAGCCTTACCTTTAGCACTATTAACCGCAGACTCTCTATCACCCTCAGAAGTTAAAATTGCTGCCCGTTTCCGTCTTTCTGCGGACATTTGCAATTCCATAGATTCTTGCACAGCCTTGGAAGGGACAATATCTCTTAATTCTACTCTCGTAACTTTTACACCCCACGGGTCAGTAGAAATATCTAACTCCCTTAACAGAATTTCATTAATTTGGGTGCGAGCAGTAAAAGTTTGATCTAACTCCAATTGTCCCATTTCGGCGCGAATTTGCGTTAAAACTAAATTCACCATCGCCGACTGGAGATTTTCAACCTTATAGTAAGCCTTTTCCAAATCCACAATTCGCCAATAAACCACCGCATCAACACTGATAGAGACATTATCACGAGTAATACATTGTTGTGGCGGAATATCTATCACCTTTTCCCGGATAGTTTGCTTGTAAACAATGCTATCAAAAAAAGGATTAATGAAATTTGGACCTGGTTTAAGTTTACCCTTGTATTTACCAAAACTTTCCACCAAAGCTTCATCACCCTGATTAATCACTCTAAATGATTTAAGAAGTACAGTGCTACCACCACCAATAGCCAAAGCAAGTAACAATATAAACTGACCCATTTTTATAAATCTCCTCAATACTGAATAAAACAGAACTAATTACGCAAAACATTTTCCGGCATCACAATTAATGTAGTTCCTTCTCTGCTTACCACATAAACAGTTTGACCAGCTGCTAAACTAAGTGTGTCATCATCACATCTAGCACGCCAAGAATTGCCCTCATATAGTACCCGTCCCGCTTGTCCTGGTAAAATTTCTGTTAATGTTTCCCCGATCACCGCATCAGTAATTTTTGAGTTTTGTGTTGGTGATTCCAAAAACCTCCGGGAAAACACAACCAGCAAACTGGAAAGCAACAGCCAAATTACAACTTGTAGCCATAAACTACTCAAACCCAAATAAGACAGTAGCGCCACCAAAAAGGCACTAACTCCCATCATCAATTCTACAAAGGCAGTAGGTAAAAAAAGTTCCATCAAACACAGAACTACACCTGCTAACAGCCAGATTAAAGTAAAAGTTGGCATAGAGCCATCCTAGACAATAAAGATAAT
>JBJOKS010000095.1:0-5420 GCA_046045965.1 Cyanobacteriota bacterium | reverse complement strand
ACTTCCGCAGAAGGTTCAGTAAAAGGAAAATAACTAGCGCGGAAACGAATTGGTAAATCACCAAACATCGCTTGCAAAAATATCTTCACAGTTCCTTTCAAATCTGTAAAAGTTAAGCCTTCATCAACTGCTAAAAGTTCAATTTGATGGAAAACAGCCGAGTGAGTAGCGTCTACATCATCTCTGCGGTAAACTCGACCAGGGGCGACAATTTTAAACGGTGGTTCTTCCTTTTCCATGTAGCGAATTTGCACCGATGAAGTGTGAGTCCGCAGTAAATTACCATCTGGTAAATAGAAAGTATCCTGCATATCACGGGCTGGGTGGTCAGGTGGAGTATTCAGAGCTTCAAAATTGTAGTAATCTGTTTCCATCTCAGACCCTTGAGCGACGGTGTAACCCATACCGACAAAGATATCTAGAGCTTGATCAATGATACCATTGAGGGGATGAATGCGACCTTGGGGGCGATAAATACCGGGCATTGTCACATCTAAAGTTTCAGACTCTAGCTGTGCTTGAATTTGAGCAGATTCTAAAGCGGCGCGTTGCTGGTCAAGACTGTTTTGTAAAGCTTCCTTGACTGTATTGGCGATCGCCCCAATTTTCGGACGTTCCTCCGCACTCATTTGTCCCATGCTGCGTAACAACGCACCCAATTGACCTTTTTTGCCCAAATAGTTAACACGCAGTTCTTCCAGGCGTTCCAGGGTATCAGCAGAAGCGATCGCTGTTTCTCCTTCCTGCCGCAATGCTAAAAGTTGATCCTCTAAATTGCTAGTCATTCGTTATTAATTCTTAGTCAGTCAGTGGTTAGTGGTGAGTCAGCGCGGTCTTGAGAGTTTCCCCCATGAGCGACTGACGAACCCGAAGGGTCAGTGGTCAGTGGCAAAATAAAAACAACCAACAACTGACGAAGGAAGATTAACCTTAGCAATGTGCGATGAACGAGTCAACGGCACAAAGTCAACCTTTCCCCTGTTTACCAGTTTAGAAGCTGATCAAGCCTGAGAAATGTTTTTTTGCCTGTGTGACCAAAAACACTGACAATAGACACTGAACCCATTATTAATGACCAATAACTACCAGCTAACTACCAAAAACTAATGACCAATGACAGATGAAATTACTAATTAGCAACGATGATGGCATTTCCGCCTTGGGTATCCGCACCCTAGCCAACACCCTAGCAGAAGCAGGTCATGATGTCAGCGTAGTTTGTCCAGACCGAGAGCGTTCAGCAACCGGACATGGACTAACCTTACATCAACCAATTCGCGCTGAAATGGTTGAAGCCCTGTTTAATCCTACTGTCAATGCTTGGGCTTGTGACGGTACACCCTCCGACTGTGTAAAATTAGCATTGTGGGCTTTACTCGATTCCCCCCCTGATTTGGTATTATCTGGAATTAACCAAGGTCCCAATTTAGGAACAGAAATTCTGTACTCTGGAACAGTCTCAGCGGCAATGGAAGGTATGATAGAAGGCATTCCTAGTATTGCCCTCAGTCTCACCAGTCATACTCACAAAGACTTTCAACCAGCTGCCAAATTTGCCAAACTCCTAGTAGACCATCTGGTAGAAGAACCCCTAGCAGATTTAATGTTACTGAACGTCAACATTCCCCCAATTTCCTGGGAAGAAATTGCTGGTGCTACTCTCACCCGTCAAGGAGTGCGTCGTTATGTTGATGTTTTCGACAAGCGAGTTGACCCCCGTGGAAAAACCTATTACTGGTTAACTGGAGAGGTTTTAGAAGATGTGGAACCACCACCAGGGTTAAACGTCTCCCCAAACATTCCCATTGATGTAGAAGTTATCCGTAAAAACTTCATTAGTATCACTCCTTTGCAATACAATCTTACTTATGCCAATGGACTGCATAAATTGTCGGCATGGAAATTTAAACTTCCGTAAATTTTTGGTATTTCCCAAGAATTTAGTCTAAAAAAACACCATCGCCGCATAATTTACGCTATTATACGCTATAAAGTTAGGAGCTATATTTGGGATAACTGAATACAAACAAAATACGGTGCATTGAGAGTTGTAGACAGCAGTACATCCCACGGAATATAAAAAAGTATGCTTTTTTACTATTTTGCATTTTATAATCAAGATGGTAAGTCAGCATAAACTAGAAAAATAAGCAGCATTTTTCTTTGATTTATCGCCCGCTCAGTCCAGCAACCAACACCCATGTCTAGGATAGAGAATCAATTTACAGTGCAGTTTTGGGGCGTTAGGGGCAGTATCCCCTGTCCAGGTCCAAACACCGTCCGTTACGGAGGTAATACCCCTTGCGTTGCCATGCAAGTGGGCGGTAAACGCTTGATTTTTGATTGTGGTACGGGAGTTCACGTTTTGGGACAATCTTTATTATCCCAGATGCCTGTAGAGGGTCATATCTTCTTTACTCACTCCCACTGGGATCATATGCAAGGGTTTCCATTCTTTACCCCAGCGTTTATCAAAGGTAACAAATTTAATATCTACGGTGCGATCGCCCCCGATGGATCAACCATTGAGCAACGTCTCAATGACCAGATGCTTCATCCCAATTTTCCTGTCCCCTTGCAGATTATGCAAGCTAAATTGAGTTTTAACACTGTTAAAGCTGGGCAACCAATCCACATCGACGACATTATCATAGAAACAGCACATTTAAACCATCCAGGTGAAGCCGTCGGATATCGAGTTAACTGGCGTGGTGGTGCAGCGGTTTACATCACAGATACAGAACATTTTCCCGATAGGTTGGATGAAAATATTCTGTGGCTATCACGCAATGCCGATATTTTGATTTACGATTCTACCTACACTGATGACGAATACTATTCAGCCAAATCACCAAAAATCGGTTGGGGACATTCTACCTGGCAAGAAGCTGTTAAAATAGCCCAAGCTGCCAACGTGAAAACCCTGGCAATTTACCACCATGATCCCGCCCACAACGATGATTTTTTAGATAATGTGGGTAAACAGGCCTATGAAAAATTTCCTGGTGCGATCATGGCACGGGAGGGACTGGTGCTAGAAGTTCCTGTCTTAGATCCTGTATCTGAATCCTGGCCTGTCATTAAGTCATGAAATTATAGCAGGTGAGAGAGTTGAAAGTCCTTGAATGTCTAAGTTTTGTGATAACTCTATGTTCTCATGCAACTGACAACCGCCATAACTGCACACGATATTACTAACTTAAGTTGTTTTTTATTGAAAAAAGGCTAAAAATGGTAAGTATTAGGATAAATTAGGCAAAAATTCATAAATTCAACCATCAAAATTGACTCTTTCTCCTGCTCCCTGCTCCCTGCCTCTTATTCCTAACTAGCAACTTGGTTGACTAGACATCTGTGATTTTAGATTAGATTGGTGATCAGAGAAGCTTTCAGCGTTATAGCCTGTTTATTGGTGAGTTAGCTACAACTGGTAAATCAGCTTTTTAACTTCACCACCATAGCAAAAAGCCTCTTTAAGCCTCTCAGACCTTGAGAGACTAAGGTTGGCAAACGCTCATAGCTAAAATAAACCTAAAATCTCATAATCCAAGATGCTCAATTTGTCTCAAAATGGATGTTCTGTGTGGGTTGCTGCTTCGACTGAACGGCTACTAACACCAACTGCTGTTGCTCTTGGCAAATTTGATGGTGTTCATCTTGGTCATCAAAGAGTAATTCAGCCAGTTTTGCATTCAGCCAGGGGTGAAGATGGACAGAGAAAAGGGGAGAAATTACCACAAGACTCACCTGATCATCCCACTCAATCATCAACTTTGCCATCATCCCCAGAGCATACATACTCAACAGTTGTCACCTTTGATCCCCATCCACAGGAGTTTTTTACCGGACAACCCCGTGCTTTGTTAACACCGCTGGATGAAAAAGTGGAACAACTGCGATCGCTTGGGGTAGAACAACTGGTATTATTACCCTTCGACAAAGAACTATCTGCCCTCTCACCTCAAGACTTTGTAGAAAAAATACTTGTCCACCAACTGCAATGTCAAAAAATCAGTGTGGGAGAAGATTTCTGTTTTGGTAAAAAGCGCATGGGTACTGCCCAGGATTTGCAAATACTCGCAGCCAAGTTCAATATACCCGTCACCATTGTTCCCATCCAAACTGATACAGACTGTTTACCTAATAACACTGATTGCATCAACTCTGATTTGATAGAGGATAGTCGTATTAGCACTTCATTAATTCGTCAAACCTTAGAAACAGGCGATATTCCCAGAGCAAACCGCTTACTAGGAAGACCTTACAGCCTTACTGGTGTAGTCATAGCAGGGCAAAAATTAGGTAGAACCATTGGCTTTCCCACTGCTAACCTGCAACTACCAAAAGACAAATTTTTACCCCTTCAAGGAGTCTACGCTGTGCGGGTTCTCATCCACAATGAAACCCCAGATACCCATCCTATCCAAAACTTAGGCGTGATGAATATCGGCAACCGTCCCACTGTCAACGGTACGTATTCAGCCGTAGAAGTACATTTATTTGATTGGTCTGGTGATTTGTACGGTAAACAGTTAGTTGTACAATTAGTAAAATTTTTACGTCCCGAACAAAAATTTGCGAATCTAGAAGCTTTGAAAACCCAAATTCAACTTGACTGCACCATAGCTAGAGAAATTTTAATTAGTGCATACTGAATTTGGATGATTACCTGGGAACAATGTATATATTGGTGATTAGTGACTGGTGATTGGTGATTGGTGATTGGGAAAAGTCTTTTTCTCCCCACCTCCCCATCTCTCCACCTTCCCAGTCCCCAGTCCCCAGTCCCCAGTCCCCAATCCCCAGTCAGCATGAGAGAAAAAATTGACGCTTTAACACAAAATCTAGCTCGTACCATCGTCGGTAAAAATGAAGCAGTACGCTTAGTAATGGTTGCTTTGCTTGGTGGTGGTCATGCTTTATTAGAAGATGTACCGGGTGTTGGTAAAACCTTACTAGCTAAATCTTTAGCACGCTCTGTAGATGGCAAATTTCAACGTTTACAATGTACCCCCGACTTACTACCAACAGATATCACTGGTACTAACATTTGGAACCCCAAAAGCGGTGAATTTTCTTTTATGCCGGGTCCTATATTTGCTAATGTCTTATTGGCAGATGAAATTAACCGCGCTACACCCCGTACTCAGTCAGCTTTGCTGGAAGTGATGGAAGAACGTCAGGTAACAGTTGATGGTGTATCCCGTTCAGTTCCTCAACCTTTCTTTGTTATTGCTACTCAAAACCCTGTGGAATACCAAGGAACATTTCCTTTACCAGAAGCACAAATGGATCGGTTTATGCTTTCCTTGAGTTTGGGTTATCCTTCCGAGTCAGAAGAATTACAAATGTTGCAAAATCTTCAGGAAGGTGTACAAGTTACTGATTTACAACCTTGTATTACTTTGGAAGAAGTTGCA
>JBJOKS010000094.1:0-5518 GCA_046045965.1 Cyanobacteriota bacterium | reverse complement strand
AAGTATTAGATAATTCCGAATTTAAAGAAACTCCCATGCAAGTTTTTGAACGCATGGAAACAAAAGTTTTAGAAATGGATTATTACCATGCGGCATTATTAGAATTATCAGGTGAAGATATTAACCAAAAATTTGCAGATTTAGAAATTGAGGATGAATTAGAGAAACTCAAGGATAAAGTTGATAATAAGATTAATAATCAACCAAAGGATCAACCTCCGCAAGTTGAACAAAAAGAAATTGTTCTGACGGATAAATTACCCGAAACTTGGCAATGTGTAAAAACATTAAAAGGACATTTTGCTCATGTGAATGCAGTAGCTATTCATCCTGATAGTAATACTTTAATTAGTGGTAGCGATGATAAACAAGTTATTTTGTGGAACTTGAAAACAGGAAAATGTTTATATAATTTTGTAGGACAAGGGGAAGCAGTTTTATCTGTTGCTATTAGTCCTGATGGTAAAGAGATAATTAGCGGTAGTGTAGACAGAAAAATTAGTAGTTGGCAATTAGACACTAAAAAATTTAACCGGACATTTTATTATTTGAATAATACCTACAGTCATCATGGTTTTGTTAATACAGTTGCTTACAGTGCAGATAACAGAATTATTGCTAGTGGAAGTACAGATAAAAAAATTATCATTTGGGGACGTTATACCGGAGAATACAAACGCATTTTAAATGGACATACAGATGCAGTTTTAGCAGTTGTTATTAGTCCCGATCATACAACTTTAGTTAGTGGAAGTGCTGATAAAACTATCAGAATTTGGGATATACAAACTGGTGAACAGCGGTTTATTCTCACTCAACATTTAGCAGCGGTAAATACATTAGCTATGACTCCAGATGGTCAAACTTTGATTAGCGGAAGTAGTGACAATACTATTAAAATCTGGAATTTACAAACTGGAGAATTACAACGCACTCTCACCCAACATTCAACAGCAGTTTTATCTATCGCTATTCACCCAGATGGTAAAACTATTGCTAGTAGTAGCAAAGATGGATTTATTAAAGTTTGGAATTTGCAAAATGGGGAAATTTTAGCCAATATGACTGGGTTTAGTCCGTTGGCATTTTCACCCGATGGTAAAATACTTGTTAGTGGTGGTAATGGTGGGACAATTAAAATTTGGCAACAATTAGAAAACAGCGAATATTTAACTTTAACTGGAGAATGGTGGGAAATATTAGGAGTTGATAAAAATGCTCATTCTCAAGATGTTAAACTTGCCTATCGAAGATTAGCTATATTATATCATCCTGATATTAACACTACAGCTACTGCTAAGGCTGCAATGCAAGCAGTTAATCAGGCTTATCAACATTTTCAGAAGCTTGTTAATGTCAAAAAATAAATCTAATTTTAAGATGTTAAAATAGAAAATTGTGTAATTAGTTACAGGAAATTTTAAATTTCAAGATGTTTCATGATTTATGTACAGGCGCTTTATGAAACATCTATACAAGATTAAGTTAAAAATCAAAAAATGGTTAATGTAAGGGAAATAAAAATTACGTAATTTAGGCTTTTTTAGCCTCTAGCAAACCATGAGATAGCTTTACTCATGTATAAGTCATTTATTGTGAATTTTCGAGTATAAGCTAGTAATTTGGGCTGTTATTTGATTATTGGGTTAGAATATACAGATTTTAATTTTGAAGAAAATGGACATTCTAAATTTTTTAAGCATCCATATTGCATCTTGCGAAAAAACGTTATAAATTGTTAAGTTATAGGGGAATAATTTAACCAGCAGTTGCAAACAGTCAATCTCTAGTCAAGTAAATATACTGTAAGGGGTTTAAACTTCATAGAAGCCTTCAACAGCAATGGGGGATATGTTTTTGTTTTGTAAAGCACAATCCCAAATTTTATCATGGGATAATGCAGAATCTCAAAATATATCTTGATATCTTGCTGTAATTGTTCTGATGCCAATTTTTTTATTGTTTGATGTGAATAACTGGAACACTGGAATTCACCGCCAGATAATTTATAAAAAGCAAATTAATTGTTACTTAATTTGCTAATATTCGGCAATTGTAACTGTTCTTGTTTGCGGATTGCTATTTGCTATTACTTAATTCATCTTTTGAGGATGATTATAGCAAATACTCATGAAAAATAAAGGCGCATCTACCACCAAGTTACTATCTAAATGGAGTTATTCTGGCGATGCAACTAAATGAATTAAGCAGAAATGAAAATATTGAAAAAGAGGCATGGCAAGCCTTAGAGAATTCAATTCTTTACTATAAAGGTCGTCCTATTGGTACGTTAGCGGCTTATGATCCATCCGTAGAAGCTTTGAATTATGACCAGTGTTTCATTAGGGATTTTGTTTCTTCGGCGCTAATTTTTCTAATTAAAGGGAGAACAGATATTGTTAGAAATTTCCTAGAAGAAACGTTAAAGTTACAGCCGAAAGAAAGAGCATTAGACGCATATAAACCAGGTCGAGGATTGATACCAGCCAGCTTCAAAGTTGTATCTATCAATGGAGAAGAACATTTAGAAGCTGATTTTGGAGAACACGCGATCGCTAGAGTCACACCAGTTGATTCTTGTTTGTGGTGGCTAATTTTATTACGTGCTTATGTAGTTGCTACAAATGATTATGCTCTAGCTTATCAACCTGAATTCCAAACAGGAATTAGGTTAATTATGGATATCTGTTTAGCCAATCGTTTTGATATGTACCCAACGCTATTAGTTCCTGATGGCGCGTGTATGATAGATAGACGCATGGGGATTTATGGACATCCTCTAGAAATTCAAGTTCTATTTTTTGCAGCTTTACGTGTAGCGCGTGAGTTACTCGTTTGTCAAGGTAATCAAGATATTGTGGAAGCAATTGATAACCGATTACCTTTATTATGTGGTCATATTCGTCAGCATTATTGGATAGATATTAATCGTCTGAATGCAATTTATCGTTTTAAAGGTGAAGAATACGGGAAAACTGCCGTTAATCTTTTCAATATTTATGCAGATTCTTTGCCTTATTATGACTTAGATAAATGGCTACCCAAAAAAGGGGGTTATTTTGCGGGAAATGTCGGTCCATCACAGATGGATACTCGTTTTTTCACTCTCGGAAATTTAATGGCGGTAATTTCTGATTTATCTACTGAAGAACAGTCCCAAGCAATTATGAATCTCATCGAAAAACGATGGGAAGATTTAGTGGGAGATATGCCCATGAAAATCTGTTATCCTGCCTTACAAGGTGAAGAATATCGAGTTGTGACAGGATGCGATCCCAAAAACATACCTTGGTCCTATCATAATGCTGGTAGCTGGCCTGTTTTAATGTGGATGTTAGCAGCAGCAGCAGTGAAAACCAAGAAGCCATATTTAGCAGAAAAAGCTATGGAAATTGCTCAAGCTAAACTGAGTGAAGATGAATGGCCAGAATATTACGATGGTAAAAAAGGCAGATTAATTGGTAAACAAGCTAGGAAATATCAAACATGGACAATTGCAGGGTATTTATTAGCTAAAGAATTAATGGATAATCCTGATTATTTACCATTAGTTAGTTTTGGTAAATTACCTCCAGAAACAGTTTCTAGAGCTTGTGAATTTGAAGTTGGCGGTTTAGATTCCTATATGAATTTATAAATTGTAGGGTGGCTTAGGATCAGTGTCACCCACCTTTATTTGTAGATCCCCCCTTACCCCCCTTATTAAGGGGGGAAATTAATCAAAGTCCCCCTTTTTAAGGGGGATTTAGGGGGATCTCAATTAATTTGGCTACTTCTCATATATCCTTTCAGCCATTGACGGAAATTATCATGATATAAACTATAAACAGGAAAATCAGGTGTAATTTCTACCTCTAAAAACTCAAACCAAGCTTCTAAAATTTCCTCTACATCGAATTCATCAACATCTAGTAAATTAGCAATATCTGTAACTGATATGGGTTGTGTTTGTTCGGCTAAAATTTGCAAAACAGCTAGAGGTAAATCTTGATTTTCCCAGTCTAGCATTTTGACTAAATGTTGTTGATAGTAGGTTATTAATGCTGGTAGAAATGATGTTTCTATTTGCTCAGGTTGGGTGTAAAAACCGTCAGCTATAGCGGTTAAGATTTCGCTGATATATTTAAAATTATTGGCGCTTTTGTTGATTTGCTGGGTATTTAAGTAAGATTGGATATCCCCCCCAAAACCCCTTAAAAAAGGGAGAGAATTTAGAGTGGTTTGAATATAATTTTGTATATCTTGTTTATTTCCCTCTGGATAATCTGCTAAATTCAAACTTTGTACTGGTGCTTCAATTAATAAACCAGAATTACTCGATAAAAACGGACGACGGGAAAGGAGAAAATACACCCCTTGGGGAAGGTAGCGGGGAAGATAAAAAATATTTGTTCCTGGTGGTTGTAAATTGCGGTTGATGCAGTTTAACCCGTCAATGGCAATAATTAATTTTTGATTTGTTTGTAATAAATTTTCGCTGATTTGTTGCAGCAACAAAGATAAAAACCAACTTCCCTCTGTTGCGTTATCCGGTAAATTTGGCAGAGATAAATTTTGAAAATTGGCGATAATTTGACAACATATATATATTAAAAATTCCGCAGCGTGATTTTTCCCCTCTAACTCCGCGTTGTAATAAATTACCTGGCAATTTTCTGGAGGATTATCTTTAACATATTTAGCAATCATCGCACTTTTACCGCTACCCGGTGCGCCGATAATGGTGAAATAACCCCGGTTATAGCGGTTAAGAAAATTATTAATAGCAGTAAAAACAAAATCACGACCGATAAAATTCGCGCTTTTGGTGTTAATAATTTCTGTGAATTGTTGCTGAGTCACTAGGTAATTATTAACCGTTGGTGGTCTGGGTGTGGAGTTCATAATTTTATTCTCCCCCATTTTCTAACTTTAAAAAATGCACCATTCCCGACCTGTCACCCGCAACAATTGTTAACCCATCAGGTGCAACCGCACAGGAATAGAAGTCACTGTCACCACTAAAAGTAGCTATTTCCTCCCCTGTCTGGAGATTCCACACCTTGACAGTATTGTCAGATGAACCAGAAATCACCCGTTGATTGTCTGCTGTCACTGCTACTGCGTATACCGAACCACTATGACCATTGAGAGTGAACAGTTCCTCCCCTATCTGGAGATTCCACACCTTGACAGTATTGTCAGATGAACCAGAAATCACCCGTTGATTGTCTGCTGTCACTGCTACTGCTCTTACCGAACCACTATGACCATTGAGAGTGAACAGTTCCTCCCCTATCTGGAGATTCCACACCTTGACAGTATTGTCTAAAGAACCAGAAATCACCCGTTGATTGTCTGCTGTCACTGCTACTGCTCTTACCGAACCACTATGACCATTGAGAGTGAACTGTTCCTCCCCTGTCTGGAGATTCCACACCTTGACAGTATTGTCATCAGAACCAGAAATCACCCGTTGATTGTCTGCTGTCACTGCTACTGCTTGTACCCAATCGCTATGACCATTGAGAGTGAACAG
>JBJOKS010000093.1:0-5755 GCA_046045965.1 Cyanobacteriota bacterium | reverse complement strand
TGATTCATTTCATAGCAATTTATTCAATTCTTCAAAATCTAGCTTTAGGAAATGATACTTTTAATATCCGGTTTGCTGGTGCAACTCCACAGAATCAATTATTTGGGACTAGAGGTAGTTTAAACTCTAGGATTATATCCCTGGCCTTTCCATTTAGTAGCGGTAATGATGTTGTAGGTGATAGTGATAATTTGGGATAACCAGTAGTGACTACATATTGTAATCCCAGTGATACCGCTCGTGTAACCTTTCCAGATGGGAGTGTTAGAGATTTTAGCAACACTTCCATAACAATAAACTGCGACCCTAAACCAGACAATTGCTCTAGATATAATGTCAGCATTAGAGTCAACAATGTTAACGGAAGCAACCAAGCTTTTACAGCTATTATAAATGCTGCGAAAAAAGCACCTTTACGTGGATTATATCTGCAAAAATTCACGAACTTGCCTAACGAAAATTTCTACCAAAGATTAAGGATACTTGATAATGGAAGCGCATCATTCAGTAATTGCGCCTCAACTGACGATATAATTTATGCGGTATCATGGCCAAACAAAATCATTTCATACGAGATATTAAGCATAGATTATTTATCACCCAAAAAAGAAATAAAAATTTTTAATACTGAGGGAATGCTGTTATTTTCAGGAATTTTTGATAATTGTAATTATTCAGTTGAATGTGTGGATAATTGTCCAGAAGGTACACTCAATTGTGGCGATTGCTGCTTAGACTGCGAAGATATTTTTTATAAACTTTGTAACATAAACCAATTATTTATAGGGTAATATATCATGACAACTTGTAGCCAAATTAATAACGAATTAGGAGCAATAAGTAGTAGTGCAAATAGCATAAGTGCTAAATTAGATAATATTTTAACCCAGAATAACGATATATTAAATAGAATTGGCGGTATAGAATCTAGGTTAGGTGCTATTGAAAGTAGATTGAATGGTTTTGATAGTAAACTTGATGCTATAAATAATTTAATAGATAGTTTAGAGAACATTATTGCTATTCAGGTAAATGAACTTGAATTTCCCACAGCTTTACCTTCTGCGGTATTGCTTTTCCCTGATTCTTATTTAGTGAAAAAAACCAACTACTGGAAGCTGACAGATGAGTAGGATTTTGGACTTAAAAAATCCTCTAAACTTTTCACTGGTTTATACTCAAAGCTTACAAGCAGTACCAATCATATCCGCTACAGGAGCAATTATTGATTATTTTCCAATAACAGAAATTATTATCCCTAGTACCAATGTCTAGTCCCGTTGCGAGTTACATAATATTCCTCTACCCATTGAGTTTTTCTTTGTTCTGGAAGTGGGTAAGGTTTTTCTGGGTAGTCCTGTTTTTCTTGTTCTGAAAGTGCTGAAACCCTTATTTCTTCATCTTCCAGAACACTCATTACTTGAATATTTATATCTGAGTGCATCTGCTCCCAATTCCTCCAATCCCGGTCATAACTTTCCTGATCAGGATAGTCATCTGGATCTAGTGGTTCATCGCTGCTGTCATAAAAAAGCGTAGCTTGACCGTTTTGCTCTACTTTTCCAGAACAATCTAAAACTATCTCATCCCAATACGGGTCTACATCTCTAGCTCTAGATGGTAATGAGGTGAATTCATCTAAATTAAATAATGTTCCGGTCATGACCCCTCCTCTATTGGTGTGGGGGGAATTGAGTAATGAGGGCATGGAGAATAATACCCACCTGTTAGGTGAAGGTAAAAACTACCGTCACAGTAAATGGCAAATGGCAAATAATTAATGGCAACTTCCCGCTCTTTAATAAAGCCGTTGTTGTTGTATAAGCGTACTTTCATGGTTGGTAAACACTTGGTAAACGGTTACTAATTAATAATTAGTAATTAGTAATTTAATGATTGATTATTCAAAAATAATCCTGTACTTCCATCACAGCACCACCAAAATGCTGACAGATAGAAGCATAATTAGTGGGTTGTTCCCAGTAGCGCCGTCTTAAACAACAGCGAACCCATCCTTCTGGATTAAGAATTTTTTGAGCAGCGCCACGAAGTTTAAACAATAGCAGCGCGGCTTTAATTTCAAACTGTGGACGGTTTAAAACTTCTGTTTCTTCAGTGTCAAAATGAATACCCTCCTGAGACATCAACTGTTGATTAGATAAGATATGCTGCTGCTGAACATCAGCATTAACGGAATTATCAGGGTTTGGATTGGGTGTTTTGTAAGTAGAGTTAGGATTGTGTAATTTTTGTTTTTTAGGTGGTGTTAACCATTCCAATGGTCTAACTACTAACTTAAATATCTTCCAGGAATACTGTTTAATAACTTGTATTACACGATTTTCTGCTAACAAGTTAAACATCCGTTTCAGGTAATTGTGAGCGTAGCTCTTACCTCTATGTTTTTTCACCCATTCGTTAAATTTTGATAAGTCTGGTTCTACTTCCTCTTCAATTCCTTCTCTGATCAGCCACTGCCATAAAAGTTTTGCAGCTGGTGGAATTTTGTTTTTTAGACAGAATTGATCATGTTTTTCTGTCCATTCTGTTGATGTTTTTGGCATAATGTACAAATGACCACCCCTCTCCGGTGGTATTCAAGTTTTTAAATACAGGAATCTGTCACCACCTAGCGCGTAGGTGGTTGGGATGCTGGCACTGGATTTTAGGATTTAGGGTTTAGTCTTCTGCTCTGTGACCCGGTGGACCAAAGTCGTCGGGTAGTTCGTCGAGACTGATTTTCAATTCACGGCATATACTCTTCATCTGTGGAACAGTGAGCCTTGCTTCAGTCCTTCCAGAAATCCATCGGTAGTATGTGGCGCGCGGTATGCCACACTTCATGGCGAATTCATCCTGGTTTAGTGTTGTGCGTTCAATTCTTAGAGCGTCCAAAGGTGAATCACTCTCCTGTTTGTTTTTTGCTTTTATCATAATAACTCATAGAGGCTTCAAAACAAAGCTTTAAAATGATTGACTTTTCAAATAAAGCCTCATAATGAAGCATGAAAGACAACAAGAATCCAGCCGAGTGGAAACCCGGTAGATGGTAAGCACTTGGTTGGATGATTGAAAGTCTCTCACTTTCGAGAACGACCTGACACGGGAATAACGCTGTATCATTCCTTGTCCGCTCCCTCCTCTCCTTTGCCTTGTGCCTGAGAGGACACACCATACTAAGTCGGAGCAAGCACCCACGCATTTTTGACTGCGAGTGTCCCCGCGTGGAACCAACCCCCAGCACACAGATGAATTGCGCGTCCCCATTAATTTGGGGACTCTTCCTCTCATGTCTGCAATCTATAATCTGATTGCATATATCAACATACCTATTTTTCAGAGAGTTTGGAGGTGATGCTAGACGACAATCAACATAAACATGATCTGAAGTGAACTGCTTACCCGTTTCTCCCACGGGAAGTAATTACAATATTTTGCATTTATGACGCTTCTGTTCCAAGTCAATATTAGCTGGTGGTTAATATTGACTTTTTCTTAACAACGTACTCCAGAAAATATGAAATGTAGGTTAATTGCATCTTCTGAAGATGAACTCAGGGAAATGATTGACATTTTGTGTTGTCTAAAATTTCACGTTACTGGGGTGACTATCAAAAAGTCATCCCATCCAAAATACACAGAAAACAATTGTTTAGCTTACTTTGATTTAGGGGTTAATGATGAACGAAAAACGGGTTAAACCTTGGGCTGTTTTTAAAGTAGATGGGGTCAACAATCTACTCTTGACAAGATTCAAAAAACGCAGCGACGCTGACGAATACGCAAAGCTTTTAAAGAATAACACACCATTTAAGTTTGAGATGATGTTCGATGTCTAATGAGGTAGTCATGAAAATCAAAACATTCACATACAAGAGAATTTTGAATCTAGGCAATTACGAAAGCAAGCATCTGGAGGCAACTATTGAAGTTGACACTCACCTACAAGACTATGCAGAAGAAGAATGTTCCGAATTGATGGAAATGGTGGAGCGGAAAATCAGAGAAGATTCTAGCCTTTCTATACTCTCTGAAATTAGTAATTCCCGTGCTGAGTTGAGAGACATTGAAAAACAAATTGAAACTGCAAAACAGCAGTTAGCAGAACTGTGTCCACCGGACTTAGACAATTCAAACCATGAAGAATCTTTCTAATGATGAATTTTTAATGAATAAGTGCGACTTCATGCTTAATTCGTTGACTCTTGGTGTAGCGGTTGAAGTTCTTGCTAAAGCTTCTGGACGTTCATCTGATGAATGCTTAATTTTTTTAGTCGCACAAGCTGAGGAGAGAATGACCCGACAAAATTCAGAATCAATTAACAAATTCATCGACGAATATTATATGAGTAGGCAAAATAAGGCCAAAGTAGCCGTAATTAATTTTTCCAAATTTTTTACCACTTCCAGAACAACCAATCTGGAATATCTGGACTTTTGGCACTTAAACCAGATGTGGCAATTCTTGAGCCGACCGGGGTTAATTATTCTAAATTCTGGACTCAACTTTTAACCCGTGCCGGAGTAGAAATTAGGTTAGTTGGTCACAAGGAACTGCGGCGTTACAGGGAAAATCATCTGGGATTACCAGACAAAGATGATGATGCTGACTCATTGGCGATAGCCTGTTATTACTTTGATTACTGTGGCGATCGCTCTAGATTTGTTAGAGTTCTAGACCCAGTAGTTTCCAGGATCAGGGAACTGATTTTGAGGTTGAATCATCTGAATAAAGTTCAGTCCCCAATCATTAACCGCGCCCGTCAAGATTTAGCTTGGCAGTTTCCAGAGGTCGCACTTGTGAAGTCTAAACGGGGTGTTTCTGGGAACGTACCTTTGCTTTGGGGATGGTTGGCAGGAGAAAGGCAAAGTACAAAATATGATCGACTTTACTCCCAAACCGCCGGCTTGGGATTAACTGATTCGGTAAAGTTTCACGCGCAGCGCATTTGTAGCTTACAGCGTGAAGAGCAATTAATTGAGGATGAATTGGCTGCTCTGCTCAAGGATAATAGGTTTGAAAAATATATATAAGTGTTTAAGGAGTTCAATTTTGGCGATCGCCTACAAGCCACTATCATTAGTCAGATTTTCCCACTAGAAAACTTTTTTGGTGAAGATGGTAAACCAGTGGTGAAAATTCGTAAGGGTAGAATTTCTGGAAAACCTACCAAGCGTTACTTGAGTTTAAGAAAATTTCAGAAAGCTCTAGGGTATGCTCCCACTCAGGAATCTAGCGGGGATATTTCCAAAAATAAAGTATCTGGTGGGAGTGCTGTTTGTAGAAAAGCAATCTGGCAGTGGGTATTTAGCAGTGTTGAACCCGCCCGCCGTCGTTCCAATCCACTGGTCAAAGAGTTGGGTAACTGGCTTGATCAGAAAAAGAAAGCAGGTGTACCAGTGGCATTGCTCAGGAGCAGAACGGCAGTTAAAGCTGTTAAACTCCTGTTCAAAAAACTGGTAAATGTCTTAGGCTGAAGTAATATAGGATTCTACCAAGCAACCGAGATGATAGGAAACACACTTGTTGGAAGATACCAGATTATCAGCCACCTGGGAGGAGGGGGATTTGGAGAAACTTATGTTGCTTATGATACTCATTTACCTGGTTCACCTAAGTGTGTTGTTAAGAAACTTAAACCTCAGTCTACCAATGCAGCGACTTTAGAAATAGCTAGACGACTATTTGATACCGAAGCGCAGGTGTTGTACAAATTAGGAACTCATGAACGCATTCCTCAACTTTTAGCTTACT
>JBJOKS010000092.1:0-5869 GCA_046045965.1 Cyanobacteriota bacterium | reverse complement strand
CTCAAAGCACAACAGACTGATTTTATAGCCAGAATTAAATCAGGTGACTTACTCCATTGTGAGAAGGAAGGCCAGCATAGTGAGTTGACGGTTATCTCTGGAGAGAGGTTAAAGCAATTACGGGATTTTTGCTGGAAGATGGCTAATAAATTTAAGCAACAATACGACGTTAAGAACATCTTCTTCAATAATATGAAGGGAAAGCTGGGTGAGGAAGTTTTTAAAATCCGTTTAGGTGATTTTGTCACTGAGGTTGATTATGAAAAATACAGTGGTGGAGATGGAAAGGTTGATTTTACTTTAACTTCTGATTCATCAACTGGTATTCAGGTTAAAACCCGTTATGGAAATTATGATCAAGTTCAATGGACAATTGATAGAGAAGAAATTGAAAAAAATGCTGTTTTAGTTTGTGTTTTATGTCAAGAGGAATTTAGTGACATTGAAAAAGAGTATCGTTTTATTATGGCTGGGTTTTTACCAACCAATATAATTAAATCAATTGGTGATAAAACTTTAGTCAGAATAGATGAATTACTTTATCCTGGTAGTTTACGGGGTTATTTATATAGTCTAATCACTGATAAAGTAGAAGAATATATTAGATTGGGTATTGAGTGTTTTTATGGTGCTGATGATGAAGGCTTTATTTCTAATTTTAATCAAGCATTGCAACTTAATCCTAATAATGCTGATATTTACTATGAGTTAGGTGAAATTTTTTTGGATCTAGGAAATTTTATACGTGCAATCGAGGATTACACTCAAGCTATTAAAATTGACCGAAATTTTTCCAAAGCTTATAACGATCGCGGGGTAGCCCGTTCCCAACTAGGAGATAAACAAGGTGCAATTGCGGATTTTAAACAAGCTGCTGATTTATTTTATGAACAAGGTGATCAGAAGTTTTACAAATATGCGCTGGATAAAATTAGAGAACTTGAACTGCAAGAGGATAATAAATCCCAGAAACAATTACCGCAACCTTGGAATATAGGTGATCGTGTAATTCACAAAGAATTTGGTGGTGGTCAAGTGACTCATATTTTTGAATTGGGAAAAAGAATCTCTTTAGCAATTAGGTTCAATGAACTAGGTCAAAAGATACTTGATCCAACTATCGCTCAACTAGTAAAGATAGATTAAATAGGTATCAAAATCCAGTTTAATTGCTGAAAAAGGGTTCAAAATTTTATATAAATCCAACTACAAATATGATAAAATGGTATCTGATTATTCTAGGTTAATTAACTATGCAAACCACAGAATCACCCTTACAATTGCGACTGTGGACTGTTGATGAATACCACAGAATGGCTGAAGCAGGAATATTTGAACCAAGTGAACGAGTAGAATTATTAGAAGGGAAAATAATTTGGATGGTTGCTAAAGGAACAGCCCACCGTTCAGCAGTGGGAAGAACAGATAAATTACTGCAAAATCGTTTAGAAAATCAGGCTTGGATAGCGATTCAAGACCCTGTAAAATTAAATGAAAGGTCTGAACCAGAACCAGATGTTGCTGTAGTGAAAATAGATCCTTTAGACTATGCAGATCATCATCCTACACCAGATGAAATTTATTTAATTATTGAAGTTGCAGATAGCAGTTTCAAATTAGATACAGAAATCAAAGCTAAGGCTTATTCTCAAGCAGGAATTAAAGATTATTGGGTTTTAGATGTAGTCAACCGCGAATTAATTGTATTTAGAAATCCCACACCAGAAGGTTATCAAAATCAAGAAATTCTCACAGAACAGCAAAAAATATCTCCTTTAGATTTTCCTGATTTAGAAATTGTTGTTTCCCAGATGCTACCACTTGTCTATTAAATATCAGGTTCTACACCCAGCTTTCTTAACTGTTCTATCAATCTTTCTTTTAGTTTTCTCTCCTCTTCGGTAGGAGTCAAAACCCAATTACCAGAAACATCATACCACCTTAACCAAGGTTGCTGAATATTATTATATGTTCCCTCCCAAACCCCCAAACCTAACTCTATTTCTGGTATCCAAAAACGAGAATCTGATGATGATAAATCTATTTCCGCGTAACGTCCACCATCTAATTTAAACATTCTAAATGTATAGGTATAACGGTCAAAAATAGCATAATAGGGAATCCTTAAAATCTGTTCATAAACTTCCCATTTTGTGGGCGGCTTTTCCACATCTCGCAAAGTCTGTCCTAAATCTTCCTTTTCTGTTCCTGGTGAAAGTAATTCAACTATAATAAAAGGTGTAATTCCCTCTTGCCAAATTACATAACTCAGTCGTAAATCACCATTTTTATAAAGGGGAGAAACACCCACAGATACAAACCAATCTGGTCTTTTATACCATGTGGGATGATTGGGATCATAATATAAATTCATATCACTAGCGGTAAATATTTTATCGCTAGGATAAACAGGAGATTTAAAAGTTTCGTCTAATAAACGGGGTTGTAATAAATGAAATTGATCTGGCAAACCTTTTTCCTCTGGATCTTCACTTTTAAGATCATACATTGTTGGTAATACTTCTTGAGGAGAACGAGGCGGATCTGTTTGGTACATAATTGGTAATTGGTAATTTACTCGTTTCCATACTCTGTATGGGAATGAATGATTAAAGGCTCTGCCTTTTGTAATAAAATTAGAGTCAGAGACTCTATGATAGCATTCCCAGTCTGAGACTGGGAACGAGAGACAATTAACTTCTGACTAATTCCACATTTACCAACCTCTGCAAAACCTGTTTCAAAACCATCGCAGTCCAATCAATATCCGCTTCCGTTGTCTGTTTTCCTAATGTTAACCTAATTCCTCCCAAAGCAGCTTTTTGGGAATATCCCATTGCTAATAAAATCGGACTAGGATTTAATTTACCACTATTACAAGCTGCACCCGCACTAATACCAATTCCGGCTAAATTTAACTGACGAACCAAAGTTTTACCACTGATTTTTTCCCCATCTGCATATTCTAAATAAAAACTAAGATGATGAGGTAAACGATGAATTACATCACCTGTGGGAATTAAACCGGGAATATCTGCTAAAAGAGAAAATAGGCGATCGCGCATTTTTATTAATCTGACTCTTTCCCCTTCCAACTCTTTTCCTGCTAACTCCGCAGCAACTCCAAAACCTGCAATAGCTGGTGTTGCTTGTGTACCAGAACGCAATTTTTTTTCCTGGCCACCACCACCCAACAAAGGTATTAACTCCACCCCTGGACGCACATATAAAGCACCTGCACCCAAAGGGCCATATAATTTATGACTAGAAATACTCAATAAATCTACAGGTAAATTATCAACATCTATCGCTAAACGTCCCGCAATTTGTACTGCATCTGTGTGAAACAAAACGCCATTTA
This sequence comes from Cyanobacteriota bacterium, assembly GCA_046045965.1. Classification (GTDB taxonomy): domain Bacteria; phylum Cyanobacteriota; class Cyanobacteriia; order Cyanobacteriales; family Nostocaceae; genus RDYJ01. The sequence goes on along the minus strand of JBJOKS010000092.1, from coordinate 2,508 downwards.
ATTTAGCAATTTCTCCTAATTCTAAAATTGGTTGAACCGTCCCCACTTCGCTTTGTCCATAAATCACAGATACCAAAACTGTGTTATTTCTTAAAGTTGCTTTTAAATCTTCTGGATTAACTCTACCTTTACCATCTACACCTAAACGGGTGACATCCCAACCCCAATTTTCTAACATTCGCACTGGTTCAGAAATAGCGGAATGTTCCACACTAGAAATAATAATATGTTGAGGTGTAGAATAACATCGAGCTACACCCATAATTGCTAAATTATCCGCTTCCGTTCCCCCAGAAGTAAAAATAATTGATTCAGGAACAGCATTAATTAAACCTGCAACTTGCATTCTCGCTGTTTCCACAACTAATGCTGCACGGTTGCCCCATTCATGTAAACTAGAAGGATTACCCCACTGTTGAGTTAATACTGCTTGCATAGCAGCGATCGCTTCCGGACGAGTGGGAGTAGTAGCACTGTAATCTAGATAAATTTGCATAAAATCAATAATTCCAATAATTAAGCACGTACACTTTATGAGCAATAATAAATTATGTCTACCCTTTATCTATTTGTATCAGATTCTCATGTCTATTTTGCCCCATCTTAAATTTTTCTCTTATATATTTTTATTTCTATTTACCCTCAGCGGTTGTCAAAAAGTCCAATCATCAAATCAGCGGTTAGCACCATTACCCCAAGATCCATTAATTCAAGTTTACTTTAATCATTCCCAATCATCAGAATATCAAGAAACTTACCGACAGCAAACCCGCTTAGGGGATGATCTAGAAAAACAGATTCTCGATGCTATTTCCCAAGCACAATCTACAATAGATATAGCAGTTCAAGAATTGCGTTTACCGAAAATTGCCCAAGCATTAGCAGAAAAACAAAAATCTGGAATTAAAGTCAGGTTAATCTTAGAAAATAACTATTCTCGTCCTTGGAGTAGTTTAACAGATGCAGAATTACAGAAACTAGAACCAAGAGAAAAAGCAAGATACAACGAATTTATCAAATTTGTTGATATCAACCAAGACAATCAAATCACACCTGATGAAATTAGTCAACGTGATGCTTTAATCATTATCCAAAATAGCAAAATTCCCTGGATAGATGATACCGCTGATGGTTCAAAAGGTAGTAGTTTAATGCACGATAAATTTATCGTTGTTGATAATCGTTTTGTGATCATTACTTCTGCCAATTTTACTTTAAGTGATACTTCAGGAGATATTAGCAATTCTAGCAGTTTAGGTAATGCCAATAATTTATTAAAAATTGATAGTCCAGAATTAGCAAATATATTTATCGAAGAATTTAATATCATGTGGGGTGATGGACCAGGAGGAAAACCAGATAGTAAATTTGGACTGCAAAAACCTCTGCGTTTACATCAAGAAATTAACTTAGTAAATACTAAAGTCACAGTCAATTTCTCACCCATTTCACCAACTCAACCTTGGAGTAATTCTAGTAATGGTTTAATTGTTAAAACATTAGATAAAGCCAGTAAAAATGTAGATTTGGCATTGTTTGTATTCTCAGATCAAAAGATTGCCAATATTCTCGAAAACCGCCATAATCAAAATGTAGTAATTCGCGCTTTAATTGAACCACAATTTGCATACCGTTCCTACAGTGAAGCTCTAGATATGATGGGTTTAGCTTTGAGCGAAAATTGTAAATATGAAGTTGATAACCGTCCTTGGAAAAATCCCATTACTGCTGTAGGAGTTCCAACTTTAGCAACAGGTGATTTATTACATCATAAATTTGCAGTTATTGATAACCAAACAGTAATTACAGGTTCACACAATTGGTCAGAAGCAGCAAATCATAATAATGACGAAACTTTATTAATTGTTGAAAATTCTACAGTAGCAGCACATTTTCAACGTGAATTTGACAACCTTTATACTACCATAAAACCAGGATTACCGTCAAGAATAAAAGAAAAGATTGATGCTCAAATTCAGCAATGTCCGCAAATCAAAACTCAATCATCTATTCCCGATTTTACCAATCAAAAAATTAATCTCAACACAGCAACACAACAAGAGTTAGAAACTCTCCCAGGTGTGGGTAAAAAATTAGCTCAAAGGATAATAATTGCTCGTCAACAGCAAAAATTTACATCTTTACAAGACTTAGAAAAAATACCGGGTATTAGTGCTAAAACTGTTGAAAAATGGCAAGAAAGTGTAATTTGGTAGTGAGTCATTATCAAATAATAACCCGGACTTACAGCATAATTTAGGAGTCAGTAGTCAGGAGTCAGAAGGTAAGTATTTCTCCCCATCTCCCTATCTCTACTGTCACCTGTCACCTGTCACCTACTTCATAGCACTCTATCAAAAGTATGGGAATAGGGTTCTCTACTTATAGAAAGATGATATTGAATGACAAGATTTTTAACATTAACTCAACTTAAATCATGGGAGTTAGGTTTATGCCTTATAGTAAAATAGAAGAATTACCACAAGATATCCAAGCACGACTACCACA
>JBJOKS010000091.1:0-5948 GCA_046045965.1 Cyanobacteriota bacterium | reverse complement strand
TAAATACCCCATCTATACCTAATTCAAAAAACAATTTATATTCCTTTTGGGGGTTGTCTTGTAAATCTAAAGGTAAGAAGTGATTTTCATTGCGGAATGTCCAAGCATGAACTAATAAATTTTCTTGATGTGCGTGTTTAACTAAGGATGTTGGTGATTGTAGTTTACCATTTTCATCTCTGGGAATTATTAAGTTTTTATTGACTCCTATTGCTTTTGCATATTCAGCAATTCTTTTTAACCCTGTTGATTTGATCATGTCTTGATAGGTGCGAACATCACCATTGACTACAAAATCATCAGGTTTTCCTGAATCGTTGATTAATTGTACCAAAGGTAAATCTGTCTTTTTGGATAATTCTTGCAGATTACTAACTTCAAATGATTGGATAAATACAGGTAAGTTAGTTTGTTGTAAAGCTGTTAATAAAGGTTCTTCTAATGGTAAACCAATTGATTTAAAGTAAGTCGGATGTTTAGTTTCAGGGTAAATACCAATAACACGACCATTCTCTAAACTTTTACTTTGAGCTAAATCTATGATTTCTTGGAGTGTGGGAATGGTAAATAATCCATTATAGTTTGTGTTTTGAGGACGTAGTTTAGGAATTCGTTCTTTAGCTGTTAAAGTTTTTAATTCTGCTAATGTAAAATCTTCAGTAAACCAACCTGTTCGAATTTGCCCATCAATTATTTTCGTTGTTTTTAAATGAGCAAATTCAGGATGATTAGCAATATTCGTAGTTTCGGAAATTTCATTTTCATGACGCGCAATTAAAACACCATCTTTGGTAATTACTAAATCTGGTTCAATATAATCAGCACCTAAATCAATTGCTAATTTATATGCGGTTAAAGTATGTTCGGGTCTGTATCCGCTTGCACCTCTATGAGCAATAATAATTGGCATGGGAAATGTTATTTTTATCATTTCTTTTGAGAATGGTTGTAAAGTAAATATAAAATAACTATAATTATAACTCTGTTATGAAAAAAAAATCAGGTTTGTAAGATTTTAGACTTATTCTCAGGTAGCTAATACAAAAGTATATAAATTTTATTTATATGTGATTAATCTTATTAATCTGGTAAACGAAGAATAATTATCTCTTCTTATCTCTTCATAAAATTTCAAGAAATATAAAAAAATAAAATTTTAACAAAAGATAACCAATAATTAATGCATAAATAACTAATTATAGAAATATTAGCCTTATAGTCTTGATAGATTCAGTTCAAATTTAAACATATACATCTATCGCTACCTTGACAGATATCGAAAGAAGTCTGGTATTTGATGAATTTAGAAAATGTATGCAAATACAATATAATGGTAAGTTAAAAGTTGTCAGTCCAAAAGGACATCAATGGAGCTTCTATTATCGGTTAGGACATTTTCACTTGGGGATATTTATCTGCAAGTTATTTAGCGTGAGCTATCGTATCATTTACAGGTCTAAATTTCATTTTAGTCTTGTAAAAATGTTTTGGCATCAGCTTCAGATTTTTTATACTATATAAACTTAAATTTATTTAAGTAATATTACTATATATTGATAAATTAAAGTAACAAGCAACACGAATTTCGTGAGTTAATTAAACGTTAAGCTATGTATATTCCTTTGATAAACAAGGTTTATTCAACTAAGGATATAAATCTAACTTTATACATATGGTTTTTTGCTATTTGTTATGCTACTGTAATAAAAAGTTACTAAATAGGCAGGTATTTACTGAATTTATTTACATCCTTCCCGTAACCCTGACGTTCAGAAATCGCGGCTGTGCAGATAAAGGCTATCTTCCTAGAGGGAAGCCACTATCTGTCTTGTCTGTGTAGCTATGATTTCTAATCGGCTGGTGTAAGATGTTACGCCAATTCTCTGTAAAGTTGCGCTAAATAAATTCCGTAGTCAAGAGAAAAGCGCATCTTCATAAAGAAACCGTATAAATCTATTCGATTTTGCAGTTAACCTATCAATAACCAAGATTATGAATATTTCTGAAAAGCAGGAATCAATGAAACTAATAGAACAGTTTCAAATTTGTACGCAACTGCGGTACAACGGCAAACTAAATATTAAAAATTCTCAGGGTAAAACCTGGAGTTTGTATTACCAATTTGGACAGTTAGTTTGGGCAACAGGAGGAACGCATCCTTATCGTCGTTGGCAGAGAAATATAAATCAAACTGTTCCCGGTTTAGATATAAATCAAATAAAGTATGATTCAAAAATTATATCCCTAGATTACTGTGATTATCTCTTATTACTCCAGTTATATAAGGATGAATTCATCCAATCGGCTCAACTGAAGACAATAGTGGTTAATACTATCAGAGAAATTTTGTTTGATATTTACCAACAGGTAAATTTTTCAACTTTCACATTTGAACGGAAACCAGAAATAGTCTTAGATATAATAATCCTTTCCACCAGCACACGGATGTTGCTTAAACAAACGCAAGAGGACTGGAATAATTGGATAGTAGCAGGAATGTCCAGCATTTCTCCCCATCTGTCACCAGTAATAATCAGACCTGAACATCTACGTCAGGAAGTTAGTTCGGTGGTATACAAAAATTTTGACAGGTTAATGAATGGTAAGTATACTCTGTGTGATTTAGCGATAAAAATGAACCAGAATGTTTTAGACCTTATTCGTTCATTGATACCATACTTTCGTCAGGGTATCATTGCACTTAGAGAAGTCCCTGATCTACCTTTACCATTTAATGGTAGTAAATCCAAAAGTAAGGGCAAAGAACCCTTAGTAGCCTGTGTTGATGATAGCCCACAATTTTGTAAATTATTAGAGCATATTATTACCTCTCATGGACTGAATTTTATTAGCATTCAAGATCCTGTACAAGCTTTACCAACTCTAATTCAAAATAAACCTGAGCTTATTATTTTGGATTTGATTATGCCAACTATTAATGGACATGAACTTTGCGCTCAATTACGATGTACTTCTATTTTTGCCAAGACACCAATTGTTATCTTGACAGAAAGTAATGGTGTTTTTGATCAAGCAAGGTCTAAGGTTTATGGTGCAACAGATTTTATTACTAAATCTGTTGCTTCGGATAAGATTTTAGTCACAATAAATAAGCATTTAGGAACAGACTTACCTGTTGAGATACCAATGCTTTTTGGTTAAGGAATAAAGGGGACGGAAAAATAAAAAAACCTTTACCATTTTACCTTTCCGCCAACTACAGTAGGTGACAGGTGACAGAGTTGAAAGTCTATTGGTGTATAGGTTTTATCATCTATTAATGTCCTAACCGCTTTGTCTGTTGCTATAACTTACAATTTCCAGGCTCACAACCTAGTGCAGTATTGGTTGAGATGCTATCTAATTTTGTTTTTTGCCATTGACATCGTGGTCTGAACAACAAATTAAATTAGCTGAAGTTTAAGCATTGATGCTACTCATCAATCAAATTTTCTTCGTATGTGGTGTATCTACCTATTTTTCACAAACATTTAAGTAGGTAGGCGTTAAAAATTGTCGTTATGACAAGGCAGGAGGCGGGAGGCAGCTATGCTGGAGGGAAGAGGTTTTTAGCAATTTTACATTTTTTTACATACCTTGGTTTTTTCGTGCCGACTTACTTATTTAAATAATTCGTAATAGTGCCTCTGGTTCTCGTTATGGATATGAAATAATGTATATAATAAAATACATGGATGTAGTTAAGGTGCGTACAATACCGTATCAAAACCCCATCTGAACAGCCACTAAACATTCACACAAGCGTCTTATTTGGAGAAAAAGAGGACTAGGAACGGCAAATTTCTCTGGTACATAATTTCTAATCCTGTAATTGTGGGAAAATTGCCCATAAGATACTGTTTATTATTATGAATGAATAGCGATAATTATTAATACTTTGCTAGATATTTTGTTATGAGTATTATGATCCAACATCAGTCTGAAGCCAAACGTGTTGAAGAATTGCGGCGATTATTACAACAAGCCAGCTATGCTTATTATGTTCTCGATGCACCAATAATGGAAGACACGGTTTATGACCGACTTTATCGAGAATTACAGGAATTAGAAACGAATCATCCAGAATTAATCACTCCTGATAGTCCAACTCAGCGCATAGGTGAACGACCTGCAACCCATTTTACATCAGTACGGCATAATATACCTCTGTATAGTTTGGAAAATGCCTTTAATATTGAGGAGTTGCAAAGTTGGAATCAACGTTGGCAAAGACACTTACCTAATCAGTATTCTAACTTAGAAGCTGAATATGTAGCAGAGTTGAAAATTGATGGTGCTGCTTTGGCGCTAACTTACCAAAATGGTATTCTGGTGAGGGGTGCAACTAGGGGTGATGGGGTAATGGGTGAAGATATTACCCAAAATGTGCGGACTATTCGCTCAATTCCTCTACGTTTGAATTTTGACGGTTTGGCAGAAATTGACAAGGTGGAAGTACGGGGAGAGGTATTTTTGCCTTTGGAAGTGTTTAAACAAATTAATGAGAAAAGGCAAAAAGCAGGTGAACAGTTGTTTGCTAATCCGCGTAATGCGGTAGCTGGTACGTTAAGACAGTTAGATCCCCGCATTGTCGCACAGCGTCAGTTAGACTTCTTTGCTTATACTCTGCATATATCAGGTTTAGACGATGCTAGTATTGCTAATACCCAATGGGAAGCTTTGGAATTTTTGCAAAAGTTAGGTTTTCGCGTTGATACGAATCATAAACTCTGTCATTCTCTCAGTGAAGTTGCGGAATATTATCAATATTGGGATACTGAACGGCTAAATTCACCCTATATGACAGATGGGGTAGTAGTAAAATTGAATACGTTCAAAATGCAAGAACAACTGGGGTTTACACAGAAGTTTCCCCGGTGGGCGATCGCTCTTAAATATGCAGCAGAGGAAGCGCCTACCCGTGTAGAAAATATCACCGTCAACGTTGGCAGAACGGGAGCTTTAACACCGTTAGCAGAAATGCGACCCGTACAATTAGCAGGTACTACTGTTTCTCGTGCTACCTTACATAACAGCGATCGCATCCAGCAATTAGATATCCGCATCGGTGATACCGTCATTGTTCGCAAAGCTGGAGAAATTATCCCGGAAGTAGTACGGGTAATAAAAGAACTCCGTCCCGCAGATACCGAACCTTTTATTATGCCTACCCATTGTCCCGTATGTGGTCAACCGGTGGTGAGAGAATCAGGAGAAGCGGTTACTAGATGTGTAAATGCCTCCTGTCCAGCTATTCTCAAAGGAGAGATTGAACACTGGGTCAGTCGGGATGCGCTGGATATTAAAGGAATGGGTGAAAAACTGGTGCATCAACTCGTAGATAAAGGTTTGGTGCATTCTGTTAGCGATTTATACGAATTGACAGAAGACAAGTTATGTGCATTAGAAAGAATGGGTCAGAAGTCAGCCCAAAAATTAATCAGTGCGATCGCCCAATCAATAAATCAGCCTTGGTCTAGGGTATTATATGGTCTAGGAATTCGTCACGTAGGTAGCGTTAATGCTCAATTATTAACCGAAAAATTTACCACCGTTGAACAATTAGCAGCTGCAAAACAATCAGATATTGAAGGTGTTTATGGTATCGGTGCGGAAATTGCTCAATCAGTTTATCAGTGGTTTCATGTCAGCGCAAATCAAATTTTAATTTCTCGTCTTCAAGCTATAGGGTTACAATTTGCTAACACCGAAACACCGAAAGCAGCGGGTGAAACTAATCCCAAATTTGCTGGTAAAACCTTTGTGGTTACAGGTACTTTACCCAGCTTAAAACGTGACGAAGCAAAAGGTTTAATTCAAAAAGCTGGTGGTAAAGTCACTGACTCTGTGAGCAAAAAAACAGATTTTTTAGTTGTTGGTGCAGATGCAGGATCTAAATTAGAAAAAGCCCAATCTTTGGGAATTACTCAGTTAAGTGAAGCACAGTT
>JBJOKS010000090.1:0-6087 GCA_046045965.1 Cyanobacteriota bacterium | reverse complement strand
TTTTTATATTTCATCTCATGCAAAAAGCGTTCGGGAGTGTTGCCGTGTTTCCACCCCAAACGCTTTTTGAACTTTGCTCCTCACACACAAATAGAATATATCACTGGTTCAATTAAATAGCAAGTCTTTTACTGTAAATTTGATATTAGTAAATTTAATATATCATTGATAACCAAAATAAAAAGCGCCTGGGAGTGTTGCCGTGTTTCCACCCCAAACGCTTTTTATATTCAACATTGCTCCTCACACAAAACCACCATATCACTCAAGTTAGAAAATGGCAAGTAATTAACGTAACAATTCTAGAATTGAGTTATTTCAGATCCCCAACTTCTCTAAGAAATCGGGGATCTGGTTTAATGGTTTAATGCAAGAAATGCCGCACACCAGTGACAACCATCAATAAACCCAGTTCATCAGCAGCTTTGATAGAGTCTTTATCCCGCAAACTTCCCCCTGGTTGGACAATAGCAGTAATTCCGGCTGCTGCTGCGGTTCTGACGGTATCATCAAAGGGGAAGAACCCGTCACTAGCTAAAACTGCACCTTTCGCTTTTTCTCCTGCTTGTTCAACAGCTATTTTTGTCGAACCGACACGGTTCATCTGTCCCGCACCGACACCTAAAGTCGTTCTATTTTTGCTGATGACAATAGCATTAGATTTAACGTGTTTACAAACTTTCCAAGCAAACAACAACTCAGCTAATTCGGCTGGTGTGGGTTGACGTTCGGTGACAACTTGCCATTTATTTACATCTGCAACCATATCATCAGCAGTTTGCACTAAGAAACCGCCAGCTATAGCTCTCACAGTTTCTTTGGGTCCAGTCAACAAATCTGGTAAAATCAGAACTCTGACATTACCTTTCTTCGTTAAAATTGCTTGCGCTTCTTCATCACAACCAGGTGCAACCACGCATTCTAAAAAAGTCTTAGTTAATTCAGAGGCTGTGACAGCATCAATAGCCCGGTTTAAAGCCACAATACCACCAAAAGCTGAGGTAGAATCAGCATTGAAAGCTTTTTGATAAGCGTCGAAAATGGTTTCCGCTTCCGCAGTTCCACAGGGGTTAGTATGTTTAATAATTGTCGCTGCTGGACTTGCGGTAAACTCAGCAATAATGCGCCGTGCAGCTTCTAAATCTACCAAATTATTATAACTGAGTTCCTTACCTTGCAGTTTCGTTGCAGCTGCCCAACCTGTGGGTTTAGTTCCCGTTTGATACCAAGCTGCGGGTTGATGGGGGTTTTCTCCATAACGCAAAGGTTGAATTTGTGTACCGGAAACCGTGTAAGTTTCTGGTAAACCTTCGCTTTGCGTACCAGCTAGATAAGCTGCAATGGCGTTATCATAACTTGCGGTGTGCAAAAATCCTTTTAAAGCGCATTTTTGACGAAATTCTAAAGAAGCAGAGCCATTTTGCCGTAATTCCTGCAAATACTCATCATATTGAGCCGGATCACATAATACTGTGAGATGGGCAAAGTTTTTTGATGAAGCGCGTAACATTGCAGGACCGCCAATATCAATTTGTTCTACTGCATCAGCTAAGGTGACACCGGGTTTAGCAATGGTTTCCTCAAAAGGATAAAGGTTAACGACGACGAGATCAATAGGACGAATTTGGTTATCTTCTAAATCTTTGATATCTTGCTCAAAGTCGCGTCGTGCTAAAATACCGCCATGTATGCGGGGATGGAGAGTTTTCACCCGACCGCCTAATATTTCTGGTGAACCTGTATAATCTGAAACTTTTGTAACCGGGATTCCCGCATCTTTCAGGGTTTTGGCTGTTCCCCCACTGCTGATGATATCAAAGCCAAATTCTTCAACCAAGCTACGGGCTAGGTCAATTATACCAGTTTTGTTAGATACACTCAGCAATGCCAGACGCGCCATAATTCCCCAGTTTCCTTTGGACTACAATTTTGCAAATAGATGATTATTGTACCTAATGGGGTGCTGTTGGGAAATACGGAAAAACGAACCGCAGAGGACACAGAGTTCACAGAGGAAAGAGGAAGAAATGAACCACGTTCACCGAAGGTGTTCCCGTAGGGTAGACACGAAGAACACGAAGGTAAGAGGGTATAAGAGAGATTTTTCGTAGTTCCTAATATTGCTGATATCACCAAATATCCTGACTCCTGACTCCTGACTCCTGACTCCTGACTCTTAATAATATTATTGTTGACTTAGTTCAATAATATTTCCATCGGGGTCTTTTGTGAAGAGGGCAGGACGACCGGAAGCACTTACTTGAAATGGGTAATTATGATTTTGTAATTCTGTTTTTGCTGCTTCTAAGTCTACAACTGAAAAAGCAATGTGGGGGTTACGTCCCCATTTTTCATTTTGGTTTTCGGTGGGGACTGATGAGGATACTATTAAATGTATTTGATAGTTACCGAGTTGATACCATGCACCGGGATATTTAAGGGTGCGGTCAATTTTTGCTAGTCCTAATATTGTTCCATAAAAATGTTCTGAGCGTTCTAGGTTGGTAACGAGGATGGCGGTGTGGAGAGTTTGGGTAATTTGCATTTTAGGGTGAGATGGATGTGGGTATATTTATCGCTGGATAGTGATTAGCAAATAAGTGTTATTATGATTTTGGTTTTGTTATCAACAACTATTAATAGATCAATTGTAGATGAAGTTATGACGGAAATTAAATTTGCGATTGAAGGTGAAGATGCCATCCAAGCTACAGAGGAGCTTTTGGCAATTGAAGGTATAACTGGTAACTATACCGTAGATTCGGAAGATGTGAAAAAAGAGGCAGTCATTACTACTGTTGCTACTATAGTTGGTCTTGTGGGTGGAACTCTGGCCATTGCTGAACAAATTCGCAATAATTTTTAACTGACAGGAGATTCCTTTTCTGGTAAAATATATGTAATTAGTTATGTATTTATGTAAATTATAGTATTGCTAATGAATTCTTTTCCTGCTAACCGCGCTACTAATCTCAAAGCTGCTTTTCGTGCTTGTGATGTTTCTCCTCTAGCAGCGACAGATATTGATCGCTACTATGTTGATTTATCAAAAGTTCGCAAAACTGAAGCAATTGAAAGTATCAACACTCGCTTAGATTTTCTCGAACCCGCAGAGTTTTGTAGTTTATTATTTACTGGACATCGGGGATGCGGCAAAAGTACAGAATTAAAACGAATTCAGAAAAAATGGGAAGCTGAATATAAAATTATTTATATAGAAGCCGATTCGGAATTAGATGTTTTAGATGCAGAATATACAGATTTATATTTAGTAATTATTAAAAAAGTTGCTGATGAATTGCAAAAATTAAATTTAAATTTCGATAATCAGCTTTTGAAAAGTTTTGAATCTTGGTTTAAAGAAATCACTCAAGAAAATGAACAAACGGTTGAAAAATCAGTGAGTGCAACGGCTGAAGCAGAAGCAGGAATAAAAATTCCCTTTATTTCTAAGCTATTAGGCAAAATTCAAGCCCAAATTAAAGGTGCTGATAAGCAAAAAATTACAATTCGTCAAAATTTACAAAAAAATATCGGTCGCTTACAGGCAGACATAAATTTATTGTTAGGAAATGCTTTTTTAAAATTGAGAGAAAAATATAGAGATTCTCAAGAATATCAAAAAGGTTTTCTGATGATTTTTGATAACTTAGATAGAGTACCGCCAAATGTAGCCAAGCATTTATTTTGTGATTATGCTGCTCAATTACAAAGCCTAGATTGTACAATTATTTACACAGCCCCAATTTCTATAGTTTATTCTGAAAATAATCTCAGTAATTCCTTCGACACACCTAATATTGTGCCGATGGTAAATATATATGAATTCGATAAAAATAATGTTAATTTACAACACAATCAAGATAGTCTAAAAGCGATCGCTAGTGTCATCGAACAACGAGTTGATGTAGATGCCGTGTTTGAATCACAGCAGCTATTGTTAGAATTAGCTCAAGCTAGTGGTGGTCATGTACGTCAGTTGATGCAAATAGCATCACAAGCCTTTCTGACAGCAGCAACTCGTGGTCATAGCAAAGTTAATGATGATGATCTGACCTATGCTATTAAACAAGAACAATTTAATTTTGAGCGGAGTATTTCTACAGTTTACTATCCTGCTTTAGCTGCGGTGTGTGTAAATAAAGATGTTTCTAAAGATGAACTATCTAGGTTAATGCTATTTAACCTTTGGGTTTTTGAATATAACGGCAAAAATCGCTGGAATTATGTTAACCCCGTTGTGAGGCAAATAAATGCTCTCCAAGAAGCAATTACATCAACTACAAATAATCCCTGAAGTGAATTTAGAAAATTTAGATTTTATGCAAATTAATCAACAGTCATTAAGGGAACTGTTGACATTTATTGATTTTGCTGATGAGAAGCTCACAATTGGATTTGTTGCTGTCAACTTTGCTAAAGATAGAAATGCTTTAATTGAAATTATTAAAAATCATCATCAATGTCAAGATATTCAGTTTGTAGTTTGCAACTTTTCTGATCCAAATTTGCGATTTTTACGAGATGCTATTTTTGAAGAATTACAAAAAATACAAAAAGAAAAAGATAAAAAATTAGTCTTAATGATTATTGGATTAGAAAAATCTATTGGTTTATTTGGTGAATATCCAGCTGTACTCCAAGACCTTAATTTTATTAGAGATGCTTTTACAAATAGTGTTCCTCACCCAATACTGATTTTTTTACAAGATGATTCGCTAAAACGTTTAGCACAATATGCCCCAGATTTTTGGGCATGGAGAAAGGGAGTTTTTTATTTTCAAACAGCCCAATCTACTAGAGAATTAGCAATTGATATAACTCTTAATTCTGAAAGAATATTAGAAAGTTTAGATTTACCAGAAAAACAAGAACGCATTGATTTACTCGAACGCTTGCTGATGGAAGCAGTAGCGGATAAAAACAATCGGGTTAATATTTTGCGGGAGTTAGGGGTAGCTTACAGAAGTATTGGTGAGATAAAAAAAGCAGAGGATGTTTTATTAGATGCTTTGAACTCGATTGATCATGATGAAAATTTAATCAGCAAGAAAGCAAATGTACTCCATGAATTAGGATATATTTATGCTGACACAGGAAAAATAGAGGAAGCAATTTCCCTCTACCACCAGTCCTTAGCAATTACTGAAAGCATTGGGGATGTCCAAGGTAAAGCCGCGACTTTGAACAATTTAGGATATATTTATGCTGACACAGGAAAAATAGAAGAAGCGATCGCCCTCTTACAGCAGTCTTTAGAAATTACTGAAAGCATTGGGGATGTCCAAGGTAAAGCCGCGAATTTGCACGCATTAGGACGTATCTATGCCAACACAGAAAAAATAGAGGAAGCGATCACCCTCTACCAGCAGTCTTTACAACTTAAAGAAAGCATTGGAGATGTCGAAGGTCAAGCCGCGACTTTGCATGGTTTAGCTACGATCTACGCGGATACGGGAAAAATAGAGGAAGCGATCACACTCTACCAGCAGTCTTTACAAATTGAAGAAAGCATTGGCAATGTCCAAGGTCAAGCGATAACTTTAGCAATGTTGGGACAGTTGTTAGCATATCAAAAAGGATATTTTGTGACTGCACTAGACTATTTACATCAGTCTTTAGAAATATTGCATCGTATTCAATCTCCCATTGCCGAGACAGTAAAGAGAACTATCAAACGAGTGCAACAAATGGCAAATGGTTAAGGTAATTGCTTAAACTTCCAAATTTTGAAAATGCTGCAACAAACATCAAAACAAGAAACTGAATGGGAGTTTGCAGAAATCTGGGTAGATACTCTAATATCTCCTCCTTATATTCTGATGTTAGTCAAAGAACAATCAGGAAAATTCTGTATCCATAACCCTGCATAAAACTATAAAATTATTTTTAGCAGTGACAATTATGAAGCCGCTAAAATGTGGCTACTAGAGGATGAATATGAGCGATTGAATAATCGTATCAGGACTTACGCAACTGGCACAGGCGATCGCTATATTATAATATGTTTGTACTGCAACAAGTGACGCAACTGGCAAAATCAGTCTCGGCGTGGTGGTTATGTGCCTTCAATATCAACTAGGGTTA
>JBJOKS010000089.1:0-6173 GCA_046045965.1 Cyanobacteriota bacterium | reverse complement strand
CACCGTATCAAAAAGCACGACGCGCTAGACAACCAGATAAAAAAGTCATTGTCGAACAGGGAGATATCCGTTCTAAGCGGTTGGTAAGAAAAGCTGGCGCTTTGGTGGTGTTTGTGGTGGATGCTTCAGGTTCAATGGCTTTAAACCGGATGCAATCTGCTAAAGGTGCGGTCATGCAGCTTTTAACTGAATCCTATCAAAACCGTGATCAAATTGCTTTGATACCTTTCCGGGGTGAACAAGCGGAAGTTTTATTACCTCCTACCCGTTCCATTGCTTTAGCTAAAAACAGGTTAGAAAAATTACCTTGTGGTGGCGGTTCACCTTTAGCACATGGATTAACTCAAGCGGTGAGAGTGGGAATAAATGCCCAAATGGGGGGAGATATCGGTCAGGTTGTGATTGTGGCAATTACTGATGGTCGTGGTAATATTCCTTTATCTCGTTCTTTAGGTGAACCCCAGGAACCAGGAGAAAAACCAGATATCAAAGCGGAATTGCTAGATATTGCAGCGAGAATTAGAGCCGCAGGGATGCAACTACTGGTAATTGATACAGAGAGTAAGTTTGTTTCTACAGGTTTTGCGAAAGAGTTAGCGAAAACTGCGGGTGGTAAATATTACCAGTTACCGAAAGCGACAGATAAGGCGATCGCATCTATGGCTAGAGGAGCGATCGCTGATATAAAATCAAAGTAGTCTATGATCAGAATCAGGATTTTGAGGATTTAAGGATTTACAGGATGTGAAGGTAAAAATAAATTCTGTTTATTCTCTAATCTTGTAAATCCTGATTTTTATTATGGAAATGATAGATTTTTTACATATTCCCGAAAAACAGGATATAGTTTAAACATCACTTTATCTTCTTTAATTTTCATTACTAAATACCGTTGTTGCAAAGATTGTAAACCGTTATTAAAATCAACTGAGGATAAATTTAAGTTTTGTGTTAAACTTTGTCTTAATCCTTCTCTGGAAATAGGTTTTTCAAACTTACTCAGTTGTAATACTATTTGTTGTTCTATAGGTGATAAACGGTTAAATATCTCTTGAAAGTGAGACTGCATTTGTTGGGTAATATGTAATGTATTTTCTGCTAAAAATTCAGCAACTTCACCATCATAATTTTTATTGATTAAGACGGTAATAGTTTTTAAAAACATCAAATTACCTTCATATAAGGTGATTAAATTTAACCAACTATTCTGATTTGTTAATCCTGTGTTTTGGAGAATTTCGGGATGATATAAACCTGAAAGTTCTAAAGATTTAATGGGATATAATTCTGTATCTAAAGATTCCATTTCTGGACATTGTTCTTGACTAATTAATATAATATTACTTTGATGTTGAGTTTCTGTAATTATTTTGAATAAAGTTTGATAATCTTGATATTCTGGTTGATATTTTCCTGCAAGTTCACCAGGTATAAAGATATTTTGGATATCATCAAGGATGATTAAACATTTGTTGTTGGTGAGAATATCAAATAGTTGTTTGATTTTATCATCTAAGGTTTCTTTAGGTTGTTGTTGACAGGTGTTGAATAAGTCGTTAAGGAGTTGGGTTAGGGGTTTAGGGTATTTGAGAGTTTTCCAAATAATGATTTCAAATTTATCGAGATTTAAATCTATGAATCTTTTTGTGAGGGTGGTTTTACCTATTCCTGATGTTCCTAAGATGGACGTTGAGCGGGTGTTTTGGTTTAGTATCCATCGTGTGAGGGTTTGCAGTTCAGTTTCTCGGTTGTGAAATTTGATGATTTGGGGTGCTAGGGTGAGATCGTGATAGTGAGTTTTAATAATTGAATCTTCTATATGTACAGAAATATGCTCTAGTTTTGAGCCATTTGAACATAAACTTATATTATTATTAATACCAATATCAACTAATTGCGGAGTATGTGAAGGATAAGTAATTTTTAATCTTTCAAAGGTAGAATGAAAATTAGATTTATGGATATCTTCACCCAATTTTTCTGATAAAATTTGCCATAATTTATAACCTACATCTCTAACATGACGTTCACTCCGGTTACATTCATCCGCAATTTTTTCATAACTTTTACCTTCCCAGACTCCTTTAACTACTGCTTCCTGGGTATCATCTAAGTGTTTACCCGTTTGAGAAAAAACTAATTGATCAGCAAATTGTAAAACTTTTGTTATATTCATACAATTTAAGTAGATTAATGAATTTTACAATTCTAGCTTAATTTATACCAGTCATTTTCCGTCATTATCTGATACTTAGTTAATATTTATTCACAAAACTCCCGATATTATCTGATTTTGTCTGATAGTAAGTAATGTAGCTTATCAATATAATTGAAGTAAAAAGAAATAAAGAGGTATAAATTATGAAGTTTACCATCAAATACTGTCTAGTTTCAGCCGTAACATTATTAATAGGAATTACGTCTTCACATATTGCTGTTGCAGAAAATCAGCAAGGTGCATTTAGCGGTATGTGGAAGGCTTCAGAATCAGATGGTCTGATTATTAATGCTGAGGATGACGGACGAGAAATTAGTGCTGAAGTCTATTCAGGAGGATTTGATCACTATATTAAGGGAAATCATCAAAGCTATGCTAGAGCAAATGTAGTTGTTACACGAAAAAACATCAACAATAATTGTGTTACCAAAATGTACGCAACTTGGACTTTAATAAATCCCAATCAATTTAGGTCTCAGGTGAAGGGAACGGATGGAAGATGTGATCTTCCAACCAACTTCCAAGAAGTACGTATTTTCAACCGAGAGTAGTCCAATACTTTGTTTCAAACATATATCAAATTTAGCTGCTTATCAAAATAACTGAGGCAAAAAGAAATAAAGAGGTATGTAAAATATGAAATCTAAAAAGTTTTTAATCATTGTGAGCTTAACAGCAACTTTAGCGACTGCTCAAATAGTAGGTTTACCAAATCAAAAATCTAAAGAAGCTCAAGCTCAATCAAGTTCTAGGAGTAATCTAGTCTTCGTTGGAATCGTCCGAAATAACGTTGGAAATTTGTATAGATTTTCAAGTTCTGGTGCGACCTCTGCTGGAAATGCAACATGGAGAACCTGTCCATCAGGCACAAGGATAATAGGACTAGATTTTCAACCCAACGGTTTCTGGCTTTGCGCTAGTCCAGATATTGCTGACAAAGGAACTTGGTACTTTGGTAATGTTGTAACTAACAAAGGATACTACTGGGAAATTTTAGGTGGTAAAGCTAGCCCTGCCGGTGATGTAAAATGGGACACTTGCTGGGAAGGTCAATTAGGAGGTAGGTTGTTCAATACTAACGGCTTTTGGTTTTGCAGACCGTAGCCTCACTAATTTTTAACAATAGTGATCGCTTTTTCATTGAGAAGCTTTTGTGATGCGAGGTGCTACTCGGTTTTGTCATAGGCTATCACTCCTATAGTTTTTGTAAAGTTAGGAATCGCTTTTTTTGTTATATGGTTGAGGAGCGATCGCTGTCTTTAGGGATAATGAAAGAGCGATCGCTTTTTTTAATTTTATGCTAACATCAAATTAAATCTAAATTTAGTGCAGAGTTAGTAGTAGGTTGGGTTGAGGTAACGAAACCCAACACATTCATTAACCTTAACTAACATTACATAAAAAGCCATATTTTATCATAGGAATAACTTGATAATTTTATCAGATACGATGATTTAAATTTACACATCAGGCTTTTTTACTGTTGAATTAGATAAACTTTGAGACTTTTTAATAAATTTCTCATCAAAAGTATAAAACTCTAAACAATGACTACTGGAAGCTAAATGAAAAGCATCTGCAAAATCAATACCATTTTCATGCCATTCAATAACTTGTAAAATTAACTTCTCATTAGTTAAATAAACATTAGGTAAACCAAACACTTTTCTCAAAGCTTGGCAAATTTCTACAGGTGTAAACTTGTAAGCAAACCGTAATACCCATTCAGTTTCTAAGATGACAGTATCAGGAATAAAAATATTTTGATTTTTGAATAATGCTAAACTTTGTTGATACTGTAGTTCGTCATCCTTAGTAATAAATCTGATAACAATATTAGTATCAACAGCAATCATTGATTCCATGATTCTTCTATTCCCTGAGCGATCGCTTGTTCCATTTCTTCAATTGTTTTGGCTTCTCCTTGATAATTCAAACACCCAGCAACATCATCTAATTTTGTTTCAGGAAAAGTTTTTTTAGGTTTTAATAAAATTCCATCACCCACATTAATTATTATTAATTCTTGACCATCTTGCCACTGATACTGTTCTCTTAAATTTTGGGGAATAGTAACTTGACCTTGACTTGATAGCTTGGTAATTTCTATTTGCATAATTTTTAAATATCTATAACAACTTAATTATAACATAGATTCATATCTGTATCAATTGGATGATTGCCTGATAGTGATCGCTGATATAAAATCTAGGTAATTGGTGATTGGAAAAAATCAAATTGATTTCCTAGTCACCAGTCACCAGTCACCAAAACTAAGCACTCAAAACCTCTGTCTCACCTTGTGGTTGCAAATAGCCAATTAAATCTTGAATACCTTTATGCAGATAGCGGGTGACTGTCATCGGACTAGTACCAATTTTCTTACCAGCATCCTTGCGGCTAAATTCATTGATCAGTACCAACTCAACTGCCATGCGGGGTTTATCATCTAACATACTCATAGCTCCTTGTAGTTGTAGTCTTTCTTCCTCTTGTTGCTGAAGCATAGTAGTACGATTACAGGGAAGTATATCACCCAAAGTCATTTGATAATCTACGTTGTTGCTTGGAGTAGCATCTAAACTCAAGGGCATCCGGTTTTGATTCGCTAATTTGCATTCTTGCCATTCTTGTAAAGAAATATGAAGTTTCTTAGCAATTTCCGTATCTTTGACAGGACGGCCTAAAGAAGATGTTAATTCTTTACGAATATGTTGCCCTTGATTGTAAAGTTCTTGCCAGCGTCGGGGTATCTTCACTAGAGTAGAGCGATCGCGCAGAAAATGCAATATTTCACCGCGAATATAAGGTATAGCAAAGGAACTGAAGGCATATCCTTGACTGGGGTTGAAACGCTCAATAGCCCGGATCAACCCCAAATAACCAATTTGTTCTAAGTCTTCATAAGGTTCATGACATTGATGGGTAAACTTATAAGCCATCTTCCGCACCAAACCCTTATGTATCTGTACCAGTTGGTTACGTAGTTTAATGGAAGGATTTTGGTGGTATAAGTGCAATAGCTCCATACCATCAAACTGCACAGAGGTCTCACTTTTTGCCATATCAATTCCTTTGTAGTAATCCTTAGTCCCAGACAATGGAGTTAGTATAATTTCTTCAAATCTGTAATTATTCTCTCTAGTCAACACCAAATAAGCCATCGTTGTTTTACTGAATTTGAAATCAGTTGCAACGCATATTTACGTAATATCACTTAAGCTTTACAATATTTTCAAGTTCCCAGTTAGTGATCAGTTATCCCTATTCCCTGTTCCCTTGTAAAATATGACAGTTGTATTATATGCCCGAATGTGATTGAGCGTTATACTTTGCCCGAAATGGGCAATCTGTGGAGCGAAACCTATAAGTTACAAACCTGGCTGCAAGTAGAAATTGCTGTTTGTGAAGCCCAGGCAGAACTAGGTTACATTCCATCAGCAGCAGTTGCAGAAATTAAAGCCAAGGCGAATTTTGACCCCCAGCGGGTGCTAGAAATTGAAGCGGAAGTTCGCCATGATATGATTGCTTTCTTGACAAATGTCAATGAATATGTAGGTGATGCCGGACGCTATATTCACCTGGGTTTAACCAGTTCGGATGTGTTGGATACGGCTTTAGCACTGCAATTGGTTGCTAGTTTGGATATCTTGTTGCAACGTCTGCAAGATTTAATTGGGGCAATTCGCCACAAGGCAAGAGAACACCGTTATACTGTGATGATTGGGCGATCGCATGGTATTCACGCCGAACCAATGACCTTTGGTTTTAAATTAGCTGGCTGGTTAGCGGAAGTATTGCGACACCAAGAACGCTTGCAAATTCTTAAAAAAACCATAGCTGTGGGTAAAATTTCCGGGGCGGTGGGAACCTATGCGAATATCGAACCTCGTGTAGAAGCGATCGCCTGTCAAAAACTCGGACTCAAACCCGATACCGCCTCAACTCAAGTTAT
>JBJOKS010000088.1:0-6348 GCA_046045965.1 Cyanobacteriota bacterium | reverse complement strand
AAACCGAGCATGGCAATTCTACCATTCCAGACTTCGGCGCTAGTTGTCAAACCCCATTCCCAACGTTCTTGAGGATACATTTTCACCTTTTTCTTCATCTGGGTAACTTGGGAGAGTTTGAGGTTAGGTTTTTCTAAAGACTCAATTACCAAGTCTGCCAGTGCTTTAATAAATACCGGATGGGTGTTGGGAGCAGCAGCACGACGGAAGTTGTGAATTCCTGCTTCTTCGGCTATTTCTCGATATTCAATATCAATTTCTTGCAGTGTTTCGATGTGTTCGGAAACAAAACTGATCGGCACAACTACCAAATCTTTAACGCCTTTTGCACCTAATTCATTCAGTGCATCTTCTGTATAGGGTTGTAGCCATTCTACAGGACCAACACGACTTTGATAGGCTAAGGTGTAGGCATTAGGACGGTTGAGGGTTTGCATGATCAGCTGAGTACAGTCCTCAATTTCTTGCTGATAAGGGTCCCCAGCTTCGATAACATAGCTTTTTGGTACACCGTGGGCGCTAAAAAAGATGTGTGCTTGATCAGGGTTAGGAAATTGGTTAAGTTGCTCAATGATCAGTTCTGCCATTGCTTGCAGGTAGCCTGGTTGTTTGTACCATGAATCAATGACTGTGTATTCCAGACTTTGCAGTTTTGGGTTTTCTTGCCAAAGTTGTTCTAACAACCGGAAGCTAGAACCACTGGTACTAATAGAAAATTGCGGGTAAAGTGGCAAAATTACCAGCTTTTCCAGGTTATCTTGAGTTAGTTGGGCGATCGCCTCTTCTGTGTAAGGATGCCAATAACGCATTCCCACGTAGATATTCGCTGCTTTCCCCATAGCCTCCATCTGCGCTCTTAAAGCTTCTCCTTGCTCTTCGGTAATTCGCCGCAGTGGTGAACCCCCGCCAATGTGCTTATAATTCGCTTGAGATGTTTTCGTTCGCCGTGTCGCAATAAACCAAGCTAGGGGTTTTTGCATCCATCGAAATGGTAGGCGAATAATTTCAGGATCAGAAAACAGGTTATATAAGAACGGACCGACATCTTCTAATTTATCCGGTCCACCGAGATTGAGTAATAATACGCCTACACGACCCATAGCAGTTACTTTCCCCCAATCCTTACAATTTTTTTACTAATGTTAACAATATATCTTTAATTAAATATAAAGCTTTTTCAGCAGGAAAGATGCAATGGCAACAATTTTTCGAGACTTAAGTTACCGTTATCAATGGCTATATGATGCCATATCCCGGTTAGCCGCCTTGAGTGTGGGCGGTGAAGGGCGTTTTCGCCAACTCGCTTTACAAGACTTAACCCTGCACTCAGATTCTCAAATTTTAGATTTATGCTGCGGTAGTGGTCAAGCAACGGCATTTTTGGGGAAATTATCACAAAATGTTACAGGTTTGGATGCTTCTCCATTATCTTTACAACGGGCAAAAAATAATGTGCCGAATGCTACTTATGTAGAAGCGTTTGCGGAGGATATGCCTTTTGCAGATAATTCCTTTGATGTGGTGCATACTAGCGCGGCTTTACATGAAATGCAACCTGAACAATTAAGAACAATTATTCAAGAGGTTTATCGAGTATTAAAACCAGGGGGAGTTTTTACTTTGGTAGATTTTCATCCTCCCACAAATCCCTTATTTTGGCCTGGTTTGTCGGTGTTTTTCTGGTTGTTTGAAACAGAAACTGCTTGGGAGTTATTAAAAACAGATTTACCGGGTTTGTTAAGAGAGTATGGGTTTGATGTCGGTGAACCTATTTTATATGCTGGTGGGAGTTTACAGGTGATACACGGAAGGAAGTGAGATGGGGTGATGGGGAACAGGGCAGAAAATGTTTTTCCCATTACCAATTACCAATTACCAATTACCAATGATTATATAATTGAAATTACAGAGTTTTTAGGTTGAGGTTAATTAAGATGACTCAAGAATTAGTAGACCTGAGAACAAGCATCATTGAAAAACGTTATGCAGATGCTTTGGCAATTGTGGATGAGTTAGAGGGGATGAGTAAAAAGGCAACTTTACGACAAATTAAATCTTTTTTAAAGATTTTGCTGATACATTTGATAAAAAATCAACTAGAACAGCGACTAACAAATTCTTGGGTTGCTTCTATTCGTAATGCGGTGGTAGCAATTAAAGACATTAATCTCAAGGAAAATAAAAAATCCTATTATGTGAATCGTGATGAATGGGAAAATTTAATTTTAGAAGAAGTAATTGAAGATGCGATCGCTGATGCTAGTGAAGAAGTTTTTAATGGTAGATACAGTCAATTTAAGCTATCAGAAATTGTCAATAGAACTGAGTTAATTAAAACTGCATTGAGATTTTTAGATTTAACTTATTCTCATGCTGCTAAAGATTTAGCTGCTGCTGTGGCACATATGTTAATACAGTTACCTGGTGGGGAAGATTGGATCAATAGTAAACAATAAAAGTTAAAGTTTGATCCCCCCAACCCCCCTTAAAAAGGGGGGCTTTAACGGTCTTTACTCTCTGAAAAAGGGGTGCTTTAAAACTGTTTACTTCCTTGGAAAGGGGAGGCTTTAAATTATGTTGTATAATCTGCGTTAATTTTCACATAGTCGTAAGTCAAATCACAACCCCAAGCTTGACCTGTTCCGTGACCGTTACCGATGCTAACAGAAATTAAAACTGTATCATCTTTGAGATAAGCACCTGCTGCTGCTTGTTTTAAATATGCACTGACAGCTGCTTTATCAAAAGGTAAAGGTTGACCATTTTCCATGAGGAGAAAATCTCCGATTTTAATTTGCAGGTTATCCTGTTCAAAGGGTACTCCTGCACGGCCAGCAGCACCGGCAATTCTTCCCCAATTTGGGTCACGTCCGAAGATTGCAGATTTAACTAAGGACGACCCAGCAATGGTTTTGGCAATTTGTCGCGCTGTGGTTTCGTCGTTTGCACCTGTGACTTGCACTTCTATTAAACAAGTTGCACCTTCTCCGTCACGAGCGATCGCCTTAGCTAAATGCTGACATACTGCTGTTAACATCGCCTCTAATTTCTCGGCTTCTGGACCCATTTCTGTAATTGCTGGGGTGCGAGATTCACCGTTAGCGAGGGCAATTAAGCTATCATTGGTGCTGGTATCACCATCAACGGTGATGGAATTGAAACTTCTATCAGCAGCGCGTGTTAACATTTGTTGCCATAATGTAGATGATACAGCAGCATCACAGGTGACAAAAGCTAACATAGTAGCCATATTAGGATGGATCATACCCGAACCTTTAGCAATGCCACCAATTCGCACTGGTCGGTCATGTATAGTTGTTTCTAGAGCAATGGATTTTGTGACTAAATCTGTGGTTATAATTGCTCCTGCGGCAGCATCCGATCCTGTTGCTGAAAGTTCTGTAACCAGCTTGGGTATACCACTCCGCAAAGCATCCATTTTAATTCTTTGACCAATTACCCCAGTAGAAGCTAGTAAAATTGATTCTGGAGAAATACCCAATTCTTTAGCTAATAAGTCTGCACTTTCTAACGCATCCTTCACACCTTGACTACCTGTAGCGGCGTTAGCTTGTCCAGCATTACACAGTATAGCTCTAGTTGTATGCTTGCTTTGTAAACGTTGACGGCAATAGTCCACACAAGCGGCTTTAACATGACTTGTGGTAAATACACCAGCAGCGATCGCATCCACATCTGATAATATTAATGCTAAATCCGGCAATCCAGAAGGTTTTAAACCAGCTGTAATTCCCGCTGCTTTATATCCCCTTGCTGCTGTGACACCACCAGTAATTTCTTGCCAGTCTGCCATAATTTTCTCCCACAACTATATATATCGCGTATTTCTGCTTATTGTGAGTTTATCTGTTGATGGTAATCTTACACCAGATGGGAATTCATTTAACTTGCAAACGCTGATGAAACTCAATAGCTGTATTATTACTGAGTGAAGTAAAAAACTAAAAAAGAGAGCCATTGAATAGCTCTCCAAATCATCAGGGTGCATCTACTTATCACAGTATAACATTTTTAGCGTGAGGGGTGAAGCCCCTTTTTGAGAATTTTTTGATGAATTTTAAGCAAATTATTTTCTTTTTTGGGTGTCTCACAATACACTTTTAGGTAATATTTTGTCAACCCAGTTTTCAAGACTTCATCAAATTAACATAATCAGGGAACAGGGAACAGGTGACAGTTAAAAGCACCAAGCCCAGGTGATTAGAAATCACTGCTACACAAACTAAGTCCGTCTGCACGGACTCACGGAAAATCAAGGGTTTAGAAACCCACGCAGGTGGGTTTTGTATGTATAGCCGTGACTTCCAGTCGCCTGGTGCTTCTCGTGTACGGGCTAATTTGCGTTCAGTTTCTTTTCCACTAACTCATTAGTTAATTTTGGTTCAGCACGTTTGTTGGTCTTTTTCAGCACTTGTCCCACAAAGAAACCTTTGAGGTTTACATTACCACCACGATACTTTTCTAGTTGTTGGGGATTTTCCGCTAGAACTTGATCAATAATGGGTTCTAGGACGGTAGGATCACTAATTAATTCTTGACCTGCAAAAGCTTTTTCTGGAGAAACACCACTCAATAAATCTGCGAGTTTTTCCTTAGCTTGAGCGTTGCTAATCTTACCAGTTTCAATGCGAGTAATCACATCTGCCAGATTAACAGGAGTCAGTGCAATTTCGGAAATGGTGAGTTTTTGCTTATTCAGGTAAGCAGCGATATCTTGAGTGATCCAATTTGCAGCAGCTTTAGGATTTGCACCAGCAGCGATCGCACTTTCAAAATAATCAGTTACTGAGCGATCTTCTGTCAAGACTCGCGTATCATAAGCGGAAAGTCCCAACTCATCTTCATAACGATGGCGTTTTTGCGCGGGTAATTCCGGTAATTCACTTTTCCAAGTTTCTAACTCTACATCAGTAACTTCGATAGGTGCTAAATCAGGTTCGGGAAAGTAACGATAATCGCTAGAACCTTCTTTAACCCGCATACTGCTAGTACGTTGTGAACCTTCTTCCCAAAGACGGGTTTCTTGAACTATCTTTTCCCCAGCTTCAATTGCGGCAATTTGACGTTCAATTTCATAGTCTATCGCTTTTTGGATAGCACTGAAGGAGTTCATATTTTTGATTTCCACCTTCGTCCCAAATTTTTCTTGTCCCACAGGACGAACGGAAATATTCACATCACAACGCAGAGATCCTTCTTGCATATTGCCATCACTAACACCAAGATACCGTACAATGCGGCGTAATTCTTGGGCATATTCCGCAGCTTCTTGTCCAGTACGCAAATCAGGTTCTGAAACAATTTCTACTAAGGGTACACCTGCACGGTTATAGTCTACGAGAGAATAGGTAGAACCGGAAAGTCTTTCGCTACCTGCGTGTACGAGTTTTCCCGCATCCTCTTCCATGTGCAGACGGGTAATACCAATGCGTTTGCGGGTTGGGTTTCCAGCATCATCAACTAATTCAATCTCTAACCAACCGTGTTCGGCTATGGGTAAGTCATATTGAGAAATTTGATAGTTTTTGGGTAAATCAGGATAAAAATACTGTTTACGGTCAAATTTGCTGTATCTAGCGATTTGACAATTTAATGCTAAACCTGCTTTGACTGCATATTCTAAAACTTTGGCGTTGAGTACGGGTAAAACTCCAGGTAAACCCATACACACCGGGTCGATGTTGGTGTTGGGGTCAGCACCAAACGCGGTGGAACTGTTGGAAAATATTTTGGTGTTGGTGCTGAGTTGACAATGGGTTTCTAAACCGATAATTGCTTCGTATTCTGTTTTTACGGGTGTGGCTGTGGTCATATTACCATTTTTGATGATTTTTCTTTAGGCTACTATTTTAGCTGTTTTGTTCTTGATCCAGGATAGTTAATTATCTGATTATTGATTTTGTTTCGCGCAAAGACACAAAGGAGCAAAGGCGCAAAGGAAGAAAAGGAGTATAATAAGAATGAAAATTGTTGTTTGATAGTTGAAAAGTATATGTATTCAGCTAGAAAATTTGTTGATACCCAGATCCCCGACTTCTGTCATCAATTCACAATTTATTGACACGATAATACAAGAATTCGGGGATCTTATCACTCCATTATTGAATACTTACAATATTCTCTCAAAATGGGGGAGAGATAAAATAATTTTTCATCACTTTCTAATTTGGTTAATAAAAATCTTCTCGTTAATGATTGTACATTAGTGACAAGTTAAGGAAAAAGGGAAATTGTCAAGGGTGGTATTTGTAGTGGTCAAAAACATGGGAAACTCAATCTAGACAAGTAATTGAGCGATTGAGAGCAGCCATGACAACCAGCAAAAAA
>JBJOKS010000087.1:0-6424 GCA_046045965.1 Cyanobacteriota bacterium | reverse complement strand
TGATCCCGCTATTTTTGCGAACCATGATAGCTTGACCATCATAAAAAACCACCGGTGCAAAATCCAAACCTACTGAAGTATCGCGGCTTAATGTCCAACTAGTATTGCGGCTAAGTAAATCTATTTCACCAGTTTGTAAAGCTGTAAATCGTTCTTTAGCATTCAGGTTACGATATTCTACCGCATCAGGATTATCAAACAAAGCCGCAGCTACAGCACGACAAACATCCACATCAATACCGTTATATTTACCATCAGTTCCCACAAAACTAAACCCTGGTAACTCACCGCTAACACCACAAATTAACTGGCCACGGTTTTTAACCGTATTTCCCAGATTGCGAGTTACCTGTTTTCCGGTATTATCGGCTGTATTAGTTGTACCTGAATCACCACCACAAGCAACAAGGGAAAACATTAAAGGAGCGATCGCTAATATCAAAGCAGATTTACGCATAAATTTGAAATTTGTTTAACAGAATGTATATATTAATTCAGAGGGAACAGGGAACGGGCAACAGGGAACAGAAAAAACTCATGTTTAAAAACATGAGATTGAAATAATGACACTGTTTTTTTCGGGCTACGCATCTTAAAAAACATCTTTTTTTTTGACTGAGCTTTAAACTCAGAAACTTTTGTTTCTTATCTGTTCCCTGTTCCCTGTTCCCTGTTCCCTGTTCCCTTTTTTGTAAGCATTCAGCTATCATCTGTCAGATTTTTAATCTACCGATTTATCAAACATTCTGACTCCTGAATCCTGACTCCTGAATTTTTACCTATTAATAGCCAAGCTCAAACATGAGTTTAGCAAAAGTTTGGTACTCATTTTCACTTCTTTGGCTCAAATTGTGGGATCTGTATAAATTCTCCGTTCTGGCAAAAAGTAGCTACACGAGTAAATTCAATGCCCATAGCAGGTTAAACTAGGTGTGGTGACAGTCGCTCCACCGTTCCTTATGAGGCTTTTATGGGAGCTAATCTGAAACAGATAGCCAATTACTTAGATAACCTTGGCTGGGAATACCGTTTTGATGAAGATGAAGACCGGATTATCACAGGTGTAGAAGCTGATCACCTAGAAGATTTTCTGATAGTTGTTCAATTGGATGAGGATGGAAAATTTTTCCGCGTCTTTGCACCTCAAGTTCTTGCAGGAGTCAAAGAACATCCTCACAAAGCGTCTATTCTCCAGACAATGCTGGCCATTTCCTGGGAAACCAAAATGCTGCAATGGGAATATGATCCCTCCGATGGTGAAATCCGTGCCATTATTGAGTTTCCCCTAGAAGACTCAATTCTCACCGAAAGACAATTTCACCGTTGTTTAAGCGGATTAATTCAAGTTGTTGATAGCATCGCCTTACCACGCCTTCAACACGTTATGGACACAGGTGAAGATCCGGGCAATATAGAACTTGGGGAAAGACTATTACTCAGTATCCAGGAAGAAGCCCCAGGATTATTGGATCTACTGGAAAAAGCAATGGAAGCTCGGAAAAAGCGGGGAAGTTTTCCCAATGAGTGAGGCAGATCATCACTGAAATAGCTATACTCCAAAGTGATAACCTCACTAATATACATAAATTTTTTAGGGCTGGACTTTATGACATCCTATACAACCTCCTCAGCCAAAGCGGAAATGAGTGAACTCCGACGGTTGAAAAGCTTACTCCCACCAGAATTACAAAGTTGGGTAACAGTTGAAGGAACAACCGAAATTAGTCCACCCCTGATCCGTTGCGAAGAAATTGGTAAAGACCAAGTAGAAATTCAAATCGACTTGGTAAAATGGGATGCTTTAGCAATGGATCAGCGTAATCTCCTGTTCTGGCACGAAGTAGCTCGTATTCAAAATGACACAATTCCTAAAGATGGTTGGGAAATGGCAGCATTGGCTATTGGTTTAGGTGGTGCTGTGGGTGAGTTATGGGTACAGGACGGCTTATTACTGGTTTTAGCTTTAGCTTTATGTGGCGTTTCCGGCTGGCGACTCTATCAAAAAAATAATGGAGACAAACAAATCAAAGAATTAGTGGATGCTGACGAAAAAGCGATCGCCCTAGCCACTCGTTTTGGTTATAGTCTCCCCAACGCCTACAAGAGTTTAGGTAGTGCTTTGAAAACCTTAATTGACACCACCCCCGGTAAGCGTCAGCGTTCCCGCTACGAAACCCGACTTTCCGCCCTCAAACGCAGCGCCAACAAAGCCAAAAATAAATCTAGATCTATGGATGAAGCAGGACTGTAGGAAGCAGGGGAAGCAGGGGAAGCAGGGGAAAATAATGTATTATTTCTTGCCTCCTGCCTCCTGCCTCCTGCCTCCTGCCTCCTGCCTCCTGCCTCCTGCCTCCTGCCTCCTGCCTCCTGCCTCCTGCCTCCTGCCTACAACTGATTCAGCATTTTGTGAGTTTGGGGGATCACTCGCACTTGTTTAACAAACCGCTTCATTAAAGCTTGCCATTCTAAAACTTGGTCTGGAGTAGGGGCTTCTACAGGTACTTGACTGAATTTTTGAGATTCTGGTAAAGGTGTCACGGGTTGCAGAAATATAGGGATATTCTGAGATACACCAGCAACTAATAAAGCAGAACGTTCCAATTCGCCAGGATCTGTCTTTTGAGAGACAATTATCTTGACAAAAATCTCTAGATTTGCATCAAAGCATAATTGGAGAAATTGTTGATGTTCTGTCCAATAACTTTCGCCACTAACGCTAGGCAGTTTTAAATCCATGCCTACAGAGTCAAGGTAAGGAAGAATCATAGCCAACTGTTCAGGGCGATGTCCACCACTTTCTAGATATATGGGTAAATTGGTCAGCGATCGCACTTGGGGCAGAAATTGCGCCAAAAATGGGGCATGAAGAAGTGGTTCGCCTCCAGTTAAGCTAATGCTATCGTGTAGAAAAGGTAAATTTTGCCTTTCCACCCATTTTATCAACATGAACAAAGGAATAGGATTAGAGTGGATTTCAAAATCGCGTAATCCAGGTGAACACTCTATTTTACATACAGAGGGTACATTCCATGTATGGGCGCTATCGCAGAAGTGACACCGTAAGTCACATTGTGCAAAGCGAATAAAAATCTGACGTGTCCCGACGTTGAGACCTTCTCCTTGAATAGCAGAAAAAACTTCAACCAGGCGTGCAGTCGATTTCACTGTAGTTTTAGCAATCATGAGATGATAGATAGCAGAGCAAGATATTTCCGGTGCGCGGTGCTGTCGCTTACACCGATTTAGCACAACAACAAGTATGTTTTTAGCTTCTTGTTCCATTGTGAACCTTGTTCAACAATCTCCAAACTCTGAGCTAAAAACTAGCCGCTTATCCTTAATCCTACTTTTTCAAAATTAGATTAAGCAATTTTCCGGGACAAAATAATGTTTGGCAGATTAGATTTAGATGGCAACTAAATTGCATAGCTTCATGAGTAGCCAACCCACAGAGGCAAATTTCCCAGTTACTTACCTGAACGACACAGCAATAGTGCAGGTGACGATGCGTTTGAGCGTAGTTGAGGCTGTCGGCTTTAAGCAGACCTGCCAAAACTTAATCCAAGCTGATTCACATCCCCAGCAAATTATCATTGACTTCCAAAATACTATCTTTATGGATAGCAGCGGTTTAGGTGCTTTGGTGAGTAATTTTAAATATGCCCAGGAACAGGGGATCAGATTCACACTTCGGAGTGTTACCCCCCAAGTTATGGCAGTCCTAAACCTCACAGGATTAGATCAGGTATTTTCTATTGAGTCTCCAAACAGCGTCGAACCCATAGAATCTAGTAATCTGGGAGATAGTCGCAAAACAATTGCTCGCAAAGTAGATGCCCTACCTCAAACTCATCCTTCTGTGGCCTCTTGGATGAAAAGACTGATTGACATCGTGGGATCATTGGTTGGTTTAGTAATTACAGGATTTTTATTCATTCCCATTGCGATCGCTATTCAAATCAATGATCCCGGTCCGATTTTCTTTAAACAAATTCGCTGTGGGTGGATGGGTAAGCGTTTTTATATTTGGAAATTCCGTTCTATGTGTGTTGACGCGGAAGCCAAGAAATCTCAAGTTAAAAACCAAGTAGAAGGGGCTTTCTTTAAAAATGATAATGATCCCAGAATTACCAAGGTAGGAAGCTTTTTACGCCGCACCAGTCTAGATGAACTGCCGCAATTTTGGAATGTCCTCAAAGGCGAAATGAGTTTAGTTGGCACCAGACCACCTACTCCCGATGAAGTGGAACGATATGAAGTACCAGAGTGGCAACGTTTAGATGTTAAACCGGGGATGACTGGTGAATGGCAAGTAAATGGCCGCTCCAAAGTACGCAGTTTTGAGGATGTTATTCGCCTGGATTTGCAATATCAAAAAAATTGGACTTTAGTTTACGATTTAAGGCTGATTCTTAAAACTATAGCCATATTGTTTGACAAAAACAGTGGCGCTGTTTAACCGTTATCAATTATTCAGTTATCAGTTTCATCACGCTCAATACTTATCGGTTAAGGGCAAAAGGAAAAAACTTTTTCCCCTTAACTGTCTTTACAAATCTTACACTTGATGGTAGTGGGTGTAATAAATATTTATCCCTATACTTATATTTATTATCAGATTAATCCCTTGGATTTTACATACATCATACCACAAAAATTTACTAGGTCAATATCAATCCTGAAACAACGAAAACTCGTTAGTTATTGAGAAAATATCTTAAGATTATTGATAATAGACCGAGGCTTGTTGCGAAAATTGTGAAAATGATCTTTTTTTGAAAAAGTGAGATTTAAAAAACTTATATATATTACTCACTGCTTTGCTGATAATACTACTTTAACAAGATGTGAAGACCGATCCAGGTAAAGGCTGGTCTATTTTTACAATGACGATATGAAAGTGATTTATCAAAAAGTCTATGCAACCAACTAATCCTAACCAATTTACAGAAAAAGCCTGGGAAGCGATCGCCCATACTCCCGATATTGCCAAACAGTACCAGCAACAGCAGCTAGAAAGCGAACATTTAATGAAAGCACTGCTGGAACAAGAAGGACTAGGTACTGCAATTTTTACTAAAGCAGGTGCAAATATACAAAAAGTCAGAGAGTACACAGATCAATTTATCTTACGTCAACCAAAAGTATCAGGAAGTAGCAGTTCTGTATATTTAGGCAGGAGTTTAGATACATTATTAGACAGAGCAGAAAAATATCGCCAAGAATTTAAAGACGAATATATTTCCGTTGAACACATCCTGCTAGGATACGCTAAAGATGACCGTTTTGGCAAAAGTCTACTCAAAGAAGTTGGTTTAGACGAAGGCAAATTAAAGAATATTATTAAACAAATTCGTGGGAGTCAAAAAGTGACCGATCAAAGTCCAGAAGGAAAATATCAATCTTTAGAAAAATACGGACGTGACTTAACAGAAGCAGCACGTAAAGGACAATTAGATCCGGTAATTGGTCGGGATGATGAAATTAGAAGAACCATCCAAATTCTTTCCCGGCGTACTAAAAACAACCCTGTATTAATTGGTGAACCAGGAGTTGGTAAAACCGCCATTGCCGAAGGTTTAGCACAACGGATAGTTGCTGGTGATGTTCCCCAATCTTTGAAAGATAGAAAACTGATTGCTTTAGATATGGGGGCGTTAATTGCGGGGGCAAAATTTAGAGGAGAATTTGAAGAAAGACTCAAAGCAGTATTAAAAGAAGTTACTGAATCTGGTGGCAATATTGTATTATTTATTGATGAAATTCATACCGTTGTTGGCGCGGGTGCTACTCAAGGCGCGATGGATGCGGGGAACTTATTAAAACCCATGTTAGCCAGGGGTGAGTTGCGTTGTATTGGGGCGACAACTTTGGATGAATATCGCAAATATTTGGAAAAAGATGCGGCTTTAGAAAGACGCTTCCAACAAGTTTATGTAGATCAGCCTGATGTGGCAGATACAATTTCGATTTTGCGGGGTTTAAAAGAACGGTATGAAGTGCATCACGGGGTAAAAATTTCTGATAGTTCTTTAGTTGCTGCTGCTACTTTATCTAGTCGTTATATTAGCGATCGCTTCTTACCAGATAAAGCCATTGACTTAGTAGATGAAGCCGCAGCTAAATTGAAAATGGAGATTACCTCTAAACCAGAAGAACTAGATGAAATTGATCGGAAAATTCTGCAACTGGAAATGGAAAAGCTTTCTTTACAAAAAGAAAGTGATTTAGCTTCCCGTGAACGTTTAGAAAGATTAGAAAAAGAACTGGCTGACCTCAAAGAAGAACAAAGCACGCTGAGAATACAATGGCAATCTGAAAAAGATATTATCACCAAAATTCAATCTATCAAAGAAGAAATTGACAAGGTTAACTTAGAAATTCAACAAGCAGAAAGAAACTATGATCTTAACCGCGCTGCTGA
>JBJOKS010000086.1:0-6691 GCA_046045965.1 Cyanobacteriota bacterium | reverse complement strand
GCATCCATGATTTTTGGTTTTGGTAAACAAGGAACAACCAACTTACTCACCCGTGCTTTAGAAGCTGTTAATGTTCATCTAGAAACAATTCCCGATCCTGTCCAAATTCATTATCATTTACCAGATAGTTTAGATATTAAAGTTGAGCAAAATTACGAGAAATTTTTACAGAATCTAATTGCTTATTTTCCCCATGAAGCAAAAGGTATTCGTCGTTTTTATAACGAATGTCAAAAAATTTTTAATTGCCTAAATAGCATAGAATTGTTATCATTAGAAGAACTCGGTTATGTAATGCGAGTATTTTTGCAAAACCCTTTAGCTTGCTTAGGTTTAGCCAAATACTTAGCGCAAAATGTCGGCGATATAGCCCGCAAATATATTCAAGATCCGTTATTATTAAAATTCATTGATATTGAATGTTATTGTTGGTCTGTAGTTCCTGCTAATATGACACCAATGATTAATGCAGGAATGGTTTTTTCTGATCGTCATTATGGGGGAGTTAATTATCCTAAAGGTGGAGTGGGAAAAATTGCCCAAAAATTAGCAGAAGGTTTAGAAAAATGTGGTGGTGAAATTGAATATCAAGCCAGAGTGATAAAAATTATCACTAAGCAGGGTAGAGCTATTGGTGTACAATTAGCCAATGGTAAAGTGTATCACGGTAAAAAGATTGTCTCTAATGCTACGCGCTGGGATACTTTTGAGAAATTACTCCCAGCAGATAAAATACCAGCTAATGAGAAAAATTGGCAACAGAGATATAAGAAATCACCTAGTTTTTTAAGTTTACATCTGGGGGTCAAAGCTGCGGTCTTACCTGCTGGAGCGGAATGCCATCACATTTTATTAGAAGATTGGCAACAAATGGAGTTAGCAAGAGAGACAATTTTTGTTTCTATTCCCACATTGCTAGATCCTGATTTAGCTCCTCAAGGATACCACATTATTCATGCTTTTACACCGGATTGGATCAATAATTGGCGGGGACTTTCCCCTAGTGAATATGCAGAAAAGAAGGAAAAAGCAGCAGGAGAAATTATTAAAAGATTAGAGCGAATTTTTCCCGGTTTAGATGCGGGTTTGGACTATATGGAAGTGGGAACACCGCTTACCCATCGGCGTTTTTTAGGCCGGGTAGATGGAACTTATGGACCTATACCCAGACGTAAGTTATGGGGTTTGTTGGGTATGCCTTTTAATCGTACCAACATACCTAATCTTTATTGTGTGGGTGATAGTACGTTCCCGGGTCAGGGTTTAAATGCTGTAGCGTTTTCTGGATTTGCTTGCGCTCATCGTATTGCGGTGGATTTGGGATTATAATTTATTTGGTGAGTTAGGCGATCGCTAACACACCGTTACCTATCTATTTTAGCTGTAACCTCTTCTTCCTTGTTCTCTTAATAATTTATCCATCCATTCTTGAGCTTCCACAGATAAATCTGGTACAGGAGGAATATTATAATCTAAGGTTAAATCAAATCCTGCTTGTTCATATATTTCTAATAACAAATCCTGCAATTTTACTGCTATTTCCTGTTCTCCTTTTTGTAGAGGAATGGTAAAATTAGGGATAGTTTCTCTGACACTAAATGCAAATAGTTGAGCCGATGGTAAGCGATAAGACCTAACAATTAAAATTCGATAATCTGTATCAGCAATGTTGGTAATCATAGGCATTTTTTCCCCAGCCCTAATTAAGTCTATTTCCACTAAATTAGTATCACTTTGTAGTATTTTCTCCCGTTTTTCTAAATAGGATTTTCTACCTTCTTTTGTTCTTTTATTAGTAGGAGAAAGCACTTCAATTACAGTTACTACTTTACCTGTAGAAACTTCTCTAATTTCTAAATATCCTTCTTTGATTTCTAAAGGTAAGGGTAAGGTGACATCGACGGATTTATTTGCTGTTTCTGTGGATAAAGTTGCTGTTGCTGTATAACTATCTGATTTTTGAGTTTTTTGTTTTACTGATAAAATCGTTACATCGGGAATACCAACTAACAGAGAATCTTCACTGTCAGTTCTATAGGTGCGTTTTTCTATAGCTACGCGATATTTAGGACGCAAAGGAGGGGATATAGCAATAGCAATCGCTGTAATTAATCTATGATGTACTTCTGACCATAAATCAGGATTTTCTAAATAGGGATTCATCCCTGGAAATGGTGAAGTCATAAATTTATCCTATAAAATTATTGGAGTTACTGTTTTATTATAGCATTTCTAGGAAAGTAAGTATTATATATTGTAGGGTGTGTTAGGGACAGCGTAACGCACCCTAATGGAGTTTTACATTTAAACTATTTTCACTTTACTTGCTGCTATTTTCGCTTTTTCCCTCGCTGATTTTTCATCATTTCCTTTTGCTAATGCTACTCCCATTCTTCTATAAGGATGTGCAGTTGGTTTTCCAAATAACTTAATATCTACATCCTTTTCTGCTAACGCATCTGCAACACCTGTAAAAGCAATGGAATCAGATTTTTCAGAGGCTAAAATTACTGCACTTGCAGAATATCCTAGTTGTTGAATGTTGGGAATAGGTAAACCTAAAATTGCTCGCAGATGTAATTCAAATTCATTCAAATTCTGAGAAATTAATGTCACCATTCCGGTATCATGGGGACGAGGTGAAAGTTCAGAAAAAATCACTTCATCTTTAGTAATGAAAAATTCTACTCCGAAAATTCCCGCACCTCCTAAAGCATCAGTTACCTTTTTAGCTATTTCTTGAGCAGCTAATATTTTATCATTAGAAATACCAGCAGGTTGCCAAGATTCTTGATAATCTCCTCTTTCTTGTCTGTGTCCAATGGGAGGACAGAAAATAGTTTCTGCATCCCATTGTTTAATGGTAAGTAAGGTAATTTCAATTTCAAAATTGATAAATTCTTCAACAATTACTTTTTGACTGTCACCTCTGGAATTTTCAATTGCATAGTTCCAAGCTTTTTCTACTTCTGTTCTATCATTAACTACAGATTGACCTTTTCCTGATGAGGACATGACAGGTTTTACAACATTAGGAAACCCGATTTCTTCAGAAATAGCAATCAATTCTTCTAAGCTGACTGCATAACCATATTTAGCAGTTCTGATTCCTAATTCTTTATGTGCTAATTCCCTAATTCGATCACGGTTCATCGTGTAATTAGTTGCTGCTGCGGTGGGAATAACTGTAATTCCTCGTTGTTCAAATTCTTGTAATTTTTCGGTTCTAATAGCTTCGATTTCTGGGATAATAAAATCAGGTTTGTGTTTGCTAACTACCGCTTCTAAATCATCTGAACTGAGCATAGAAATTACTTCTGAACAGTCAGCAACCTGCATTGCGGGAGCGTTTGCATAGCGGTCAACTGCGATGACATAATTACCTAAGCGTTGTGCTGCAATGACAAATTCTTTTCCTAGTTCTCCTGAACCGAGTAACATGAGTTTTTGGGGTAGTTGCAGTGATTTTTTCATGAGTTTTACTTGGTCGTTTTTGATATTTTGATATTTTAAAATAATAAACTATTTAGATACACAATTTTTGAGAGGGGATTTAATTGTTTTAATGGTCTGATAGCGTAGCCATATCAAGACACCCTTCGGGAAGTCAAAAATCAAAAGTCAAAATTTTGTCTGAATCAGGTGGTTATCGAGCGAAGTCGAGATAATGTCCAGAATTTTAGGATTTACAGGATGTTTTTGATAAATTGATGGTTTGATTTGATGTTTTTATTTTGTCTGAATCAGGTGGTTATCGAGCGAAGTCGAGATAATGTCCAGGATTTTAGGATTTACAGGATGTTTTTGATTGTTGATCGTGTTAATACTTATGGAGTGTGTTATAATCACGGACATCATCAATTAGTATCCTGATTTATGCTACAACCAGGAAAAGCATTAAAACAACGTCCCCAATATGTCATAGAAACAGAAATTGGTGTTGGAGGTTTTGGTGTTACTTATAAAGCTAAACATCAAGATTTGAATTTTCCCGTTGTTATTAAAACTCCTAATAGTCGTTTGTGTAGAGATGCTAATTATCCTAAATTTGTGGAAGGTTTTCGCAAGGAAGGAAGAAGATTAGCCGATATTACGCAATTTCATCATCCCAATATTGTCAGAATTATAGACTTTTTTGAAGAGGATAATTTACCGTGTTTAGTCATGGATTTTGTGAAGGGTGAAAATTTATATCATTTAGTACAAGATAAGGGTATTTTATCAGAATCAATTGCTATTGATTATATTAAACAAATTGCTGAAGCTTTATGTCTTTGTCATCAAAATGGCATTATTCACCGGGACGCACATCCTGGAAATATGATTTTAAGAGAAAATAGTAATACTGTAGTTTTAATAGATTTTGGTTTAGCGGGAAATGTGAATAGTCAAAGTATTAACCAAGCTGCTAATTTAGCTTTTGCACCTTGGGAACAAATCGCAGAAGTAGAAAAAGCACCAAGTATTGATGTTTATACTTTAGCCGCTTCTTTGTTTTATTTAGTGACTGGAGATACCCCTATTGCATCTTTAGCGAGGAAGCTAAATAATTGGACTTTAATAGAACCGAAGGAGTTAAATTCTAGAATTAGTAATAAATTAAATCAAGCAATTGTTAAAGGTTTAGAATTAGAACCTATAAACCGTCCGCAAAGTATGAAGGAATGGGTTGGTTTATTTCCTAGTCCTGATGATGGTAGTCAAGAGGTAGAATTAAAATCAGATGTAGGAATGGATTACGGACAACTGCAAAACTACCTCAAAGCTGGGAACTGGAAAAATGCGGATCTGGAAACACGAAAGGTAATGTTAGCGGTTGCAAAACGGGGAGAAGAAGGTTGGTTAAGATTAGAAGATATTGATAATTTTCCCCATGCAGACCTCCGCACCATTGACCAGTTGTGGGTAAAATACAGCAATGGTAAATTTGGTTTCTCTGTTCAAAAAAGGATTTATCAAAGTTTAGATGGAACGAGAGAATATAATCGAGAAATCTGGGAGAAGTTCGGAGACAAGGTAGGATGGAGAAAAGGAGGGAACTGGTTATACTACAGTGATATTACTTTTAATATAAAAGCACTAGAAGGCCACCTCCCGAAGCGGGTATGGTTGGGGTGTGGTTGGGTGGAGGGGAGTTTTAGGTACGGGTGGGGTTACTGTGGATTTTGGGGGTCATGGTGTACTGGTGGGGTGTGGTGGTCTCTTCTCTCGCGTCCAGATGAGACTTGTAACCTTTTTGCAGTACAGGAAAGACAACCGCAAATTATATCTGCACTACAACCTGTAAACCAAGAGGTACAATTAGAATCATCCTGTGGGATAGATTATATTAAACTGCGTGACTTACTCAAAGCAGGAAACTGGAAAGAAGCAGATGAGGAAACCAGATGGGTAATGTTAGCGGTTGCAAAACGGGAAAAGGAAAGTTGGTTAAGGGTTGAAGATATTGATAATTTTCCCTGTGCAGACCTCCGCACCATTGACCAGTTGTGGGTAAAATACAGCAATAGTAAATTTGGTTTCTCTGTTCAAAAAAAGATTTATCAAAGTTTAGGTGGAACGAGAGAATATAACTCAGAAATCTGGTATGAGTTTGAGAAGAATGTAGGATGGAGAAAGAAATACAGGGAAAATACTTTTGATATAAAAGCACCAGAAGGACACCTACCGAGGAGTGTTAAACGTATTTATTTTGGGGTTGCGGGTGGGGTGCGTCTCTTCTCTCGTGTCGAGACTTGTAAACTGTTTCCTGTACAGGAAAGACAACCACAGATTATACACACACCACACAATGTAAATGAAGAGTTACAATTACAATCATCTGTAGGAATAGATTATATTAAACTGCGTGACTTACTCAAATCAGGAAAATGGAAAGAAGCAGATAAGGAAACAGCAAGGGTAATGTTAGCAGTTGTGAAGCGGGAAAAAGAAGGTTGGTTAGATCCTGAAAGTATTGATAATTTTCCCTGTAAAGACCTCTGCACCATTGACCAATTATGGTTAAAATATAGTAATGGTAAGTTTAGTTTTTCTGTGCAGAAACAACTTTATCAAAGTTTAGGAGGAACGAAAGAGTACGATTCAGAAATCTGGAGAAAGTTCGGGTACGAGGTAGGATGGAGAAAAGGAGAGAGTTGGTTGTACTACAGTGATATTACTTTTGATGCTAAAGCACCTGTTGGACACCTGCCTGACTTGACTTATTATTGTAGTGGGTGTGGGTGGATGGGTAGAGGGTGGGTGCTTTCTTCTCTCGCTTCGAGACTTGTAAACTGTAACATTTAAGGGTTACAGAAAATTATTAAGTCAAAATTAAATGAAATGACATACAAGATTTCCCGTCATGCACAAATAGAAATGGAAAGACGACAGATTTCTCTTTCTTTAGTTGAATCTGTGTTAGACAATCCCCAACAAATTATACTAGAAAGAGAAGGACGGAAAGTATATCAATCAAAAGTTGACTTTGGTAACGGTAAACTCTTCTTACTGCGTGTTATTGTTGCAGATGATCTTGATCCTAAAGTTGTAATTACTGTTTATCGAACTAGCAAAATTGAGAAATACTGGAGAGAATCATGAAAATTACCTACGACGCAGAAGTTGATGTTTTAAGAATTATATTCAGCAATGTGCCAATTGAAGAAAGTGATGAAGAAAAACCAGGAATCATTTTAGATTATGACGA
>JBJOKS010000085.1:0-6757 GCA_046045965.1 Cyanobacteriota bacterium | reverse complement strand
AAAATAATTCCGTTTGCAGATAAATATAAATGTCTATTTTGTGAGGTTGATTTGTACCTTTAGACATATTCACACTTACTCCCAAGAAGCTTTACAAACCTCTTGCCAAAATTATATAATTGTGCATTGTATACCAAGTTACAGATTTTTGATTTTTGGGAAATCAGGTAATTTATGAGGCGATTGTTAAGTTTCGTAAATAGCGTTAATATTAAAAGGAAATTAGGAAATATGCTTCTCATATATGGGTGACTCAAATTCACCAAGTGCTGAATTGCTAAAATCAGTCTTGGAGCCGCTGTTAGAGGATTTTGAATACTGGTTTGCGCGATCGCAAGACTTACTGGAAAATGAGAAAATCCAATTTATGAGTGAACAAGAGCAATTTGATTTATTACAACAAGTCAAACAAGCTCAAGCAGAACTCAGCACAGCCAAGATGCTCTTTGCTGCAACCGATAAACAAGTCGGAATTGATATGGCGACGTTAATGCCTTGGCATCAATTGGTAACTGAATGTGGGAAAGTGGGGATGCGCTACCGTCGGTCAAAGTCAGAGTGACTTAATCTGTGTGACAAAACAGTATATAAGTCGTAACGATAGGACAAAAACCTTAACATTATTTTCATAAAAAAATAATGTATCTCATGTTACCGTAGTCTCAATAGGATTACAAAATATCACATCACAAATAGATAATTTAACATTCGCCACCACTGTAAATCAAGGGTGAGCGGAAGTTAAGCACTACGATAAAAAGTTTTAAAACTTGTTACCCTGGGAGGATAATTATATGCTACACCTACTCTACATTTTAGCTTTCACCGTTCTTGCATTTATTGCAGTGGGTAATTTAATTCGTAACCTGGTCATGTTCAGTTTTGATAGGGAGCGTCCTTATCCACCTAATTCCTCTGCGGGTAATCAAGGTGGCTTTGGTTATTATGCAGCAAAAAGACAATCCATACCCCATCCAGAATTATTAGATAACGCAGGTAATTTAATTAAGGAACCTCTGTTGGTGATGCGTTCAATTAATGTTGAAGATGCGCGTCAACAGTTGGATGCTCTTTATGAATCTTCTCCTGGTTCAAAAATGGAGCGTTCAGAAGAAGCATAATTAATTATTTTTATAATTCGTGATTCTGTAGGGGTTTAGCACTTTGCTTTACTCCTACTTTTGAATTTACATAATTCCCAACAAAAAAAAGAGAAACAGGGGATAAGGGAACAGGGAACAGGAAATATATATATTTCTTCTGACTCCTGACTCCTGACTCCTGACTCCTGAATTCTTAACATACTATAGTTTAAGTTGATAATCTAGTTGACAATGATATTTAGCTAGTTCAGACCAGTTGAGGACAGCTTCTAATAAGTCTTGATAACCGAGTGTATTGGGGTGAAGTCCATCTGCGGTGATGCGTTCACTTCTCCAAGTTTCACTGTGTGACATCCATTGGTCAAATATATCTAAGTAGGGAATTTGCCGTTGGTTACAAGCTTGACGGGTGGCTTCTTTGTAGCGGTATTGGTCTGTGTGATTGTAATATAAACAATCGAGGAAAGGCATTTTGGTTTCATCAACGGGAACCATACCGACAAAAACCACAGGACAAAGTTGTTGTGCTTGGTCTAATAATGTGGCTATTTCCGTTTCAAATTGAGCAAAATCTGTATAATTTTTGCCATGAGGACGACCTAAACGGGGTGAGTCATTAACACCAACAGAGAGGATAATGAGGTCAGGGACACGGTTTCTAATTTCACCTCGGTGACGAAATTCCACTTCTAACCGTTGGGAGACTTGCTGAGTACGATCGCCCCTTACACCTAAATTATAAAGCACATGACCCACACTATCCGGTAACATCCACCACCGTCGCAGCTGTTCCACCCAACCGCCTTTTTCTGGATCGCCGTAACCATATACTAAACTATCTCCCAAGGCCACAATCTTTAGAGGCTGGCATAGTTTTGGTGCTATTGACAGCTGCATGGAGGTAGAAGGTTCAAAAGTTGGCATCTTAAAACGGTAGTGTAATTTGTATCTTGACAATATTCTATACAGTTTTACACTAAAATATAGTATCTTTTTTATCTTTTCCTGTATTTAAGCACACTCTCACCGTCAACGTACCCATCGTCAACAAACCATAACTCTTTATTAGCCACAATTTATCAAAAATTACCTTTTTAATTCATTAATATATTAAATACTAAAAATAATAGTTATTGAAATTAAAACAGGCACTAATTTTGATTGTCTACGTCAACCAAAGTAAATCTACTCAGTAGGCTTGCTTTTGTCAAAGTAAAATGCAATGCACCGCATTGAATAAACAACTACCAACTCATCCATAATTGCTCACACTTTTAGACAATATGACTTCTAAATTTCTCCACAATATTATGCGGCTGCATGAATGGTTACTTAATTCATCCTACCATAGAATGAGATTAAACTTTTTTTCATTAGACTGGCAATATAGACAAACAATGAATTGGCATCATAAATTTTTTAAAAAAGTGTTTCCGCTGCTGTTTTTAATTTCCTTTGTCACTGTCTTATTAACAAATACATTTACACCAGTTAACGCCCAAATACCTCGTCAAGAAATTCGCGGTGTGTGGATTACTAATAATGATCTAAACATATTCAAAGATCGCGCTAAAGTTAACGATGCTGTCACAAAACTACGTCAACTCAACTTCAATACGCTCTATCCCGTAGTGTGGAATTCTGGTTATGTAATGTATCCTAGCAACGTAGCCAAACGTTTAGATATTCAACCTTTTGTGTTTCGTGGTTCAGATGGACATGATATTCTTGCTGACGTAATTAATCAAGCCCATCGTCAAAATTTACTTGTCGTTCCTTGGTTTGAATTTGGTTTTATGACTCCTCCAACTTCGGAACTAGCATTAAATAAGCCGGAATGGTTAACACAAAAGCGCAACGGTGGCGAAACTTCTATTAGTGCTGCTGGTGAAGTTTCATGGTTAAATCCCTTCCATCCAGAAGTACAACAGTTTATTACTGATCTGCTTGTAGAACTCGCCAGTAACTATGATATTGATGGTATCCAGTTTGATGATCACATGAGTTTACCTCATGAATTTGGCTACGATAAATATACAGTTGCTTTATACCGTCAAGAAACCAAAAAAAATCCCCCAGCCGATTCTCAAGACCCAGAATGGGTAAAATGGAGAGCGGATAAAATTTCAGATTTTATGGTGAGACTTAACCAAAGAATTAAGCAAATCAAACCAAAAGTCATTTTTTCAGTTTCACCTAATTACTACGATTTTGCTTACAAACTGCAATTGCAAGACTGGCTAAATTGGGTAAGACTAAACATAGTAGATGAACTAATTGTACAAGTTTATCGGAATAATTTAGAAAGCTTTACCACTAAACTTGTTCGTCCAGAAATGCAAGAAGTACAACAACGAATTCCCACT
Organism: Cyanobacteriota bacterium; assembly: GCA_046045965.1. GTDB lineage: Bacteria > Cyanobacteriota > Cyanobacteriia > Cyanobacteriales > Nostocaceae > RDYJ01. The sequence continues at coordinate 3,288 of JBJOKS010000085.1, read as the reverse complement.
GGAGTGGGAATAATGGCAGGATTAAGAACTAGCCAAGTACCAATGCGACAAATTAAATCTCAAGTACGAGCCGCCCAACAGCGAGGGTTAGGTGTAGTATTCTTTTATTATGAAACTCTTTGGAATAATTCTTCAGAGTCATTAAAAGAACGTCTGGCAGGATTTAAAACTCTTTTCCCCTATCCCGCTTTACGATTAGCATCAGAATAATTGGTGATTGGGGACTGGTGACTGGTGACTGGTGATTGGCGATAATTGATAGTTGATAGTTAATTGGGAAACATAAAATTGATTACCCAGTCACCAGTCACCTCATAATTAAACTTAATATTTAATTAATGCAGCTTTATGCTGTGTAATTCCTAACATAATTAGTAGCCACTTAGCAAGTTTTGAACATCAAATTTAAAGAATTATGCTCTTCAAAATTTATACTTTATCTGTTAGATGCTAGTTTATCAGCAATGCGGGTAGTTTCTGGTAAGCGATATTTAGGAGTACAGCGTAATACATAATCAATTGCTGTAGCTAAACTGATGCGATGTCCACTGGAGATATATAAAGGTTTAACTCCAGTACGAGTACGTAAAACTGCGCCAACAGTTTCCTTTTTATGTATTAATGGTTGCCAACTACCTCTGGTTTCTGGTAATTCTGCATGGTTGCCAATAAGTAGAGATTTTGCTACACCTATAGCTGGTATATCTACTAAAACTCCTAAATGGCAAGCTATCCCTAATCTGCGTGGATGAGCAATTCCTTGACCATCACACAATATTATATCAGGTATATTTTCAATCTTTTCTAAGGCATCAAGAATAGCGGGAATTTCCCGAAAAGAGAGAAAGCCAGGTATATAAGGAAACGAGGTAGGACGGTATGCTAGGCTTGTTTCCACAACTTGCAAGTCAGGAAAACTTAACACTGCTACCGCTGCACGACACATTTTACCATCTTCTAGAAAACCCATATCCACACCAGCAACGTATTGAATAGGTGTGTTGAGTTGGTCTGTGGTAATAACTTGATGTCGTAAAGTTTCTTGAATTTCTGTCGCTTCTTCAACTGTGGATGGCCAAGCATGAGATTGATGAATCTTCATAAGCTTCCAAAATTCTGAATATCCTTATTTGAGAAGTCGGGTATTTGAATACTAACTCATTTTTAACCAGCCAAATACTTCTTCTACCGTCAAATGTAATTCAATTCCAGGCAAGATAATTAAATCATCTTTTCCATTCCTTGGTAAAAATAATTTTGCTGAGTGACAATCATTTTTTTCTAGTTCTAGGTTCTATAACATGAGGGTTCACTCCAAAATATTTAGCTGCGTCTGACATATCAAGTGTCAATAAACCAAGTTCATCCAAAATTTTAACATCTTTTGGTTCTTCAACTTCCACATTTAAAACCTTAATAATTTCCGCTGCTACCGCTTGCGCTAAAAGTGGAGGAACAGAATTACCAATTTGTCTAAAACCATGCCATTTTGTCTGATGAAATCTAAACCAGTCAGGAAAGGAATGTAAACGCGCAGCTTCCCTAACAGTAATACATCTGGGAACAAAAGGATGTATAGGACGAGGAGAAGTAAAAGCACCTTTATTACTCGCTGTTCCTGCTCTTAATGTATTACATAAACCGTCAGGATCAAGTTTATAAAAACGGCTTATTGGTTCATTTTTTCCATGAGGAGTTAACGCAAATCTTTCTTCAGATGCGGGACTATGTTTTGTTCTTAAACTCGATGTTAAAATGTGATGATCAAATTTACGAAAGTAGGAATATTTATTGTTAGCAATGCACAGATTACGCATTTTCTTCCCGTACTTACTCGGTTTACCAAATTCAGCTAAAACCCAATCTTTTTGTAATAATTCTGGGTAATTTTCTATTGTTGGTAAATCTTGCAATGCTTCTAAAACTGTCGGTGTTGCTGGTAGTTCCACAGCTTTTTTTGATTTAGTATTTGATTTAGCTGGATGGGTAATTTTATCAGGATAATTTGGTAATTCTAAATCTCGACGACAACCTAATAAAAATAATCTTTCTCGATTTTGCGGTACTCCGTAATTAGCAGCATTTAAAACTTGATAATTATGATTAACTTTGTAACCGTTCTTTTCAAACTTATCAATTATTTCGGCAATAAATTCTTTGTGTTTACATACCGTCATTCCTTTGACATTTTCCATCACAAAATATTTCGGTTGTAATTCTAAAACCAACCTAATAAAATGAAACACTAAAGAATTTCTGGGGTCATCAAAAGACCGTTTACCAATTAATGAGAAACCTTGACAGGGTGGACCACCAAAAACAACATCAATTTCTTGATTTTCAATTTCGCTACTCTTTCTAATTTCTAAACCTGTGGTATCTTCTACGCTTTTACATAACACTTTCCAAAAAGGAAAATTAAATTTATGAATAGCACAATGAATAGGGTCTAATTCTACAGCAGCAAGGACATCAAAACCAGCTTGTTCAAAACCAAGGGTCATCCCTCCTGCACCTGCAAATAAATCAACTGCTATGGGTCTTTTTTTCATCATTTATTAGTTATTGGTTATCATCATAACATCATAAATTGTAAGGATTTAGCAGTGCTAAACGCCTACGGACTTCTTTTTTTATATTAATTATTCGGCAAATCTAGCTATTAATTCTTCACGGGATAATTGCAACAACAGAGGAGTAAATTCCTCTCTACTGATGAGAATTAATTTTTCAATAATTCTCGATAGTTCTGCATCAATTCCACCAAAACGCACTTGTAGAATACTCTCAATCATAGCGCGTCTTTCTCTTTCTATACCCCTACCAATTCCTCTTTTTTCCCCTTCTTCTATTCCTTTTGCCTGACTTCTGCTGTAATATCTTTGCTGGTTTCTACCTGTCCATAAGGGGTTAATAGTTCAGTTAAATATTGTTTAGCAAATTGATCATGTATAAACCGAGTCATCTTAAGTGAGTAACAGGTAATAGGGAACAATAAAATATATATTATTACCAATTACCAATTACCAATTACCGCATTTCTAAAATTTCCTTAGCAGCGCGATCGCACACTCCCAATTCTCCCAAACATTGCCGCATTTCCTGATAATTTGCTAACGTCTTTTGTCTCTTTTCAGGATTTAATAATAATTCCATTGCAGCTTGAGTAATATTTTCTGCTGTCGCTTGTTCCTGTAAAAATTCTGGGACAATTTCCCGCATCACAACTAAATTTACAGGAGAAGCAAAGGGAATTGAACCTTTCAGAATTTTACGCGCTACCCAAGC
>JBJOKS010000084.1:0-6864 GCA_046045965.1 Cyanobacteriota bacterium | reverse complement strand
GTACAGATTGGAACGAGCGGGAATATTATCTGAGTTCAGTAGCTGATCAGATTGTACTCAATCCCGTAGGATTAATGGAAATCAACGGTTTGAGTTCACAACCGATATTTTTAACAGGAGCATTGCAAAAATACGGGATTGGTATTCAAGTGGTGCGAGTAGGGAAATTTAAGGGAGCAGTAGAACCTTTTCTTCTCGATAAACTCAGTCCAGAAAATAGACAACAAACCCAGAAATTATTAGATGATGTGTGGGGAGAGTGGCGGAATTCAGTTGGTAAAAGTCGGAAAATTCAGCCACAAAAATTGCAAGCGATCGCTAATAATCAAGCTATTTTAGAAGCTAACATAGCTAAGTCCAGTGGTTTAGTAGATCAAGTAGCTTACCAAGATGAAGTATTTGCTGATCTAAAAAAGTTAACGGCTAGTGATAAAGATGATAAAAGCTTCCGACAAATTCATATTACTGATTATGCTGAAGTATCTGGTAAATCAATGGGGGTAGAGCGCAATTCAGAAAATAAAATTGCTATTGTTTATGCAGAAGGGGAAATAGTCGATGGTAAAGGCGAAGATGGACAAATAGGGGGTGATCGCTTTGCTAAAATATTCAACAAAATTCGTCAAGATGAAAATGTCAAATCTGTGGTATTAAGAATTAACAGCCCTGGTGGTAGCGCCACAGCATCGGAAATCATGCAGCGAGAAATCAAATTAACTCAACAAGTTAAACCAGTGATTGTTTCTATGGGTGATGTAGCCGCATCTGGTGGTTATTGGATAGCCAGCAATTCTAATCGCATTTTTGCCGAACCTAACACAATTACCGGTTCTATTGGTGTCTTTGGCGTTTTATTCAACGGTCAAAAATTAGCCAATAATAATGGCATCACTTGGGATACAGTAAAAACTGGGCAATATGCAGATACTCAAACATTTTCCCGTCCCAAATCACCCCAAGAATTAGCACTTTATCAACGCAGTGTTAACCGTATTTATAATATGTTTATCAATAAAGTTGCCCAAGGTCGAAAACTACCCCAACAAAAGGTAGCCGAAATTGCCCAAGGTCGAATTTGGTCAGGTGCAGCAGCAAAGCAAATCGGTTTAGTTGATGAAATTGGCGGTTTAAATGTCGCCATTCAATATGCAGCCAAAGCAGCAAAATTAGGTAATAATTGGGAAGTTGAAGAATATCCACAAGTCACAAGTTTAGAAGAACGTTTCTTTGGGAGTAAAATACAAGAAGCTCAAGGAAAATTAGGGATTCAAAAAACTCAAATGAAACCCGCTAACCCACTTTTAGCAGAGTTTAATAAATTGCAACAAGAAATCTTGGTTTTGCAGAAAATGAACGATCCCCAAGGCATTTATGCTCGTTTACCTTTTAATTTGAAGATTGACTAATAAGGCTGGGGACTGGGTAATCAATTTTATTATTTCCAATCACCAATCAACAATCACCAAAACAGTGTAAAGTAGTTGGAAACGTAACTCACTCCTCTACCTCACACATCCATCTATGGATAGAAAAACTAAACGCCTGTTACTGCTTGTTGTTTCCTGTAGTTTATCTGGTGTCATCTTAGGCGGAACTTCTAGTTGGGCAGAAAGTAAAATGTGTATGCGTGCTGATACAATTACCAGTGAATGTGTAACCCAAAACCCATTAGAAAAAACAATTCAAGGTATGAGTACAGGATTATTAGCTGGTGCGGGTGCTGCTTTTGGTGCTGCTTGGAATTTACGTCATCAAGATTAAAACAGTGAACAGTGAACAACCTAATAACTGTTAACTAATAACTGTTCACTGATAACTTTAAAAGCGATAATTGCGATCGCCTATCCACATACTCGTCGGTACAGCATTACCTTGAGGATCTACTTTCACTCTCACAACTATCGGTGATCTGCGGCCATCTCGGTTTTGCTGTGCTTGCAACAAATCATTATTAATTTGTTGTCTTTGTGCTTCGGAAACATAATAATTTTCCAAACCATAATTAATCAAGCCATCTTGATAATTACCCTTTAAAGCTACCTGATTATTAGATAAATACCCTGGTAGATTACTACTTATACGCATTGGCTTCCAAGCTGAGGGAACACCACGATTAAAAGACTGTTGTTCTTGCAAAATCAAATATAAGGTACTTCCTTGATTTATTCTGCCATTTCTCAGAGAATTTTGTGTTACCCAATCTCGCCAACCCGGTAATCTTCGCAAAGTTTCGGTGCGAGAGATATTATAATCAAAGGACAAAGAAGACCCTTGCAATACATTATTAGAATATGCGGGTATAGTTTGCAAAGTTACATTTTTACCCGTCATTTCTGTATACATTGCTTGGGTGGGAACTGCCAAAATTAGACCAACTTGCATCATCAGAGGCGCAATTAACCGCCAAATTGGTAACGGTTGATTTGCTTTCTGTTCAGTCGCTATTAAGTAATCACGAAAAGTTAACTTTTCAGAAAATTCTTTTTCTGGAGTTAAGGTTTTATTTTGTTCAGGTGAGTTATTTGTCATGATAAATAATTGGTAATTCAATTTGGGATTTTGGATTTTGGATTTTGGATTGTATTTAGTTAGCACAATCGAAAATCTAAAATGACTAATAGGATTTTTAACGCAGAGATTTAATATATCTGTTAATTCTAATTGCACAGTTTCCCTACTGTTTCTTCACAGTAGCACGTTCCTGTAAACGACGTTCAAACCAAAGACCGGCAGAAATCAAACCAGAACCGCACAATACAAACACCAATGATCTAAATAATAAATCGGTGTCGTACTCTAGCACCCGGCTGATAATTTGCAGGATAAATAATAGCATACCACACCAAAAAGAGAGTCTACTAGTTAACTTCAATCCTTCTTGAATCAGTCCCCATGCTAATGTTATCAACAGGACATTGAAAACAAAAATACCCAGTTCAGTAATTTGGCTAATAGCTTGATGCCAAAAAGGTACAATCACAATGAAACTGAGAAAAATGCTAATCACTGTGATAGTAAAAAATACTTCCTTGCGGTTGGGATGACGATTACGAAACAGAAATAACCATTGCAACACTGCTAAACCGCTGAGAATTCCTAAATCAATTATAGGCAGAGATTGAAATAGATTCGATAAGTTGGTTGGTGAATTACCAGAACCAAAATTAAAAGATTGCCATTGCCAACGGAAAGACAACAAATAAAAGACCACCGCAAAACAACCCAAGGCTAAATTACGAGCTATAGGTTTAAATAACCTATAATTAATGATGGGGAACAACAAATCATCATAACTCCAAAATAATGCCGGAGGCAGTGCCAAGGCAAAGGAAGCTACCCAAGGAATTGCATTAGAAAAAGTTAGTAATGGTAAGGGGTTGAGATTGTATTGTAAAGAAAGAGTAAAAGCGATCGCTGCTAATACAAAAATCACCCGTGAACGACAAATATAGGCTAAAGGTACAAACAATAACCAGGAAATTAAAGGCGTATGTCGCACCGCTAAACGCGCCCAATTAAAATCACTAGTAGAAGACCAAAATTCTCTCAGTCCCAACCAGTAGCCAATTTGTAGCAGGATAATAGCCAAAACCCCCAAAGAACTTAAGGACAGACTATAGGCCATTACTAAAACACCAAACCCCCAAGCCAAAAACAACTGTGTAGCTGAACCGCTAATATTGAATATTTGCGCCATCAGCATTAAAGTTGCTCCTAAAATTAAGGCGCTGAGAATTAGTAATGCTTCTCCTAATAGACGTTTACTGCGTTGTGGTTTTTTACCTTCCCCTTTAGCCAGAGTAGGTTCTCTCCAAGTCAAAAAACCAGTGATAGCAGTAGACAAAAACAAACTCATCAACAAAATAAATTTGACTTCTCTTGACCATGTTTGCCAATTTGCTGCTACAAAGATAATGATGCCTAAACTTAAAAGTAAACCACCAACAGCAATGGCTATTAACCCAGAACTTTCTTTTGCAGCCGCTTCTATTTTGTTAAATTGATAACGGTCTGCTATTTGCTGGTATTGTGAAGCACTAATAAGTCCTTCGTCCCGCCAACGTTGTGCTTCTTGACGTAATTTTTGCGGAAAATTATCTAAGATCATGACCTCTCCGTTGCAATGGGTTAATTTAACAACTGTCAAAATACGGTTAGCTTCTAGCCAAAGGCCAAAAGCCGCGCTATAGGCGCTTTAAAAACGTAATCTCAATGGTGGTCATTATCTTTTCAGTATGCAGCTAAATACCTTAATTGCATTGTTCTGGTGTAACAGTTTCCATAGTGTGCTAAATAGCTAAAATTACCCAATTTCTGAATATGGAAAAGCCTTCAAATTTATTACTTAAAGTTGCCCGTCGTTTATTTGATGATGCAGATGAACAAGCAAAGTTTATTGCTGCTTTAGTTAATCCTCAACCTTTTTTACCTGCTATTCTTTGGTGTCAAGACAAGCCTGAAGTTTCGCCTTTTGCAGTAGAAATACCAATATCTTGGCAACCAGAATTTGTAGACCGTTTACAAGTTGGCGAAAAACCCGGTCAACATCCCCTACATCAACAAGGATATTTTTATTGTTTAGATTTTTCTTCTGTATTTGCTGCTTCTGTGTTGTTAACAATTAATCAACCAGTACCTTTAGTATTTGATATGTGCGCTGCACCTGGAGGTAAGAGTGTGTTTGCTTGGAAAGCTTTACAACCTGATTTATTAATTAGTAATGAAGTTATTGGTAAGCGGTTAGGAATGCTGATTTCTAATTTGAAACGTTGCCAAATTCAACCTAGTTGTGTAGTAAATAGAGACTCTATTATTTTTGCCCAGATGTTTGCAGAATCTAGTAATTTGGTCTTGGTTGATGCTCCTTGTACTGGTCAATCTTTACTAGCTAAAGGTGAAAAAGCACCAGGATGTTTTCATCATACGGCAATTAATAAAAGTGCCAATCGTCAAAAACGCATTATTGCTAACTCAGCGCAAATTGTCGCACCTCAAGGTTATTTAGTTTATATGACTTGTACCTATTCACCTGAAGAAAATGAGCAGGTTTGTGAATGGTTTTTAGCAAGATTTCCCCAATTTCAAGCTGTGGAAGTGAGTCATTTATCAAAATATCAATCACATTTGACAAATATTCCTTGTTATCGGATGTTTCCCCAAGATGGTTTGGGTGCTGGTGCGTTTACAGTGCTGTTTAAAAATACGGCTGAAGGGGAAATAAAAGAGGTAAATTTAGACTCTATACTTTCTATGTGCAAATATGATAGTTTTACAAAAACCTGATCAATTATTTTTCGTTCATTTCTCGTTCCCATACTCAGTATGAAAACGAATTCTGGAAGCCTCTACCTGATACTGCCATTGTGCAATGCCCAAGAATGCTATGCTAAAAATATAATAACTAAATAAGGAAACAATGCCTGCGCCTACTATTACCCCAACAATGACTGCTTTTCCGTTGACTGCTGTAGTCGGTCAAGAAGCAATTAAAATAGCTTTGCTGTTGACAGCAGTAGATCCCGGTTTGGGGGGTGTGGTAATTGCAGGCCGTCGCGGTACGGCTAAATCTGTGATGGCGCGTGCAATTCACGCTTTATTACCACCTATAGAAGTTGTTAAAGACTCTGTTAGCAACTGTAACCCCAACCACCCAGAAGAATGGGATGATAAACTCTTAGCTGAGGAAAGGCAGGAGATAGAAACGGAAATTATTCCTGTTCCTTTTGTACAAATACCTCTGGGTGTCACCGAAGACCGACTTTTAGGTTCTGTGGATGTGGAACAGTCGGTTAAACAAGGTGATACGGTTTTTCAACCGGGGTTACTGGCCACAGCTAACAGGGGTGTGTTGTATGTGGATGAAATCAATTTATTAGATGAGCAAATTAGTAATCAACTTTTAACGGTATTATCTGAGGGACGCAACCAAATTGAAAGAGAAGGGATAAGTTTTCAACATCCTTGTAAACCGTTGTTTATTGCGACTTACAACCCGGAGGAAGGGGCGCTAAGAGAGCATTTACTTGATAGAATTGCGATCGCACTTTCAGCAGATGGAGTTCTCGGTTTAGATCAAAGAGTACAAGCAGTAGAAGTTGCGATCGCCTATTCTAAATCTCCCACAGAATTCCTGCAACAATACAGCGAAGACATCGACTCCCTGAAAACTCAAATTCTCCTCGCACGGGAATGGTTAAAAGATGTCACCATCACCCAAGAACAAATTACCTATCTTGTCAATGAAGCTATTCGTGGTGGAGTGGAAGGACATCGCGCAGAATTATTTGCTGTCAGAGTTGCAAAAGCAGCAGCAGCTTTAGAAGGACGTAACACCGTTAATGCTGAAGACTTGCGTCGTGCGGTAGAGTTGGTGATTGTTCCTAGAACGACTATAGTTCAAACCCCACCACCAGATCAACCACCCCCACCACCCCCACCACCCCAAAGTCAAGACGACTCAGAAGAACAGCAAGAAGAGGAACAAGAAGAACAGGAAGAACAACAGGAAGAACAGGAACAGCAAGAACCACCTGATATTCCCGAAGAGTTTATTTTTGATCCTGAAGGGGTGATCCTTGATCCAGAAGTGCTTTATTTTACGCAGATGGCGCAAAGACAAGGTAAATCTGGGAGTCGCAGTATTATCTTCTCCGACGACAGAGGACGGTACATTAAGCCGATGATACCAAAAGGTAAAGCCCGCCGCATAGCCGTAGATGCCACATTGCGAGCAGCAGCACCGTATCAAAAAGCACGACGCGCTAGACAACCAGATAAAAAAGTCATTGTCGAACAGGGAGATATCCGTTCTAAGCGGTTGGTAAGAAAAGCTGGCGCTTTGGTGGTGTTTGTGGTGGATGCTTC
>JBJOKS010000083.1:0-6919 GCA_046045965.1 Cyanobacteriota bacterium | reverse complement strand
AAAGAGCCAATCCATATACCTGGATATATACAACCACATGGTGTAATCATAGCTTTACAAAAAACAGATTTAACAATATTACAAATTAGTGAAAACATAAATCAATTTTTTGGTATATCAGCAGAGTCTTTACTTGGGCAAAATTTAAACTGCTTATTATCTCCAGAGCAAATCCAATTAATTAATGATTGTTTAGAAAAAGATAACTCGACATTTATTAATTTATTAGAAATTCCTACACATCGCCAAGGTAAATCTTCACTATTTATAGGAATAGTGCATGATGAAAATGGGTTTTTAATTCTCGAATTAGAACCTCATACATCTATGGAAATTAATCCATTATTAGCAACTACTCATCTTTTACAAAGAGCAGTATTTAACATCAGTCATTCTTCCTATATTTCCGATCTCTATCATATTATTGCCCAAGAAGTGAGAAAACTAACTCAGTTTGACAGGGTAATGATTTACAGATTTGAACCGGACGAAAGTGGAGTAGTGATTGCTGAAGATAAACAAAGTGATATAGAAAGTTATTTAGGCTTACATTATCCTGCCTTTGATGTTCCTGCACAAGCAAGAGAACTTTACTACAAAAATTGGCTGAGAATTATCCCAGACGTTAATTATCAACCTGTCAAAATTCAGAAAATAGATCATCCTCTCAATGATGAACCCCTTAACTTAAGTAATTCAGTCTTGAGAAGTGTATCATCATGTCATAGAGAATATTTGCAGAATATGGGTGTTACTGCTTCCATGTCCATTTCACTCATTAATGAAAATAGGCTTTGGGGTTTGATTGCTTGTCACCATTATTCCCCCAAATATATTGATTATAAAACGCGCAAAATTTGTGAAGTGATTGGACAATTTGCATCTATTGAATTAGTTAATCATCGGGAAAAAGCCTTAAATTTCTACCGTCAACAAGTCAAAATAATTCAACAACAACTCAATCAAAACTTAACCAATGAATTAGATTATATTGGTAATGTTTTCAAGCGTAATGAAACAAGTTTATTGAATTTATTGAGAGCCAATGGTGCAGCTATCTTATTACAAGGTCAATTAATCTTAATTGGTAATACTCTCTCAGAAAAAGATACACGAGAGCTAGTAGAATGGACTTTGAATCAAAATCAACAAGAGATATTTTACACAGACTCCCTTGCACAACTATACCCACAAGCTAGTAACTTTCAAAATATAGCTTGTGGAATTTTAGCAATTTCTATTGTTCTCCATCAACGGTCTTATCATATTATTTGGTTCAGATCAGAGCAAGTGCAAACTGTAAATTGGGCAGGTAATCCTCACGAGACAATATCTAATGATACCCAATATCTGACTCCACGTAAATCATTTGAACTATGGAAACAAACAGTTAAGAATCAATCAGTTCCTTGGCAAGCATTTGAGCTTGAAATAGCACAGGAAATGAGAAATAGCCTGATGCTGGCTGCACTAGAATTTTCCCAACTAGCACTACAACAAGCAGCGGAACAAGCAGAAATTGCCAACCGTGCTAAAAGTCAGTTTCTGGCCAAGATGAGCCATGAATTAAGAACTCCACTCAATGCCATTTTGGGTTTCACTCAAATATTAACCCGTAATAGCTCCTTATCTGAAGAAGACCAAGAGAATTTAGACATCATTAGTCGTAGTGGTGAACATTTGTTGTCTTTAATTAATGATGTTTTAGAAATGTCTAAAATTGAAGCCGGTCAATTAACCTTAAATGAAAGCTATTTTGACTTGCATCGTCTAGTTTACTCCATTCAAGAAATGTTTGCCATCAAAGCACCAGATAAAGGATTAAATTTAATCACTGAATTTAGTCCAGAAGTGCATCAGTATGTGTTTGGAGATGAAGGAAAACTCAGACAAATATTGATTAATTTAATAGGTAATGCTATCAAATTTACCATTGTTGGTCACGTTGCCGTTAGGGTTTCTTATCCGCAAAATTTTGCAACATTAATCTTAGACACAGGTAAAATAATTGTTGAATTTGAAATAGAAGATACAGGTACAGGTATTGCGATTGAAGACCAAGAATTAATTTTTGAAGCATTCCTTCAGGCTAAAGGTGGCAGACAGTTTATGCAAGGTACTGGACTGGGATTAGCTATCAGCCGTCAATTTGCTAGACTCATGGGAGGTGACATCACAGTGAAGAGTGTTTTAGGTGAGGGTACAACTTTTACTTGTCGTGTTTTGCTGGGTATTGCTGATAAAGTAGATGTGATTGTTCCCATTAAAAATACCAAAAGAGTTGTTGGTTTAGAACCAGGACAAACTCTATATAGAATCTTAATTGTTGAAGATATTTTAGAAAATCGCCTTTTACTTGTTAAACTATTAGAATCTGTTGGTTTTGATGTTTATGCAGTAGAAAATGGTTTAGAAGCGATTAATGTTTGCCGAGAATGGCAACCCCATCTGATTTGGATGGATATACAAATGCCAGTGATGAATGGATATGAAGCAACCAAGCAAATTCGCTCCATGACTCAAGGAAAAGAAGTAATTATAATTGCTCTCACCGCAAGTGCTTTTGCAGAAGACAAACGAGCAATATTACAAGTTGGTTGTGATGATATTGTTGCCAAACCTTTTGAAGAAAATGTTCTGTTTGAAAAAATGGCACAGTATCTTGATGTACGTTATCTCTATGCAGAGAATAATCTACAGAAAAAACAACTTAAACCTGATCATAAACTCAGCAAATTGACTGCATCAAATTTACAGGTGATGCCGCAAGATTGGATTGATCATGTTCATGCAGCAGCTAGAGTCATTGACGATGCAGAACTTTATCAACTATTTGCACAAATCCCCCCAAAACACCAGCAATTAGCTGAAACATTAAAAAATCTAGTGGATAACTTTCAATTAGAAACAATTATAAACCTTACTTCTCCTACCTAAAATCAAATCACCCAAAATAAAATAAAAAAATTATGTACTCATCTGCTTATGATTCCAATTATGGTCAAATTTTGATTGTTGACGATAACGCAGACAATCTCCGACTTTTGTCTAAGATGTTAGAGTCAAAAGGGTTTAAAGTCAAAAAAACAGTGAGTGGGGAAATTGCCATCCAAGCTGCGAAAATAGAACCGCCTGACTTGATTTTACTGGATATTAATATGCCAGATATGAATGGCTATGAAGTTTGTCGGCGATTGAAATTTCAAGAAAAAACTGCTAATATACCGATAATTTTTATTAGTGCTTTAGATCAAACTACAGATAAAATTATGGCGTTTGAGATGGGTGGAGTAGACTACATTACGAAACCTTTTCAAGAGTTAGAAGTGTTAGCTAGAGTGAAAACTCAATTAACCATTTACCAACAAAATCGGCAACTTATTGCACAAAATAAAATTTTACAACAAGAAATCAAAGAACGTCAAAAATTTGAAGAAGCGTTACTTGCAGCTAATCAGCAGCTACAACTTTTTGCTTTATTAGATGGTTTGACAGGAGTTGCTAACCGGAGGAAATTTGATGAATATTTAAATTTGGAATGGCAAAGACTAGCTCGTGAAAAATTGCCTCTTTCCTTATTATTATGTGATGTGGATTTCTTTAAAAACTATAACGATACCTATGGACATTTAACCGGAGATGATTGTTTACAGCAAATTGCTCAAACAATTAAATTATCAGTTAAACGTCCCACTGATTTATTAGCTCGTTATGGTGGAGAAGAATTTGCGGTCATTCTTTCTAATACCAATAATCAAGCAGCTATCTATTTAGCGGAAGACATTCGACAAAAAGTATACAATCTCAAGATTCCCCACGTTCAATCTAGAGTTGATAATTTCGTAACTTTGAGTATAGGCGTGACAACTATTGTCCCTGATGTGAATATCTCTCCGAATCTCTTAATTGAGGTTGGTGACAAAGCCCTCTATACTGCCAAAGCACAAGGCAGAAACAGGATTGTAACTGAAAGTTTGATGTAATGGCAACTGATCATAGAGTTTTGTCGTCAGTATTTGAAGAATGTGAAATACTAGGTTGCTGATTGTAGCAATAGCATCTATAATAATCAAAGTGTGCATCTCTAAGTTACAGAATCATCAGTAAATATGAAGGCATAAGTTCTCGTAAAAACACTTAGCCATAATCAATGTATTCTTGAGAATTCAGGACTATATGAAAAAAGCTAGATGCCATCATAGCTTGCGCTACTAACTCTACTACTTACTTAATTCTACATAAAACAGGGCATATCTACCTTTGTCAGTCATCAGTTTTCAGTAATAATACTTGGTCATATGCTCACTAGATGAGGATTTGCTTGGAGAAAAGTTACAGGGTAAAGGTTTTTTCTTGCCTTTTCACTCACCAACAAATATGAGCGATGAAACTCAAATAGTGCGTGTATGCCGTCACAACTACAAGATTATTGACAACTGTGTTCTAGAAAAAAACATTCACATCACTTTCACCAGGTAAAATTAGCTATGCTCCTGTCCATACCTAAATCTCAATTTAAATTAGATCACAATCATCGTCTAATATTGCTGATTGACGATCATCAAGAAAACCTACATTTGCTGTCTAGGATACTAGAATCAAAAGGATTCAAAGTGCAAAAAACTGTGAATGCCAAAACAGCAATTGAGATAGCAAGAAAACAACAACTAGATTTGATTTTGTTGAATATCAATATTCCTCAAAAAAATGACTATGAAGTTTATCGTCAGTTGAAAGCTCAAAAAGAAACTGTCAATATTCCCATCATCTTCATAGGTACTCTAGAGCAAGTGACAGATAAAATTAGAAACTTTGAAATTACAAGAATGGACTGCATCACAAAACCTTTTCAAGAATCGGTAATATTATCACGGATTGAAAATAAATTATTTATTTACCAGAAAAAACAGGTGATCACCACCTATAATCAACAGTTAGAGCAAGAAAAAGAGGAACACAAAAGTTTAATACAAGCCTTAACTACTACCAATCAACATTTACGACCAGTAATTAAATTAGATCCTCTCACGAGAGTTGCAAACCGGAAAATTTTTGATGAATATTTAAATTTGCAATGGCAAAAACTTGCCCGTCAAAAATTACCTCTCTCTCTATTATTATGCAATTTGGATTCTTTGAATAAAGATAATCATGCTAATAAGCATTTAGATGCAAATTTAACAGCAGATAATTTTTTACAGCAAATAGCTACAGAAATTAAATTAGTGGTTAAACGTTCAACTGATTTAGTAGCACGTTATGAAAATGAAAACTTTGCTGTAATTCTCCCTAGTACAGATTCTAAAGGTGCTGTTTATGTAGCTAAGTTAATCCAAGAAAAAGTAGATAACACCAAAATAAATCACCCCCAATTCAGAGAAAATAAAAGTTTGATATTGAGGATAGGAGTAGCAACTGTTTTTCCTAGTATAAACATGACTCCAAACTCTTTAATTGATATGGTGGAAAAAGCGATTGATAATGCAGGTGATAGGTGATAACGGACTGGGAACTGGGGAAGAAGATTTTAGATTGGAGTTAATTAAATATAACCCAAAATCCCCAATCCTCAATCCCAAAAATGTTACTGAAATTGCTTAACTAAATCATAAAAAGGTTGCCAATTATCGTCTTCAACAATTGGCTCCCAAATAGATTCAATTACAGTTTTTAATAAATTAGCTTGGGGATTATATTTAGCTAAACTTTGGGAAATAATCGCCATTTTGTTGGGGTCAAAATTATTGAGAACTTTATGATAAAGCACACACCAATTATCAAAAAGTGCCGATGATCCCAAAGCGGGAACAATCTCAGAATCATTCATCACAAAAGCTGGTTCATCACGCCATTTAATGGAAAAAGTGCGAGCTATATCCGCAAAAAATTGATGATAATTAATCTTACTATCTTTTAAAAAGGCAATTGTCAACTCTAATAAATCATCAGCTTCGGCAAATTGCGAATCCTCAAAACCCAACTTTTTCAACATTAAATCACGATATGCAAGCCGATAGTATTCGGCAAACTTAGCTAAACCACTTTGCAAATCACCGATATCAATTACTGCTTTTAAAGGTTCTTGCAGCATTTCCAAATTTAAATGACAAATACTCGGTTGGTGACCGTAACAATAGCGTCGATAATAGTCAAAATATGCAGCGGTAAAGTATAAATCATAAGTGGGAATAAAGGCATATGGTCCATAATCAAAACTTTCCCCAGTAATTGACATATTATCAGTATTCAGGACTGCATGACAAAAACCAGCGGCCATCCACTGCGCTACTAACTCTGCTATTCGCTTTACTAATTCTGCATAAAATAGAGCATATTTGTCATTTTCATCTTTGAGATGTTGGTAATATTCATCAATGACATGATCTAACAATTTTTTAGTTAAATCAGGACGTTTTAAATAATGCAGTCTTTCAAAAGTTCCAAACCGGATATGAGATTTACTCATCCGTATCATTACAGATGAACGAGTCGGAGAAGGTTCATCTCCACGCCATAAACCTAAACCAGTTTCAATCATACTTAAACAACGAGAAGTTCTCACCCCTAAACGATGCAGTGCTTCTGCGGCCAGCACTTCCCGTACTCCACCTTTGAGGGTGAGCAAACCGTCACCACCACGGGAGTAAGGTGTTCTCCCTGAACCTTTTGTACCAAAATCGTATAATTCGCCATCTGTTCCCCTTACTTGTCCGTAAAGAAAACCTCTACCATCACCCAAGCGGGGGTTATATTCACCAAATTGATAACCGTGATAACGCAGTGCTAAAAAAGGTTTCCGTCCTTGAAATTTACCAAAGGTGGTAATAAAATCTTCGTCTTTTACTACTTGCGGATCAAGTCCTAAACGTGGTAGAAGTGCATCATTACGCCACCGTAAAATATGTTGAGGAAATTCCTC
>JBJOKS010000082.1:0-6969 GCA_046045965.1 Cyanobacteriota bacterium | reverse complement strand
TGATTGAACAGCATCCCGTGTGGCAAAACTGGATAGCAGAATCCACACAAGGGCAAATTCAGACAATTTCTGACCTATTTAAAGAAGCTCATTTGAGAGTTTTAGCCCTGGCTTTTAAATCTACTCGGATTCGGGGACTGATGGTAATTCCCCTCAACTACCGCGAAAAATTAATTGGTACGTTAACCCTATTTCGCCCCGAATTTGATAGTGAAATCTTCTGGGCTGGAAGAGCCGACAATAATAAGCATCAAGACTTACCCCGTCTTTCTTTTGAAGTTTGGAGAGAGGAAAAAAAAGGACAAGCACCAGCTTGGAAACCTGAAGACATCTCCCTAGCCCAAGCTTTGGCTCATAACTTCTCAATGGCAATTCAGCAGCAGTCCACAACCCAAGAACTACAGATGCTGAATGCCAACCTAGAAATCAGGGTACAGGAACAAACTGCCGAAATAGAGAAAACCTTACTGCTAACCAAAGCACTCAAGCAAGTCACCGATCAAATTCGCAGAACCTTAGACTTGAATACAATCTTACAAACCATCGTTCGAGAAGTCCGTCCCTTACTCAATTCTGATCGGGTGTTGATCTATCAGTTAATGAGTGAATTTAATGGTGAAGTGATTGTCGAAGAAGTCAATGGTAATTGGCAATCAGTCTTGGGACTGAAATTATCATCGGAATGTTTTCCTGGAGAGTATGTCCAACTTTACTTAGAGGGTAGGGTCAGAGCAATTAATAATGTTTCCACAGATACTTTGAGTCCTTGCCATCGAGAATTGCTAGAAAGCATGGCAGTACAGGCAAACTTAATTGTACCCATCAAAATGGGAAACCAACTTTGGGGTTTATTAGTTGCCCACCACTGTGAAGCTCCTAGAATTTGGCAGGATGCAGAAATTGATTTGTTACAACAGTTAGCAGACCAAGCAGCGATCGCAATTCAACAAGCCCAACTCTATGAACAAAGCTGTACAGCAGAAGCTAAAGCCACAGCTAAAGCTGCACAATTAGAACATACCCTACATCAACTACAAGAAACTCAAGCTAAATTAATCCAAACAGAAAAAATGTCCGGTTTAGGGCAGTTAGTGGCAGGTATAGCCCACGAAATCAACAACCCTGTTAACTTTATCTATGGCAACCTCTGTCATGCCAGCAACTACACCGAAGATTTGCTCAAGCTTTTACATCTCTACCAGTCTCAATATCCCAACCCCAATAGTGAAATTCTGGCCACGATGGAAGCCATTGACTTTAATTTTTTGGTGCAAGACCTACCGAAAATTATGTCATCAATGCGAGTAGGCTCAGATCGCATCCGTTCCATAGTGCTGTCATTACGCAACTTTTCCCGTCTTGATGAAGCTGAAAACAAGTGTGTTGATTTGCATGAAGGCATTGATAACACTTTATTGATTTTACAACATCGACTTAAACCACATAGTCATTTTCCTGGCATTGAAGTGATCAAAGACTATGGTGACTTACCAAAAGTAGAATGCTATGCCGGACAAATGAATCAGGTATTTATGAATGTCATTAACAATGCCATTGATGTCTTAAATGATGAAATAGAACAAAATCCCCAATCAACTGATACTAAACCTTTACCTACTATTCGTATTTCTACTAGAGTTTCCACACAAAATCCCTATTTGTTAATTAGCATTGCAGATAATGGACCAGGTATGAGCAAAGATGTTAAAAAAAGGATTTTTGACCCATTTTTTACTACTAAGCCTGTAGGTAAAGGCACAGGACTAGGATTAGCAATTAGCTATCAAATTGTTGTAGAAAGACACGGTGGATTGATGGAATGTATATCAGAACCAGGGAAAGGGACAGAGTTCTGGATTGAAATCCCCCTCAAATTCCCAGGAAGGAATAGGGAATAGGAACTCTTGACTGGGAGCAGGGGGTTAATTAGGAAATAATAACAACTGACTCTGTATGTCTGAAATCATGCTGTGAGTAGTATTGTTGCAAAACTTAAAATATTAATGAGTAAACACTATTAAATATCCATAAAATATTAAACCTTGTCCATCAATGATTTAAGGCTTTAATGAACCTATTTGCTCAACCTTTCTTTACTCATTGTTTCTAAAAAAGTAAAGTTTAATTGCAAATATCTCCACACTAATTTAGAGGTGTTATTCTAATAATTGAAGCTACAGAAGAAAGCTTCCCTGGCAGATAAAACAGCTAGAGTTAAAGTCGAAAAGAAAAGTAGTAAGAGGTTAAAAAGCTGTTAAATTCCAATCTGTCTCGTCGAAACACCGCAACACCCAACGCGAACGCTGATATTCCCTCAAATTATTGAGAATCAGGGGGCAATGTAACTGGTTTTCATTCCTTGTTGATCAAGGTGATGAAATGTAGTACATCCCTGGACAGAATAAACAAGAGGAGGGAAACACCAAGCTAGTAGATGTTGGGTGTTGTTGTGTTTGGGAATAGGCAAGATGCAAAAGTTGATGAATTTTCCCCAATCCCCATTTATGCTTAATTTTATACTACGATTGAATATAAAAAAGCACGTTTAAATAGCATTTTATGTCAATTATTGCGCTCAGAGCGTGGTATCTACAGGATTTTTCTTTAAACTTTAAAATTGGGAACTGTTTCGGGTAAAGGAAGCGTCATAGTGCGAAAGTAAAAGTTCTGAACTATTCCTTACTTTGGTACATCTGCCACTTCTCCCGTATACTTCCCCTTTTCATTGGGGGCTAATGTGGTTAACAATGGGTTAGATGTATTAAAAATAATGTGAATTTATGCCTAGAACTCCCAACGAATATGCGGTTCATCTCCTCTTGGAAAGTGGTCATCGGGAAGAAGTGCGTTTTTCTACTTTTCCAGACTTTCAGAAATGGTACACCAGCGTCTTGCTTCTAAAGCATGATTCCAATGAGTTTATTAACGTACCGATTAAGAATATTCAAGGTGAATATTTAGTAGTACGCCCGTGTAAGATTGTGGGGATTCGGGTAGAACCAATTTTTAGCTCTAGTATTGAAAGATGATCAGAAAAACCCTTGCTTTGTTCTCCTTGAGTCTGGGAATTGCTTTTGTAAATCCAGTTAGCTCAATTGTAGCTCAAGTTACCATTCCCCAGCAAGTACCAGTACCAGTACCAGTACCAGTACCGAATACTCCTGAAGTTGTACCACCACTCCAACTCATTAACCCGGAAACTGCTTGTAGTTCCCAAAGATGCTTGGGTTGGGATGAACAACTTTGGGGGAGAAATGGCGATCGCCAAGCTTTGTTAACTTCCATTGATCACAGTCTGCGTTATCTGGGAACTAATAAAGCTGCTGAAGTGTATGCTAATTACCCCATTAAAGAAATTACCTTAGATCGGGTACGTCGGAGTTTATTACGCTTCCGGGAACTAGTTGTTAGTTCTCAGTCTGCTGCTGAACTACAAGCCGCAGTCCATCGGGAGTTTGTCTTTTACCAGTCTGTAGGTAACGATGGCAAGGGTACTGTAAAATTTACCGCCTATTTTGTACCTGAGTATACTGCTAGTCGTGTGAGAACTTCTGTATACAAATATCCATTGTATAGAGTACCACCAAATTTTAAAGAATGGGCGAAACCCCATCCCAAACGGGTTACGTTGGAAGGTAAAGATGGGTTATTGGGAAATAAGAGCAGGTTACGTGGGTTAGAACTACTTTGGTTTCGCGATCGCATGGATGCTTACATGATCCATATCCAAGGTTCTGCCCAAATTAGATTAACCAATGGACAGAGAACTTCTGTAGGTTTTGCCGGAGCAACAGATTATCCTTGGACTAGCATTGGTGGAGAACTAGCAAAAGATGGTAAATTGCCATTAAGCGGTTTAACCATGCCCAAATTACTAAGTTATTTCCGGCAAAATCCCAGGGAGATGAATAATTATCTACCACGCTGGGAAAGATTTATTTTCTTTCAAGAAACAAATGGTACAGCAGCTACAGGTAGTATTAACGTCCCTGTCACCGCAGAACGTTCCATTGCTACAGATAAATCTCTCATGCCGCCAGGCGCATTAGCACTGATTAACAACTCATTTCCTTTTCCTGCGGGTAATGGCAGGTTGGAGAACCGCAGAGTTGATCGCTTTGTCTTAGATCAAGATACAGGTAGTGCGATTAAAGGACCAGGAAGAGTAGATTATTTTATGGGTACTGGTAAATTAGCGGGCGATCGCGCTGGAATTAGCGGCGGTAACGGTTCACTGTTATATTTATTGTTGAGAGAATAGGTGATTGGTGACTGGTGACTGGTGACTGGTGACTGGGTAATCAATTTGATATTTCCCCATCAAATATCAACTATCAACTATCAACTATCAACTTTTCCCAATCACTAATCACCAATCACTAATCACCAGTCCCTAATACGGTGGATAAGCAAAATCATCATCATCAGCGTAAATATAAGAACTGGTAACACCGGATATTTCTGCTTTAGAAACATCTGGTTTCATCACTTCCTTACCAAATTCTTTATATTCTTCAAAAGTCTTACAAATTATTTCCGATTCTGGAGAATCAGAAGCAATCATATATTCTGTTAAAGTGGAAACTGTAGGATGTTTGTAATCTACAGTAGAAGCCACCAAAGCAATATTCGGTTCAATACCTCTTTCTTCACATTCAATAATGGGGCAAAAAATCCCGTGAGCATGAAATAAAGGACCTTTGGGAGTTAATGGTTTCTTTTGAAAACCGGCATAAGCTTTTTCTAATTCTCCTGCAAAACCGCCAGTCAGTCTACCTTGTTGATATTCAGAATAACTCTTACCAAAACTTGCGCCAGCTGCACCACTAAGAGTTAATTGTAAAGGTGAATGATGTAAAAACTTCTTATCTTCACCAACTAAAAAAATCAAATGGCGAGTATAGATTTTAAATTTAAGTTTATTAGCTAAAAAATCATCCTTATAATCTTTAAAAGTTCCTAATCTAATTTTTGTTTCTCTGTCTTGAACTGATAAGGGACCGCGACGAATAATTACTAATCTGGGAGTAGTAGTAATAAAGACTTTTTCTACATCTCCCGTACTAAATTCATGTTCTATTTCTTGCCAATTATCATCAGGTTGAAAACCCACAGCTTGAGCATTATCAAGTTTAATGGCTAAACCATAACTTTGCAAACCATCCTCACCATAGCGGGGACTGAGCATTTGACACCAAGGGAGGACTTGGGATGGTGGGGCGTTAAATTTTTCGTCTTCAAAGTCGAATTTAGCAGATGCTTTAACCATTTGAGAATAACCGCGTGTTTTATTTTACAATTTTAACTTTTGTACCATCTTTTGTACCATTCATTGGAGATGTGTGGCACTTTCTGAATTAGATTTTAACAATTTCGGTTGGGGGGTGGTTGATTTGGGTTTAAATAGGGGTTGTTGGGTATAATTGCTACAGCATATACGACAAGTCTCTGTTTTAAGGTTAATTTGTCGTTTTGTATCAGAAGAGGAGAAGAGGGAATGAACCACGAAGGGACGAAGGAAGCGAAGGAAGAGGAAAGAAGGGAAGAGGAAAGAAGGATGAGGAGGTTTAGTGATGAGTGCGATACCTTCGATAAGCCTCGCTAACGCACTATATCCATTTGATGCACATACAAAAATTTCCTGTACATCCTTTAATTCTGGATATCCTGATTCTGACAAATAATATTTCATCTCACGCAAAGACGAAAAGGAATATATTTTCATTTCATCCATTCTCAGGTTTTCACTGAAAATTAAATCCTGTAAATCCTTAAATCCTGGACATCCTGATTCTGACAAGATGAGATTTTATTTCGCGCAAAGTCGCTAAGAAGCAAAGACGCAAAGAAGAAAAGGAAGAAAAGGAAGAAATTTTCTGTTTCCTCCCTTCTCAGGTTTTCACTAAATTATTGTATTGCGTAAATCTTGTAATTGCCAACCAGAACACCCGCTAATTGAACTCCGTACAAAAA
This sequence comes from Cyanobacteriota bacterium, assembly GCA_046045965.1. Classification (GTDB taxonomy): domain Bacteria; phylum Cyanobacteriota; class Cyanobacteriia; order Cyanobacteriales; family Nostocaceae; genus RDYJ01. Next base: position 996 of record JBJOKS010000082.1, on the reverse strand, counting down.
AGCGTTACCCTAAGCACAGGAAATAATTCCAAAATCCAAAATCCAAAATCCAAAATCCAAAATCAAATGACTTCTAGCACTCAAATCAAAGCATTAGACGTACCTACGGCTATATTACAACGTCGTTCTATCAAAACCTTTAAACCAGATCCCATTTCCCCAGAAATGCTTAAACAATTGGTAGAACTCACCGTAGCTGCACCCAGTAGTTTTAACACCCAATCTTGGAGAATTGTTTTAGTTCAAGATGAAACCCAAAAAGCTGCATTATGTGAAGCATCTTGGAAACAAAAACAAATTCTAGAAGCACCTGTCACCTTTGTCTTTGCTGCTGATGCAAATGCTGGTGAACAAGATTTAACACCCATTTTAGAACAGGGATTAAACACTGGAGCTTGGAATGAGGGAACAGTTAATTATTTTAAAAATGCCATTCCTCAATTTCAAGAAGCTTTAGGAGATAAGCGTCGAGAATATGCCATTAAAGATGCCATGATAGCTGCTACAAATTTAGTATTAGCTGCGGAAAGTTTGGGTTTATCTACCTGTTTTATGAATGGTTGGATTGAAGATCAGGTAAAAGCCGTTATTGGTGCAGAGAATAACCCAGATATAGGTATTGCAGTGGTTGTACCTGTAGGATATGCAGCTGAACCCCGTTTAAATCCTGGTCGTTTACCATTATCAACTAATGTTTTTGTGGATAAAATAGACAATCCATATCAAGATTAATTAGACATTTCAAAAATTAGGGACAATTCATGAATTGTCCTTACTCAATTATGTTGTAAAAACTCAACTTTAGGTAATAAAGGATCATTTACTATCCCCACACCAGCAAAACCCCAACGTTTCAACAAACTTCCCACCTGTGGACCTGGAATAGATTCTACAGTCAAACGGCTTGCTAAATCACCAGCATGGGTATTTAAATAACTCAGAGCATCAAAATCTTCTTTAAACAGTAATAAATATCCTAATTGATCATCATCAACT
>JBJOKS010000081.1:0-7136 GCA_046045965.1 Cyanobacteriota bacterium | reverse complement strand
TTTTAAGGTTAATTTGTCGTTTTGTATCAGAAGAGGAGAAGAGGGAATGAACCACGAAGGGACGAAGGAAGCGAAGGAAGAGGAAAGAAGGGAAGAGGAAAGAAGGATGAGGAGGTTTAGTGATGAGGTGGAGAGGTTAGCCTATGCTGTAATTGGTGCTGCTATTGAGGTACATCGGGTATTGGGGGCTGGTTTTTTGGAGAGGGTGTATCATGAGGCGTTAGTTACAGAGTTTCGTTTGCGTGGTATCCCTCATAGGTCTAAACATTTGGTGGCGATACAGTATAAAGGTCATCCGGTGGGTGAGGGGGAGTTAGATTTTTTGGTTGGTGATTCAATTATTGTTGAGTTGAAAGCGGTGGAAAAGTTATCTCCTATTCATGAAGCGCAGGTTATTTCTTATTTAAAAATGACTAATTGTCCTCTTGGTCTTTTGATTAATTTTAACGTTCCCGTTCTCAAAGAAGGCATTAAGCGAATTATCCTTTCTTCTTAACTTCTCTTCCTCTTCTTCTCTTTTCTTCCTTCGTGTTCTTCGTGTCTTCGTGGTTTGTTAATTCTTGCATACTCTCAGTATCGCCTAATGATAAAGTTAAAAGTCAAGAATTTAGTTTTGGTGCAAGATAGAAGAGGGTAAATGAATTATCAGCACATTCTTTCACGTACAGAAGTTCAATATGGACGGTTAACTATTTCTAAGTCACTACTTGATCCTATATCACTATCATGGTTTGAAAAACACTCAGAACAATATATTTCTCTATACAAATCTGATGGTTCACTCGTTAGAAGAAATATTCTTATTAGTAAATCTAAAGGTAATTCTTGGCGGCTTGCTTGTGGTAGTGCTGATATAGTACAAAAATTAAGCCCTGGTGATAAAATAATTCTCAGAGAGCGTTATGATAGTAATCTTGAAATATTAACAACTGATGAATATTCTCTGAAGCCTGAAAAATCTATTGCAGAAATATCGCCTCATAATATATCTACTAAACAGCAGGAATTTCTTAATAATGCGATAGATAAATCTTTAAATTTGGCATATACAATAGAGCAATGTTCTGAAGAAATTGGTTGTGAATCAATAGCAGTAAAACTATGGAAAAACACAATTAATCGCAAAAAACAAGCCATATTTTACGGTTCACCAGGAACAGGTAAAACTTTCATCGCTGAAAAACTCGCCAAACACCTAATCAGTGAAGGTGACGGTTTCTCTGAATTAGTCCAATTTCATCCAGCATACACCTATGAAGACTTTATTCAAGGTATTCGTCCTCAAACTGAAGATGGTAAATTAACATATTCACTTGTTCCCGGTAGATTTTTAGAATTTTGCAAAAAAGCAGAAGCACTTCAAGATACTTGTGTTCTCATTATTGATGAAATCAACCGAGCAAATTTACCCCAGGTTTTTGGTGAATTAATGTATTTGTTAGAATACCGTGATCAAGAAATTCCTCTCGCTGGTGGTAATAAATTTCGTATTCCTGAAAATGTCCGTATTATCGGCACAATGAACACCGCAGATCGTTCTATTGCACAAATTGATCACGCTTTACGTCGTCGTTTTGCATTTATTGAATTACGTCCTAATTATGATGTTCTCATCAAATATCACTTAAATACTGGTTTTGCAGTTATGGATTTAATTAATGTTTTAAAACGATTAAATCACGCAATTGATGATAAAAATTATGAAATTGGTATTTCCTTCTTTTTAACTCCTAATCTCAGAGAAGATATAGAAGATATTTGGAAAATGGAAATTGAACCTTATTTAGAAGAATACTTTTTTAATAACCCAGAAAAAGTAAATGAATTTCGTTGGGATAATATCAAGGAAGAGTTAACTATATGAACTCCACAAATTTACAAATTATTGAAATCACCGAATATCAACCTAAATATTTTAACAAGTCTGATATTTCCGAAGAATGGGGAATTGCATTATTAAAATACAAAAAAGAAGTAGATGTAGATTTTCCCACTCCTAAAACTGGTAATAAATGGAAATTAACTGCTAAAGGTTGGGTGGGTTATATTCCTTTAAATCATGAATTTGCTTTAAAAATTAACCCCAAAGTACCCATTAAAAATTTATTTAGGATGTTGGAATATGCTTATAACTTAAAAAGTTTTAATTTTCTGCAAGGTTTAATGAATTGTGACTCTGTAGAAGATTTTTATAATCAACTAGCTTATATTTTAGCAGAAAAAATTATAGAACGTTGTCGTAAAGGTTTATATCGTAGTTATCTACCCAAAACCAAAAAACTAACTTCTGTACGAGGTAGGTTAAATGTGCAGGAAATAGTTAAAAAACCTTGGGATGTAAAATTACAATGTACATTTCAAGAACACACTGCGGATATTATAGATAATCAAATTTTATTTTGGACTCTTTTTCATATTGGCCATAGCGGTTACTGTTCCGAAAAAGTATCACAAATAGTTAGAAAAGCTTATCACGCTATGCAAGGAATGGTATCTTTACAACCGTGTACTTCAAAAGATTGTATTGAGCGAAATTACCACCGTTTGAATAATGATTATTATACATTACATCAACTTTGTAGATTCTTTTTAGATAATTCTATTCCCAGTCACGAACATGGTAAAAATACAAGTTTACCGTTTTTGGTAAATATGGCAAAACTTTATGAAATGTTTGTTGCAGAATGGTTAAGAGCAAATTTACCACCACATTTAACTCTGAAGACTCAAGAAAGAATTGTCATAGACAAAAACATATATTTTCAAACTGATTTAATTATCTATGACAAAACAGATTTTACTCCTAAATATATTCTCGATACTAAATATAAAAATCCAGAACATATTTCTAATGATGATTTATATCAAGTAGCATTTTATGCGCTTTCTAAACATTGTCCTGAAGCAGTTTTAGTTTATCCTACAGATTTAAATAATTCTTTTAATCAAGACATTAGAGATATTAAAGTTCGTAGTCTCACTTTTTCTCTAAATGATAATCTTGAAGATGCGGGTAAGGCATTTTTAAAACAACTTTTTTCTTAAATTAAATATACGTCTTATGTGCTATAATAACCCTATTGATTCTAGGGTTTTTATATCTGATTGAAAATCCTCTATATCATAATTGATGCAAAGTATCCGTGAAACTAGATTACTATTACTGTGCGTAAAAAATGGTTTCAAGCAGGATGGTATCCACCAATTTAACTATCTTTAATCATGTTGTAAAAACTCAACTTTAGGTAATAAAGGATCATTTACTATCCCCACACCAGCAAAACCCCAACGTTTCAACAAACTTCCCACCTGTGGACCTGGAATAGATTCTACAGTCAAACGGCTTGCTAAATCACCAGCATGGGTATTTAAATAACTCAGAGCATCAAAATCTTCTTTAAACAATAATAAGTATCCTAATTGATCATTATCAACTCGCGCTGTCAGATACTTACCATCTGTTTTTGACCGAATAATATAATAAACTTGAGAAAGCATAAAATTGGTAATAGGTAATTGGTAATTTGAACTAATAACTAATAACTAATGACTAATGACTAGGGAGCATCCCAATTTTGAAAAAATAACCTTAACAACACCAAAAACTCTCTTCTTCCTTCTTCCCTTCGTGTCCTTCGCTCCTTCGTGGTTCGTTCATTTCATATCTTGAACTCAAGCAAAAAAAAACTTACACATTTGGGATGCTCCCAATGACTAATGACTAATTCAAATCTTCTAATTTAATTCTTGGATCAGCAGCTTTTAACATCAAGTCAGCAATTAAATTACCAAGAATCAATAAAACCGCACTCATTACTAAACTGGCCATGACTAAATATTGATCTTTTGCTAAAACAGCTTGTAAAGTCAACTTACCTAAACCTGGCCAGTTAAAGAAGTTTTCTGTAATAAATGCACCACTTAATAAACCTGCTAATTCAAATCCTAACAAAGTAATTAAAGGATTGATAGCATTTCTTAAAGCATGAACATAAATAACTCGGTTTTCTGGTAGTCCTTTAGCACGAGCAGTTTGAATATAATCTTGCCGCAAAACATCCAATAATTGACCACGCATGATCCTTTGTAAACCGGCAAAACTGGTAATACTTAAAGCAATTAAAGGTAGAATTATATGCCAACCGATATCTAAGATTTTACCCAACCATGTCAGTTCAGCGTGATCAATGCTGGTCATGTTACCCACTGGAAACAGAGGAGTAGTAATTTGGGCAAAGAATAATAGAAATAAAGCAGTGATAAAACTAGGAAAACCCTGCCCAGCATAGCTCAAGACCTGTAAAATTTTGTCAGTGGGAAGATTTTGTTTGACAGCAGCGAGGATACCTAGAGGAATAGCGATCGCCCAAGTTATAAATAAAGAAGCGATCGCTAACAACAAAGTCGCTGGTACTCTTTCCCACAACAAAGAAGATACAGAACGTTGATAAACAAAACTCGTACCAAAATCACCCCTAGTAACAATTTGCCTCAACCACAACCAAAACTGTTGAGGCCAAGACTTATCTAAACCAAATTGTTGCCTAATTTCCTCAATGCGTTCTGGGGAAATCTTCGGGTTTTGCCTCAGTGTATCTACATAATCACCTGGAGACAACTTCATAATAAAAAACGACAAAGCCGATGCTAGAAAAATCGTGAATAGAGCTTGCAATAGCCGTTTTATTACATAAACAAAAGTCTCATCCGTCACCAGCTTAATTAGCCAATCTCTACCCGTCTCCAAAGAAATTTTTGTATTAGTCATTGGTCATTAGTTATTAGTCATTAGTTATTAGTCATTAGTTATTAGTCATTAGTCATTAGTTAATTCTACCCAATCACCAATCACCAGTCACCAATCACCAATCACCTAATATTCAACTAAGGAAATAATCGGCGCATCCGGTAGATATTTGCGTCCTTGTAGTTCCCGTAGCTCGATGATAAACCCAAAACCCACAAGTTCGCAGCCAATTTGCTGTACCAACTTAGCAGTAGCAGTAGCAGTTCCACCCGTAGCAATCAGATCATCTACAATCAAAACCCTACTACCTGGAATTAAAGCATCCTGATGTACTTCTAAACTGTCTGTACCATACTCTAGTTCATAATCAATACTGTGAACTGCTGCTGGTAACTTTCCTTTTTTGCGGACGGGAATAAAACCAGATCCTAGTTTATAAGCCAGAGGTGCGCCAAAAATGAACCCCCGTGACTCCATACCCACAATGTAATCAGCTTGGAGTTCCAATTCAATACATTTTTGTGCTAAAAAGTCAATAGTGTAGCGTAAACCCTCTGGATGTTGCAGTAGGGTGGTAATATCCCTAAATAAAATTCCAGGCTTAGGAAAATCCGGTATGTCACGAATCAAAGATTTTAAATCCATAGTAGTCAGTGGTAATTGGTAATTGGTAATTGGTAATTGGTAATTTTCCTACTGTCACCAGTCACCAGTCACCAGTCACCAGTCACCAGTCACCAGTCACCAGTCACCAGTCACCAGTCACCAATTCCCTGAAAAATCGTACACTATAATTTGACATACCTCCTCGTCCTAAAGGAGCGAGGATTCCTTGACACTTCGCTGGGTTGCGCCACAAGTGGTCTTACCATCCCTCCATGTCCGTTTAAAGTCTCCCAATGCCCTATGGCGACTATACCTAAATTTTACCATAAAGCCATCCTAGAAGGACGGGGCTTGTATCCCATTCTTTTGGTCATCTCCTAAAGGTTATTGCTGTATGTTTCATCAATCATTGACAATAACTGAGAATTTAACTCAAGCTAGAGATGTATTTGAATCCTTAACAGAGGTAGGTAAACTAATGCTTTAAAAGTTTCATTACAGTATACGGAAATCTTGGTATAACAAGAGTAAGTATTGTATATATTAGGATGCTGATGCTATAACCACAAGCCTGAGTTCTGGAAGCCTGAGTTCTAGTTTGGCTATTTATCTTAAATTGTGTTTAATTTTGTTTTACTCATTTCACTCAGTCTGTTGGAATAACACAAGGTATTTTAGAGAATGAATGTCTCCGCAAGCGTAACGTCACCAAATAGTCCAACTCCTGAGTCCATGCCCATGATTCTGGATACATTACCAGATCCAGCCATAGGACCCAAGGGATGTCCCCGCAGAACCACATTAGAAATAGACCTGATGTTACTGGCAATTGAAGCCTTAGAACTGGGAGGTTCTGAAGCCATCCTCGCTTTTGCCCAAGAGTTAGACTTGACAGGAATTATTAAAAATCGTGTCAACTTATGGCGAATGCGTGCTTCTAACCCCTTGCGACGAGCGCACAGCCGTCGTCCCTTAACCATCATGGAAGCAAAAGCTTTAGTAGTCATTGCTTGCTACATAGCGCGGCGGTTAACAGTTGTCATCCGTCAGCTACTCATGATATATCAGCAATTGTCTGAAAAGCAGATTCCACTAGAGCAAAATTTACGTCTAGCTAATTACCTAGAACGGTTTAGAGCGCATTTTAAAAGCCGCATGAATGCCAGACGTTCTGTTTTACTAACATTAAACTCAGACGAAAAATTAGATGAACTGGCTATAGATTTATTAGCAAAATTACTATTCTGCACTGGTACTGCTGGAATGCAGCGTTTTTGGATTTCTCTTTTTGACGGTGAAGTAGAATGAATATTCAACGTAAGTACAGTTTACCTAACTGCACACTACTCTTAGAGGGGTTAAGTGATGTCGCCCCCACAACCCAATTTCAAGACCTGCGTCCAGAATTATCTATATTGGTGAATGCAGAATGCTATTTATCTAGTTCTAGTCAGCCTATAACCGGAGGGCGGGAATTTTTTGAAAGCTTGGTGAGGGCTGTAAGTGCCTATGCACAGGAATTTTTAAGTAATGTACCCAACCCCCAAGCACACAACGGTGAGTCAGAGTTAGTAGAGTTGCAAAAAATTGACAGCAACAAACATCGGTTGATAGTGCATTCAGAGATGAATGCTGATAGTGTGGGATCTCAATCAACTCAAATTAAACAAGCACCTATTCAAGTTGATTTGAATACAGTGCAGTTGTTCGATTTAGTCGAGTCCGTAGATCAGTTTTTTGCTGATACCCAAACCTTACCAGAGTTAACACTGGAACTACAACC
>JBJOKS010000080.1:0-7273 GCA_046045965.1 Cyanobacteriota bacterium | reverse complement strand
CGATAATGCTATTAAGTCCTATGACCAAGCAATTGAATTGCAACCAGAAAATTATGAATCTTGGTATAAAAAAGGTTTATCTTTCCAAAATATCAAACAATATGATGATGCAATTGCAGCTTATACAAAAGCAGTAGAATTAAAACCAGACTACACCTCAGCTTTATATAATTTGGGTAATTCCCTAGTAAATTTAAACCGCTATGAAGATGCTTTAAAAGCTTATGATCAAGTAGTGCAGTATCAGTCCAGTCATTATCAATCTTGGTTTTCTAGAGGTAATATCTTGGTGACATTAAGGAGATATCTACAAGCAGTTGACTCTTTTAAAGAAGTGATCAAATATAATTCTGGGAATTACCAAGCCTGGTATAGTTTGGGATGGTCACTACACCAAAGTCAACGTTATGTAGAAGCAATAGATGCTTATAATAAAGCCATTTCTCTTAAAGAAAATGACTATCAGGCATGGTATAATTTAGGAAACTCACAATATATTTTACAGAAATATGAAGACGCTATTACATCCTATAATAAAGCAGTTCGTTATAAAAAGAACCACTATGAAACCTGGTATAGTAGGGGAAATGCGTTATTAAATTTGAACCGATATCAAGAAGCAATTGAATCTTATGATCAAGCTATTAAATATAAACCCGATTACCAACAAGCTATAGAAGCCCGGAGAATGGCAGAAAATCAACTACAACCGGAAAAATCTCGCCCAATAATTGTCCCAACTTTGCGAATACGTAATTGATTGAAACCCTAAAATAATCTTAGATGGTGTTACTTCCTGAAAATACTAACTAAGTGCTAATATTTACTTCTTGTGCATCATCTGGGAAAGGGAAATATGCTGTTTTAGTATTTAAGTCTATCTGACTAAATTTAGTAGGTTGCTGGACAAAAGAAACTTTTTTATGTTTGACCATATTTTGTAGTTTTTCTCTAATCTGTTGCTTTTCCTGGTACTCCTTGATTTTGATTTTAGCTTGAGGATAAACATCAGTACCTTTAGGAATTTTTTCGAGAAATTTGATTGCACCAGCAAAGTCATTTATTAAAGCTTTTCGGTAAGCTGAATGTAAAAAATATTCGGCTCTAACTTGCCGTTTTTGATTGTATTCAGCCAATTTTTGTTGGACTATAGCACCAGCAGAACTTTCAGCGGGAATTTGGCGCAAATATTCTAAAGCTGTAGAAAAATCTTTGTTTTCTGCGCTGGCGTAAGCTTGGTTTAATAAAGTTTGTGTTTTTGCTTCTAGGTTAGTTTGTGTTTTTTCAATTAATTGTTCTCTTTTAGAACGCCAATAGGAAGTGTAGGGAATTTGGGGAACAGCACTCACCGCTTCTGATAAATTACCTTCATCTAATGCTTGTTCAGCTACTAAATAATTTTCTGTGTCAGCTTGCCATTGCTTTTCCCATTCAACAATTGTATCTTGAGCCTCTGGATATACATTACTATAGGAGGGAATTGATTTGGCTAAACTAATTGCTTTTTCTAAATTCCCGTTTTGATATTCTGTAATGGCGTTAGATAAAGTTGCTGTTTCTGAGTAGGTTGGAGAATTACTAGCTAAAGAATAAACTCCCAAGCCAACTACCAAAGAATTAATCGTTATTCCCCATCGCATTCCTGCTAATAATGGATCTGATTTAGTCTTTTTATCTTCTACAGTTTTTCTGACAGTAACGGGAAACTTTGATTTGACAATTGCTGCGGCTCGATGTTTCCATGTTATGTGTTTGAATACCCACAGTGCTTCACTGGCAGTCTGGAATCGTTCTTGGTAATTATAGCGAATCATTTGACTGATAAAAACAGCCAGATATTCGTCAATTTGGGTATCTTCACAATTCCAAGGAATATCATTGTTAGCAGGATCAATTTTTAATTGCAAAGGTGTTAATCCTGTTAAACCTTGAAGTGCAATCATTCCCAAAGCATAAATGTCACTATTGGGTTGTGTTTGACCTAAAAATTGTTCTGGTGGGATGTAACCTAATGAACTCACAGGAATCTGAGAAATGGGCAATTCTGCATCAGTGCTAAAGTCAATGGGTTGAATTGAGCCAAAATCAATCAGCACTAATTTACCATCACTAGTGCGTCTAATTAAGTTTTCTGGTTTGATATCACAGTGAATAAAACCTTGAGAATGAACAAATTCGAGAATACCTAAAGCATCTTCGAGAAATGTCATCGCTTCGTTTGTACTCCACTTCAGCCTCTTATTTTGATTTATTTTTAATTCTACAGACAATGGTTGTCCTAAAATATATTCCTGCACCAAGTAAAACTGTTCATTTTCTTCAAAGCAGGTGATAAGTTCAGGAATTTGGTTATGTTTTCCTAAATGCTTGAGGGTTTCAGTTTCCGTAAGAAAACGCAATCTCAGATAGTCAAAGTAGGAATTAGATTGATAGTTGTTGACTTTTAGCTGTTTAACAACATATCTGGGTCTTTCTGGGTAGTCCACATCTTTGGTGTCTTCAGCAACATAAGTTTGTCCAAATACACCAGCACCAAGGCTTTGAATAATTTGGTAGCGTCCTTGCAATAGTTGTTTGACTGTTTGCTGATTCATAAGTTCCTTACTGAGATATTCTTTACATAAGTTGTTACCTACCTCTTCTGAATTTCCTGCCTCTTTCCGGAATACTGAGAAATAATTCTTTGTAACTTTAAATTAGGGTGACTTTAACCAGACTCTGCTTTTGAATCTATATAAATGTTGGGACAAAACCCAGAACAACCTAATAGCAAGCTTTTCCCTGTTTTTTCTGTTTTACAACGAAATTGAATAAGCCGTAAAATAAAGTACATTTAACTCAGGATGATTTATTGGATAGTTTTTAAAATAAGTTAAGTATTATTAACTAGGACTTAGTTCTTTAAGTTGCATAATGCAAGTAATGGGTCTGAGGTCTTAGGGGTCTGAGGTCTTAGGGGTCTGAGGTAGCAGTATTGAGGCATGGAGGGATTGAGATAGGTTCTGTGGAAAAATAAAAAGGTGGCAAGTGACGAGAGCGTTAGCGGTAGCTTACTGTATCCCTTACGGGACTGTAGGCACAGGTATCGCCATTTAAACACTGACTCAATTAGATACATCAATATTTCCATCAATTTAGGAATTTTGATTGATGAATTCTGATTTATTGATTTCATAACTTTAAAAGTTGAAATTTATGACCGCTTATACCCCTGGGTATATCTCTGGGTTAGTTATCAGTTATCAAACAGAATTCAGGAGTCAGGAGTCAGAATTCAGAATGAATTCTGTGCAAGTCGCGGATGAATAACCAGGTTTAAGACCCCCACCAAATCTGCGATTTGATGGACTTCAATCAGTTGCGGGTACTGAATCCCCGACTGATCGATTCTGACTCCTGGCTACTGACTCCTGACTCGTTCTTCAACAGTTGTTATTCTTCCCCTACCCTTTGTCAGCTATTCCCTATCGGTTAAGGGCTTGACGACTTTAGCGATCGCATCTTGGATAAATACTTTGATAAACTCGTCTCGGCGATTAATCTGAAATTGTTGTTGTACAACTTCTGTCATTCCCCCATCACCCCAGTCTTGATCATGGCGAAAATATTCAATAAAGCTTTTACCCGCAATTCGCGTTAAATAAGCTGCTGTCACCCCTTGAATAGCGCGACCAATAATAAAAGTAGCAACATGAAGTTGTAAAGCAGTGGAGAGTAATTCAACTGCACCCTTAACAATGCCTAAACCAGCAATAGTTTTTCCTAAAGATAGGGCTAATTCTCGTCCCCGTTCCATATTCAAATCACAACCGTAAACCCTGCCAATTTCTACCACCATTTGAGCGTTAACTGCGGCTGTAGCTAGTAAATCAACAACTGGTAAAGGGGTGACAGAAACCACACCAGCCCCGATCCACTGATATCGATCAACAATTTTATCAGCTTGACGACGACGTTGAGAATCAATTAATTTTCGGGCTTCTTCTCCTAAACGGAGAGATTGTAAGAGAATATTATCTGCAACTAAATCTTCACCTTCAGCCCGTAAAACAGAAGCCATGCGTCGTAATAGCGGGACAATATCTGGTTCTGGTTGGAAAGTTTCGCCAGTTTCTAATTGTGCGGTTTGGGGGTTAGCAGCGATCGCCACTACATCACTACTAGCAATAAAATCTCGTACCCGTTGACGCAACTTAGACAAGATCACTTCTTGATCGTCATCTGTATATAAATCAGTTTTATTGAGAACCAAGAGCGATCGCTTACCAATTTCCGCCAAACCCTTGAGCGGTTCATATTCAGAACGTCGTAAATCATTATCTACCACAAATAACAATAAATCTGCTTCCGTCGCCAAAGCCCTAGCCAGTTGTTCCCGTTCTGTTCCTGCTACTCCCGCTTCTAAAATTCCTGGTGTATCAGTAATTAAAATTTTCCGTTCTAATCCCTTTAAGCGTAAACAATAGGTTTCACCCACCTGAGTTGTACCCATTGGCGCATTCACTTCCCCTACTATCCGCCCCATAATCGCATTAACTAAGGAAGTTTTACCAGCACTCCCGGTCCCAAACACCACTACTTGAATTTCTCCCCGTGCTAAATTCGCTTCAATTTCCTTAGTGCGACTGAGTAAAGCTTGACGAGTGACTTCATCTTGAATTTGGGCTACCTGTTGACGCACAGCTTGGAGAGTGCTAGAAGCCGCATCAGACTTAGCCGCAGGAATTTGAGCAGGAGTAACTCTTCTGCGCTTTGAACGTGATTGCTCCTCACCAGATCGCAGAACTAACACATAATAGATAAAAGCCGCAACCAAACCACCCAAAAGTACAATCAGCAGCAACAGCAGCAGATTACCTAATAAGGGAGAATAGGATAGCTGCCAATAGAGCCGAGTCAGGGAATCAATCAGCCACAGGGCTAACCCTAAAATGATAATTAGACCAACTATGAGTGTGACTAGGCGAGACAGAGGCATGAATCACAAAAATGAAAGGATGTTAAGTAGGCAGATGCTTCTGATCTTAATCGTCGTCATCAACTACGTACACCAGATCCCAAAAAAATCTCTTTCATAGCAGCCCAACCAACGGTAAGCTACCCACTAAGAATGAAAGAAACTCCTCCTTCCCTGTTCCCTTTTACCAAAAGACAAATTTTGCTAAACTAAGATGCAGTGCATCTCCAATGTTCCCTTCAATTCAGTAAACAGCGAACAGTACAAAGATTTATAACTGATCACTGGATAACTGATCACTGTTAATGACTGGCTGGTGAATTCTTTGTTTTTCATCAAAACCTTCCTCATGGAAAAGTTCAACAGCGAGTTACATAATGAATCTAAAATCTGAAATAATGTCTTTTAAATGGTTGCGACACTTATTCCAGCGACTGAGTATTAGGCAAAAAATTGTTTTTGGGTATGGTTTATCCTTGGGAATTGCGATTTTGGGAACAACGGGTGGTTTAATTGTAGGCGATCGCTACTACCAAGATGCTAGACACAAGATGATCTTGGCAGATGAAGAAGGAGTTTTGCTCAGTAGTTTACAGGGAGTGCTGTTGGAAATCCAGGTTCATCAGCAAGAGCCATTACCTAATTTAAGACAGCAGGATAATTTACGCAATACAGATGAAACTGATTTTCAGGAGCATTTACAACAATTTGAAACTTTGTTTTCTCGCTTGAAGAAACTTAGCCTCATGGAATCACAATATGATTTGCGGGTTCTGATCAACAAACATGAGAGTACAATTACCGAATATTTCCGGCAACTGCGTGATCTAAACCAGCAAGTTTCTCAAATTGTTTCCCAACCTGGAGGTTCCACAAAAGCGCAGCAGTTGATTTGGGGTTTTCATCAAAGTCAAACTTCACGGAAATTTTTTCGATTTTGCCATGATTTAACTGATTTTGCCAAAGAAGTTAATATACGCCAAGAACAGGTTGAGCTATCCCAAAATCAAGCGGCAAAACTGCAAGCGCAAATTATTATTGCTAGTATGCTACTTTCAGTTTCCATTGCCATCATCCTGGCTATATATACCAGTAGAATTATTAGTAGTCCCATTAATGCAGTTACGAATATTGCCCAAAGAGTTACTAAAGAAGCTAATTTTGAATTGCAAGCACCTGTCACCACAAAAGACGAAATTGGTACTTTAGCTATTGCCTTAAACCAGCTAATTAAACAAGTAAAATCCCTGTTAGAAATCCAACAAGCTGAAGCCCAAACCCAACTAATTCAAAGTGAAAAAATGTCAAGTTTGGGAAGGATGTTAGCTGGTGTAGCTCATGAAATTAATAATCCAGTTAACTTTATTTATGGTAATTTAGTACACGCCGAAACTTATGTTGATGATTTATTAACACTACTAAAAACATATCAAGAAGCAATTCCTAATCCACCCGATGAAGTCCAAGCTGTAGCTGAAGAAATTGATTTAGAATTTTTGGAAACTGATCTGCCGAAAATCTTGAAATCCATGAAAATGGGAACAGAACGCACGCGAGAAATTGTCAGCAGTTTAAAAAACTTCTCCCGTTTAGATGAAGGTGTAACAAAATTAGTAGATTTGCATCCTTGTATTGATAGTACATTATTGATTTTAAATAATCGGATCAAAAATAATATTAAACTTGTGCAGAAATATGGAGATATTCCCTTGGTTCCCGGTTACATGAGTTTACTATATCAAGTATTTATGAATCTTCTCAGTAATGCTATTGATGCGGTAGAAGAAAAATCTCGAAATAATCAGCAATTTTCACCGGAAATAACTATCATTACAGAATGCCAGTGTAATAATTGGGTAGTGGTGAGAATTGCAGACAATGGATCGGGAATTAGTGCAGAAAATCAAAACAAGATATTTGAAACCTTTTTCACCACTAAACCACGAGGTATTGGTACAGGCTTAGGTTTAGCAATTACTCATCAAATTGTGGTAGAAAAACATAAAGGTAAAATTAGTTGTCATTCTGATTTAAATCAGGGTACAGAATTTGCGATCGCTCTACCAATTCATGTTCATGGAGAAAAAATCTAATGGGACTTTTTGATCAAATTCTTGGTTCAGTTGCTAATTCTGATCAACCAGGTGGTTTAGGTAAACTGCTAAGTATTGCTAATACCATCCAGCAGATAAGTAATAGCACTGGTGCAGATACCTCAACTATGCAATCAGTTTTGTCAGTAGTTGGTAAACAGGTACATTCATCTTTGCAAGAAAAGCAAGCCAACGAAGGAACAGAAGCAGTACAAGGTTTTGT
>JBJOKS010000079.1:0-7355 GCA_046045965.1 Cyanobacteriota bacterium | reverse complement strand
CTGCCTTCTGCCTCCTGCCTCCTTAAATCAACATCAAAGCTACTTCTTTGGCGAAGTAAGTTAAAATTAAATCTGCACCAGCGCGTTTCATGCTGGTTAAGGTTTCTAAAATTACCTTTTTCTCATCTATCCAGCCATTAGCCGCAGCGGCTTTAATCATTGCGTACTCACCGCTAACGTTGTATGCTGCTACAGGTAAGTTAGTGTTGATTTTGACTTGATGGATAATATCTAGATAAGCTAGGGCAGGTTTCACCATGACTATATCTGCACCTTCGGCAATATCTAATTCCACTTCTTTTAATGCTTCTTTGCTGTTACCTGCATCCATTTGATAGGTTTTTTTATCGCCAAATTTAGGCGCGGAATCTAAAGCATCTCGGAATGGTCCATAATAGGCTGATGCGTATTTTGCCGAGTATGCTAAAATACCGACGTTAATGTAACCTTCTGCATCTAAAGCTTTACGAATTGCCCCTACTCTACCATCCATCATGTCAGAAGGAGCGACAAAATCAGCGCCGGCTTGAGCTTGGGAAAGTGCCATTTTTGCCAATACTTCTACGGTGGGGTCGTTCAAAATAACGCCGTTTTCATCTACTAAACCATCATGACCGTGTGTGGTGAAGGGATCAAGGGCGACATCGGTAATAACGATGATATCGGGAACGGCGTTTTTGATAGCTTTGACGGTTGTTTGTACTAAACCTTCTGGGTTGTAGCTTTCTGTACCTGTGTCGTCTTTTTTGTCTTCTGGAATGACGGGAAAAAGGGCGATCGCCTTAATCCCCAATTGTGACACTTCAGCTATTTCTTTTAACAGCAGATCCAAAGAATAACGATAACATCCTGGCATAGAAGGAATTTCTACTTTTTGTCCTTCCCCGGTCATCACAAACATAGGATAGATCAGATCATCTACTGTGAGTGTGGTTTCCCTAACCATGTTCCGTAGGGTTTCGGTCCGCCGCAAACGACGGGGACGCTGAGGCAGGTTTAAGGGCTTATCGGTGTTTGAATTTGCAGACGACATAGGGCTTATCTAAAATGATAATCATTATTATATAGCTTGAGTGGCAAAACAGAAGGGTTGGGGGGTAAATGCAGGTAAGGTTTATCGAACTGACGTTAAGAGTAGATTTTTCTGATTCAGAAAATTGAATCTTGCCGTCTGAAGTTTAGTAGATAAAGTCTCTGCCTTGTTTGCATCTGGTGAAATTTTAGATAGAGGAAGCTGATGAAAATTTTCAAGTCCGGTAATTGGAAACACAAAGCCTTACTGATTCCGGTAGCTATCATTCTAGGTTTTCTCCCTGGTTCTCCTGAGGAACTTTTCAGCTTTTTTCAATACAGGGATAGGTACTGTTCCCAGAATGCAAGTTCTCCGTACTGCAATTTTTCAGTTGTTCGCACCATAGAGGGACATCCTACAGCTTCTGCAATTGTGATCAGTGCAGACGGTCAAACTCTAGTTAGTGGTGGTCAAGATAAAACAATCAAAGTCTGGGAACTGCAAACAGGAAAGTTGAAAAAAACACTACGGAGTGATTCAGGTGCAATTAATGATCTGGCGATCGCTCCTGATGGTAAAACTGTTGTTAGTGGTAGTGGCGATCGCCTAGTTCGCATCTGGGATCTTACCTCAGATCAACCTCCTCAAAAACTCAGAGGTCATTCCGGTAATGTTACTGATGTTCATATTTCCTCAGATGGCAAAACTATTATGAGTCGTGATCGTGGTGATTCTCCTGAGATCAAAATCTGGGATATGGCAACAGGTAAACAAAAAGCAAGATTGCCATATATCCATTTTGATGACATTAGTCCAGATGGCAAAAACGTACTTATTACTTTACCGAGTAGTAAACTTGTGGCGTGGGATGTGGCGACAAACCAACAACAAGTTCTCCAACAATTTTTTGACCCTACTCTAGACTCAGGACTCATCAGTTTAGATGGGCAGACACTGATTAATATCAAACGAGCAAGAAAAGACTATTTACATCTGCAAGTGTCGGATTTCAAAACAGGAACAGTAAAGGCAAAGAAACGCTTTTCTCGTCAAGTATTTAGTCCATATAGTATCGCCATCAGCCGTAATTTTATGATTGGTAGTACCTCGAAGGGGCTGACAGTCTGGAATCTACAAACAGCCGAGCTAGAAGCAGTTATAGACCAAAAGCAAGAGCAAATAAGTCATTTAGTTGTCAGTTCTGATGGCAAACTCTTAGCCGGAATTACAGGTAATTCAGATGATAGTAATAGCATAATTAAAGTGTTGCAGCGTCCATAAAGTTGCGGGGGATTTACCATTAAAAAAATGCCCAAAAATTTCTTTCTTGTGGTGCGGGAATCTCGCCCGCAAATTATCAAGGACGGGCAGGATGCCCATCCCACAAAATTGGGTAATTTATTTTTTGGTGATCCCTAAATAAGAGGTCTTTTATCCTTTAATTCCTTGATATCTTCCCAAAGCAATTAAAGGAAAATACTGTTGATAAAGGTGATATTTGAGATAAAAATGACAGGGAAAACCAGTTCCTGTAAAGTATGACTCATCCCAAGTACCATCTGATTTTTGAGTTTCTAACAAGTAATTAACTCCTTTTTCAAGACTCTCAAAATCAAATTTTCCCGTTGCTTCACCTGCTGATATTAAACCAATTAAAGCCCAAGCTGTTTGCGATGCGGTACTATCTCCCTTACCTTTCAAACTTGGATCATTGTAACTAAAACAAGTTTCACCCCAACCACCATCAACATTTTGTACTTGCACTAACCAAGCTGCACCTTGTTCTATTTCACTGCGATATTTTTGGGGGTTTATTAATGCTAATGCTGATAAAACTCCACTTGTTCCATAAATATAATTTACCCCCCAACGTCCAAACCAACAACCTTCTGTTTCTTGTTCATTGAGAAGATAATTCATGGCTTTATCTAACTTATCTGCGGGAATTGATAAGTTACAAGCACCCAACATTTCTATTACCCTAGCGGTGACATCTGCTGTATTGGGATCTATCATGGCTTTTAAATCACCATAGGGAATAGAATTCAGCCACTCTTGATCATTATCAATATCGAAAGCTGCCCATCCTCCCGGTTGACATTGCATTGATGCTATCCAATTTAAAGCCCGCTTCATAGCTTGTTTTTTCAGTTCTTCATTGGGTAATTTTGCCTGATGTAAAGCCATGACCACTACAGCAGAATCATCTACATCGGGATAAAATTGGTTATCAAATTCAAACGCCCAAGCGCCGGGTTTTCCTTGTTTATTTTTGACAAACCAATCACCATAATCAAGTATTTGTTTGTCTATTAACCATTCTCCAGCTTTTGCTATCACTGGATGATCTGCCTCAAAACCAGAATCAATTAAGGCGCGAATTGCCCAGGCTGTATCCCATACAGGAGATACACAAGGTTGAACGCAGTAATTATTTTCTGTTTCAATGGCGAACTTATCAACTGCTTTTAAACCCCGGTAGACAATCGGATCGTTAGCATCGTAATCTAGACATTTTAAAGCTAACAGAGAATTTAACATAGCAGGAATAATTCCTCCCCAATCTCCTGTAGCTTCTTGTCTGTCTAAAATCCATTTTTCTGCGGCTTTAATTCCTTCATTTCTAAAAGGTACAAAATTCAAAGTTTCTGCTAATTTAAACCCGTCATCCAAGATGTTGAATATATCTGACCAATCATTATTTTTTGGTAATTCCCATTTGACATTATTTACCCCTTCGGTATATAATTCATCTAAATTGATGGGGTTATCAATTTCAAAGACTGGTTTCTTATCAAAGACTATTAATAATGGCACGGTGCTAGAACGCGCCCAGCTAGAAAGTTCGTAAATATTGAAGGGGAAATTATCAGGTAGTAGCATTACCCAAGGTGGTAATGATGGCAGTCCGCGCCAATTATAACAACCTATTAATGCTAAATGTAATTTGGTGAAAATGCGGGTTTTGCTAATTCCACCTTTTTGCAAAATTAAAGATTTAGCTTTTATTAGGGCGGGATCTGTTGGGGGTACTCCTAATAACCGCAAGGCCATGTAAGCTTCTACAGTGGTGCTGAGTTCTCCCCCATCACCATAAAATAGTTCCCATCCACCATGTTCTCGTTGTTGCGATCGCAGATATGTTTCAACTTTATGCAAAGGTCGAGTTTTATCTGTTCCCCAAATTTTATGTAACAGTACAGCTTCCGCAGTAATGGTAACATTTGATTCTAATTCCGCCCACCAGTAACCATCAGGCTTTTGAATTGACAGCAGATGTTTTTGACTAGCTGTTATTGCTTCTGTAACTTGCTTGACTTTCACCCTGTCTTGTGTTTGCATCGAATATTTACCTCAGCACCAAATAATAGTTAATAACATCACCCTGGGGAGAGAAAATTCTTCCCCAAAATCAACAAACAATGTATTCTGTCTGAATTACTGAGAATTTGCAAGAGTTATGGTAGAAATTTTATCGGGGTTGATGCTTTTATCTTTAGCAATTTGGTTATTTTTACTGTTGTTTTGGGGACAGTTTTGGCGTGTAGATCAGCAGTTAGAAACAGCACAAAATAAGTTACAATCCTTACCTACGGTGTGTGTGATAGTTCCAGCGAGGAATGAAGCTGATGTTATTCCTATTAGTTTGCGATCGCTACTCCTGCAAGACTATCCTGGTAATTTCAATGTGTTTTTAGTGGATGATCAAAGTACAGATGGTACAGCAAATTTTGCCCAAGGTGTAGCTTACGCAGTGGATAAACTTGAACAATTACAAATTGTTTCTAGTACAGACTTGCCGCTTGGTTGGACTGGTAAACTTTGGGCAATGGAACAAGGTGTAAAAGCTGCTGTAGAAAAGTTTCATGAAACGTCTCTAAAATTACCAGATTATTTTTTACTAACTGATGCAGATATAGAACATGATATCAGCAATTTGCGCCGCTTAGTTACCAAAGCAGAAACAGAGAATTTAGACTTAGTTTCTATTATGGTACGACTGCGGTGTAAAAGCTTTTGGGAACAATTATTAATACCTGCTTTTGTCTTTTTCTTCCAAAAACTCTACCCTTTTCGTTGGGTAAATAACCCGAAAAAATCTACCGCTGCTGCTGCTGGTGGTTGTATTTTAATTCGCACAGAAACCCTAGAAAAAATTGGCGGCTTACAAATAATTCGTCAAGCTTTAATTGATGATTGTTCTTTAGCAAAAGCTGTAAAATCTCATCAAGGGAAAATATGGTTAGGATTAAGTGCTTTAACTTATAGTTTACGTCCTTATGATTCCCTAGAAACTATTTGGAATATGGTAGCCCGTAGCGCCTACACACAACTGAATTATTCTCCTTTTTTATTAGTAGGAAGTGTGTTAGGAATGATTTTAGTTTATATGCTGCCACCTTTAGGAATTATCTTAGGTTTGGTGCTGGGAAATTTGCCAATTACTATTATAGGTTTATTCACTTGGCTATTAATGACCTTCGCTTATTTTCCCATTATCGCTTTTTATAAATCTCCCCTTTGGTTAGCCTTTTGTTTACCGATAATTGCCTTTTTATATACCTTGATGACTTTAGATTCTGCTAACCGTCATTGGCAAGGAAAAGGAGGAGCTTGGAAAGGTAGAGTTTATCAAAATTAGAATTATTAAGAAGTCAGGAGTCAGGAGTCAGGATAAAGAATTTTTTTATCTCGTTCCCAGTCTCAGACTGGGAATGCTATTAAAGAGGCTCTGACTCTGATTTAATAGAAGGCAGAGCCTTCTAAAATTCATTCCTATACAGAAGGAACGAGAAATAATCTGTATGGGAACGAGAATAATTATTCACATTGATATTACTAAAGAATCAGATAACTATGCCAAATTGATGGTTTATCGTTATTACTTTTTTCCGGTAGTAGCAAACGCCAACTTTTACCTTCTCGTTGAATTTGCAAATAAATGTCAAAGGGTTTTTGTGGCTGAGAGATTTGTTTTTTTGGTAATTTGACAGTTAAATCATAAGTTCCCTGTACATGATAAGCGGGTAAATTTTCAATGGTTAAAGGTTGTTGTTGAGTAATTGCTATTCGCGTAATATCAAATTTTTGAAAGTCCAAATCTAGCTTTTGTTTAAGTTCCTGTTGGGTTTGTTCTAACTGAATAGCAATTCCTTTCTGCACTAATTCATAAGTCGGTAGCAATGCAATACTGCTACAGGCTGTTAAGAATATTAAACTTACTGCG
The DNA here is from genome assembly GCA_046045965.1 of Cyanobacteriota bacterium. Taxonomy (GTDB): domain Bacteria; phylum Cyanobacteriota; class Cyanobacteriia; order Cyanobacteriales; family Nostocaceae; genus RDYJ01. The sequence goes on along the minus strand of JBJOKS010000079.1, from coordinate 1,116 downwards.
AAAATTAAACGCACCATATTTTTAATTATTGACTCATTTAGTTTTTTGCTGCTGATATTTGTTTGATATTTGTCAGAATCAGGATGTCCAGGATTAAAGGATGAACAGGATAATTTACTTTAATTATTAGCATAATTTGTTGATACTGTTCCTGAGTCACTGCAAATCTAAAAACATCAAATTCTATCCTATTATTTACTATCATGTAATCTCAACAAAAAGATTATGATTTCAATTAATTAAGATTCTAGATCCTAGATCCTCATGTCAGGGTTTTGGCAAGCCCAACTTGAGACTTGTTTAATTAAGACAAGACCCGTATAATTTTCAGCAAGGTGGTCTGTAAAAGCTTTTCCCACTTCTTCAGCAAGACCTACCTAACAGGTTGCAATTTTGTCACGTTGAGTTTATAGTTTCCTACCCCAGTTTCTCCAAAAGACCGGACGCGAATAATGTAATTTCCTGTTTCCGTGATGCGGGTAAATAAGAGAGAATTACTTGTGCCATCTGGTCCATCATCATTTTCTGCCACTGTTGAACCATTGGGAGCTAACAGTGTAATAATGGTATCAAAGTTTTCAGATGACAAATCAATTGCCAAATTATCACCTTTATTTAGCTTAACTGTATAATCACGCGCAAATCCCCCTTGACCTGTGGGAATATCTTTGGCTGTTAATGTATCTGAAAGTTCTACATTACTATTTAAGGGAATGGGTTTATATAAGTTATTATTATTTTGATTTTGGGCAAATCCTGTATTTATGCTGATGCCTATTGTCAGCATAGTAACAGGAAGGATCATAATTTTTCTTAAAGCCGCTGCAAAAGCTTTGTTCATAAATTGAAACAGTTTTCCCTCAAATACAGGGTATAATTTTGTTAATTATAGATGTCTTACCCATAAATTGCCCATCAACTCTGGACTGATCTATCTTTACCAGTCGTAGCTACAGCAGCTAAACCAAGTACGGAAATCCTACTTTGACGAAGTGTGTATACGGCAGACTTGGCAGTTGCACCTGTAGTATAAATATCATCTATCAACAATACTGGTGCATCTGGATGACGACGGCTAAAATCTGATCCTAAAGCAAAAGCATTTGTTAAGTTTTG
>JBJOKS010000078.1:0-7537 GCA_046045965.1 Cyanobacteriota bacterium | reverse complement strand
TCCAGCTTTGGAGACTGGTTTTATGTTCCGGTGGATATTCAACTAGGTAAACGTCCTAAACAAGAATATCAAGTTGTTGCTGCTTTTCACGCGGAAATTTTGGGGGCTTTACAGGAAGTCACTCTGGCAGAAGCTTGGCTAATATTGCGGAATAAAGAGACAACTTATGTAGTAGACTTGGATAAATGGACACCCCAAATGCTAGATATTTTGGCGGAGTATATTCAAGTAGTGGAGTCACCGGAAGCACCAGAGGTATTTATTGCTCGTCAAAAATGCAATCTGTGTCACTGGTATCATCATTGTTATGCGATCGCCCAATCTCAGCAACATCTTTCACTGTTACCAGGTGTCACACCAATTCGCTATACTCAACTACAAGCATTATCTACTACCACTTTAGAAGCACTTGCTAACATCAGTCTCAGCACCTTAGAAAACTTGATTGGTTTTGATACTGAAGTAGCATCTAAGTTGATAGTGCAAGCTCAATCAACATTAACAAAACGGCCTTTAATTTTACCTTATGCTTTCCCCGGAGAAAATCTCACATTTACAGCTCCCATAGAGTTATATTTTGATATTGAAGCACAACCAGACTTAAATTTAAATTACCTATTGGGGGTTTTAGTAGTTGATAGACAAACTAACACCGAACAGTTTTATTCATTGTTAGCAGAAACACCAGCCCAAGAAGAATTAATTTGGCAGCAATTTTTAGATTTAGTTTGGCAATATCCCCAAGCACCAATTTATCATTTTTGTGCTTATGAAGTTGAGACAGTCAAAAAACTAGGGAGACTTTACCGCACACCTTATTCCTCAGTCGCTCCGGTACTTGATCGCTTCGTAGATATTTATGAACAATTAACACAAAGTGTTGCTTTACCAATAGAAAGTTATGCTCTCAAAGCGATCGCTCGTTGGTTAGGATTTGAGTGGCGTGATCAAGAAGCTAGTGGTGCTAAATGTATTTATTGGTATGATCAATGGTTAGAAACAGGCGATCGCACCTTACTAGAACTCATCCAACGCTACAACGAAGACGACTGTCGCGCTACCCACAAAGTCAAAGACTGGCTAGTTAACTTTTTCCAAAACGAATATGCTAGAAAATTAGCCTAAGTAGGTTTGCTCCAGAAAGTCTTTTCGTTGAGGCTAGGAGTCAGGAGTCAGGAGTCAGGAGAAAAAAGTAGATCAAATATACGAATTATTTTCATGAACATGAATCATCCATGCAACTAATTAAGAAATTCAAAAAACCATCATTAATCATCTATTTTACCATCACCTTTATCATCATAATTATCAGTATATTCTTCAGCAATATTGCGTCTGCAACAGTCAAAATAACTGGTATAGAATTTATTGGTGCAGCCACTATACCTACAGGATCTTCTTTCCAAAAAACCGAACTGGGAGGATTATCAGGAATTACCTACGATGCCAAAAATGACCTTTACTATGCCATTTCTGACGACAGAGGACAAAAAGCACCTGCACGGTTTTATAGCCTAAAAATCGACCTCAGCACAGGTAAATTAACCAAAGATGGAGTTATTCCGGTAGCTGTCACCACCTTATTAAATGAAAATAAGCAAAACTATGGACTTGCTGAAACTGATACAGAAGGTATTGCATTAAGTAACAAAGCAACAATATTTATTGCTTCTGAAGGAGATGTGAAGAAATCAGTTAATCCTTTTATTAAAGAATTTTCCCTCTCTTCTGGCCAAGCTAATACCACCCTACCCATACCAGATAAATTTTTACCAGATCCCAAAAATCAGCAGGGTATCCGTAATAACCTAGCTTTTGAAAGCCTCACCATCACACCCAACAACCAATCATTATTTACAGCGACTGAAAACGCTTTAATTCAAGATGGTGCAGCAGCCAAACCTAGCTTGAGAACACCTTGCCGCATTTTGCAATATAACCTAGCCAACAACCAACCGGAAAAAGAATTTCTTTATCAAACAGAACCAGTCACACCTCTGTTCAATTTTACAGGCAGGTTTGACAGCGGATTACCTGATTTACTATCTTTAGATAATCAAGGACACTTACTGAGTCTAGAAAGGACTTTTACAGGTTTAGGATTTGCTATTTCCTTATTTCAGGTTTCCCTGGAAAATGCCGATGATATTCATGATCTTGATAGCCTGTCAGCAGTTGACATCAAAAAAATCAAACCCGTACAGAAAAAACTACTCTTAGATTTGCAAACTTTGGATGTAGCGTTAGACAACATTGAAGGCTTAACCCTGGGTGCTAAATTACCTGATGGACAAGCTTCGTTAATTTTAGTCAGCGACAACAATTTTAACAGATTGCAAAGCACTCAAATCCTAGCCTTTAAACTCAAGTTAGAATCACCCTTAACCCGGTTACTGAGGTTACTACGAGTCCCCATTCCTCAATAGCACCACTGCCCTATAATAACTGTATTTAGTGATTTTTATGCAAAAAATTTAAGTATTATTGCATATACACGATAGTTAAGAAAATATGTTAGATAAGATGAGATAGCTTTGAAAAAGTCAGTCAAAGTGGTGTGATATAAATTGACACGGCTGCTCATCAGTGATGGTACTCAAGCATGGGTGTCAAATTTTCGTGACAGACATTGGCAAAGTTTGACAAATTCCTTATGGTTGCCAGAGTTTCATGGCCAATTGTATAGATAAAGAAAAGTAATAAATGTAATAATTTTGCTACAATATCCTGTAGAAAATATCTATATTAATTTTGTGGTCTAGCATAACAACCAGGATATGAATGAATCTAAAACAGCATCAGACATTTACATTGGGCAATTATTAAATAACCGTTATTTAATCAGAGACTTACTTGGTGCAGGAGGGATGGGTAGAGTTTACCTAGCAGAAGATGTCACCAAAGATTGTATGTTAGTTGCTGTAAAAATGCTCTCTTTGAGTATAGGAAATAAAAATTTAGCAGAACGCTTTGGTAGAGAAATATTTATTGGCGCTCAATTAGGTAGAAAAAGTCCCCATATTACCAGGGTATTGACTTATGGTATCACCAATGAAAGAGTACCATTTTATGTGATGGAATATCTGCGGGGGAGAACGCTCAAACAAATTCTGAAAATTGAAACTTTAAGCATATCAAGATTTTTCACAATCTGCCAACAAATTTGTTTAGGTTTACATTGCGCTCATCAAGGAGTTACCCTAAATGACAAAGTATATCCTATTCTCCATAGAGATGTTAAACCAGAAAATATATTCATTAATAATGATGGTAAAAAAACAGAAATAGTCAAAATTCTTGATTTTGGTATTGCCAAATTTTTGACCGAGAGTAGTGGGATGACAATGACTGAATCTTTCATAGGTAGTTTACCTTACTCCTCTCCAGAACATATGCAAGGGCGTAAAATTTTAGATGTGCGCTCTGATGTTTATAGTTTGGGTGTATTGATGTTTGAAATGTTGACAGGAAAACATCCATTTTATACAACAAGCCACTCTTTTAGCACTTGGTGTAAACTTCATTGTATTCAAGCTCCACCTACATTTGAAGAAGTCAATCCCCATATCCACATTCCCCAGGAATTACAGCAATTAGTCATGCGTTGTTTAGCAAAGGATGTGAATGATAGACCCCAGAGTGTCAAGGAAATATTAGATGATTTAGTCAAAATTCAAACACAGTTTGAACAAGATTCTAGCTATAATAGCGAACAATTAAAGCCGGATACTAATGTAAAATTAGTACCTTTCACATCAATTTCAGAACAAGAGTGTTGGCAAAAAAAATGGCCTAAAAATAAACCAGTGGGATTAATTTGTTTTCCTCATCTTTTACATACATCCAAAGGAAATATCCCAACTTTATGGGCTATGTTACCTCAAGATGAAATTGTGAAATTACAAGAAAAAACACATACCACTGAATTTATTAGTAAAATCGAAGATTATCCTATGATATTGTGGGTGACAATGTTATATGATGAGCATTCAGACTTGATCAGATGGTTATCTTATTACTTGGATATTAAAGATAATAGAGAGGAAAAAATATTGCGTAATTTAGCAGGAGTTGGCTACTATCACCTGCTATTTTTCGCCATAGAAGATCCTCATAAATGTGGTCATGTTATGACTTTGCTGCTGACAGCTAAACAGCGTCAACATCTATCCGATGCCATTAATTCAAGTCATAAATTTGATAAATTTACTTCTTCCAGTCAGGCAAAAATTCTTCTCAAAGTAGAATATGAAAAATTAAAAGCAGAATTGAGCAAAAAGATGAATAAAAAATCAAAAAATACCAGAGATTTAAAAAAATCTTGGTTCATGAAATTATTTGAGTTATGGAAATCCTAATTAGTATCTAGAAAATAATGTCAATTTCTCAAAATTAATTCAGTTTCAAATTAGAGGTTATTAAAGTGAAGAAAAGCCCTCATGCGTCTCCAGAAAATCAGGAGTTGCTGGCCAACCGTTATCAACTTCAGAAATTAATCGGTAAAGGTGGTATGGGTGAAGTTTTTTTAGCATCTGATGTTTTGTTAGGAGGTACACCAGTTGCCATAAAATTTTTATCCCAGACTTTTGCCAACCCCAAAATTCAAGCTAACTTTAATCGTGAAGCCCTCCTGAGTGCAGCATTGAGCCAAAAAAGTATACATATTGTTAGGGCTTATGATTACGGTGTCAGTAAAAGTGGTAAGGCATTTTATGTAATGGAATATCTGTCTGGCAAGAGTTTAAAAGATTTAATTCCCGTACATTTGCCCATCTTTCTCAATCTTACACGCCAGATTTGTTTAGGTTTGCAGTGCGCCCATCAAGGCATTGCTATGGATGGTAAAATTTATCCCCTAGTTCATAGAGATATTAAACCAGCTAATATCATCGTCGTTCCTGATCCCACTTTGGGGCAGTTAGTAAAAATTCTAGATTTTGGCATTGCCAAATTTTTAAACTCGGCTACACCAAACAAAACTAAAGGATTTCATGGAACTTTACCCTATTGTTCCCCAGAACAATTAGATGCGGGAGAATTAGACAACCGCTCTGATATTTATAGCTTGGGTGTGATGATGTTTGAAATGTTGACAGGTAAAAAACCTTGGCAACCAGAAACTAACTATTTTGGCGCTTGGTATAAAGTTCATCAATTTGAAAAACCAAGAGCGATCGCCCAGGTAAACCCCTATGTTGAAATACCCCAACAGTTAAATGATTTAATCATGGCTTGTCTGGAGAAAAAACCAGATAATAGACCCCAAAATATGGGAGAAATTCTGCAAGTATTGGCAAATATAGAAAAATCTAGCCAACAAAATAGTGTTAAAAATTTAGATCAAAAATCTACTGCTGATGATACCTTGGTTTCTGAATATTCCGAAATTACCAATAGCTACGGGCAACTTGTTTGGCCTGAAGATAAACCCATTCAGGAAATTGTTTTTCCTCAAATGATCGATACTGCACAAGGATCTCTTGTTAGTTTGTGGCTAATGTTACCCCAACCAGAAATTAAAAATTGCGCCGATACAAAACGTTACAACCAGTTTATATTTATTAACTCTCCCCACCCAATGCTATTGTGGTTAACAGTGCTTTATAATCGCCAACTCGGACCTAAGTGGTTGCCCTGCTACTTAGATATGCAAAATACCCACAATCTCCAATTAGTATCAGTTTTGGCGGAAAATAAATCCTACCCTTTGATTCTCTTTACCTTAGAACCCCCCCATCACTGCATCAACATCCTCAGCAGTAACATTGCTCCTGCACAGAGACAGAAATTGAAAACATGGGTGCAACAAAGTCAGCAACTACCATCCTCCTCTCAAGCCCACGTCAGCAAAAAGTTGTTAAAGCAGCAGTACAAGCAGATCCAAACTCAAATATTGGCACATCTGGAATCTCACACCCAGTCTGTAGTTTAGGAAGCAGGGTGAGAAAACGTCGATAATTTATTTTTTGGAGTTCCCCTAAAAAAAGCTCAAAATTTTTTCTCCCAACTACTTGACAGGCAAAAAATAATAGGCAATAATAATAAAGTTGGAAACAACGAGGGACTGTAGTTCAATTGGTTAGAGCACCGCCCTGTCACGGCGGAAGTTGCGGGTTCGAGCCCCGTCAGTCCCGTTCTAAAAATACTAAAACCTGAGTAATGGGAAAATCGCCCCCAGAGATGGTTTATAACCACTCAGCACTTGCTATAGTGATCATGCTTTGTGAGAGAGAGAGAATTAACTGTGTCTGTTAGAGTTCGTATTGCTCCTAGTCCTACCGGTAATTTACATATTGGTACAGCGAGAACTGCTGTATTCAATTATTTATTTGCCCGTCACCATGATGGGAAGTTTATTTTACGCATTGAAGATACAGATTTAGAGCGATCGCGCCCTGAATACACCGATAATATTCTGAGTGGACTACGCTGGTTAGGATTGAATTGGGATGAAGGTCCATTTTTCCAATCTCAACGTTTGCACCTCTACAGAGAAGCAGTACAGAAACTGTTAGAGCAAGGGTTAGCTTATCGTTGCTACACAACTTCTGAAGAATTAGACGCACTGAGAGAGTCACAAAAAGCTAGAAACGAAGCACCCCGCTATGATAACCGTCACCGCAACCTGACCCCAGAACAACAAGCAGCATTTGAAGCGGAAGGACGTTCTTCTGTAATTCGCTTTAAAATTGATGATGGAAGAGAAATTGTCTGGAATGACCTCGTAAGGGGTAAAATGTCCTGGCGTGGTAGTGACTTAGGTGGTGATATGGTCATTGCACGCGCTTCAGAAGAAGGTATTGGTCAACCACTATATAATTTTGTGGTCGTGGTGGATGACATTGATATGCAAATTAGTCATGTCATTCGCGGAGAAGACCATATTGCCAATACAGCTAAACAAATTTTGTTGTATGAAGCTTTGGGTGCAAAAATTCCCGAATTTTCCCATACACCATTAATTTTAAATCAAGAAGGACGCAAATTATCTAAACGAGATGGAGTAACTTCTATTTCTGACTTTCAGAAAATGGGTTTTACTGCGGAAGGTTTAGTTAATTATATGACCTTGTTGGGATGGTCTGCCCCAGATTCTACGCAGGAAATATTCACGTTAGAAGAGGCAGCTAAAGAGTTTACCTTTGAGCGGGTGAATAAAGCTGGTGCTAAATTTGACTGGGATAAATTGGATTGGATTAATAGCCAATATATCCATAATATGCCCGTTGATAAACTCACAGATTTAATTATTCCTTTTTGGGAAGAAGCAGGATATACATTTACTGGTAGTAGAGAGCGTCCTTGGTTAGAACAGTTAGTGAGTTTAATTGCTGCTAGTTTAACTCGGTTGGTGGATGCTGTCGCTATGAGCAAAGTCTTTTTTACTGATGGGGTAGAGTTCAGTGAAGAAGGTTCAACTCAACTCCAGCAAGAAGGGGTAAAACCTGTACTGCAAGCAATTTTGACAGCTTTGGAAAGTCAGTCACTAACAGCAGATACTGCTCAAAGCATCATTAAACAAGTGGTGAAAGAGCAA
>JBJOKS010000077.1:0-7709 GCA_046045965.1 Cyanobacteriota bacterium | reverse complement strand
GTCTTTTAGGAGGAAATTATGGCAAGTATTCAACTCTCTGAATTAAACGTTGCTGGTTCTGAATTGTTTCAAGATTCTGAAAGCTTTTTGAATGAGATGAATGATGTAGATACCATCTCAATTCAAGGTGGTGCTGCTTCTCAGTTCTCCAAATTAGTTGACTACAGCATTAAAGGTAAGGAATTTGTGTTATTAGGTTTTGCTATTGATACCGCTGTATCTATAGCTAAATCATTCAGCGATGATTCTAAGCACGGCTACGGCTACTAATAGCTTTGTAATCAAATCATCAGCTAGATGACTCTCCTTTGATTAGTAATTAATCAGGAGAGCCTAGAAAATTCAGCAATTAATCACCATCGAAATAGCGATTAAGTAAAACCTAACTTAACGCTCCCACAATTCAAGTCTTTTAGGAGGAAATTATGGCAAGTATTCAACTCTCTGAATTAAACATTGCTGGTTCTGAATTGTTTCAAGATTCTGAAAGCTTTTTGAATGAGATGAATGATGTAGATACCCTCTCAATTCAAGGTGGTTCTGCTTCCCAGTTCTCAAAATTAATTGATTACAGCATCAAAGGTAAGGAATTTGTGTTATTAGGTTTTGCTATTGATACCGTTGTATCTATAGCTAAATCCTTCAGCGATGATTCTCACAACGGCTACGGCTACTAACTAATAGCTTGGTAATCAAATCATAAGCTAGATAGCTCTCCTTTGATTAGTAATTAATCAGGAGAGCCTAGCAAATTCAACAATCAATTAAAGGTGATATCTGCTCAATCTATAATCTTATTTTTAGCACTGCTAATTCTGACAACGAGATATAAGCAAATGGCCAAAATCACAATTACGGATTTACAACCCATTGATGCCGATAGATTGATGAGTTACATCAAGGATATAGAACCTATATCTATATTTGGCGGAAATAATGATAATTTTTCGGAATTAGTGAATTTTGGGGTTAGGTCTATGGAATTTATTTTATTAGCTTATGCTATCAATTCTATTTCTAATTTAGCTAGTTCATTCAACACGATTCAGTAAAATATTGGTCTAGATTTTTTTTATTGATTCATGATTTTGCCAGTATCCTGAATTCTCATTTAAAACTATGACATTTCTTTTAAGTTCTCAAAACGTTTTTAACTATCTCATTTCCCAAGGACTGTGTACCCAGGAGGAACAGTCATTGAGTAAAATTGAGCTAAAACCAGCCAAAAATTTTAATTTATTAGTTGGTTTACCAGATGGCCGTCAACTGTTGGTAAAACAAGAGCGTCTGAATCGAGACGGTAAAACTTATGGCGAGTTTTTAGATGAATGGCAAGTACATAATTTTTGCCGGACATTCCCAGAAATTAGTCATTTGCGCTCTTATATATCAGAAGCAATTCATTTTGATCCTGAAAATTCTATCATTATTTTCAATTATCTCAATGACTATCGTGATCTAGCTGAGTTTTATGCTCAAGAGAATTTATTTCCTACTATAATTTCTGAGTCAATTGGCAGAATTTTAGCCTCAATTCATCGTTCGACTTTCAATAACCAAGATTATAGGCAATTTTTTCAAAGCACTGAGGATGAGATAAATCAAAAAACTTTCAACCTGAATAAAGGGTTAGAGAGAATTACACCAGAAATTTTTGGTAAACTTCCTGCGGATGGCTTAAAATTCTTTTCCCTTTATCAACGTTATGATAATTTGGGCAAAGCGATCGCTGATTTAAATACGGCTTTTTCTCCCTGTTGTTTAACTCACAATGACTTAAAACTTAACAATATTCTTCTCTCTTTAAATTGGGAAACAGTAAATTGGGAAACAGCAATTTACCCAGAATCTATTTTGAGTGATCACATCATTCGTCTCATAGACTGGGAACGAGGTACTTGGGGAGATCCGTCCAGTGATTTAGGCGCAATAATCGCTAGTTATTTACAAATCTGGCTATATAGTATGGTAACTAGCAAAACTATACCAATTGAAAATTCTTTACGTTTAGCTTCAATTCCCCTACAACTTTTGCAACCTTCTCTATCAGCATTGGTTAGAGCTTATTTAGCTAATTTTCCCGAAATTATAGAGCATCGTCCTGATTTTTTAGAACGAGTTCTACAATTCTCCGGTTTTGCGTTAATTAGGTCTATTCAAGCCAAACTGCAACACGAAAGAACCTTTGGTAATGCAGGTATCTGCATTCTTCAAGTTGCTAAAAGTTTATTATGTCGTCCGCAAGCATCTATAACCACGATTTTTGCTATGGAAGCCTCAGAACTTATACCCACCAGCTTATCAATACCTGTTACCTAATTAGAGGGCAGGGGCAATTAATCAACTTTTGCCTCTTGTCTTTTGCCTATTCCCTATTCCTTACACCCTAAAAACTATGCAACTATCAGATTTGCAAAATCAACTTTCACAACTGCCAGAGCGATTGCAGACATCACTACAAGATATTGTCAATCAGGTTGAAATTCAATCTCATTACTCTATCAAACATCGAGACTATAAATCTGTTGAATTGCCGGATTCAGTTATCTCTCGTTTTGAGCAGTTACCCCTAGAAATCCAAAATAAGCATTTGTGTTTACAATTGCGTAATTTTATATACAGTGCTTATTATAACGTTGACTCTCAGCCTATGCTCAATCCTGATGACGAGGAAACAAATAGTAAGAGTAATCCAAATCTCGAAAATAAGAGTTTATTCGGTGTGGATTTAGAATTTTATGAGCGTTTACATACCAGGAACAAAAGTCAAGGCTACTGGAGTCATAATTGGCAGGTAGTCAGGGAAGAAACAGATGGCACTGTAGCAGTGCATAAAAATGGGTTAACACTGCACGTTGAACCTAACTTGCATCTGTTACCAACAAACCAAAAGGTAACTGTTGGTAAGTTTGTATCTATAAAAATGCCAAAGAATTTGGTGCAGAACGGCTTTTATATGGCTGTAGCTAATGCAGGTTCCCAAAATAATCCTGAGATTACACGAATTTACTTTAACTTAACTCCAGAAGGGGCAGCAGCCATCATGGAAAGTTTAACAGAAGCACTAAATAATATTGGCATTTCTTTTTCCTTTAAAGCACTATATAATCCTTCCGAATATCGACGTTATGATTCAGCCGTGCTTTACTTTAACAAAGGCAAATATGAGGTAGTTCATCCAATATTACAAGAAATTTATGCGGAAAATCAATCCTATTTTCAGGAGCAAGTACCTTTGTTTACTAAGCTGTTAGCACCTGGTTTAGCTTGTGCTGAAGAACCAGACCAAAAATTTGGTGAGCAAGAAAGTTTTGGTACGCATCGCTGTCAAATTATAGCTAATGGTTTAATAGCAGCTTGGCAGCAAGGTGATGATAGTCCAGAAGGTCGTATGGCATCTATTTTCAAACACTTTTCATTACAAAAAATTCAATTACAATGTCCTTATCTTAATCCCCGGTCTCAGGATATTTACACTCCTTTGTCTTAGTTGCACGTAAGCTTTCAGGATTCATTCGTTGGTCTGAATTCTGAAGATTTTAACATTTGTAGCGGTGATAAATTAGTTTGGCTTCTCATTTTAGAGGTAATGGTATGATTCAAGAAAATTTTGAGCAAAATAAACAACTAGATAAGATATTTAAAGATTCCCACTTTCAAGAAATTATCAAAGCCATTATCCAGGGTAAATATTCCTGGGCTTGTGTTTTATTTCTCCATTATTCTGGATGCAATCCTCTGGAGTATATACCCCAGGAAACTTACAGTAAATTAGTTCAAGAAAACTATATCTTTGCTGGAGATAATCATGATTCAATTCATGATAAAAAATTTAAATTTCCGGGAATAAGATTAAGCTGGATCAAGTTTCCTAGCGGTAAACATAGCTCAAATTAATTGCAGGAAGCGGAAAGCAGAAAAAGCAAATCAGAAAAGGATAACTTGAATAAATAGATCCCCGATTTCTTAAAGAAGTCGGGGATCTGAGACGTATTACATCATTTTTGGGTGTAATGAAGTACATTATTGGCGGGCAAGATGCCCACCCCACAAGAATTTAATGATTATGATTTGTACCTCTTATGAATGAAATCTGCTGTAGGTTAATTTTAGCTGGCTTCACTCAATATTTGTGGAGAAGATTGATAATTTTTATCTGCTTCTAATTGGGCAACAATTTCTAATGTATTCACCTGTTGTGTTAACCAATTTGTAAATAACTCTCCCAAAATTTTTAAGCGCATCTGTTCATTTAACTGGGGTTTAATAATTTCTTCGACCATAATGATATGCGCTCCTTTATGTGTAATGATTGGTTTGAGAATCTGAGGGGGGGTAGCAGCAAAAATGGCGGCAGCAATTTCTGCTCTAAAATTGCTACGTTGCTGGATACCTTGATATCCTCCAGCGCGACGAAGTTCTGGATTTTGGATATATTGACGCGCGATTTGATGGAAACTTATTTCTCCTTCTTGCAGAGCATAAAATATTTCTAAAGCTAAATCTTCATCATCTAATATCACTTCATAGGTTACTGCGGCGGTGTAGTCAAGTTGGTGAGCATAAAAAAATGGTTCCACTTTATCTGCAAATAAATGATTTGCTAACTTTGCAGATAGTAAGTTAGTATGGGCTATTTCTTCAAAGTTATCCAAAGAAAGATAATGTTTGTTTAACCATGCCCAAGTATCTTCTGCTTTAATCAATTTGTTGGCTAATCTTAAACTATCTGCTGCCTGTTGTAGTTCCTCGGTTTCGATTTCAATACCTTCTTTGACAGCTGTATCAGCAATAATTTTTCTGCTGGCGATCGCTTCTAGGACATTAGGAATTTGGCAAGATATCTTAATATGGTAAAGAATATCTACAGGAGAAACACTTATAACTTTTGACATGATCTAATTCCTCCACTATTACCAAAAGGCGGAGATTCCCAACTGCTCTAATAAGTCAGGAATCTTATACTAATTACTCGTTTATATTCTGGATGCAAATCAATATTCTGACTCCTGACTCCTGACTCCTGAATTATTATTTAACGATAGCTAATTACTAAAGGTCTAGACCATTATTTTGCAGCTTTTTGAACGGATCTAAGATAAAATCAATAAGCCGACGTTGACGGACAATAACTTCTGCGGTTGCTGTCTGACCTGGTGTTAAAGGAATACGTTTGTTACCAGCTTGGATATAAGGTTTTTCCAAAGTAATTTCTAACTCATATGTTTCTAAGCGGGTTGGGCTATTTTCTTGCATCTTGGCATCAGGTGAAATCCAGGTAACACGCCCTTGGGTAACACCATATTCTTGGAAAGGATAAGCATCAAACTTGATTTTGACTGGCATTCCTACCTTCAAAAAACCACTTTGTTGACTGGGCATTTGTGCTTTCAAAATTAAATCAGCACCTTTGGGGGCAATTTGCGCCATCATTTGTCCTGGTTGCACAACAGAACCAGGTTTTTTCACTGGTAATTCAAAGATTGTACCATCAATAGGCGATCGCACTACTCGCTGTTGTAACTGCAATTCCAATGATTTAATCTGACTCTTGGTTTGAGTAATTTCTGATTTAACTGTAGTAATTTGGGTCTGTAAATCTTTTAGTTGTTCCTGATTTTTCAACAAGGTTAATTTACCAGCTTGGACTACACTTTGATAGCTACTTTCCTGTTCTTGTAAACGGAGTTTCGCCTGTTGAATATCTGATTGAGCTTGACTCATAATTGAGTTATATCGGCTTAACTCTTCCTGGAGACGTAACTGAGCCTGTTGAATATTAGCTTTAGCTTCTTCCTCTAATCTTTGACTATCTTCTGCTGTTTTTTCTATTTCTACAAATCTGGTTTGAGGAATTGCACCTTCCTGTAACAATTTACGATAGCGGGAAACTTCTGATAAATCTCTTTGTAAGCGACTTTTAGTTAAACGATGGGCAATTTCGGTAGAATTTATGTTCTGTTTTACTTGATCAACTTGAGCAAGTCTTTCCAATTTTTGCAAGTGATATGCACTTTGTTTAGCATCTACGTTGGCTTTTGCTTGATTAAGTTGAGCAAGTTTTTCTAATTGTTGGGACTGATTTTGTTGTTCTTGGATATTGATGGCCAGTAATACCTGATTTTTCAGTAATTCTAATTGTGCTTGGCGATTAACTAAACCTTCTATTCTCGCTTGAGTTTGTTGCAGTTCTGTTCGCAAAACTTCGGATTCAATTTCTACTAAAACCTGTCCAGCTTTAACGGTTGCACCTTCTTTAACATTAACAGCAATGACACTACCAGTAACTGCACTATCTAATTTTTGGGTTGCACCTTTTGGTTCTATTCTACCACTAGCATTTCCGGTTTCATCTACTTGGGAAAACATTGTCCAAGGTAAGGCTACTGCTGTAAAACCAATCAGTAAATACAGCATTGATCGTGTCCATACTTTCGGTAAAGCATCTAATAATTCTTCTGTACCATAAAACCAATCACTTTCTTTATTTGCTATCTGTTTTTGATGCTGAATATCAGAAGAATGAACCTGTTCTGATATCAAAACGGCTGATGATGAATTGTAAGTTGACTGTGGCATAATCAATCTGGGATAAACAGGATGAAATTTATTATTAATCAAGTGGGAAAATGATTCATTAAAAGCCAATTTATGTAAAGAAAAGCCCTTGATGCAGTAATAAAATTTTGTTGTAAATCCAACATACATATTAGAGACGTTGTATGCAACGTCTCTAGATTTCAGTTGGAGATTAAGGTGATAGGTGACAGGTGATATAGGAGATGGGGAAAATAAATAATTATCTGTTCCCTGATAACTGTTAACTGTTAACTGTTAACTGATTTAGCCTGTGGCTGCTAGTTGTTGTTGATTGAGATAGTAATAATGTCCTCGTTTGGCGATTAATTCGTCATGAGTACCGCTTTCAACTAAAATACCACGATCTAAAACTAAAATCAGGTCAGCATGACGCACGGTAGAAAGGCGATGAGCAATAATAAAACTGGTGCGTCCTTTGAGGATTTTTTTGAGATTGTTCTGAATAATGCGCTCAGATTCAGCATCAAGATGACTTGTAGCTTCATCTAATATTAAAAGGCGCGGATTTCCTAATAATGCACGAGCTATAGCTAGGCGTTGTCTTTGTCCCCCTGATAACATTCCTCCACCTTCACCAATTTGGGTTTCGTAACCCATAGCCATGCGTTTAATGAACTCATCTGCACCCGCCATTTGTGCTGCTTCAATGACTTGTTCTAGAGTAGCTTCTGGATGAGCAATACTAATATTTTCTCGAATTGTCCCGCCAAATAAAAATGTATCTTGGTCAACAACTCCTATTTGCGATCGCAGTGATTTTAAAGAAATACTAGTCACATCTTGATTGTCAATTAATACCCTACCATCTGTCGGTGGATATAAACCTAAAATTAACTTAGAAAGGGTTGTTTTTCCTGATCCACTCCGTCCTACAACTGCTACAGTTTGTTCAGGTAGAATTTCAAAACTCAGATTTTCTAGGATATTAATATCGCTTTCTGGATGATAACGAAATGTTACCTGATCAAACTGAATTCTCCCCCGCAATCTCGGTAAAATTTGCCGGGGTTGGGCTGCTAAATCTTCTTCTACTTCAGCTTCCAAGACATCATTAATTCGCTCTGTGGAAACAATCACTTCCTGCAATTGATTCCATAACACAATTAACC
>JBJOKS010000076.1:0-7729 GCA_046045965.1 Cyanobacteriota bacterium | reverse complement strand
GTAAAACAGTTATCAGTTATTACTATTCCCTATTCCCTACTTCCATCATACCTATGGGTGGATTTGACTCAAAATAAATCTTAGACGATCATAATCGTCTTTCAGCAGTACACTAAGATGCCGGCCAGCTTTAATCAGCCATTCTCTGTCACTTTTGCGTAACTGGTAAACTTCACGAATAGCAGATGCAGCCAAAGATTCTACGGGCGCACCATTAATTAAAAGTAGTGTCCGTAAAAAATCTAATTTTTCCGTGAACCTGATAATAGCTTCTGGTTGACACCGATAAACCGCTTGATGTATTTGGGGTGGACGTGGTGGCAGATACTGATACACTACTTGGTTATAACTGAGATTTTGTGACTGCTGCTCAAATCCAACAATTGCAGCCCGAAATTCCGTTCTGAGCATAGCAAATATCTGGGGTTGTTCCTCGCGTAAAGTTTGCAAGGACAAACCCAACGCCCTAGCTCGGTGTACAGAATCTATGGGCATAGTTGTGGCATGATATACCACAGCATAGATTTGATTACTAGACTCTTCATCTACAGCACACACCCAACTACCAAAAGGTGGCATAGCAGGAAAACTCAAGTCTTCTGGTTCTAGACACTGTGCCAAAAATTCAGTAGTTGCAGTTTCGATCACTTCTCCAATATGGTGAGGATGGCGATCGCCGATAGTAAACTGTGGTAAAGGTAGACGCATATTAGTCCTTAGTCATTAGTCCTTAGTCATTAGTCCTTAGTCATTAGTCTTTTACTAATGACTGATAACCACTGAACTAATGACTAAAAAATTATTTTCCTTTTTTCTTGGCTGTGGTCTCTACGAGTTCTAATTCTGGGAAGCGGAAGGTAATAATTTTATCCCAGTTACCACCTTCAAACAGTACAGCTACCTTACCATCACTCACCCGTTGCACAAGTCCTTCATACCGATAATATGTGTCTGCGGGATTTTTGACGCGAACAGTGGCTCCAGGCAGAATCATGTTTTTACCCTCGATTTATTCTCTGTTATTAATTTAATATTAGTTGATGGTGATTGGTGATTGGGGAAGAGGTGATTGGGAAAAATACAAATAACTTCCCCCTGCTCCCTGCTAGAAAGCTCCCTGCTCCCCTGCTTCTTCCCCAGTCACCAGTCACCAGTCACCAGTCACCAGTTCCCTTTAATAATATTTTTGACGTTGCCGGAAATTGGCTACAGATTCTACTATTCCTAGAGAAATAAAGTTAGTCAGCATAGCAGAACGACCATAACTCATCCACGGTAGAGGAATTCCAGCCACAGGTGCTAAACCAACGGTCATACCCACATTAACAATTAGTTGAAAAATAATCATGGATAAAACACCAATAGCCAACAGCGAACCAAAATTATCTTTGGCGGTTTTAGCTACGTGGAGGATACGGAAGCAAATTAAACAATAAACAAACAGCACTATTAAACAACCAATAAACCCAAATTCTTCACCAACTGCGGAGAAAATAAAATCTGTATGCTGCTCAGGCACAAAATTTAATTGAGTCATTGGACCTTTGAACAACCCCCATCCCCATATCTCTCCTGCACCAATAGCAATACGAGACTGAATCAAGTGATAACCAGCACCAAGGGGATCATGTTCAGGATTCATAAACACACTCAGTCTGTCTTTTTGATATTCCCGTAAAACGTGATTCCAGATAAAAATCCCTAATTCACCGCCTAAAATATTGATAATGAAAGCTCCCAGTCCACTGATATTAAATCTGCGCCAGGGTAAAGTTTGCCAGCCAAGAATACCCATAGCACCTGCCCAGAATAAACCCAGGGGACTAAAAGTTAGTTCTTTGATTAAAACTATTGGTTCTGATAAAGGCCAGGATATACTGAACATAATGGCAGAAACTACAGGGGAAACCATCAGTATCAACCAACCAGGGTTAGCATTTGCCCAATACAGCATTCCCAAAACTATCGACGCAAATACCAGAGAAGTCGCCAAATCTGGCTGTAAAAATATTAATCCCCAAGGAACAGCTGTAATTGCCAAGACACGGAAAACATTCTCCAAGGTTGAAGCAGTACGCTTGTGCAACAAAGCTGCTAGGGTGATAATGACGCCTATTTTGGCAAATTCTGAGGGCTGAACATTAAAACCTGCAATACTAATCCATCGCTGTGCGCCTTTGGCACTTGTACCAGCCACCATTACCACAATCAGACTAAAGTTAGTCAGAGCATAAGTGATCCAATGCCACTGCATCAGGTTTTCGTAGCGACAACGAGCTAAAAACAGAGCAATAATTGAGCCGATACCAGCTACTAGCCAATGCCACCACCAATCAGTGACTGGCTGATTGAGTTCTGTACTAAGGATCATAAGTCCGCCAAACATACTGGCAGCAACAGGTAGACAAAATAATAGCCAATCTATTTGCTGCCAATGCTTAACCCAATATTGCCAGCGGATTTTCGGGAGCGAACGTTTTAACAACATTGTGCGAATAACGACTTGAACTTTAAATGGTAATTGGTAATTGGTAATTGGTAATTGGTGATTGGGAAAACTATTACCTAAGCTGTCGCGCATCTAAATCATATAATTTAGAGGCTAAAACCCTTCTCTAGCCTAGAGTCGGTTAAAAAACTAGGTGCGTAACAGCTTATTACCTATTACCTATTACCCATTACCCATTACCAACCTTATGTCAAAGCGGCAACTGATACTTTACCAGCAATAGCCAGAGCGATCGCTTTTAAAGCTTTAGCAGAAGCTGAATCTGGATCAGAAACCACTATGGGTATACCACTATCTCCACCAACCCTGGTAGAAATTTCCAAAGGTACACAACCTAAAAGCGGGACTTCTAATTCTGCGGCTGTTTTTGATCCACCTCCAGAACCAAAAATGTCATATTGCTTATCTGGTTGATCGGGAGGAATAAAATAACTCATGTTCTCCACAATCCCTAATACTGGTACATTCATTTGCTGGAACATCCGCAAACCCTTGCGAGAATCCAGTAATGCCACATTTTGAGGTGTAGTCACAATTACCGCTCCTGCCATTGGTACAGCTTGGGTTAAAGTTAATTGAGCATCTCCTGTTCCTGGAGGCATATCCACAATTAAATAATCAATGTCTCCCCACTGCACCTGATACAAAAACTGACGAATCACACCATTGAGCATGGGACCACGCCAAATCACTGGCTGATCGCGGTCAATCAAAAATCCCATTGATACTAATTTGACCCCATGATTAAACGCAGGTTCGAGAATGTCCCCTGTTTCTGTAGAACGAACATTAATTTCCGCATCAGCCAAACCTAACATCGTCGGGTCATTCGGTCCGTAAATATCAGCATCCAGCAAACCAACTTTCGCCCCTGTTTGTGCCAAAGCAACTGCAACATTTACGGCAACTGTGCTTTTACCAACGCCACCTTTACCGCTGGAAACAGCAATTATATTTTTTACTCCAGCCACACCAGTGCGGTCAGGGAGGCTTTTTTGTTGGGGTGTTTCTGCTGTTACTTCTACACTGATATCTGTCACACCAGGCAGTTTTTGTACAGCTTTTTTGCAATCTTCAACAATAAATTCTCGTAAAGGGCAGGCGGGAGTAGTCAACACCAAAGTAAAGCTAACCTTGCCATCGTCAATTTTGACATTGCGAATCATATTCAGTTCTACCAGACTTTTACGAAGTTCTGGATCTTCAACTGGTCGCAATACTTCTAGGACTGACTGGGAATTGAGGACATCATACATAGCGTTTGTACCGTTGCCGCCTTAATAAAGCTTAAAAAATTTTCATTTTCACCTACTTGAATCTTAACTTTCTTGGGGCATTAGTCATTAGTCATTAGTCATTGGGTTATTCACTTTCCCCAGTCACCAGTCACCAGTCCCCAGTCCCCAGTCCCCAGTCCCCAGTCCTCTAAAAATCAAAACAACTGTCATCTAGGGCTTTCTTCTTGCCTGAAACTGCTTGCAGTGTGGCTTGTTCTACGGATTCGACTAAGGAACGTGCTACTCTGTCTACATAAGGACGGGAAAATGACCAAATTAGCGGTGATAACCAACCGCGAAGTGTTACAGAATAAGACAAATAACTGCCACAAACAGTGGACTCTACTTGGTATGTGATCCGTTCCTCAATCCCAGGAATTGCCAACACGCGGATACTTAGCATTTGTTTGGGATTTACCCGTTCTACAAAAATCTGGATCGGAATTGGCCAAAAGCGAGTCATGGCTTGGAAAATTAATCCAGGTTTGGGGACTAAACCTAATGGTACGTTGGTACTTTTAAATAGTGGATGCCAAGAAACATCTGTTAAGT
This sequence comes from Cyanobacteriota bacterium, assembly GCA_046045965.1. GTDB lineage: Bacteria > Cyanobacteriota > Cyanobacteriia > Cyanobacteriales > Nostocaceae > RDYJ01. The sequence continues at coordinate 3,391 of JBJOKS010000076.1, read as the reverse complement.
CAACTACTTTTAGCCACAGTTCATCTACAGAAGCAGAACTTATCTCTCGATAGGTCCGCACTAAAGAAGCGCAAAACCGACGACGTTTGCGGTGGATGAATTTAGATAACCAACCTTGCACTGTCCTAATCCTCCTGGCTACAATCTGTCTGATTACTCTGGCATCTGGGAAAATTGGATTCAATCTATCTACTCACCACAGATACCATACAGAAAATCGGCTGCTTTGTGGACTAATTCTCTAGGGGCTGGTGTTAATAACAGAATTGTCTCCACAAAAATTGCAAAGAAACTTAATGAATATGTCAGCATACACGCATTTGAGGCAAAATATCTTTAGTCAAGATATTTGTTGATTTTGACAACTCAGAAAAAGCTGTTTTGACAAATTGCGCTAGTTTTTTGGCTCGAAGTGTCAATAAATTTTTAAAATAAGAATTTGTTGCTTTCACAGAAATTGTAACTTTAGGTTCGGGAATCTATGTTGACTAACTCACAAACCCCCACTCTCACGGCAGAATCATCCAAATTTCTCCCAGCACCTGACGCTCAGGCTAGAGTTAGTCAGTTTATGAAGCAATTGCAAGATGAAATCACCCAAGCTTTAGAAGCTCTGGATGGTGGTGGTAAGTTTATGGAAGATAGCTGGGAGCGTCCAGAAGGGGGTGGTGGGCGATCGCGTGTACTGCGTGATGGCGCAATTTTTGAACAAGCAGGTGTCAATTTTTCTGAAGTTTGGGGTTCCCATCTCCCCCCGTCAATTTTAGCCCAGCGTCCAGAAGCAACCGGACACGGTTTTTATGCTACTGGTACTTCTTTGGTGTTACACCCTCGTAACCCTTATGTACCTACAGTTCATCTCAATTACCGTTATTTTGAAGCAGGTCCAGTTTGGTGGTTTGGTGGTGGTGCTGATTTAACACCCTATTATCCCTTTGCTGAAGATGCTACTCATTTTCATCACACTTTGAAACAAGCTTGTGACCAACATCATCCAGAGTATTATCCTGTGTTTAAACGCTGGTGTGATGAATATTTCTATCTCAAGCATCGGGGTGAAACACGGGGTGTTGGTGGTCTATTTTTAGATTACCAAGATGGTCAAGGTAATATTTATCGCGGACCAGACCCCAAAGGTGAAGCGGCTATTTATAGCAACCAAGTGGGAGCATTACCTCAACGCACTTGGGAAGAATTATTTGCTTTGGTGCAAGATTGTGGTGGAGCTTTTTTACCAGCTTATGTGCCAATTGTCAAGAAAAGACATGGGATAGAATATGGCGATCGCCAACGGAATTTCCAGTTATACCGTCGGGGAAGATATGTAGAATTTAATTTGGTTTATGACCGAGGTACAATTTTTGGTCTGCAAACCAACGGACGCACAGAATCAATTCTCATGTCCCTACCACCTCTAGTGCGTTGGGAATATGGCTACCAACCAGAACCCAATACTCCTGAAGCCCAACTGTATGAAACTTTCCTGAAGCCACAAGATTGGATAAATTGGACAATAAATCAATAGTGTCCAGCAGTTGAGATTGATTGACATACTCCCCGCCCTAAAAGTGCGGAGATTCTGGGTTCCCACAACAGTTGCAGGTATAGCCCGTCTGACACTATCTCCCCCAACAGACAATGCCCTGCCTGTTTGCACTATTTTATCAGAAAGCCGTCCTAGAAGGACGGGGAACCTCAAACCCATTTTTTCGGTAAAAAGATTTGGGCTTTTCGATGAACAATCAAGGGTTTGGGTTGGGTTGAGGAGACGAGATGAAGGAAGATATTTCTGAGTTTTTAGGTCTTATCAAAGGATAATTGGGCAAATAGTCGCTTTTTTATCAATAAAAATGCACTTTTTTCTATCTAGAGAACTCATAAGTTCCATTCACCAAGGAACCGACAATTCCCCAAACCCAGCCTCAATAGATAAATTTATAGTATTGTAAAACTTCGCCGAATTTATAGACAAATATAGTCATCTCTAGTCATTAATCACAGAGAAGTCAGCTAAAATCACCTATACAGGTTTTCTTGTGCAAAGAGAAATGAGCGTTTTTTGCATCATCAGCTCTAAGATATGTTAGTATATATGGGCGAATATTCAGAGAAAGCAGCTAGTGTATGCAAGTAGTAGAGCGGCATATCATTCAAAAAAATCATCCCCATTATCAGGAGATTGATAAATTATGTTTTGCTGCTAAAAACCTCTACAATTATGCTAACTTCCATATTCGCCAAAGTTTTATCTTGGCTCAAAAATACCTCGATTACAATTGTTTAGCAAAACAATTAAAATCCACAGAACCATACCAGGCTCTACCAGCCAAAGTTTCCCAACAAGTATTATTAGGACTACATCGCAACTGGCTCTCTTTTTTTGCAGCAATTCAAGCTTATGCAGAAGATAAATCCAAATTTTTAGGTAGACCAAAATTACCCAAATATAAACACAAAGAAAAAGGCAGACATTTATTAGTTTACACCGCCCAGGCAGTGAGTAAACCCAAAATGAAAGCTGGATTGATTCATCTGTCACAAACACAGATTTGCATTCCGACTAAAGTAGATTATTGTGATCTCAATCAAGTAAGAATTGTCCCAAAACTAGACCATTATGTAGTGGAAGTTGTCTATGAAAAAGAGGAAATAGATCATGATTTAGACCCTAACAATATAGCAGCGATTGATTTAGGAATAGATAATCTAGCGACCTTAACATCAAACCAGCCGGGATTTATGCCAGTTCTGGTTTCGGGGCGGATTATCAAATCAATTAATCGTTATTACAATCAAAGAAAAGCTCATTCACAATCTTTACTACCAAGTCATCAAAAGACATCTAAACGATTACAAAGTTTAACTAAAAAACGGAATTTCCGAGTAGATGATTATCTGCATAAAGCTAGTCGTTTAATTATTGACAATTTAGTGAAGTGTGGAATTGGCACTTTAGTAATAGGTCAAAATCCATTGTGGAAACAGAATGCGAATTTGGGCAGCAAAAATAATCAAAACTTTGTTTGTATTCCTCACACTCGATTTGTACAGCAGTTGAGTTATAAAGCGAAATTAGTAGGGATAAAGGTGTTAGTTGCGGAGGAGTCTTACACATCCGTGGCTTCTTTTTTAGATCAAGATACTATTCCTATTTATGGAGAGAATGACTCAAAAGAAGTTAAATTTAGTGGGCGCAGAATCAAAACTAAGCTTTATAAAGCTGGTAATGGTAAACTGATTCACGCTGATGTGAATGCTAGTTTGAATATTTTAAGAAAAGTAGTCCCGACAGCGTTTAGTCTAGGGATAGAGGGCGTTGTAGTACGAGAAAGTCGGGGTTATTCCCGGCAAACAAAGGGCATGAGATATTTGTCTATGTTTGTTGGAACTA
>JBJOKS010000075.1:0-8007 GCA_046045965.1 Cyanobacteriota bacterium | reverse complement strand
AATGATGAAAGGAAGTTGGTACAGTTCTATTACTGAACATCGGTTTAGAATTAAAAAAGATTTACAAGAAAATCCTTCTTTTAAAAATTATCTCCATGAGGTAATTTCTTTAGCTTATGCTGATGCTAGAAAACTGGCGATTAAAGAAAGTAAAAATGCTAAGTTGGGAGTAAGAAAACCAGATGAATCAGAATATCCTCTTGATTTTCCTTTTACTTTAGAACAGTTACTAGATGAAGATTTTTATGGAGATATGGTTGAATAGTTGGCTGGTTTGATGAAATGTGGAATGATTGCGATTGATACAAATATATTTTTAGTTTTTTGTCATATCAATGTACATTTGACGTATAAGCCAATTTACTGCTTCTAATATTCCATCATAATTATTTTCAGTATTTTGGAGGTATTGCTTTTTTGATAATAATTCTTGAAGCTTTTTGTTGCGTCTAATACTATTATTTTTATTATGTTCAATAACATTACGAAATTCTCTAGCGTCATCTATAAGATAATAAAATTCCTTATTCAAGAGATCATGAGACGATGGCAGTTTAGCTGATGGTCTCTTTAATGCCTGAGAGGATGTTTTTGAACTAACATTACGACATCTAGTATAAGGTTCTTTATAAAAAATTTCCCCATATAATATCACAAAAGATAACTCTAGTGTAAAAACTATCTTTCCTTCTGTTAAATAAGGTAATGACAAATATGAATTTCGATTTGAAATATAGCGGTAATCATCCGGATTTCGTTTGTGAGGATTATATTGATGTTTAGGTATGTATATATGAGGAAAATCCCAATTTTTATTTTGATATTTTTTTTCTACTAAATTACAAGCCTTAACTAACTTATCATTATCTTCGTCATCAATATCAATATTTATAAACTTCTGTTCTAAAAAAATTTTTATAACTTCTTCAACTAGGCTTACAGAATGATCACAAAATTTAAGAAAGTTTTTCTTATAGAAGGGATATAACTTTTTATTACTGTCCTCTAGAATTTCAATTAATGATTTATTATTATCATTATTTTCAATAAATGGATAATCTATTAAATTAGGTTTAACTAATTTCGATTCTATTGATTTTACTGAATTATCAGTATCATTTATATCTACGTTATTTTCAATAGAAATATCAGTTTTAACATCATGAACTAATACAGCAGTATTGGCAGGGTTATTTGATGTTACTGAATGGTTTTGAATATGTGTATTAAATTCCAATGATAAAGTAGCAATGCTAGTTTTAATCATGGAAATATCACTTTTAATATCATCAATATTTTTTCTCAAATCATCATTTGTATCCATAATGAAAATTCCCTTTGATTTAATTCGACAAAAATAACTTTTTCTAAAATAAATCTTTATCTCTATTATTTAATTCAAAATACTGAGTCAAGTATTTCTCATAAATAGGATCATCTTTACCTTTGACCATACCTAAAAATTCTATTTTTCCGCGCAAAACCTCCTTGAATTTTGCTAAACCTTTAGTATCATATTTAGATTTGAATTCACTAGATTTGAACTCATACTCACGCGAATATTCCGATTCAGATAATTCAAGTCCAAACTTGCTCCAAGCATGAAGCATTGCTCTAATTTGACGTATGTAATTACGATCTACATTTGGAAATGTATTAACAGTTATACTTGTAACTTCTTGATGTTGTTTAGCATTCTGCATTCGTACTTTGCGTTCATTAACTTCAAAATTATTTTCTTTAATGATTGAATATATATCCTTACCCAAAATCACTTTTTCAAGTTTTTCTGGTTCTTCCGTTGTAATAATGTAAGCTATTTCTTCAGGTAAGTTAGGTCTTGTTGTTGAAAATGTGATATCATCTGCATATCTTGTATATGTAAATCTATATTTTTTTGCCAATTTTTGAAACTGACTGTCTAACTTAGCGCACAGCATATTAGATATTATTGGTGATGTAGGAGCGCCTTGAGGTAATTGGTTATTATGACAACAAATTTGTGCTAAAACTGTTGCAACTTCAGGGTTTAAAGCATACGGTAATGCCATAAACATTCCTCTTACTCTGCCAAAATTAATAGAAACAAAAAAATCTTTTAGATCAAAATTCAGTACATAACGCTTACTAACATGAGCTTTTGCATTAGTTACAATATTTTTACCTTTTACAAATCCATGAACTGAAGGTTTGACTTGGTAGACACACTGTAAAACTTGATTAAGTTTTTTTTGAATTAATTTCAAAGATGTTGCAGGAGTTGATATGATACGTTCTCCTCCCAATTTTTTCTTTATGGGGAAAGTTATATATCTAAATTCATAAGGAATTACATACAAATAATAGACTAAATCTCCATAGGGAATTTCTAGAAGTCTTGCTACATCTCTTCCACTTCTTAAAGAGTAAAAATTTTTAATTAATTCATCACAATTTTTATCTAAACTGGGTCTAAGAGCCTTTTTTAGAAATTGACTCGTTGTTTCGCCATTTTCAGACATTGTTCAAACCCTTATATTTAGATTAATAATAAATAATGTGTATTATTATGGTTAGTTACGACCTAATTTAATTAGGAATAAACTAATCTGAAAAAAATTGTGGAGATGTTTAGGGCATTATTCCCGCTTTCTCGAAAAAACACGTCTAAGAAAATTCTATCTGTGTAAAGCTGACTTTATGGCTGACCGTCGCAGGATCAACAACGGCAATCAATAAGGCTCACTAAATATCTCCTAGTATAAAAATATATGTTTTAGGATTTACTGTCAAGCTAGTTGTAAAAACTTCAGTAGCTTCATGTCTAACTATAATTTTTTACGCTCTGGTACATAGCAACACTTAACGGACTCTATTTTGCCAGCGCAATTGGCTATAGAATAGAGATTAATGGCAGTCGAATTCCTCTGCATTATGGTGAAATAAAAGTCACTGGAGATAGATATCATGTCATTCCCCGCACCCGACCTAGCCAATAACTGGCAGTTTACAGAAATATGGGTTGACCCTACCTCTTTACCACCCTATGTTTTGATGTTGCTTGGTGATGATAAAAATAATTTTTGCATTTTAGATCTCACAGAAAATTACAAGATTGTTTTTGCTTGTTCCAGTTATGAAGAAGCAAAACTTTGGCTGCTTGAGGATGAATATGAGCGTGTGGAAGGTCGAGTTTTAGCGGAACAGGTTGCTTAATTTATTCAGATAATAGAGTTACAATAAAATCAGAAAAATCCTGCTTTGAAAAATGTCAGAAATTATCACCCTCCAACTACCAGAAACACTGGCACAAAAAGCCAAAGAAATAGCCGCTTTCACCCATCGCCGAATTGAAGATGTATTACTGGAATGGATAGACCGCGCTAGTCATGAATTACCTGTAGAATCATTACCAGATAAGCAGGTTTTAACCTTGTGTGATTTGCAAATGGAAAGTCAACAGCAAGAAGTTCTCAGCGACCTTTTAGCACGTCAAAGAGAAGGACAGTTAAATGAGATAGAAAATAGTCAACTAGAGGAACTAATGCAAGTTTACCGACGTGGTTTGGTACGTAAAGCGAAAGCCTTAAAAGTGGCTGTTGAACGTGGTTTAATACCAGCAATTAATTAACGGTCATGGCTAGATTTTACATTCCTGTCGAAATAGAACGTCGCCTTAGAAAAGATGCTCAAAATCTTTGTGGCTATTGTTTGAGTCCTCAACGTTTAGTAATGGCACGTTTGGAAATTGAACATATTATTCCTATAGCTAAAGGTGGTAGTAATGATGAATCAAATTTATGGTTAGCTTGTCCTATTTGTAATAGATATAAAAGTGATAAAACTACAGGTTTTGACCCAGAAACGGGAGAAACAGTCAAATTATTTAACCCACGTACTCAAGTCTGGTCTGAGCATTTTTACTGGACAGAAGATGGCATACAAATTGTAGGTAAAACGCCGACTGGTAGAGCTACTGTTAAAGCTTTATATTTAAGTGATGATGCAGATGCTTTGGAAGTTCGTAGTTATTGGGTACTTGCTGGTTGGCATCCTCCAGAAGATTAGATAAACTTAAAATAAGTATGGCTGACTTTATCAGAATAATTAACAATTATGCTCAGTGGAATTAAACAAAAGGCTATAGTTGGTAAAGATGGGAAAATCGAACTATCTACTAACGAACTACCAGCAGGAACATTAGTAGAAGTTATTATCCTAGTTGAACCACCCACAGAAGAAGATGAAACTACCTATCTTCTCAAGTCAGAAGCTAATAAAAAACATCTGCTTAAAGCTATGGAAAATGTTGAACAAGGTAATTTAATTTATTTATGAATTATGAATTATTTTTACCTAAAGAATTTGTGACAAAAACTTCCTTGTTCTTTCTTCCTTCGGTTCAGTAAAAAACATCTCAGGAGTCGCTTCTTCAACTAAAGAACCACCATCCATCAAAATCACTCTATCAGCAACTTCCCGCGCAAAACCAACTTCATGAGTAACAACAACCATTGTCATCCCTTCACTAGCAAGGTTTCGCATCACATCTAAAACCTCTCGCACCATTTCCGGGTCTAACGCAGATGTCGGTTCATCAAATAGCATAATTTTCGGTTGCATAGCTAACGCACGCGCTATAGCTACTCGTTGCTGTTGTCCACCAGATAACTGTCCTGGATATTTATTTGCTTGTGCTAAAATTCCCACCCTTTCTAACAGTTGCATTGCTAATTCTTCCGCTTTTTGTTTTGGTAATTTACGTACCCAAATTGGTGCTAAAGTGATATTTTGTAAAACTGTTAAATGGGGAAATAAATTAAACTGTTGAAATACCATCCCCGCTTCTTTACGAATGGTTTCAATATTTCTTAAATCACGACTGAGGGTAATTCCATCAATAGTAATTTTTCCTTGTTGATATTCTTCCAAAGCGTTAAATGTACGGATAAAAGTTGATTTCCCTGAACCGGAAGGACCCATTAAAACAACAACTTCTCCCCGGTTGACTGTTAAACTTACTCCTTTGAGAACGTGAAACTTACCATACCATTTATGAACATCTTCAGCAATAATAATTGGTTCTTGTGCTTTCATTTATTTCAACCTCAACTTAATAAGTTTTTTCTAATTACTTAATTGCTTTTCTAACCTTCTAGAAGCTAAAGACATGGAATAACAAAACACCCAATAAATTAACCCAATAAATATATATACTTCCGCATATCTCCCCAAAAATTGCGGTTGTGCTAAAATAGAACGCGCAATTCCTGTTAATTCTACTAATCCCACTAAAGATAACAATGAAGTATCTTTAAATAATCCTATAAACTGTCCCACAATTGCGGGAATAACAGCACGTAAAGCTTGAGGTAAGATAATTAATATGACTACGAAAGGTGTATTTAATCCTAATGCTTTTGCAGCTTCAATTTGTCCCCTGGGTATTGATTGTAAACCACCGCGTACATTTTCAGCCATGTAAGCAGTACTAAATAACACCAGTCCCGCAATTCCTCTAATTAATCTATCTAAACGTAAATCTGTTGGTAAAAATAAAGGTAACATGACTTGAGCAATAAACAAAATTCCTATCAGTGGTAGTCCCCTAACTATTTCAATATAGAGAATAGAAAACCAACGAATTATCAATAAATTACTGGTTCTTCCTAATGCTAATAATACACCAATAGGAAAAGAAAGGACAATACTAATTACTGCCATTAATAAAGTTAAAAGTAACCCATTCCATAAGTTCGTTGATACAGGTTGTAAACCAAAACCTCCACCAATTAACCAGATATTAATGGCAAAAGATAATAACCATATTGGTGCAAGAAAAGGAAGAATAAATTGAGAAAATCTTTGTTTGATGATATTTTGCTGTTTAGTAAATAGACTCCAGGTTATCACGCTTAAAGTTGTAATTATTCCTAAAACAATCCAAATTCGCCAATATAAGCTTTTGGGAAATCTACCAACTAAAAATAAATGTATGTTAACTTGAATAACTTGCCATTGTGCTTGATTAAATGCCCAAAATATGCATCCTTTAACTATCCAAAAGAGAAATACTAGGCAAAGTATAGTTAATACTGTATTGTACCAGTTATTAAATAAATTCTTTTTTAACCAAGTTAATGTGTTCATAGGTTATTTGTTGAAGTAAACATAGATATTCATTCTTAACTCCTGACCCTCTTACCACTCAAAAATCGCTTATGTTTTTCTCTGTGTACTCTGTGTCTCTGTGGTTCGTTTATAAAAAAATTAGGTAATTTAACAGTTTTAGAGTAGTAAAGCATAACTCATTAAACTATCTTTCTTTAATCTGAACTGTGCGATTTAATAAATTCATCATTAATGAAATAATTAAACTTAGAGTGAGATAAGTGAGCATAATTAATATCATCACTTCTACTGCTTTTCCGGTTTGATTAAAAGTGGTAGAAGCAACAAAATAAATATCAGGATAACCGATAGCGATCGCTAAACTAGAATTTTTTGTTAAATTCAAATATTGACTGGTAAGTGGGGGAATAATTACCCGCAACGCTTGGGGAAAAATCACTAACCGCATCAACAATGTTGGTTTTAAACCCAAAGATAAACCTGCTTCCCATTGTCCTTTTGTTACTGATGTTATTCCACCTCTCACAATTTCCGCAATAAACGCACCTGTGTAAAACGTTAACCCCAGCAGCAAAGTTGAAAACTCTGGAGATAAGTTAAACCCAAGAATTTCTATCCCATTTTGACTAAGGTAAATTAACCCCCAAAGGGAAGCTTTATTTTCTGCTTTTGGAAAACCGAGAAAAACAGCAAAGTACCAAAATAACAACTGTAGTAATAATGGAGTATTCCGAAAAATCTCTACATAAACTAAACTGATATTTCTCACTAACCAATTATCAGATAAACGCGCAATTCCCGCAGTTATCCCCACAATTGTGGTGAAGATAATTCCCAGAAATGCTATCCTTAAAGAGTTAATTAAACCTACCAATAAAGCGCGAATATAGCTATCAGTTGGGTTATAATTAATAGGAGTTTCACCAATATCAAAAGATGCTTGTTGTTGGAGAAAATCAAATCCGAATTTAATCCCTAATTGTTGTAAATTACGATTTAGATTCATCCCCAAAATAGCAACTATAAATATTGCTAAAATTACAGCCATACACTGCGCTACAATTTGCCAAAAGCGATAATCACGCCATATAGGTGGTTTGGAATTAGTCATTAGAAATAGGGAACAGGGAACAGGGAACAGGGAAAGAATTTTATCCCCAATTATCGAAATGGGGGAGAATAGAGTAAACCGCCTTTGGTGTAAAGTTGATTTTGACCACGAGGGAGATTGAGTTTTGTTTTTGTACCTAAATTGCGATCATAAATTTCCTCATAGTTCCCAACGTGCTTAATTATTCTGGCTGCAAAATCATTTGTTAAACCAAGTCCTTCACCCAGGTTTCCTTCTGTTCCTAAAAAACGTTTAATTTCCGGATCATTACTATTAGCAAACTGCGCTATATTTTGAGAATTAATTCCTAATTCTTCAGCTTTTACCAAAGCATAAACAACCCATTTGACAACATTACTCCATTGCGGATCACCTTGAGCAACTGCTGGCGCTAAAGGTTCAGAAGAAAGCAACTCATCGAGAATTACATTATCTTCTGGTTTGGGTAAAGTTGTACGTCGAGAAACCAAAGCCGAACGATCAGCAGTTATACCATCACAGCGTCCTTCAGCATAGGTCGCAAAAGTAATATTAATATCTTCAAAAACAACAGGTTTATAAGTAATAGACCGTTTTCGCATTTGGTCAGCTAAATTTTGTTCTGTAGTTGTTCCAGTTTGAGCGCAAATTGCTTTATCTTTTAAATCATTTAAAGATTTGATCCCGCTATTTTTGCGAACCATGATAGCTTGACCATCATAAAAAACCACCGGTGCAAAATCCAAACCTACTGAAGTATCGCGGCTTAATGTCCAACTAGTATTGCGGCTAAGTAAATCTATTTC
>JBJOKS010000074.1:0-8321 GCA_046045965.1 Cyanobacteriota bacterium | reverse complement strand
GAAGTGTGTATACGGCAGACTTGGCAGTTGCACCTGTAGTATAAATATCATCTATCAACAATACTGGTGCATCTGGATGACGACGGCTAAAATCTGATCCTAAAGCAAAAGCATTTGTTAAGTTTTGTTCTCGTTCTGAACCAGATACACTAAACTGTGCTTTGGTTTCTTTGATTCTGGCTAAACCGTTGGATTTTAATTGTAACCCAGTGATTTCGCAGAATCCTTTGGCTATGAGTTCGGCTTGGTTGAAACCTCTTTCTTTCAGCTTTTTGGTGTGCAGTGGTATGGGTACAATTACAGAGGTTTGATTTTCTGCTGTAGAATTTAATAACCATGATTCTCCTAAATACTGCCCTAAAAGCCGCCCGATTTCTGGGTTGTTTTCATATTTCATCACCGCGATCGCTCTTTTTAATGTTCCTCCATAACTACCCCAACTAAACACCGGTAATTCCTGTTTCCACAAATGATTGGGGTTTTTTAAATGACAGCTTTGTAATTTCTTGGCGCAATATTGACAAATTCCGTTAGATGTGCTGCGCTGACAGATGGGACAGTTGCTTTGTAAAAAAAGATTGAGTAAATTTTTAAACATGGTCAATTTTTCCCTATTCCCCAGAATTTAGAAATTTCACATACACGCGATCGCACCTTTTTGTTTCTACACCTGTAGCAGGGATGTAATCACTACTTTCGTAAAGCTTGACAGCTTCTTTTAAAACGCTGGCAGTTTCAATCCAAATTTGCTTAAATCCGCGTTTAGCTATGGTTAATTCTAGCTGCTGTAATAAATATTTCCCTAAACCTAAACCACGAACTTTCGGTAAAAGATACATTTTTCTGATTTCTACAGCTTTTTTACCCCGTTTTATGGGATAATATGCCCCTGTACCTACTATTTGGTTTTGGTGTTCAATTACCCAAAATTCACCACCTGCATTTATGTAAAATTCCTCAACTTGCAACACATCTCTATCCGCACCTTCAGCTTCCCAAGTTAAGCTATATTCTGATAATACGGAACTAATTACCGCTGCTGCTGATATGCGATCGCTCTTTCGCCAGTCACGAATGCTAAAATTTTGGTACAATAGTTTCATGTTGATTAGGGAATTTAAGATAAACAAACCGCAGAGGCGCAGAGAACACAGAGGAAGGAGGTTTCAGAGAGGTTTTTTGTGTATGAGGTTGGATTTAAAATCTAAGTTAAATATTAAGGTAAGTTGTTAGTATTAATTATCAGAATCAATCAAAAGTCTAAAATCTAAAATCTAAATTTCCTAAACGGTTGCAAATATTAAAATAATTGATACACTTGTTCCTTTATACCAGTTTACAGTGAAGCAGCGCCCATAATGGTGCATATCAAGCGGGTTGAACTTACTAATTTTAAATCCTTCGGTGGTACAACTTCTGTCCCTCTGCTGACGGGATGTACTGTCATTTCTGGTCCTAATGGTTCGGGTAAATCAAATATTCTCGATGCGTTGCTGTTTTGCTTAGGCTTGTCTAGTTCTAAGGGAATGCGTGCTGAAAGATTGCCAGATTTGGTTAATAATAATCAAGTCGCTAAAGGTCGTAATGCTATTGAGGCTATTGTAACTGTTACTTTTGATATATCAGATTTAGTTTCGCGCAAAGACGCAAAGCAGCAAAGTCACGAAGAGGAGGAAGTAGAGGAAGTAGAGGAAGTAGAGGAAGTAGAGGAGAAAAATAACTCCCAGTCCCCAACTGAGTGGAGTGTTACTCGACGTTTACGGGTTAATTCTCAGGGTGGTTATACTTCTAATTATTATATTAATGGGTCTTCTTGTACTTTGACTGAGTTACATGAGGAGTTGGAAAATTTAAGAGTTTACCCTGAAGGTTATAATGTGGTTTTGCAGGGTGATGTGACTAGCATTATTTCTATGAATGCTAAGGAACGTCGCGAAATTATTGATGAGTTGGCTGGTGTTGCTGCGTTTGATCGTAAGATTAATCAAGCTAAGGAAACGTTGGATGAGGTTAAGGAAAAGGAAGATAGTTGTCGCATTATTGAAGGTGAGTTAACTCTTCAACGCGATCGCCTTTATCAAGATAAGCTAAAAGCGGATAAATATCGTCAACTGAAACAGGAGTTTCAAGAAAAACAATCTTGGGAAGCTGTGTTATCATGGCGTTCTCTCCAAGCAAAGCAGGAAAAGTTAGTAGCAGATATTCAAGCTGGTGATATTGCTTTTTCTCAACTTTCTGATAATTTAACTGCTGTTAATAAGAATATTGATGAACAAACTACGGCTCTTGATGCTCTTAATGCTCGTGTAAAATCATTGGGTGAAGATGAGCTTTTGTCGGTACAGTCTACTTTTGCAACCCAAGAAGCGGAACGAAAGCAACTTCAACGTCAGCAAGGTGAGTTAGAGTCTCATTTACAGGAAACGGTTAAACGGTTAAACCAGAGTCAGCAGGAAATACAACAATATCAAGTTTCTTTACAACAAGCTGCACAACAACAAAATTTAGAAAGGTTGCAATTAACGTCTTTACAAAATGAACGAGATACGGCAAAACAAGATTTAGAAACTTCTCGTCAAGCTGCTGCGGAAATTGCTACTGCTTCGGAAGCTTGGGTACAACAACAAACGGCTTTAAATCGCCAAATTGAATCTTTACTGCAAACTCTTGAACCTCAAAGAACTGAACAAGCACAACTGAGAGAAAGAAATTCCCAGTTACAAGAACTTATTGAAGAAGAATCTCAGATAATTGCCAGTTTAGAACCGCAATTGGCAGAAAAACAAGCTGAATGCGAAAAATTAGAAGTTGAGTTTAACGCTGCTAATACACCTATTCAGAATTTAGCAGAGAATTTAGCAGCGACTGATCAGGAATTGCAATTGCAACAAGATACCCAAAAACGTTTATTACAAGAACAGCGGGAAAAACAGCGTCAATTAGATAAACTAGAAGCACAAACCCAAGCACAGCAGGAAGTTCAAGGAACTCAAGCAAGTAAGGTAATTATTCAATCTGGTTTACCTGGTTTGTGTGGGTTGGTGGTGGATTTGGGTAAGGTTGAATCTCGCTATCACTTGGCTTTGGAAACTGCTGCGGGTGCAAGATTGGGACATATCGTGGTAGAGGATGATCGGGTTGCTGCTGCGGGAATTGAATTATTAAAACAAAAACGTGCGGGGAGAGCGACTTTTTTACCTTTGAATAAAATTAAAGCGCCAAAATTTACCCCAGATTTAACTTTGCGTTATGTTGACGGTTTTGTAGAATATGCGATGAATCTGGTAGAGTGCGATAAACGTTATCAAGAAGTTTTTAAGTATGTTTTCGGTAATACGGTGGTTTTCGCAACTCTAGAACAAGCGCGAAAACAAATTGGACTCTATCGCATTGTCACCCTAGATGGAGAGTTATTAGAGACTAGCGGTGCTATGTCTGGGGGAAGTAATACTCAGCGTTCGGCGTTAAAATTTGCTACAGGGGAAGTTAAGGAATCGGAAGAAGTTATTAATTTAAGAACGCGGTTAGGAGATATTGAGAGAGTTTTAGAACGTTGTGCAGAAGCGATTACTAATTTATCTAGTCGTAGTAAGCAGCTTGGTTTGGAATTAACGGAAGCAAGACAAGGCAAAAGAGAACAACAGTTATATTTAGAGCAGTTAAAGAAAGAGATTAAAAATCTAAACACGCAGTTAGAAAATACTCGCGCTCAATTATCCCAAAATAACGGAAAATTCAACAATGCTCAATCTCGTCTGGAAATTTTAGATCGGGAATTACCAGGAAAAGAAAATGAACTGCAACATTTACGACATACTTTAGCTGAGTTGGAATCCTCCCAAACCCCTAGCGAATGGCAAGAAATCCAAGCTACCATTAAAATTCAAGAGCAGCAATTACAACAAAAAGAAACTGCTGTTAGGGAAGTAGAACAAAGATTGCAAAATCTAGAAAATCAACAACAGCGGTTACAAGAAAAAATTACCGAATCAGAAACGCGAGTTATTGAATATCAACAAGAACAAGCAACCGTTAGCAGTCAACAGTCAACCGTTAACAGTCAACTTTCTGAACTCAACACCCAAATTACCGCAATTCAAGCTAGTTTACGGGAACTTGAGCAAAATTTAGGTGAAGAGAAAAAGAAACGAGATGCAACAGAACAGGAAGTGCGATCGCTATTATTGCGTCAACAACAATTACAATGGGAAATTGAGAAACTGCAAGAAACCCAAGAAAAACGCAGAGAAGACTTAACCGCATTAAGAACGCAGTTACAAACTTTGGCAGCAGACTTACCCAGTCCGTTACCGGAAGTACCGGATAAAGTTGATTTAGAAGAATTGCAAAAAGAATTACGCAGTTTAGGCAAACGTTTACAGGCAATGGAACCTGTAAATATGTTAGCTTTGACTGATTATGAAATAGTCGAAGGTCGTTTGCAAGAACTAACGCAGAAATTACAAACCTTAGAAGGGGAAAGAACAGAATTATTATTAAGAATTGAAAACTTTACCACCTTACGTCAAACTGCATTTAAAGAAGCTTTCGACGCAGTAAATGAGAACTTCCAATCAATTTTTGCCACCTTATCAGATGGTGACGGTTATTTACAACTCGATAACCCAGAAGATCCTTTTAATAGCGGGTTAAACTTAGTTGCACACCCCAAAGGAAAACCGGTACAGCGTCTCGCTTCCATGTCTGGGGGAGAAAAATCTTTAACTGCATTAAGTTTTATTTTCTCACTGCAAAGATATCGTCCATCACCGTTTTATGCTTTTGATGAAGTTGATATGTTTTTAGATGGTGCTAATGTGGAAAGATTAGCGAAAATGATTAAACAACAAGCAGAACAAGCACAGTTTATTGTTGTGAGTCTGCGTCGTCCGATGATAGAATCGGCACAACGCACAATTGGCGTAACTCAGGCTAGAGGTGCTTATACTCAGGTTTTGGGAATTAAGTTAAAATCATCTGATAATTGAACTATAGGAATCTGACTTGAATCTTGAACGCATATTGAAAGGGAAAATTCCGTTAAATAAGGGTTTTATCTGAAATTCTGTTCAGAAATCAAAAAATCAAATAGGAGTCCTATAGTTAAGAATAGGATATTGACAATATCCATAATTTTTCTTGTTATTATCTAACGATAATGGAGCAATACGTTACAAATTTCTGTCGTCAAGTTCGCGCTCGCTCCGCAGAACATCAAGTCGCACTGGAAGCTTTATTGCGAAATGGTTCGTTTAGTGTTGCAGTTGGATTGTTGCGGCAGGAACTTGACTCACTTATTCGTGTTGCATATCTTTCCGAGCAAGGTGCTTCGTCACAAACTGCACGAGCATTAATGGCGGACTCGGTTAATGGCAACCAATGGACAACTGCCACAGCTAACGGTAGGTATCGCCGAATTACGGATCGGGAAATGCTAGATATTGCCGCACATCTCGGCGGTTGGGTAGAGATTATCTACTTATTCGGCTGCAAGTTGATCCATCTTTCTGATATGCACGACTACGAAGTTTCCGATCCATTTGCAAAGCTTTCAAATCAGACTCGTCAAGAAATTATCACGTATCTTCATGACTATCATGGATATCCTTATCCTGATATCGATCAACCTAAATTTGAGGCTTACCTTCCAAAAGTGATGCAGAAACTGATCGAGAATGTCACATATTATGTAGCTGAAATTGAATCTGCAAATTCTGTATAACAATTCTGGTGCAGCGGGTACGATCGCTCACAGGTTAGATTAACTAAAGTGCGATCGCAAAGCGGGACTTAGTAATCGCTCAACTGTGCCGTTGGGATCATAATATTGCTACTCGACAGAAGTTAAATATATTGCTACAATGCAATACATGAAGGCCACTCTAATCGCCAAAGCAAAAGAAGTTCATGACGACGGATCAATCGTCGAGGTTGTTATCTGGGAATTACCAGAACCAATACCACCAAGCACACATAAATACAAATACAGATTATTTTACGGGCAGAATGGAAAATGTAGAATTCGATATGACAACGAACGCGGAAAAGGAGATCATAAACATATAAACTCACACGAAATAGATTACAAATTCACAAGTATTGATAAATTGCTTGACGATTTTGAAAAAGACATTGAAACATGGAGTGAATCATGAAAGCAATTATTGAAGTAGCCAAGGGTGGTTCTGCAATCCGAGCCGCTCGTCAACAAATTAAAGACTCCGAAATTGGAAAGCCAGTAAATTTTAGACTTTCATTTGAATCTGCAAAATCACTTTTTAGCGAGCTAACACCTGCTAGACTTGATTTACTTGATACTTTAAGCAAAATAGAGCCATGCAGTATTTACGCGCTGGCAAAAACAGCCGAAAGAAACTATTCAAACGTACACACAGACGTAAATCGCCTGGAAGAACTGGGATTAATTGAACGGACAGAAGAAGACAAAATATCTGTACCGTTTGAATCCGTTGAAATATTCATGCCACTAGCGAAAGCAGTGTGAGAATTTGAAAAAACGCCGAAGGTGAGCTTTATGTTAGCCTACATTACCTCTTAGCCGGTAGATTGGATTGACCAAGTGCGATCGCTTGTTGGTGTTAAGTATGAGGGGTTATATTGTAGTGCGATCGCTCAAATTAGACTTATAAAGCGAGATCGCTTATAATATGGTGAATAGACAACATATATTAGACAACCATTCAAGCATACGAGCTATCTATGTTGTTACAAGAACTTAAAGAGCAGATATTTAAACTACCATCAAGTGATCGCCTTGCGTTAGTCAGTGCCATAATTGAGTCATTGCAAAATCAGCCAACTTTCGATGTTGACCGATCTAGCGCGATTCAACGGATGCGAAGCTTATTGAAAACAGACCAACCTGCACCAACTGATGAGCAAGTAGCTGCAATGTTAGAAGAGCGACGAGTGGAGAAGTATCTTTAGTGAGAGTTTTAGTTGATACCAATATTGTCCTAGATTTTCTATTACAAAGAGAGCCATTTTCCCAAGATGCAGATAAAATTAATTTAGTGCCAACATAACATCTAATTATTATGAATAACCTTCTATTAAATAGAATAACAATTAACCATGATATTTGTCATGGTAAACCGTGTATTCGTGGATTACGCTATCCGGTGGAAATGATCTTAGAACTTTTGAGTTCAGGCATGAATATTGATGATATTTTAGAAGATTATGATGATTTAGAATACGAAGACATTCTAGCAGTTCTCAGCTTTGCTACTCGACTCACTCAAGTTAAAAGTATTTTCCAATTAGTTTCATGAAATTCTTGATTGATGCTCAATTACCAATGCGAATTGCTAATTTATTAGAGAACTTAGGTTGTGATGTTAATCTGCCTTTAGAGGATGTCTGAGAAGTATCAGAATTGATCCAGATCCCCCCTACCCCCCTTAAAAAGGGGGGATAAATTACTCAAATTCCTCCTTTTTAAGGAGGATTTAGGAGGATCTACAAGTGTTGGATACTACACGAAAAAGTTTTCAGACATCCTCTTAAAAAATGCAACTCCAGATTCGGAAATCAACAAATTATCAATTCTGGAACAGAGAATTGTTATTACCAAAGATAAAGATTTTTTAGATTCTTTTTTAATCAAACAAGAGCCTTAAAAACTACTACTAATAACGACAGGTAATATTAGTAATAAACAAATTGAACAGCTTTTTCTACAAAATATCACTCAAATAATCGAATTGTTTTTAACGTATGATTTTTTAGAAATGACCAGAGATAGTTTGATTATTCATTAGTGTGAGTTCACCATTTACGGAAATACTATAAATTAACTCCTTTTTCTGCTAGTAACTGTCTTAATTTAGCTAATTCTGCTTCGGCTAAATCTGCACGTTGCTTTTCCTGTTCTGCACGTTGCTTTTCTTGTTCTACTGGTGTAGGCAACCAGTTATTATCTCGATCATACCAACGTAGCCACGATCTAGTTAAACCTTGATATTCTCCATGCCATAATCCTAAACCCAGTTCTGCTTCTTCTAACCATACCCCTAGTCCATTAATTGACAAAGGTTGATAACGACCTATTACCAACCCAAAACAATTAAAATCATCTGTATAACGGTTATAAACAAAATAATAGGGGATTCTGAGGATTTGTTCATAAACTGACCATTTATTAGGAGGCTTATTAACTTCCCTTAAACTTCTAGGAGTTACGCATTGACAAAAAAACTAATTCATGTAGATTAAGCACCATAAGCATTGGTAAGATTGTCCACAATGTAGTCGCGGACAACTAAAGTGAATAAGTTTCTCTGCACTTCATACCAATT
>JBJOKS010000073.1:0-8552 GCA_046045965.1 Cyanobacteriota bacterium | reverse complement strand
CTACAATTTCCGTAGTAACTTTGGTTGGGAATATCCAAACTGAGGTTCAGAAAAATATGCTCTACTTGTCCCGGTCTGTCAGGATTATAGTGTGGTTTAGCTCCTGGTAGCTCAAAAGATTTGTGTTTGTTATTCTCTGTATCAAAATAAAACTGCAACATTGCTTATTACTGACCTTGTCATCCTGAAACTTGTATAAAAATAGCGATCTGTAGATGCTTTTCCCCAATCAAAATGGTGATTTGATCAGGATTTTGTCTGGGAGGTAATGATTTAAATCAATTTTCTCATTTTGCTCCCAAGTCTCCATGTCTTGATGTCATATCATGTCCGTTTGAATAGTTATCATATCTGTTTCGGCAGGGAATAGGGAATAGGGCATTGAGAACTGCAAAAAGTTTATTATCAGTAATTAGCCGGACATGATATCATCTGCTCTTCTCCTCTTTTGCATCATCTTTACAAGATTTTCTAGCATCACATCCAGTAAAAATACCACCAATTATTCTTATAGCTTAGAATAACTTGTAACTAAGAATCCGACTACTTTTTGCATATCAAATTAAGATACCATTTACGGATTTACTCCTGACTCTAGTGAAGTCCTTTTTAGAGTTCCTACAAATTGTTAGTGTGTAGAAATACTAATTTTAACGGTAAATACCGAGTCATGAGCCGAAATTGGTAATCATCATCCCCAAACCAGACTATTAATGTTGTAACTATCTGATGATACTTTAAACAAAAGAGGATAATCACAATGCCTGAAAGCAAATCAAAGTTTCTCGTTCCCGCTATTAGCACTGCCATTGTTGTAGCGGGAGGTATCGCTGCTTATATATATTTTAAAGCTCCCTTGGGAGATAGCTCCAGTCCTATGGGTAGTGCGAAAATAGTACCTGCTAATGCTTTAATGGCCACCTACGTCAACACTGATCCCCAATCTTGGAACAAGTTGCAGCAATTTGGCAATACACAAGCGCAGCAGCTAATAGCAAAAAGTCTACAAGATGTTAATAAAGAGCTATTCAGTGATAGTAACATTTCTTATGAAACAGATATCAAACCCTGGGTAGGTGGGGTGATGATTGCTGTGTTACCACCCACACCCACTACACCTAATCCGTCAATTCCACCTATCCCGGTACAGCCACAGTCAAATATTCTATTGGTAGTAGGTATCAAAGATAAACTCAACGCCTTAAATTTTGCTAACAAGTTGAAAGAGCAAAAAAACGCACAAATTCAAGAATCAGACTACAAAGGTCAGAAAATTATTGGCAGTAAAAATCAAGGTAAATCAACTTATGTAGCAGTGTTAAATAATACTCATATATTATTAGCGCCAGAAAAACAAACTGTAGAAAAAGCGATTGACACCTATAAAGGTGAACCTTCTTTTGCCAGTAAAGAAGGAGCAAGTAGCATTTTAGCTAAAGGTGTGGATGTTAAAAACAGCCTTGCTCAAATTTATGTGCCTGATTACGCTAACATGGCGCAGCAATTAATAGCTTTAAATCCCCAAGGTAGACAATTACAACCGCAAACTTTGGCACAACTCAAGCAAGTAAAATCAGTCGTAGCTGGTGTTGGTGTGGATGATGCGGGACTGCGGTTAAAAGCGGTAGTTAATTTAGATCCCCAACTGAACACATTTCAGTATCAAAGCAGTCCAGCTAAAATAGTGGGACAATTTCCTAGTGATACAATTGCCCTAGTCACTGGGCAGAATATAAATCGTAGTTGGCAAACCTTTCTAGAACAATCAAAAGATTATCCTGAAATTAAGCAAGGCGTTGAACAGACTCGCGGACAACTCAAACAATTTGTCAATATTGATTTAGATAAAGATATTTTTAGTTGGATGAATGGCGAATTTGCCTTTGGTGCGGTTAAATCTAGTCAAGGTTTGTTAGCAAATGTGGGTTTTGGGGGAGCGATGGTATTTGATACGAGCGATCGCAAAACAGCCGAAACCACTTTTACCAAACTAGATGACTTAGCCAAAAAGCAATCATTCAACGTAGTTCAAAGAAACATAGGTGGTAAAAATATCACAGAATGGCAAATTCCCCAACAAGGTGCTTTAATCGCACATGGTTGGTTAGATCAGGATACCCTATTTCTGGCTATTGGTGGACCCGTTGCCGAAACACTAGCAGACAACAAAGGTAAAACCCTTGATCATAGCGACACCTTTAAAGCTGTAACTGGTTCTTTAAAACAACCCAATGGTGGTTATTTCTATCTCGATATGGAAAACACCTCTTCTCTGATACCTCGTTTAGCTACAGCTGCTCAACCTCTTCCCCCAGATGCTCAAGCTATCCTAGACTCTATTCGTGGTCTTGGAGTGACTGTTAATAGTCCCGATAAATCTACCACTCAGATGGAAATGTTGTTAGCTTTAAAACCCAGTAAATAAGGAGTCAGGAGTCAGGAGTCAGGAGTCAGGAGGAAGAAGGTAAATATTTTTTCCCAGTCCCCAGTAAAGAGTCCCCAGTCCCCAGTCACCTGTCACCTGTCACCTAATATAAAATAAAGTTGTTCCCAGCTAACCAGCTCAAAAATTTATGACTACAGCTATCAAAACCTCTCCTGATCTACCTTCCCGCTTAGTAAATGGCATCCTTTCGGTTAAGCCTTTATTTAACCTGGCTAAACACCAAGCCAGACAAATGATGATTAAACGGGCTGAGAAAATAGGTGTAAATTGGTATCAAGAAGTTGAAAAACTACAAGCACGAGATTGGGCAAATGATTTAGCTCAAGTGCAAAATCCTCAACTCACCTACCCAGACTATTACGTTACTTCATTCCATGCCTACGAAACCGGAAATCTCAGTTGGCAAGCAGCTTTTGAAGTTGAATCTGCTGCTCATGCGGTACACGCTAAAATTTGGCAAGATTTCCAAGCTGAAGGTGATGCCAAACTCAGAGAAAGTTATCACAACATCCTCAAAAGTTCCATTTCCCAAGCACCAAAAGATATTTTAGATTTAGGTTGTAGTGTGGGTATGAGTACCTTTGCTCTACAAGAAATTTATCCCCAAGCGGAAACTACAGGTTTAGATTTATCTCCCTATTTCTTAGCAGTTGCTAATTATCGTTCTCAACAACGTCAAAGTAATATTAACTGGGTTCATGCTCAAGCTGAATCTACAGGATTAGCAGATAATTCTTTTGATTTAGTTTCTATTTTTTTAATGTGTCATGAATTGCCCCAATCTGCAACTAAAAAGATTTTTGCAGAAGCGAGAAGAGTGTTACGTCCAGGTGGAAATTTAACAATTATGGACATGAATCCAAAATCAGAAATTTACAAAAAAATGCCTACCTATGTTTTCACTTTGCTCAAAAGTACAGAACCTTATTTAGATGAATATTTCACTTTGGATATTGAGCAAGCTTTAGTTGAGGCAGGTTTTCAAAATCCAACTATTACTAATAACAGTCCTCGTCATCGGACTATTATTGCTAAAGTAAGTAAATAAGGTGTGAATGATTTATCTCTTGTACTCTGGGCAATAATTCCACCACTTTTGTTTTTGTGGTTTTATGATCGGCGAATTTCTGCGCCTCCTCCTCCATTTCAACTGCTATGTTTGTTCGTTTTTGGTGCAATATCTGGTTTTGTGGCTCTGGGGTTAGAATGGGCTGTAGAAATTGCTGCTAATTCTGTTATAAACTGGGCAAAAATACAACGTTATTTTGTTGGTTTTGCCCTGCGGCAGTTGGTGGTCATCAGTCCAGTTGAAGAAGGCTGTAAGTTTGCTGCTGTTATTATTCCCATCGGCTATTTTCAACGCAGTTATAGGTTACGCACCAGTACAGTTTTCATGTTTACTATAGCTGCTGCTTTAGGTTTTACTGCTGAGGAAAATTGGGTTTATTGGTTTCATGGGACTGCACCAATTTTAGAACGAATTATTAGCACTCCCGTACATTCTATGTTTGTCGCTCCTTGGGGTTATGCTTTAGGAAGATATCTTTTTTTTAGAAGTCGTTTAAATAAAGATAGAATTCTAATTTTTACTGCTTGGTTAAATTCGGTTTTATTTCATGCTTTGGTAAATATTTTATCTAGAAGTTGGGTTTATCCTCGTCCTATTAGTTTTCTTGGTTATTGTTTATTTCCTTTTTTATTATGGTTGTTTTGGCGGTTAGAACAATTTCTGCGAAAATCTCAAGGTAAACGTCCTATTACTTTAATTTCTGGTAATACTCCCAAGCAGCGTTTTTGGCAAAGATGTTTAATTGTGTGTTCTCTTGTATTAGGTGGTAATGCTATTTTTGGTTGGTTTATTCTTGTGAGAAAGCTTAGTCCTTTGCGACCAATACAGATTTTTGAACCTGATATTTTCTGGTTTATACTGAGAGAAATTTTCCTAACTCTCGGTTTGGGGGTTTTGGCTTGGGTTATTTATCGCTATTTACGCAATTTAGCTCGTCGTCGATATTTTTTTCAATGATAAAAAGTAAGAATTCAGGAGCAGGATGCAGTATAAATATTCTGACTCCTGACTCCTGACTCCTGACTCCTTAACTTAAACTGCTGCTAATTCTGGTTGTTTTACTGCTGCGTTTACAGAAGTTTTATTTAAGTCAGCAGCGTAAATTTCACAGGAGTTATTTGGGCTTTCAACAAGTTTGATTTTGTAAAGTTCTGCTCCTAGTTGTTGAATAGGCGATCGCAAAATATTACTAATATAAAATGCAATGTTTTCTGCTGTGGGGACAACTTGGGCAAAATAAGGCACGTTTTTATTTAAGAAACCATGATCCATTGGTTCAATTACATAATCTTGAATGATTTGATTTAAACCACCTAAATCAACTCCCATTCCTGTAATTGGGTCAATTTCCCCTTTGACGGTGACTTCTAAATGATAATTATGTCCGTGTCCATTAATGCGAGCGCATTTACCGTAAATTTGTTTATTTTTCTCTAAACTCAAATCAGGATGAGCTAATCTATGTGCTGAACTAAAATCAGTAGCAACATTGAAAAATGTTTCCGCTCCATTACCTTTGTATTCTACCCACAATTTTTCACTTTCAAATAATTTCACCTGGGATAATTTTACTCCCAATTCTTGAATCGGAGATTGCAGTAAATCACTAATGTAACGGGAAATATTTTCAGTTGTGGGAACTATTTGTGATTCAGCAAAATAAGGAATATCTTCATTAATGCAGGAGTGATCGAATAATTCTAAAATGTGATCTTCAACTACTTTATTTAAAGCTTGAACATCTACGATCATTCCTGTGCGTGAGTCTATTTCCCCTTCTACAGTCACTTCTAAATGATAGTTATGGCCGTGGGTGCGGGTACATTTACCATATTTTTCTGCACTCAGATTAGGCGCTAAACGATGAGCAGCACTAAAATGACTTCTGACAGTTAAAGAGGCTTTTTCCCCTTCTCCTTGATATTCTGACCACATCTGCGGATGTTCTAACAACTGCACCTTAACGATGGGTAAATGAGGTGTTAACCGTTCCCAGATGACTTTAGCAATATTTTCTGTGGTGGGAAGAGTTTCTTTAAATTCTGGCCACACATCATTGAGGTAAGAAAAATCTAGTTGACCGGTAGCTTCATTTTTGATGGTGTGTTTCACATCAGACAGGTTTAACACCATTCCATACTCATCCAGTTCCCCAGACATGGAAATAAATAATACATAGTTATGACCTTGACCGGGGAATTTCGAGAAAGGACCAAACTTTTCTAGGTTCTCGGTTTCACTCAATTCTGGTAACCAATACCGATGAGTAGCTGAAAACTGAGCGCGGCGATTTATGATACATTCCATGACTGCACTGGTAAAAATTTAATATTTCTTAATCTTTCACTGTATCCAGTGTAAACCAATTTGTGCTTCTGTGGTCAGTTGTTTTTTTACTGGTAACTATTGAGTAGGTACTGGGATATGCGATCGCTACCTACGGATGAGGCGTTGTATAATATCATTATTAAATTTGTTCACCGATGAAAAATAACAGAAAAGTAAATTAATGTTTATGCTCACACATATTTTTTGTAAACTCATTATATACTTACCCCCTTCCCGGTCTAAGATTACCTATCTTCTTCTCTTCTTCCTTCGTGTCCTTCGTTGCTTCGTGGTTCATTCAATCGGTATTCTTCTGGTGGGAAGGGAGTAGTGATTTCAGTGTTATATTTATAATATTAAAATTTGTGCTGAGAGGATGTTAAAAAAATGATCGGATGGTTGTTTGGGGGTGTAGTTAAAAAATTTGAACGTGCAGCAAAAGACGTGATTAAAGAAGGTAGTCAAGAAATATCCAACTTATTTGATCATAAACTCAAACCTCTAGCTGATCAATTTGACTATGTATCACAACAACGTCTTCAAGAAATAGAAGATTTAGAAACTCAGACAAAGGTAGATATTGAAAACTTACTGAATCATGCTAACGATAAAGTCAAGGCTAATTTACAAGAAATTAATCAATTAAGAGAACAAGTAATTAAAGACTCACAACAAACAATTAGTCAAACCAACTTTTATTTAGAAAATCGCATTAATCAACTTTCATTAGCAGTTATGGAAGCTATTACAGGTGTAGACAGTAGTTTGCAAAGAGTCGAAAATTTAGAAAATCAATTATTTGCAGATGCGAGTAAACTGATAGATAAAATAGATGAAGCAATAGATGGTAAATTAGAATTTATTCGTAATGAATTAAAAAGACATTTACACCATGCTTTACCCAACCCTTTAGATAAATGTAGACAACAATTAGGAATTGGCTGGAAATTTGGTGGTAGTATTTCCGATATGCAGCTTTATAAATTAAATCAATGTTATGAATTGACTAAATTACATGAAAACACACCTATTGATCAAGTCTTACAAACCTATGGACAATTACAACATAATGCAGCAATGATGGCCGCTTTAGTCAGAAAATCTCCAGAATTAAGACGTAGAGCAATTGAAGACTGGATGAAATATGGTTTATTATGTGAATTTTGGCGTAGTACAATAGCTGATTATTCTAAACAAGAGCAATTGAAATTACAGGGTAGTTATTCACAACAAATATTAAAAGGTAATTAAAAGGTAATTAATCAATATCAGGTAAAAATAGGGTGAATTTTATGATGACATCTGATAACAACTGGAAAACACCTTTAGGAGTTTACGAAAAAGCAATAGAAGAATTGAGAAATGCGAAAACAGAATTACAAGAAACTCAAAATAATTTCCTTGTTACTTTTCAAACTTTGCAAACAGAAATACAAACATTAAAATTTCAACTTTGTGAAACACAAGAAAAACTAGAAACCACTGAACAAATAACCACAGAAACCAAAAGTAATTTAAGTCAAGCTACAGAAGAAATAGAGAAGTTAAAAACAATGTTAAATGAACCACAAGCAAATACCCAAATTATCCAAGAATTAGCAGAGATAAAAACACAAATATCACAATTACAAACTCATATTGAACAACCAGAACAACCAACTATTTTACAATCTTTATCAAATTTACAATTACAATTATCCCAATTAACAGATGAATTAACCTTAGTATCTCATGCTTCGGGAATGGATTATAGAAATTTACAGAAATTATTAGCTGCACAAAACTGGAAAGATGCTGATAAAGAAACCTATTCTATAATGCTGAAAATATCTGAACGTGAAAATATATGTTGGTTAGATGATGGAGATATTAGAAAATTTCCCCGCTATGATTTACATATAATTAATCAACTTTGGGTTAAATATAGTGATAGGAGGTTTGGTTTTAGTATCCAAAAACAAATTCTTCAAAATCATCAACAGTTTACAGCTAGATGTGGTTGGGTTGAAAATATTGCTAAGAATGAATTGATAAAATACGAAGATTATAATTTTACTTTAGATGCAAAGAGAGGACATCTTCCCTCAACACCTCGAATAGTCGGGTTAGGTTTCAGAAATACTAATGAAATTACCCACCGATTAAATATTTTTTACTCAAGATATTAATTTTTTGAGAAAACCCCTCACACGGAAAGTAAAAAATGTTTAAGAAAATGGTTTTCTCAGTCTATGTCCTTCTGGTTCTATAACTACAAATGCTCCTACTAATTCTGCTTCAGAGTATGATTGTAAAACTCTAGTAAATTCAATGTGAACAACATTGACAGTGCTAGGTAAAATACGCAGGCAGATGACTCCAGTTCCAAGTGATCTGACAAAAACAAGATTTCCATAGTCTCTGTCTCTTGTCACAACAATTCTGTTTTGTTCCTGTGCTGTTTTCAGTATTTCCTCATCTCTTGCTTGGGAAAGACCAATCTCAGCTACAAGTATAACATCATGTCCAGCATCAGCAAGGAATCTGGCGGTAACTGCATATACATCTTGATCCAGTAAAAATTTCATGGTTAAGCTGATATCAGATGAATGTCCTCAGCAGCTACCAAAGCGATCGCATATCGCAAACAAGCACGAATATCTTCAACTTCTAAGTCTGGATAATAATCTTGAATAATTGTCTCAAAGGAAAGTCCTTCTTTCACAAGTT
>JBJOKS010000072.1:0-8750 GCA_046045965.1 Cyanobacteriota bacterium | reverse complement strand
GCACCTACTTTCCTACTTATCAGCCTAAAACCTTTGATTTATCTGAGTTTTACATTTTTTCATCAAGCCCTAATTAATCGCCAAAAGCCGGAAAAATACGTCCGTTTCAAATCCCCTAATGTTAATTATGGGGATTTCCCTGTTGCCTGTTGCCTGTTGCCTGTTCCCTTTTAAATTACATCAAAAACGACCGGGCTAGGAAAAAGCTGGCTATCGTTTTACCATCTACAGGTTGTCCGTCACGAATAGCTGTTTCTAGCTCTTCAGGAGTGAAAAATACTATTTCGATATCTTCATCTTCCTCCTGCTGTGGGGGTGTTTCCAGCTTTTCCAAATCTCTAGCCAAGAAAGCATGGATAATTTCATCGGAATAGCCAGGAGCCAAGAAAAACTCTCCTAGTTTATCCCACTGATGAGCGCGGTAGCCTGTTTCTTCCTCAATTTCTCGTTGAACCGTCTCCAAGGGTTCTTCATTGGGTTCTACAGTACCTGCTGGAAATTCTAACAACCTACCTTGAACTGCAAACCGATACTGACGTACAAGTATCAGTTTACCATCGGCTGTGACGGGAAGAGCCAGAGCGCCACCAGGATGACGAATACATTCCCATTCTCCTTCAGATTTGTTGGGTAAACGCAAGCGATTAACTTCAAAGTCAAACTTGCGTCCTTTATGAAACAAACGTTGCTTGAGTAGCTGTGGTAATTCTCTACCTAGTGGCATAGTAAAATTCTATTGTCTGTAGATACACAGAATATATACGGGGGTTTATTGTGAAATCAGGGTGTTTCTGCTGCCAAGGATGGTAATGTAATGGTCGGTGATTCATCCTTAAACTAAGTGTACATCAGAACGGTCTACTTCTTGCAGCATATTCCCAATTGTCAGACCAGATACGGGTTCTCTCCAATCTGGGGCAATTTCTGCCAGTGGGACTAAGACAAAAGCTCGTTCGTACATCCGGGGATGGGGGATTTGAAGATTTGGCTGATCTAAGATTAAGTCATCATATAACAATAAATCTAAATCCAGGGTTCGTGGTCCCCAATGTTCTCGACGTACACGCCCAAATTTTTGTTCAATTGCTAACAAGCTTGTTAATAACGCCTGGGGTAGCATTTCTACTTGCAATATGGCACAGGCATTCAAATAATCTGGCTGGGGCGGACCAATAGCTTTGGTTCTATACCAACTGGATTTGGCTTCGAGAATAATACCAGGAGTTTGGGCTAAAGTCTCCAGAGAAGCTGCTAAAATTCTTTGGGGATCACCCATGTTACTGCCGAGAGCAATGGCACTTCTGGCCAATTTTTTAGACATTCTTACTTTGCCAAATTCTCTCTCTAGGTGGCGGGGGATCAGTTTTGCTTAGTCGGTTATCAACTTTTTCGATGGTCTTGATATCCCCAAAATTATTTAATCATGTTCAGAAGCCAATTGAACTAACCGTTTTGAGAATAACTCAATTTCCGACTGAATTAAGTGATTCTTTATGGGATATGATAGTCTAACGCAATTAGCGCCCAAACCCTCGCCTTTGGGGATCAATAAATTTAAGTAACTCTGACAAGGAGAAGCTGCTCTTGCCACTAGGGAATCATCACAAAAACGAGGAGTCCACACATGAAAACCTACCACCAACAATGCTGGTGAAGGCAAGGCAGTTACTAAGCCAGATGACAACTGTATCATCTGCAATGGTTGCCAGAATTGGTAGGAGCGATAAACCTTTTTATCGTCGTCTGTGGTTTTGGACAGGTTTAGGTTTCGTAGGTTTAGGTGGCGGGATCATTGCCTTTAATTATGGTGTTGGCAAAATAGATAGTTCTTTGCCAGATAAATCAGAGCTAAATGCAGTAATACGAGAGCAAACACTAACTATTAAGGCTATAGATGGTACTGTTCTCCAGCAGCAAGGAGAAGCGACCAGGGAACAGCTAAAGCTAGAACAAATACCAGATAACTTAAAGAAAGCTTTTATCGCTTCAGAAGACCGCAGATTTCAACAACACAATGGTGTAGATAAACAGGGTATTCTCAGAGCAGTTGTCAATAATTTGCGATCGCAAAATGTGGTCGAAGGTGGTAGTACCATCACTCAACAAGTAGCGCGAATACTCTTCCTCACGCAAGAGCGAACAATTTGGCGCAAACTCAAGGAAGTCCGTCTGGCTCAGAAAATAGAGCAGGAACTCAGCAAAGAAGAGATTTTAGAACGTTATCTGAATCTAGTATATTTGGGTTCTGGTGCTTACGGTGTGGGAGATGCCGCCTGGGTATATTTTAGTAAATCGGTGGATCAACTCACTCTGTCAGAAATGGCCACCATTGCCGGACTAGCTCCTGCTCCTAATGCTTACGCCCCAGATAAAAATCCCCAACTGGCCATAGAAAGGCGCAATCTGGTGTTACAAAGAATGCAGGAAGATGGGGTAATTACACCAGAACAAAAGCAAGCAGCAATTCAAGAACCTCTCACAGTTAACAGCAATTTACCCAAACGCTTTCAAGTCGAATTTCCCTATTTTACTACCTACGTTAAGCAGGAATTACCCAAATATGTTACGCCTGATGTGTTAGCAGCAGGAGGGTTAGTTGTAGAAACCAGCTTAAACCCGACTTGGCAAAAGGCAGCAGAAGCAGCAGTTACTAAAACTCTCAAAACTCAAGGTAGTTGGGCAAATTTTAAAGAAGCAGCTTTAGTAGCTATTGATCCCCGCAATGGGGAAATTCAAGCAATGGTGGGGGGTAAAGACTTTGGTGAAAATCAGTTTAATCGTGTTACGCAGGCACAAAGGCAACCAGGATCGACATTTAAAGGGTTTGTCTATGCTGCGGCGATCGCTACAGGTAAAAGTCCCTACGATGGCTATCTAGATGCACCATTAGTAGTAGACGGCTATGAACCAAAAAACTACAGTGAAAATTTCTATGGCTCGATGAACTTAAGAGATGCTCTCACCCGTTCTATTAACACAATTGCGGTGAAGGTATTAATAGATGTGGGATATGAGCCAACCATTAAACTGGCTCAGGATATGGGAATTAAATCAGAACTCAAGCCTACCTACTCTTTGGCTCTTGGCTCCAATGAAGTAAATCTACTGGAATTGACCAGTGCTTATGGTTCTTTTGCTACCCAGGGGTTACATACAGAGGTACATGGCATTCGCCGCATCCTCAACCGTCAGGGTAATGTGATCTGGTCTGCTGATTTCCAACCTAAACGAGCTTTAGATGCTGATAGCGCCGCCATTATGACCTGGATGCTACGCAACGTAGTCAGAAACGGAACTGGAGCAGCTGCCCAATTAAATGATAGACAAGTAGCCGGGAAAACTGGTACATCTGACGAAGCCCGTGATTTGTGGTTTATTGGCTATATTCCTCAGGTAGTCACAGGGGTTTGGCTAGGTAATGATAATAACCGCCCTACCTATGGTAGTAGCACTAGCGCCGCTTATACCTGGCATGAATTTATGAAAAAAGCGGTAGAGGGAATGCCAGTAGAAAAGTTTCCTGAACGACCTAAATTAGAAAATCGCAAAGGGACAATTAAAGCCCAGCCCATCAAACCGAAAAAAATTCTCAATGCCTCAATTTCTAATAGTAACGAAAGCTCAGATCAGGATAACAATAATTCATCCAGCAGACGCAGACGCAGACGCAGGAATACTGAAGTAGAACAACAATCAGATTACACCCCAAGACGTAGACGGCGTTACCGTCAACAAGAGGAAGATACCACTCCCAGAAGACGACGACGCTATAATTCTCGGCAGTCAGGTAATAATTCTACTTCGAGATCATCTCGTTCCAGACAACAAACAAATTCTGCACCTGCTGTAAATAATAATTCCTCTGGATCTTCCTCAGCACAACCTTCTTGGCGGGAAAGACTCAAACCCGGTTCTTCATCTTCCTCCTCTGAAGAGTAATATTTCCCACTGGTGGCAGATGTAGATGGTAAGCTAGTTTTATACTTTGTTAAGAACTGTTAATTGCAATAGGATCATATACTCATGAATTTATTACTAGAAACAGCAGCACCAGTAGCAGCCGGTCCCCATTTTCCACTAGCTTTTACTTTAGTGTATGTAGTTGGTTTTATTGCGGCTGTCACCATCGGTTCAATTGCTTGGTACAACTCAAAACGTCCCGCAGGTTGGGAAAGCAAAGAGCGTCCTGATTTTGTCCCTAAAGTTGATAAAGAATAAATTTGGTGATTGGTAATTGGTAATTGGTAATTGGTGATTAGTGATTAGTCATTGGGAAATTAATTAATCCTGTAAAATCTGTACATTTTGTGATGGAAAATCATAAATTCCCCCAGTCACCAGTCACCAGTCACCAGTCACCAGTCACCAGTCCCCAGTCCCCATTACCTAATTTTGAACATCCACCCAACGGCGGTAAAGCTTTTGAATTTGTTTTAGCAGTGGGGTGTAAATTGGTTGAGTTGAATCATGGGATTTACTTAAATCCTGCAATGTGGTCAAAAGTTTTGCTTCCTCAACAGCCACTTCACCATCACTGTAAATCAGTCCACTGATAGCTTCAATCAGAGTTTCACATTCTTCCAAACTAGGGCGATCGCCTAAATATTCTCTCACCCATTCGTAACATTGACTTGGTTTGACTGGTACTAATTCATACAGCCAAGGCTTAATCTCTGGATCATTAGCCAAACCTTTAGCTTGAGCTATTTCCCGCAGATATTGTCTTTCTTCTGGCTGGATTCTACCATCAATCCAAGCGGCTCCAATCAGGATTTTAACTAAGTTTTTAACATGGGAATGATTAACCATTGCTGCCTCCTCTAGTAGATTCGGTCTTTCATCAAATGGTACAATCGTTAGCAGTATTCACTCGGAATCCTTGGTTTTTCTTAAGCGCACCATGAAAAAACCATCCATGTCCTGTTGATGAGGCCATACCTTCAACCACCCAGAGGTAGAAATATCAAGGAAATCAAAGCTAGGACGTTCAATTTGCCATTGGGGATGTGCTGCTAAAAATTCAGAAATTACTTCTTCATTCTCCGCTGGATGCAGTGTACAAGTTGCATAAACTAAAACTCCTCCAGGCTTGACAAAATTGGCAGTATGTGATAATAGCTGTTTTTGCAGTTGGGAAAGTTCTGCAACAGATGCGGGAGTTTGTCGCCAACGCGCATCAGCGTGATGGTGCATAGTACCTAAACCCGAACAGGGAGCATCTAATAATACACGATCCGCAACGTTGTGAAATTGGGTAAAAGTGCGGCTATCCCCGGTGCAGACTTCGATAGATTGTAAATTCAGACGTTTAGCATTTTCAGTAAGTTTGCGTAAACGAGAAGCTGTTTTATCACAAGCGTAAATTTTGCCTTTATCCCCCATTAACTCTGCAATATGGGTAGTTTTTCCCCCAGGTGCTGCACATACATCAATTACCACCTCACCGGGTTGGGGGTCAAGCAAATGACCAACTAACTGGGCGCTACTATCTTGCACACACCACCAACCATCTTGAAAACCGGGTAAATTTTGAATACCTCCCGTACTACTAATTAAGCGTAAAGCTTGGGGTAAATGGGGAATTTTTCTGACTAAAATACCAGCATCTTTAAAAGTTGATTCTACTTGTTCTATGTCACTTTTAAGAATATTTACTCTTAAATCAATAGTCGGGGTTTGATTCATCCATTGACAGAGTTTTTCTGTTTCCTCAAAACCCAATTGATTTAACCAAACTTCAATTATCCAATCGGGAAAACTATGTAAGATTCCTAATCTTTCTACAGGATTTTCTGGTAATTGTAAAGGTTCTGATGATGTTTCTAAAAGTCGTAAATATTGACGTAAAAAACCATTAACGAATCCTGTTAAACCAGAAATACCGTTTGCTTTTGCTAGTTCAACTGTGGTATTTACAGCAGCAGAATCAGGGATTTTTTCTTGATAACGAAGTTGATATAAACCGAGATGTAAAATGGTGCGAAGGTCTGGTGGTTGTTGCTGCGCTTTTTTGGTAGCAAGTTGGTCAATGATAGCGTCTAAAGTGCGTTGTCTTCTTACACAGCCATAGACTAATTCTGTCATTAACCGACGGTCATTGTCGGGTAATTTATACTTTTGTAATACACGATCAAGAGCGACATCAGTATAAGCTCCTTTGTGTACTTCTTTGAGTGCGGTAAATGCTACTTGACGGGGGTTATTCATGGAAGGTAAGGTAATTTAGCTCAGAGTTGTCATTATACCTGCCAGGATAAGCTCAAGGAGTAGATACGTAGGGTGCGTTAGTGGTAGCGTAACGCACCAAAGCATAACTGAAGATAAAAAATACAGTTATAAAGCGTGTACAAACAACACTTAGGCATTTATGGTATATTATTTTGGAGTCTGTCATTAGTTGCCTTCATAGAAGTGTTATGAACTTTCCTCAACCTCTTCTGGTCTTAATTGCTCGTGTTTTCGGTGGTGCTGCTCCTATTGCTGTCAATAAGATTAGAAGTAATCCTGCTATCATCAAAATGTTGCAGGATTTTAACTTTGATCAAACAGAACATCCTCCTCAAAATTTTGATATTATTTATGCTTGTACTGTTATTAAATATTCTGATTCAGATGACCGAGATGTACTAACACAAATTTTTCTTAAAGATGAAATTAAAAAATCTTTTGCCAAAAGCTTTTCTCAGAACAATTATGATCAGCTTTTGCAAGAAATAGATAATACTATTGGGTGGGAAGAACAAGATTGGAATACTTTAGGAACGGAAATAAAGAAATTAAAGATTGATTTCCATCAGGAATTAGAAAAGTTTAAATCTATTTTCATAGAATTAGTAAAACTCAGTAGTAATCTAGTAGAATCATACAGTATTCAAAAAATTGAGGAAATCATTCAAAAGTTAGACGAATTACTTCGTAATAAAAACGAAAACACAGATTCATATCCCTATCCACCAGAATTTAAATCACTCATTGATGAAAAAATACTATCCTTCTGCGGTCGCGGATTTGTATTTACAGCATTTCAAAACTTCATCAATACCAATAAAAAAGGCTATTTTACAGTTATCGGTGATGCGGGAATGGGCAAAAGTACCATCGCTGCAAAATACGTTTCTGAACATAAAACAATTTGTTATTTCAACAACTTACAAGAAAATCGTAAGAGTCCTGAATTATTCCTTGAAAGCATTTGCAAACAACTAATTAACCGCTATCAAATCACAGACGTTGAAAACGCTGATTTATCAACATTACTGGTAAAAGTTACGGAAAAAATAAGCAACAATGAAAAATTAATCATTGTTGTTGATGCACTGGATGAGGTAGAACAAGAACCAGGAGCAGAAAATATTTTATATTTACCCAAAACCCTACCAGATAATGTTTACTTTTTGCTGACACGACGACGCTATGAACCAACTAAAGAACGACTCTATACTGAAGGATTGAAAAAAGAATATTTAGATTTAACTGATCAAAAATATGATGCAGAAAACGCAAAAGACATTCAAGAATATATTCGCTCTTGTTTAGAAAATGATAATTCAGAACATAAAACCGGGTTACAAAATTGGATTACCAGCAAAAATATCACTGATGAATCTTTCATTAAAGAGTTAGCTGCAAAAAGCGAAAATAATTTTATGTACTTGCGCTATGTGTTACCAGAAATAGCAAAAGGTAAATATAATGATTTGAATTTAACTCAATTACCACAGGGGTTACAGGATTATTACCAAAAACATTGGGAACGGATGAAAATGAATGATTCATCTAAAGAAATGAAAGTAATGATTTTGTTTACCTTAGTGGAAATCGCTACACCAATTCCCTGTGAAATGATTTTTGATATTCTCAATCAAGATGAATGTGATGTGCAGAATGTTTTAGATGAATGGATTGAATATTTGAGAACGCAAACCATAGATGGAGATATTTGTTACAGTATCTATCATGCTAGTTTCTTAGATTTCTTAAAAACCAAAAGAGAACTAAAAGCAACCCGCAAGTTATTTACAGAAGTAAATCAGCGTATTGTTGATTATTGGGAACGGGAGCAGGGATGAAGATGCAGCAAATTAATAAAAAATCATCCTCAAAAAAATCCTATTTCCAAAAAGCTTATCTGGGTAGATATCCTTATAATTTGGTAAACTCTGGCAACTTAACCAAATATTACCAAATCCTCACAGATTATCAATTCATATCCGCCAAAACCAATCATCCTGACTTTGGCATCCAAGCATTAATTGAAGATTATGATTTATCAGATGATACCCAAACTAAACCATTAAAATATATTCAAAGTGCTTTGCGACTGTCTGCACACATAGTCACCCAGGATAAACAACAATTATCCAGTCAATTATGGGGAAGGTTACAAACTATCCACACCCCAGAAATTCAACAACTATTACAACAAATATCACAAACTCAAACTCACCCTTGGTTGCGTCCCCTCACCCCCAGTCTCACCCAAGCAGGAGGAAGGTTACTCCGCACCCTCTCAGGTCATAGTGGTTCGGTAAACGCAGTAGCAGTGACAGCAGACAATCAACGGGTGATTTCTGGTTCTGATGACAATACTGTCAAGGTGTGGAATCTCCAGACAGGGGAGGAACTGTTCACTCTCAATGGTCATAGCGATTGGGTACAAGCAGTAGCAGTGACAGCAGACAATCAACGGGTGATTTCTGGTTCTGATGACAATACTGTCAAGGTGTGGAATCTCCAGACAGGGGAGGAAC
>JBJOKS010000071.1:0-8815 GCA_046045965.1 Cyanobacteriota bacterium | reverse complement strand
ATAATTTTTATCAGCTATTGCTTTCACACCATCTTTTTTAAGTTGAGAAGCTTCACCCGGACTGAATATTTTTTCACCAAAACTAATCCGTTCTTTAATTGATAGATTGTTGTTATTTATTTCCTGATTATTTGGAGATGATTTAACACCATTCATGCTGAAAATATGAGGCATAAATAACCATATAACAATACCAAGTATTCCACTTGTCACGAATAGGGATAAAAGTAATACTTTAACTTCTTTTTGTAACATGACTGACTCTTAAAAAACAAAAACCACTAAATTAAAATTCTCTAAATTATTGAAGATATTAATTTATAAATCAAACGAAATACTGATGTGACGGCAATGGCGATTAAAGCAGAAGCTACTGCGAAAATAACCACTTGCTGAATGCCCAGAATACCCCTTAATAAAGGGATAAAAAATATAATTGCAAAAGTAATTGCGGGGATAATTAATAAGTCAAATTTTTCCAGCCAGCGTTTAGTTTGAGCAAAAATTAAACCACTCAAAATCACAACAGAAATAGCCAAAGTGATGATGGGATTTTTGACTAAGCCCAAAAGTGCGATCGCTAT
Source organism: Cyanobacteriota bacterium (assembly GCA_046045965.1). Taxonomy (GTDB): domain Bacteria; phylum Cyanobacteriota; class Cyanobacteriia; order Cyanobacteriales; family Nostocaceae; genus RDYJ01. Next base: position 8,231 of record JBJOKS010000071.1, on the reverse strand, counting down.
TAATGCTCCTTCAAAACCACTAAAAGCAGCCCCAGCTAGTAATTCCCATGTCGAAAACGCTGGTTGTACTGGAATTGGTTTTTGTGGTGGTTGTTGCGGCTGTGTTATTGATGGAGGTGGTTGTACTTGTGGTGTTTGTGCTGTAGGAATAATGGTAGGTGGTGGCGGAGAAAGGACTTCTAGAACTTCTGCTGCTGACTGGAAACGTTGACTAGCAGCAGGTAGCAGCATTTTGTCTAAAATATCAGCGAGTCTGTCGTTGATAGTGGCTTGTGTTCGCCATTGCCACTGATTGCTATAAGCATCAAATAGTTTATTTGCCTCTTGTCCTGTTATTAAAGTAATTAGAGTAACAGCTAAAGCATATAAATCTGTAGACGGAAATACTTGATTTCCAGCCATTTGTTCTGGGGGTGCAAATCCCATAGAATAGATTCCTGTAGAAGCCGCAGAACCGCCGGGAGCATTAGTTACTTGCTTGACTGCGCCAAAATCTAAAAGGAATAGTCTACCATCCCGACGACGCATGATATTAGAAGGTTTAATATCTCTGTGAATAATGCCTCTGTCGTGGATAAAAGTGAGAACTGGGAGAATTTCTGTAAGTATTTGTGTTACTCCTATTTCTGAAAATTTGCCCTCTTGGAGTAATTCTTCTTCTAGGTTCTGCCCATCAATATATTCTTGGACAAGATAAAAAAATTGCTCTTTTTCTCCTGGTTGTAAACTTTGCACCGTGACAGGGAAGAAAGCAAATAAGTCAGGAATTTGCTCATGTTCATTACCTATCTGAGCTAAAACTTCTGCTTCTCGTTCAAATAGGTTTTGTGCTAATTGGAGTTGATCTGCGGTGAGATTTCCTGCTGGTTGAAATTGCTTAACTACACATTTTCGCATTCCAGGTATGCGGCGATCGCTTGCCAAAAATGCAGCACCAAAACCTCCTCTACCCAGGAGTTTAGTGGGTACATATCGACCATCTAATAATAAAGGCATACCGCAACTAGTGCAGTATTTTTGCTGGGTTGTTTTTAAGGTTGTAACGTCATCTAAATCGGCAAAATGGTTTTTTGGACGAGCGCAGCGTGGACGAGTGCAGTAAACTTCCATGATAGTTGTTAGTCATTGGTCATTAGTCATTAGTCATTAGTCATGAGCTATCTACTTTTGACTAATGACACTTGACTACTGACAAAAAGTTTAGTTTGGGTCAGATGAGTTGGGCGTTGCTATATCTATATCTAATGTAGTTAACACTAGATTTTTCTGTGATAATTTTAACGTATTTCCATCCCATCCAGGGGTAGCAAACTGGGGTAAAATTTCCTGACTAAAGGCTTCTGCGGCTTTGGATCTATAGCGATTGGGATTAAGAATCAGCCATAGTGTTCGCTTGACAACTACACCTTCAATGGGGGTACAGTGTAGCACACCCATTTGTAATTCTTTAGCGATCGCCGAAGTGGAAACAAAGGCCGCGCCTAAACCAGACTGGACAGCATTTTTTATGGCTTCAATGGAATTTAGTTCCATTTCAAATTTAAAACGTCTGGTATCAATTTCACAGCGTGCTAAAACCTGATCAATGACTTTGCGGATCGTAGATTGGGAGTCAAGAGCAATGAATTGTAATTTATATAGGTCTTCTTTTTGAATGGTATCGAGTTTAGCAAAGGGATGGAATGGGGGTAAAATCAACGCCAGTTCATCTTCAGCGTAGGGAACAATTTCCAAAGATTCTGCCAATTCACCAGGAATTTCACCACCAATAATCGCTAAATCAACCTGTCCATTAGCCACACTCCAAGCCGTGCGACGGGTAGAGTGGACGTGTAATTGTACTGCCACATCGGGATATTTTTGGCGAAACATCCCAATCATGCGTGGTAAAAGATAAGTGCCGGTAGTTTGAGAAGCCCCGACAATTAAAGTCCCACCTTGGAGATTTTGTAAATCCTCAATAGCGCGGCAGGTTTCTTGACACAGACTGAGAATTTTTTCACCGTAGCTCAGGAGTAGATGCCCTGCTTCGGTTAATTGAGCGCGTCGTCCTCCCCTGTCAAATAAGGGGACATCCAGCTGGCGTTCTAGGTTTTGCACCTGTAAACTGACAGCTGGTTGAGAGACGTAAAGACTATCAGCGGCGCGTTTGAAGCTCCCTTCTGCGGCGATCGCTTTGAGAATGCGTAACTGATCTAAAGTGAAAGGAAGGTCAGACATAAGGCTCAAACCACAAACTTTGAAAGGAGCGGATTTGGCAATAAATCAGGGTGAATAGCTTTGTAGCTAGGCATGATTTATAACATTGTTAACATTTTGAAGGCTTGATCCGAAAAAGACATTACCACAACATCTTGACAAAAATCCTCTTGTGTATAATCTGTTAAATGTCAAGATGCTTACCAATAGTAGCTTCTTTTATTGCCAATTTTGAATTTTTAATCGGGAATTGAGTTGTATCTATGATGCCGAATCCTTGGTTTACCTCTAGTTATTTTGTGATGCTGGGGTTGCAATTAGTTTTTGCGATCGCCCACAGCGGAGGCGCTGCTTTGCGTCCTTGGGCAGAAGAATACATCGGACCAAGGCTTTATCGCATTTTCTTTGCATTAGTTAGCTTACCCTTAGCGGTGATATTAATTACTTACTTTTTAAATCACCGTTATGATGGCTGGCAACTTTGGCAAGTGCAAGATATACCGGGAGTAAAAGCAGTAGTTTGGGTACTATCAGCGATTTCGTTTTTATTTTTATATCCTGCTACCTTCAATCTACTAGAAATTGCGGCTATTCAAAAGCCCCAAGTCCATCTTTACGAGACAGGAATTATGCGTATAACCCGTCATCCGCAAATGGTGGGTCAAGTGATTTGGTGTGTGGCACATACCCTGTGGCTAGGTACTACCTTTACCCTTGTCACATCAATGGGTTTAGTGCTACACCATCTATTTGGAGTTTGGCATGGCGATCGCCGTTTGAGCAACCGCTACGGAGAAGCTTTTGCAGCCGTCAAACAGCGAACTTCCATTATTCCCTTTAAAGCAATTCTTGATGGTCGTCAATCTCTCCAATGGCATGAATTTATCCGTCCTGCTTACTTGGGAGTTGGTATTTTTATAGCATTGCTTTGGTGGTCTCACCCCCTGTTAATCGTAGCAACCAGTAGGATAATATGGTAGTTTCGAGTGATCCCCAAGATAAACATAAAATATCAATTTCCTCACACTTGCCACTTATCAATTACCACCAAATCAATGTAGGATGAATTTAGATAGCTGTCAGAGAAGGTTAAGCAAGTCAGTTTGAGATTTAATATTGGTATTTGCTGATCAATTGATTTTCCTGGGGAGGAAACGGCAGTCAGAAGTTGAACATCAAAAAAAAGCTACCGTGAATTTTATCGCGCTGGCTTTTTTGTCAGCAACACCATAAAAGACTGACTTGCCAATCCCTGCTACTGGTAGTTACTTTGATATAAAAACCTTATAATTCAAGAGGCGTCATGGTGTTGTCGGTAAGTGATCGGACATTTACGCAAGAAGTTTTAGAATCTCCAATTCCTGTGTTAGTTAATTTTGAGGCTCCTTGGTGTGGCTTATGTCGCATCATCCATCCGTTGTTGCTGCAATTTCAAGCTCAATGCGGCGACGAAATTAAACTTGTGGGTGTTAACGCCGACCAAAATTTCAAGCTATCTACCACCTATAAACTTAAATCACTACCAACTTTACTATTGATTGAAAAAGGTATAGTCCGACAACGCCTAGAAGGTTTTCGCAGTCGAGATGATTTACGTCTGGCCTTAGAAGAAATTAAACTCAGCTACATTTCCAGCCATAAAACCTACAATATACCAACCACAGCCGACTTAGAATGCCAATCAGCGTAACAGCTTAATTGATCATGGGTAATAGGTAATTGGTAAAAAATATAACCCAGTTCCTAATCTCCAGTAAAGAGTCCCTAATCCCCAAATCTAAAACCATGCTTAACACCCCACACAAAGCTGATTGAGTGGGGTATTTTATCCTCAAGGGTGTGTGTCACAATTATTAACAGTTCCGGGACAGTTAGCTGTGGAAGTTGTACTACAGCACTGTCCTCACTTTGTCAAGAATTCTAAAAGTAGGCGTTAGTGATGGAAGTAATCTATCAGTATGCCTGGATGATTCCAGTATTACCTCTTTTGGGAGCAATGCTGGTCGGTCTAGGACTAATTTCATTAAATCAGGTGACAAACCGCCTGCGACAGCTTAACGCTGTGGTCATTATCTCCCTGATGGGAGCAGCTATGGGGCTGTCCATAGCCTTGCTGTGGAGTCAATATCAAGGTCATGAGCCTTATCTCCGTACCTTGGAATGGGCATCAGCAGGTAATTTTCACCTGACTATGGGCTACACTATCGACCACCTCACAGCCCTAATGTTGGTGATTGTGACAACGGTAGCCTTCCTAGTCATGATTTACACTGATGGCTACATGGCGCATGACCCTGGTTATGTGCGGTTTTACGCCTATCTCAGCTTATTTGGCTCTTCCATGTTAGGGTTGGTGGTCAGTCCCAACCTGGTACAAATTTATATCTTCTGGGAATTGGTAGGGATGTGTTCCTACCTCCTAGTTGGCTTTTGGTACGATCGCAAAGCCGCAGCAGATGCTTGTCAAAAGGCATTTGTCACCAACCGCGTCGGTGACTTCGGTCTACTCCTGGGCATTCTGGGGCTATTTTGGGCAACAGGCAGCTTTGATTTCATGATTATGGGCGATCGCCTAGCCGAACTGGTAGAAACCGGTTCTGTGAGCAATTTCCTGGCTGTTCTGTTTGCGATTCTCGTTTTCCTCGGTCCAGTTGCCAAATCTGCCCAATTTCCCCTCCATGTCTGGCTACCAGATGCAATGGAAGGTCCCACTCCCATTTCTGCCCTCATCCACGCGGCAACAATGGTAGCAGCAGGTGTATTCCTAATTGCTCGGATGTACCCTGTATTTGAACACGTTCCCGCCGCAATGAACGTGATCGCCTTCACAGGGGCATTTACAGCATTTTTGGGCGCGACTATCGCTATTACCCAAAACGACATCAAAAAGGGACTTGCTTACTCCACCATTTCCCAACTCGGTTACATGGTGATGGCGATGGGAGTAGGCGCTTACAGTGCAGGTTTATTCCACCTGATGACCCACGCCTATTTTAAGGCGATGCTATTCCTGGGTTCAGGTTCTGTCATTCACGGTATGGAAGGCGTAGTTGGTCATGATGCCGTTTTGGCACAGGATATGCGCTTAATGGGCGGACTGCGGAAGTATATGCCCGCTACTGGTATCACCTTCTTAATTGGTTGCTTGGCAATTTCCGGTATTCCTCCTTTTGCTGGTTTCTGGTCAAAAGATGAAATTCTCGGTGCGGCTTTTGCAGCTAACCCCTTATTGTGGTTCATTGGTTGGGTGACTGCTGGGATTACCGCTTTTTATATGTTTAGAATGTATTTCTCGACATTTGAAGGCAAATTCCGGGGTAATGATGAAAAAATCAAAACCCAACTCAAAAATGCTGCGGCGGCTGCTGCTGAAAAATTAGGTGGAGTAGAATTAAAGCCTAATTTTGGCCCTGGGGCGATGAAAAAAGGCGAACTGGATAGTCACTCTCACGACTCCCACGGACATCACAGCACTTCTCCCCATGAGTCTCCTTGGACGATGACTCTACCGTTGTTGGTGTTGGCTATTCCTTCGATGTTAATTGGTTTGATAGGTACTCCCTACGCCAATTATTTTGAGCAGTTCATCTATTCTCCTAACGAAAGTTTGGCTGAAGTAATGGAAAAGGCTGCGGAATTTGACCCCCATGAATTTTATGTGATGGCGGGTAGTTCTATTGCTATTTCTGTGGTGGGTATTACTTTAGCGGTGCTGATGTATTTAGCCCGGAAAATTGACCCCGCTGCGATCGCATCTAAGATCAAACCACTGTATGAGTTATCGTTGAACAAATGGTATTTTGACGATATTTATCATCGTGTATTTGTGCTTGGTTTGCGTCGTGTTGCTCGACAAGTAATGGAAGTTGATTTCCGCGTTGTTGATGGTGCGGTTAATTTAACTGGTTTCTTTACTCTTGTTAGTGGTGAAGGTCTGAAATACCTGGAAAGCGGTCGGGTTCAATTCTATGCTCTGATTGTTTTTGGGGCTGTTTTGGGCTTGGTGATCGTTTTTGGTGTTACCTGATTTTAATGGGGGGCGGTTTGTCCGCCCCTGGATTATTTTTTTGCACGCAGAGGCGCAGAGTCGCAGAGAGGGATTTGGTTTCGCGCAAAGGCGCTAAGGAGCAAAGGCGCAGAGTTATTGAACCACGAAGGAGCGAAGGAAGCGAAGGGAAGAGGGGAAGAAGGAAGAGAGATATTTTTGAATGTGATTTTTTTGAGTTAAGATTTTTATGTAAGGTATAAAATAATTTATTTTCAATTTATTTTCATCTACTATGTGGACACCCAATCAAGTTATTAATGACGGGAAGTATATTATTCAAGGTGTTTTGGGTGAAGGTGGTTTTGGAATTACCTATAGTGCTATAGAAACAAGTACGGGTGATTTAGTCGCTATTAAAACTTTGAATAGGAAGCGACAAAGGGCTAAGGATTTTCCTAAACAACAAGAAAGGTTTGTGAATGAGGCTTTTAATCTTCGTGCTTTTTCTAATCCCCACATTGTCAAAGTCTATAAGATGATTCAGGAAGATGGACTTTGGGGAATGGTGATGGAATTTATTGATGGTGTAGATTTGAATGAATATGTTGATGAATATGGTCAATTATCGGAAGAAGATGCACTTTTATATATTGACCAAATCGGACAAGCTTTAGAATATATTCATCAACAAGATGGGATGATTCATCGGGATATTAAACCCCATAATATTATTTTACGTCGTGGGAAAAAAGAAGCAGTTTTAGTTGATTTTGGTTTAGCTTGTAAACTTGATAAATCTACCAGTAGAGATGGACGAACTGACGGTTATGCTCCCATAGAACAGTATGGTATTGGAACTCTGGGTTTTTATACAGATGTTTATGCTTTAGCCGCAACTTTATATTATTTATTAACTGTTGATGGTTTAAAAGCAAAGGATGAATATATACAACCTTCTTTTGTTCGTAAGTTGGGACCTGTAGAGTTATCACCACCGCAATATTATAATTCTCGCATTAGTAAAAGGGTTAATGATGCGATTATCAAGGGGATGGAGTTGGAAATAGAAAACCGTCCTCAAACTGTGGGAGAGTTTCGGGAATTATTGGGTTTAGTTAATATTCAAAAACAAGAAGATGTAGAGTTAAAATCATTTGTAGGGATGGATTATACAAAACTGCGTGATTTACTTGCAGCAGGAATGTGGGAAGAAGCTGATGAGGAAACAACAAGAGTAATGTTATTGGTTGCGGAAAGAGAAGAAAATGGTTGGTTAGATAATGAAAGTGTTGATAAATTTCCCTGTGAAGACCTCCGCACCATTGATCAGTTATGGGTAAAATACAGTGATGGTAAATTTGGTTTTTCTGTTCAAAAGCACATTTATCAAAGTCTGGGGGGAACGATAGAAGATAACAGAGAAGTCTGGGAGAAGTTGGAGGAACAAGTAGGATGGCGAAATTATGAGCGTGGTATTACTTTTAATATTACTGAACCACAAGGACACCTTCCTAGTATTCTTATTATCAGCAAAAAGAATAGTGTTTTGGATTTTATAAAAGCTATTGTTGAAACAAGAGATAATATTCCTTTAATTGAATCATACTATCTTCTCTCACGTCCAGACTTGTAAACTGTAACATATAACTGTCTGAATCAGGATAACCAGGATTAGAGGATGTACAGGATGAGAATAAAAATTGATATTCTTCCCACTCTAACATTAACTATCTTCTTCTCTTCTTCCTTCGTGTCCTTCGTGTCTTCGTGGTTCATTCATCTTCTATTATTCGCGTCTATCTGCGTTCATCTGCGTTCAATAATTATTGATATATAAAACATCCTGTAAATCCTTAAATCCTGGATATCCTGATTCTGACAAAATAAGTTATCATTAATTAAGATTAAAAAACAATTCATCAGTAAACCAAAAAGTTTTTCTCCGAAGAGCGATCGCTAAGTATTATGGAGTGTGTAGTAATTTAAAGCACAAGAGTAGACGACAGTATATATAAAAAATACTTATTATTCTACTAAATAACAA
>JBJOKS010000070.1:0-8988 GCA_046045965.1 Cyanobacteriota bacterium | reverse complement strand
TTAAAACCGGAAGATATTGGTTTTCGTTTGGGTCCGAGAATTAATGCCATTGGCAGAATTGGCAACCCGCAAACTGTGATAGAATTGCTAACAACTGATGATGTGGGAATTGCTCTAGAAAGAGCGATGCAGTGTGAACAAATAAACCTCCAACGTCAGCAAATGTGCGAACAAATTGAACAAGAAGCGATCGCACTTGTTGAAGATTTATATGTTAATTATCTCCACAAAGACCGGGTTCTAGTCGTTATCAAAGATAATTGGCATCATGGGGTAATTGGTATTGTCGCTTCTCGTTTGGTAGAACGTTATGGCGTTCCCGTATTTATTGGTACTTATGAAAATGAAGGTATTATTCGCGGTTCCGCCAGGGGAATACCGGAATTTCATGTTTTTGAAGCTTTAGAATATGCTGATGATTTACTCGGTAAATACGGAGGACATAAAGCCGCAGGAGGATTTTCTTTACCAGCAGATAATTTACTAGCTTTGCGATCGCGTTTATCTGAATTTGCAAATCAATGTTTAGAAATTCAACACCTTAAACCACTACTAAAAATTGATGCTCAAGCAAATCTTAATCAAATCAATCATGATTTATTCCAGCAATTAAATGTTCTCCATCCTTGCGGTATCGACAACCCCGATCCGATATTTTGGACACCTAACGTACAGGTTATTGAACAGCAAATAGTTGGTAAAGGTCACATTAAATTAACTTTAGCCCAAACTATAGATCATCAACAGTATAAAATTAAAGCGATCGCTTGGCGTTGGCGGGATTATTTTCCCCTACCATCACGAGTCGATATAGCTTACAAACTTCGGGAAAATAATTTTAATGGTAATACTACTATTGAAATGGAATTAGTCGGTTTTAGACTTCCGCAACAGGTGGAAAAATTATTTACTACACCAAACCCATTTAAACGTACAAATTTTGAATACAAACAGCGTCAATACACCTGTGGAATTTATCAAAATGGTGTATGTGCAGAATTAAGAATTAAAAATAGTGAAGGTAAAGTTTTAGTCATGCAGCCAGAGAATAAACTAGGTTTGTTAGGCTTGAGTCGTGAAGATGCCAAACAAGTTGATTTATCTCTACCCCAGTATGATGGCATTGTTCAAGCCGCTATTCAGGCTTTGTCAATCATGAGTAATTAGTAATTAGCTGCTAGTGAATTTGAATAAAATTGGGGGTGTGCGTGAGTCAATTCTCCAGGGAGGAGGTTTATCAAAAAATTGGCGAAATTACCTGCCAATTTACAAACTTGCAATGTGATAAATGCGTTTAAGCAGTTATGCTATGGTTAAAATTCAATGGAATCAAGGGAAAAATTGTTCAGATAAGAACGAAAAGACGAAATGACTTTTTTATCATTAGCGAACGCTACAGCCCTAATGAATCTATCACAGATAATGGGATTCATTACGGAGTTGAAGTTTTAGGATTAGTTTTTGACAATCTCTCAAATCAAGGATTCCCTCGTGATCTGTGGATAAACGATTTTTCTTGCAGGAGTGGTGGATTTTATATAGAAGAGTTAGATGCGTTATAAATGATAGGTGAACCTTAATATCAAGCGTAAAATATTATGAGTGGAGTTTTGGAGATTTTAGAGAAAGTGAGAAACAAACCAGGGATGTATATAGGTCGTCCTTCGGTCAGTGATTTATTTATGTTTTTAGTAGGTTATGAATATGCTCGCAGCGAGTTAGGCAGTGAACTATCGGCTGAAGATGATGATTTTTATGGAGAGTTTCAGCCTTGGTTACAGAAGAAGCTAGGAATCACAAGTGTGTCTTCTTGGGCAAAGATAATTATGCTTTATTGTCAAGATGAAAAAGCAGGATTTGAATATTTTTTTAGATTATTGGATGAGTTTAAACAGCGAGATGCAGAAACAGATGGGGTAAAGAGAAAAGTGGCAGGAATACTGGAACCTGTCACAAATGGGTAATTGGTGTTTGATAATTGGCAAAAACTATACCCATTACCCATCACCCATCACCCATTACCAATGACCCACTTTACAGGTTGCCGTTGCGAAACGCGAGTACAAAAATTACTGCTGGTCCTGCAAGTACAATTAAAGCTACACAGGTTAATTGAAACACAACTTCCCAATTAATATTGGCTAAAGCTTCCATTTTTCCTCCAAAAGGTTTTAAAAAATTCAATAACTCAAATGCAAAGCCCGCAATAGATCATATCTGGATAGGGGCAATGAGTTTTAAGTTACTTAACAAAATTATAGAAAAATACATAAAAATGTAAACAGGTGATTGGGGACTGGGGACTGGGTTATTAATCTTCCCCTACCTCCCCACCTCCCTATATCCTACTGTCACCTGTCACCTGTCCCCTATTCCCAGAGGTAAATTATGGCTACTTGGCAATGTATAAAGCAATGTGGAGCGTGCTGTCATCTTGATCCTACTGATCGTCCAGACTTGGAAGAGTATCTGTCACCAGAGGAACTGGGACTTTATCTGAGTATGGTAGGTGAAGACGGATGGTGTGTGAATTTTGACCATGAAACGCGAGAATGTAAGATTTATGACAGTCGTCCGCGTTTCTGTCGGGTGGAAGCAGAGACGTTTCAAGATATGTATGGTATTGAACCAGAAGAACTAAACGATTTTGCCATTGATTGCTGTCGTCAGCAAATAGAGTGTGTTTACGGCGATCGCAGTTTAGAAATGATCCGCTTTAATCAATCTGTGGGTATTTAATCTTAACTTTTTTCACTTTACAGTTGCAATTTATGACAACAATCTGAGAAAATGAGAAAAATATGAAAACACCTTAGTGGCAGGACAAACACCTGTGAAACTTGATACTCGACCTGTAACCATTACCGAAACTGTCACCCAGTCACCAGCACCAGAAAATACTGCTCAACCTGCCAACAAAAAGCAGCAACCAGCATTGATGGTGTTGGGAACCACCTTCATCACCATCTTTCTGGCGGAAATTGGCGATAAAACTCAACTATCTACGTTGTTAATGAGTGCAGAATCTCATGCACCTTGGGTAGTTTTCCTGGGTTCGGGAACTGCATTAGTCACTACCAGTTTATTAGGTGTGCTGCTTGGTGGCTTTATAGCGAGTAAACTTAGTCCCCAAACTGTAGAAAAATCAGCAGGAGTGATGTTGCTGTTGATTTCTGTAATGCTGTTTTGGGATGTATTGATTGGTTAGTAGTCAGTTGTTATAGAGAAAATTATGGACTGGAATCTTTTAGGACTAAGCTTTGTCACAGTTTTTCTTTCCGAATTAGGTGACAAAAGCCAGTTAGCAGCGATCGCTCTTTCTGGTCAAGGTCAATCTCGAAAGGCTGTATTTTTTGGTACAGCAGGAGCGTTAGTATTAACGAGTCTGCTGGGAGCATTAGCTGGGGGTGCAGTAGCGGAATTATTTCCCACTAGAATTTTAAAAGCGATCGCTGCTCTAGGATTTGCTATTTTAGCTATTCGTCTACTTTTACCTAAAAGTGAAACCGATTAGGAGTATGGCTAACGCCAAGCTGTGCTATCAGGAGTCAGAAGAAGTAATTTCCCCTCTGCTCCCCTGCTCCTCTAGTTCAAGCTTCCCGCCAGCACCAATTTAAAAGCATACCCCCTGCTACCAGTTTCAAAACTTCCAGTAGAAAATAACTACCATGTAGTAAATTCATGGTTTCAGGAACTGCACTTGCGGCCGCAAAGAGATTTAAATTACTACCGACAACGCACATTTGCGGTGTTAAGAAATAAGTATCGAGTAAAGCCACTGTTAGCAATAGGCAAGATAAAAATATACTGCCCAAACGCCAATTAGATTTAGCTTTGCCCATAGCCAGAACAGCTGTCAAGACTACAGCCGCAGATAGTAATTCTAAGCGATTAAAATTCCAAAAAATCGCGTATCCTGCTGTTGTGAAATTCGCTTCGTTCATCATGCCAGAAATGTAAAGACTAGGCATAATTACCCAATCTAAAACTAGGCTGGCACTAAGCCAGAAGCCTAAAGTCAACATTACGGCGGTTTGCCAAGTTGACCGTTTGAATTCAAATTTAGAAATAGCGTTCATAAGAATAATTGCTTTGTTGTATTCCTAGTTTCTAACTCAAGGAAAGACTTTGACAACAAATAGCAATTAACTGTTACAAACTAGACTGTCTGCAACATTTTTATAAAAATTTTTGAAGATATATATCTTGAGTTTTTAACTTTTATAAAGAAATAATAAGAACAATTAAAAAATCAAATCTCATTTAAATCAAGGTTAAGATTACTTTCAGATATGGCTAAATTTTGGAAATTAATGCGGTAAGTAATCGGGCTATTTATTTAATCAAGTCATCAATTTTTCTATGGTGCGTCAGGCAAACAGCCATAACACACCATGCAGAGGGGTATTTTTCCCAGTCAACAAAGCTTATTTTTCATTAAACGTCCAAACACCATCATCCCAAGTTACATCTGTTGGGGGTGATTGTAACCAATGTTGACAACGACCTAGATATAACATAGAAGCTTTATCATTATTATCGGCAGTCAAGGCTTTGACAAACTCAGTTTGAGCAAGTGCGAACTGACGTTTCAGATAATACTCACGTCCTTTATGATAATGCTCAATTAATTCTTGTTTAGTAGAACTAATGGGATCAGATCGTAACCCGATTAATTCATAAATGGATACAGGCTCATTTCTGCCTTTTACACGAATGAAATCAAGTTCCCTAGCCCAAATATTATCGTGACAGAATTTATATGTATTGTCGCTGATAATAATATCGCAACCATACTGTTTACTGACACTTTCTAATCGAGAACCAAGGTTAACACCATCACCAATAGCAGTAAATTCCATCCGCTTACTAGAGCCGATATTACCACTAATGACAATATCAGAATTAATGCCGATGCCAATTTTGATTCTTGCTTCATTAGCAGCTTCACGACGTTCATTTAATTCTAGTAACCGATGGCGCATTTCTAGAGAAGTTTCTACTGCCATGCGTGCGTGTTCTGCCAAAGGTAGGGGAGAACCAAAGACAGCCATAATGGCATCACCGATATATTTATCGAGAGTACCTTTATGTTTAAAGACAGCTTCTACCATTGATTCAAAATATTCATTGAGCATACCCACTACTTGTTCAGCTTGCATATTTTCTGTCAGAGTGGTGTAGCCACGAATATCTGAGAATAAAATAGTAACTTCTTTGCGATCGCCTCCTAGTTTAGCATCATCTAATTTGAGTAATTCTTCTGCTAATTCTTGGGTCATGTAACGGTACATGGTGCTTTTCAGACGCTTTTCATCGCTGATATCATCCATTACCACCAATGCACCACACACCTTATTTTCATCCCCAGCATCAGCAATAGTGTTGAGTGATAAATTTACACTATGCTGTTCTTGGGTTGTAGTCAGGAGTGTTCGATCTGGATAGTATTGCTGGGTATCTTTGACATCATTTGCAGCTAAAGCATCTGCAAACCACTTACTAAAATCTCCCTCTTTGATATTGACAACATTACTAACCAGTTGCCCTTCTAAACGTGCTTCTGGAGAATACCCTAACAAACGTTTAGCACTTTCATTAGCCGTGATAATATATCCAGCTTTATTGGAAGAAATTACACCATTAGAAAGACTCCGCAAAATGTCCCGCTGCATTTGTTCTTGTTGCTTGACTTTGGCAAACAACTGAGCATTTTGTAAAGCTACCCCGGCTTGAATGTTAAAAGATTCCATGAACTCTTCATCATTCCTGTCAAAACTAGCTTGGAAGCATTCAGGAGGTTGAGGCCAAAGAGCAGGATTATAAGGTGGGAATTCTCCTACTTTCTTTTTATTGACTAATTGCGTAACACCAATCAATTCTTGATCACTGTTAAATACTGGCATACACAACAAACTGCAAGTGCGATAGCCATTTTGCTGATCCATTTTTTTGGCAGTTTCTGAGTCTGGATGCTCATATAAATCAAAGGGAATATTTAACGTTTTTCCAGATACAGCAACTATCCCAGCGAAGCCTTTACCTATGGGTACTCTTAATTCTTTAGTTGTGCCATCATCTTGAGTAATTCTTGTCCATAATTCATGGCGCTCATGATCTATTAACCACAGGGTACTGCGATCTGCATTCATCAATACCTTAGCTTCATCCATTACCCGTTTCAAGGTATCTTCTAAATCAAGACTGCTTTGACTCAAAGACTTAATTGCTTTCATCAAAGCCGCTGCTGCTCTTTGTTTTTGTGTGGCAATATAAAAGGAGCGAGACGACTCTAAAATCAGACGAATTGAAGGAGCAAAATCCTGGAACAACTTTTCATCAGCACTGGTAAACCCCCTGTTATCAATACGTTCTGCCAAGGGATCATCAGGGTTATGTAAGTATTTTAATTTATTTAATAATTGGACTACCGCTACTAATTTATCGTCTTCATTTAACAACGGTAAAGCTAACATTGTGTAGGTACGATAGCCATTCCTTTTATCTTGTTCCTGAGCAAATTTAGACCGCGAATCGTTATAAAAATCAAAGGGAATATTTACTACTCGCTTAAAAGTTGCAACTTCCCCCGCAATACCTTTATCAGATGGAATTCTAATTTCTAATGGACGCTTACTCTCTCCCTCAGCTAAAATAGACCAGAGTTCTTGTTTTTCCTGATCTAATAAAAATATTGTTGTCCTATCTGCGCCTAGTAATTCCCCTGTTTTTAAGGTAATAGAATGAAGCATTTCCTGGAGAATTGTTTCAAAACCTTGATAGTCCAACATGGATAAGGTTTCGTTGACAATTTTCAATTTATGCTCAACTTCCTGAACTACCTGCTTAAAGGTATCCTGGGTTAAAGGAGCAAGAAACTGAGAAATAGTTCCTTTTCTTGTAGCTAGACTAACTACGGGTGAAGAGTTGGTTTGTACCTGGTATGTTTCTTGGTTGTTAACACCAATCATCAAATCAATTGTCTCTTCAGCATTTGGTTTTTGCGCTGACATAACTTTATTTGCTATAGTAGGATTTAGAATTTACGAAGGCTGAATGGGGCTAGGAAATTTATTATGTTAGGTTGTGGTTGCAACTATCATTGTTTGACAGTATACCCTGTTTGTTAATGGATTTTTTAGCCAGGGTGATGTTGAGGAGGAGAGAGATTAAAAAATTGACAGTTCAAATCAGAGTTAAAAACTACTTGCATTGTTACTAAATCCTAGATATGAAAGCAAGAAGGTTTATCAATCATTATATAGGAATATTAAGCAGCTTTTAAACCTCTTCATTTGTTTTTTTGATTTGAAGTTTTAACCCCGGTATCAATTCTCGCAACACATCTGTTTGGTTTCTGTCCGTTAGTTCACAATACTCGTGGAGCAGTCCTTTCTCTGGCTGGGTTAGCCTCAAAGTTATGTCAATTTAAGGTTTAGGCATATTTCAGATACCATTAACTCAGGTATCTTGATTTTAGTGGATCTTGCAATTCTGCGAAAGAGCAATAGGTTTTTTATAAGAAAATCCTATATAAACCCCTTGTGCTATCAACCACTTATAATAAAATGCAAATCTAATGTTAAGCAACACAACTAATTAAGACTAATTGTATTGAATAGCATTTAAAAACTTATGAAAACTTTTTTACCAAAAAAATATGACCCATCTACTATAGTTCCTACTGACCAGCATCTTGAGGAATAATTTCCGTCACCACCCTATTACCCGAACCACCACCTTTAACAACAATATTTTCTGTTTCCAGATTACCAACTGCTGTTGCACCCTGAAAATTTAATGGTGGTTCAACTTGACGATAAACGATATTTCCTTGAGCTTCTAGTAATTTTTTTTCTAAATACCAAGTGAGTTGATTTGATTTTAAAGACTGACCACGTTGACCGACTGCATTAACATTACCTGTTAAATAAACGGTTTTTTGTGGTATTTTCATTTCGGCTTTATTGCCAGTTACAGTTACATTTTCAGCTTGGTGAAAAACACGCACAGGGGAATTTGCTTTGACAATTTCTTGATTGATATTCCAGGTCATCGAGTTACTAGTTATCTGCATAGGTGGTTCTAGTAAATCTAGCTGTGCTTGAGGTTGAAGAGTCGCAATTTTGGTTTTTAAATTAACTTCTGCGGCATTTCCTTTACCACGTCCAGTTATTTTATTATCTTGAAAACGGTCAATTTCGATAGGGCGATCGCCAATTAATTTCTCTTCTTTAACTTGCCAAATTAACCGTTCAGTTCGCATTTGCAATTGGGGATCAGCAGATGTAGCAACTACTTTACCTAAAAATTCTACCCGTTGTTCACGGGTTTTTACTCTGGCTTCCTGTGCCGTGGCTTTTAATTGTTTATGATTACCATTGAATTGATTACGAACAATCAATAAATCTTCTTGAGGTCGCCATTCTAATTCATTACCTTGCAAAACAACTCCATTAAGCGGATCTGTAGCCAGAATTTTACCTTTGAGTAAAAGTTGCTTACCATCTTGCTTAATGTCAGCTGTTTCTGCTTTAATAGTGTAAACTACTTTGCCATCTTGATAAAGTTCACCTTCAGGTTTTTGTGCTTCACCAATTTCTGTTTCTTTGGTATACTTAGCTTGTTGAGCTTTGACTTTCCAAATTGGTCTACCTTCTTCATCAAATTGCTCCAAAGCAACACCGAAGAAAGTCAACTTACTATCGGTGTTTTGGTTAGCTGAAGCGTCTTGTTCTGGTTTTGGAGGAGATGGATTACCGCAGGAAAATAACCCAATTAACAACAATAAAGTTAAAGGCAGAAAATACAAATTTAGTGGCATTTGTAAAATATCAAATGAATAGAAGCGGGGGGAGCTAGATTTACTTCCCCTCTGAAGTTTTGAACATTCTCTCCCATTCTTCCCGCCTTGTTGATTTTGCATTATTCTGGAATTTCTAAATGTCCTTCACTATCTCTATGGTCGTCCAAAAAACCCATACTAGA
>JBJOKS010000069.1:0-9537 GCA_046045965.1 Cyanobacteriota bacterium | reverse complement strand
GGTAGTTTCTGAGCATACCAAATTAATTGTTCATAGCGCCGCTTTGGGTCAGAAGCACGTTGGAAGCGTTGAACAATTTTCGCCAAAGCAGGTGGTAAGGAATCAAGACTTAAGGACATAGTAAATTCAGAAAATAATCAGTCTCATCTTGAGTTTAATTTATTTGCGCTATTTGTGAGCAATCGCTAGGGACTGGGGACTGGGGACTGGGTAAGAATTACCAATTACCAATTACCAATTACCAATTACCCCTGAACAATTACCCATTACCCATTACCTAAATATGAAGTATTTAGACAAAATGTTAAATAATGCTGCAAATCTAAGATTTTTATTGAATTTTGTTAGTAATTATGAAGATTATATAGTCAATGATTCAATAATCTAATCTCAGGAGAAAATCCGGTGTTGACTTCAACCTTACTCGCTACTGTACCCGCACCCCTGACATGGAGTCCCAACGTTGGCATTATCATGATTATTGCCAACATCATTGCGATCGCCTTTGGCAAATTTACAATCAAGTATCCTAGTGCAGCACCAGCAGTACCCGCACCTCAGTTTTTTGGTGGTTTTGGTTTACCTGCTGTACTGGCAACTACCGCCTTTGGTCATATCTTAGGCGCTGGTATCATCTTAGGACTGCACAACCTCGGCAGAATCTAAGTTTTACATCCTATTCCGTCTTTATTTATCCCGACTTGATACTGTGGTCGGGATTCTTTCAATAATTATCTTGACTTAATTGAAATAGACTGCAATAATAGTCAAGGTAAGTATAATTATAAGAAGTAAAAAAAGTCTAAAAAGCTGATTCTAAAGAGTTCACGGGGTTATAGCTCAATTGGTAGAGCGCTTCAATGGCATTGAAGAGGTCAGCGGTTCGATTCCGCTTAACTCCATTACGCTAAAATCCTTACTGTATTTAGTTTTCAAGGTTCAGATGGTAGAAAGTCAAAAACTCTCTTGATTCACTTTCTACCAATTCTCTACCAATTGTCTATACTTCCGTATGTAATTTGTTGTAGCAAGTACATATGTCTTCTATGTATGTAAAATATCTACCAATTCTCTACCTAGTACAGACATATTGGTAGATGGAATGCTTACCCTATCTGAGTTACAGCTATTTTCGCCTACACCATGCAAAGTTGAAGTAGTCGATGAAAAGCTACACCAAGTGAAATTTATTTGATACATGAAGCGCAGCGATGATAAAAAATAGATGTCACAGTATAAATTCGATAAAAATTGTAATAAATTCTGTGTAAACTAGCAGCTAAATACGTAGGTAAAAATTCTTTTAGTGAAATCAGACATGAGAAAACAGAGTTAAGAAAAAATGGAGTTCTCAACCCTAAATAAAAACTAAAAATGAGCTATTGAATTGCCGAATAATTAACCAGGATTGGGTAATAACTGCAAACAACGGAAAGCAGCAGCATAAATATCCTGTTAGGGACAATAACTATTAATCGCAATCAAAATCCTGCGGCTACTGACAGTAATCAAAGCCCCTAACTTCAACAATTTGGTACGGATAGTTCCCACTTGAGCATTCTTTAATTCCGTCTTCACCAAACATTTATTTCGCAAAGCATTCATCAAAACATAAGCAATAGAAGAGAACCATAAACGTAATTGATTACCTGCAAATGTATGGGTACTGGTTCTATCACTAAACAGTTCTAACTGTTGTTCCTTAAACCGATTTTCTATCTCACCTCTGGGACAATAGTTTTGAGTATAAAGTTCACCAGGAGGTATTTTATTTGTGGGAATTGATGTGACAACAAAGCGGACAAAAGACTATGAGTTTTAGACTGCATAATTTAACTCTTATTAATAATAAGATAACTAAACACTAACTTTAGCCTTAGAGGATGTTTGAACAGTCTAAATTCATACTTTCCTTTCCAGGGCGATTAGAAATCGTGGCTACATAGACTAAACAAACCCACCTTCCTGGGTTCAAAAGCCCTCCAATGGTCGAGGCTCATGTCTACAAAAGCTGAGTCTTTTTGAATACCTGCATTATTTACCAAGATGTCAATAGTGCCAAATTGCTCAATTGTCTGCTGAAACATCGCTTTTACTTCATTTAGATTTCATAAAATTATGAAATATCTAAACTTTAAAATTTGTAATAAGTCCTGAATGAAAAAAATGAATTTTAAGATATTTGTATTTTTTAATATTTTTCAAATTGGTCGATAAGAAGGAATAAATAATTTATTTTTTAATCATCCTTAAGATAGTATTTTTTATTTTATTTGTCAGATAAGAGTTACTAAGAAATAGTTGTGTGGAAAGAATCAAAAATGAAAACTTAATAATAAGTTATGTTTTTCTTACAGTTAACTTAACATTACAGCGACTGGCGATCGCCAGGAGAAAGCAATGTTCTCTCTGCCTCTAAATAGCCAAAATCTGCCGTACCCCGACCCTATTCACCCGATAGTTGTACATTTTGTAATAGCGATGGTGCTTTTCTCATTCGTTTGCTGTTTTTTGTTGGGGGTTTTTTCTGGGATTTTGGTTTAGTTAGTAATTTAAACGCAGATGAACACAAATGAACGCAGATGGTTAATAAATGGAGATTTTATTATGTTGAGGAAAGCATCTTTTGTTGGTGCTTTGGTGGGTGTTATTTTGGGTTTTTCTGCTGGTGAAGTATTGGCACAATCTGAGCATGAAAATCATTCAGCAGCTACAGTTCAAAATAATCAATTTAAAAGAATTGAACAGCCATTAGGTAATAAGGTTGCTGTGACTTTGGGCGGTTTGGGAATTTTAGGTTTACAGCTTTGGTGGTTTTTGTTAAGTAAACCTAAGTTACAAAAAGCTGTTACCGCAAATGGTGATTTTCAGGAAGTAGATATTATTGTTGATGGGGGATATGATCCGAGTCGAATTTTGGTACAAGCAGGTAAACCTGTGAGGTTGAAATTTAAATGGATATTTTATGTGATCAAGCTCGTCAAGCGGGGGTATTGATAGATGAACCTAAAGATTTTGGTTATCCGGTGGGATATTGGGCATTTTTACGAGATCCTGATGGCCATACTTTAGTTTCTAGGTTCTGTTTGATTGCAGCACCTATGGCTTGAACAAATGTAAAAATTTTGATTTTATTTATTAATATCCTCTACCACGAGATAGAGGGGGATAAAAACAGAATGCTATTTACATCCTAAAGATTCACGAGTATCGACACCAGTTTTGGAATTTACACCACTGGCATTAACACAGAGTTTTCTGATTTCTACGCCGTCTAAAATAGCATTTGTGAAATCTGCACCAGTAACATTAACATTATCAAAAACTGAACGCAACATCATGGCATCTGTCAATACTGCGTCACTCAAATCAGTATTTTTGAACTTTGCTAAATAAGCAATACCTTGACGAAAATCTACACTATGTAAATTTACACCCTCTAACAAAGTACCATTAAATACAGCACCCCGTAAGTCAGCGTTGTTAAAGTTAGCATTCTCTAATTTGATGTTAGTATACTCAACACCAATTAAACTTTGTCCAGAAAAATCTTGACCTTGAACTTGATCTCCAGCAGAACGGGTAATACTGGAAGAACTTGCTGCTTGTGCGGATAAGGGAGACACAAACAACACCACAGCTAAAACCAAACCAGCGAGTATTTGCCAATATTTCATCATCTTTGCTTAATAAATCTCAACAATTCCATCATTAACTATTAAACCGCACCTGGGAATAGATACCCGACTTCTTTGAGAAGTTATAGGGGTCAATGGTCAGTAATTTTCTGCCAAATCAGAACTCATCCCGTAGGATAGATAAATGTTGACGTGCGATCGCCTATAATACCTGTGACAAAACCAGAAAATATAACTGAATCTCTGAGAACCCCTTTATACCAACAGAGTGTAGAACTCAAAGCCCGTTTTACCAGCTTTGGTGGGTGGGAAATGCCAGTACAATATAGCGGTATTACCCAAGAACACCAAGCGGTAAGAAATGCTGCGGGAATGTTCGATATTTCCCACATGGGTAAATTTACTCTCCAAGGTAAAAACCTGATTTCCCAACTAGAAAAATTAGTTCCTTCCGATTTAAGTCGTCTACAACCCGGTCAAGCCCAATATACAGTGTTGTTAAATGAGCAAGCCGGAATCATTGACGATATCATTATTTACTACCAAGGTAGAGAAAATACAGATAGCGAAAAAGCGGTAATTATCGTTAATGCTGCTACTACTGAAAAAGACAAAACATGGTTATTACAACATCTTGATCTAAATCAAGTAGAATTTAAAGACCTGTCACGGGACAAAATTTTAATAGCTGTTCAAGGTCCAAAAGCTACCAACATTTTACAATCTTTTGTATCCGATGATTTAACCCCAATTAAAGCCTTTGGACATTTAGACACCACTATCTTTGATCAACCCGCTTTCCTTGCTCGTACAGGCTACACCGGGGAAGATGGGTTTGAAGTCATGGTAGATCCCCAAACAGGTATAAAATTGTGGCAACGTCTCTATGATGCTGGTGTCATTCCTTGTGGTCTTGGTTGTAGAGATACATTGCGTTTAGAAGCAGCAATGGCACTTTATGGCCAAGATATCGACGATAATACAACACCCCTAGAAGCTGGTTTAGGATGGTTAGTACATTTAGACACCAAAGGCGATTTTATCGGTCGGGAGATTTTACAACAGCAAAAAACCCAGGGAGTGCAGCGTAAACTCGTAGGTTTGCAAACCCAAGGACGAAATATTGCCCGTCATGGCTATTCCGTATTATCATCAGGTAAAGTAGTAGGAGAAGTAACAAGCGGTACTATTTCCCCTACCCTTGGTTATCCCATTGCTTTAGCTTATGTTTCCAGTCAGTTAGCAACCGTTAAACAGCAGTTAGAAGTGGAAATACGCGGTAAAACTTATCCAGCAGTCGTGGTAAAACGTCCCTTTTATCGCTCAAAAAATCGTGTTAATAACTGACAAGTTTTCAGGTTTTTGAGGAATAATGTCTTTTGGGTTACTCTGGTAACACTAATTTTTTTAACGTGGAAGAGGAAGTGCTATGTCTGAATATCCGCAGGATTTGCGTTATCTTGATTCTCATGAATATGTACGCTTAGATGGAGAAATCGCTACCATTGGTATTACGCAGTTTGCTGTCGAGCAATTGGGTGATATTGTATTTTTGGAATTGCCAGAAATTGGTGATGCTATATCCAAGGGAGAACGATTTGGTAACATTGAATCTGTCAAAGCTGTTGAAGAACTCAATGCACCAGTTAGCGGTACTGTAATAGAACGCAATGAAGCGATGCTTGAATCCCCTGAACTTGTTGCAGATGATCCCTATCGTGAGGGGTGGTTTATCAAAGTGCGTGTTGATGACCTCAGTGAAATTGATGATACCATGACAGCTGATGAATATAGCGCCCAGGTAGAAGGTGCGTAAGTAATTCATAATACACTGGTATGTGAGATTTAGAGGCGTTTCATGAAACGTCTCTACAATATTTTTGGATCATGAATATCTGAATTTATCTGAATAATGTTTTTTGATTTAGCTAGATAGTTCTTCCTTATCAAAATCAATCATATCAGGTTATGCCGTTGAAGTCAAGACCATAACCGCATAATTTTGGCAAAAGTTAAAAAAATTAACAAAAACATCACCGACTGCGGAGAGAATTTGGAAACCTGATCTCATGACTTTTAATAACTATTCCTATTCCCTAATATCTCAAAGTAATCATTACAATATATTAAACCGTAGCATCTGGAGAGCAATTTGTGGTAGCTAATCCCCCACGTCCTCAAGTTTCCGCTAAAAACAACCAAATAAGCGAGTTTACAAAAAGACACATCGGACCAAAAGCTGATGATGTTCAACAAATGTTGAATTTATTGGGTTTGTCTAGTTTAGATGACTTAATCTCTAAAACTGTACCCTCATCTATTCGCTTTCACCAAGATTTAAAATTACCAGCAGCACAAAGCGAATATGCAGCATTAGCAAAATTAAAACAAATCGCTGAAAAGAATCAAGTTTACCGTTCATACATCGGTATGGGGTATCACGATTGTATCACCCCGGCTGTCATTCAACGCAACATCTTAGAAAATCCCGGTTGGTACACCGCTTACACCCCCTATCAACCAGAAATCGCTCAAGGACGTTTGGAAGCGTTGTTAAATTTCCAAACCATGATTATTGATTTAACTGGTTTAGAAATTGCAAACGCATCTTTATTAGACGAAGCGACAGCAGCAGCAGAAGCAATGAGTATGAGTTATGGTATCTGTAAGAATAAATCCCATAACTTTTTTGTTTCTAGTGGGTGTCATCCCCAAACTATTGATGTATTGCAGACACGCGCTAAACCTTTAGGCATTAATATCATTATCGGTGATCATCAAACCTTTGATTTTTCGGAAACTATCTTTGGGGCAATTCTGCAATATCCCGCAACTGATGGTACAATTTACGACTATCGCAAATTTATAGAACAGTCCCATGCTCAGGGTGCATTGGTGACAATAGCAGCAGATCCTCTGAGTTTAACATTACTCACACCCCCCGGTGAATTAGGGGCAGATATAGCAGTAGGAAGCACCCAGAGGTTCGGTATTCCGATGGGATTCGGTGGACCTCATGCGGCGTATTTTGCTACTAAGGAAGAGTATAAACGCTTAGTTCCAGGGCGGATTGTGGGTGTATCAAAAGATGTTCATGGTAAACCTGCCTACCGTTTAGCTTTACAAACCCGTGAACAACATATTCGCAGAGATAAAGCCACCAGTAATATTTGCACAGCGCAGGTATTGTTGGCAGTGATGGCGAGTATGTATGCAGTGTATCATGGACCCGATGGTTTAAGAGGAATTGCGGAAACTGTTCATCAATTAACCGCAACTTTAGCCGTAGGTTTGCAAAAGTTAGGTTATAAAATTGTTAGTGAAAACTTCTTTGATACTCTGCGGATAGAGTTAGGAAATACCAGTTTACAGGCAATTTTAGAAGCTGCGAATGCCAGAAATATCAACTTGCGAATTTTTGATAATTCTGATGTCGGTATTTCCTTAGATGAAACCACAACGGAAGCAGATGTAATTGATTTATTGCAAGTTTTCGCGCTGCAAGATCAATTACCTTTTAATATTGCAGAAATCACTTTTTCAAGTTCTCACATTTCCCAAGTTCGTAAAAGTGAATATCTCACTCATCCCATTTTCAACCGCTATCATTCAGAAACTGAATTATTGCGTTATTTACATCAACTAGAAACCAAGGATTTATCATTAACAACATCAATGATTCCTTTGGGTTCTTGTACCATGAAGTTAAACGCAACTTCAGAAATGATTCCCGTTACTTGGGCAGAATTTGGCAAAATTCATCCTTTCGCGCCAATTTCCCAAACCAGAGGTTATCAAATTCTCTTTCAACAATTAGAATCATGGTTAGGAGAAATTACAGGTTTTGCGGGAATTTCTTTACAACCAAATGCAGGTTCTCAAGGTGAATATGCGGGACTTTTGGTAATTAGAGAATATCATCAAAGTCGGGGAGAAGGACACAGAAACGTTTGTTTAATTCCGCAATCTGCACATGGTACAAATCCTGCGAGTGCGGTAATGTGTGGGATGAAAGTTGTAGGAATTGCTTGTGATGATCAGGGTAATATTGATGTTGCTGATTTAAAAGCGAAAGCTGAAAAACATAGCAATGAATTAGCAGCTTTAATGGTGACATATCCATCAACTCATGGAGTATTTGAAGAAGCAATTCAAGAAATTTGTGCCATAGTTCATGAACATGGTGGACAAGTTTACATGGACGGGGCTAATATGAATGCTCAGGTGGGTATTTGTCGTCCTGGTGATATTGGTGCTGATGTTTGTCATTTGAACTTACACAAAACTTTCTGTATTCCTCATGGTGGTGGTGGTCCGGGAATGGGTCCTATTGGTGTCGCTTCCCATCTTGTACCCTTTTTACCTGGACATTCTGTAATGAAAATGGGTGGTAATTTGGGTGCGGTTTCTGCTGCACCTTGGGGAAGTGCGAGTATTTTGGTAATTTCTTGGATGTACATTGCAATGATGGGTGCGGATGGGTTAACGGAAGCTACCAAAGTTGCGATTTTAAATGCTAATTACATCGCTAAGAAATTAGAGTCATTTTATCCGGTTTTGTATCAGGGAAAAAATGGTTTTGTAGCACATGAATGTATTTTAGATTTACGTGCGTTGAAAAAATCAGCCAACATCGAAATTGATGATGTTGCGAAGCGGTTAATGGACTATGGTTTTCATGCTCCTACCGTTTCTTGGCCTGTAGCTGGTACAATTATGGTAGAACCAACGGAAAGCGAATCTAAGGAAGAATTGGATCGTTTTTGTGAGGCGTTAATTGCGATTAGAAAAGAGATTTCTGAGATTGAATCTGGTAAGATGGATCTGCAAGATAATGTGTTGAAAAATGCGCCTCACACTGCGGAAAGTTTGATTGTTGGTGAGTGGAAACATGGTTATTCTCGTGAACAAGCTGCTTATCCTGCAAGTTGGAGTAGGGAGTATAAGTTCTGGCCGAGTGTGGGTAGGATAGATGCTGCTTTTGGGGATCGGAATTTTGTTTGTTCTTGTTTACCGATGGAGGCTTATAGTTAATTTGTAGTCTCTAAGATCCCCGACTTCTACTATCAATTTATCATTTATTGGAGAGGTTGAAGAAAGAAGTCGGGGATCTGAATTTTTGGATGTCTGAGAAGTAGTAAAACTTGATGTTACTTTGGCACAAGATTACATCTTCTTGTAAATTCATCATAATACTGCTCCATATTCTCTTTGGTTAACACTTCACCTCTATTATTTTCAACTAACTCATTTTTTACGCGCTCAATACATTGTTCTTTTGTTTCTTCATTTACTTGTAATTGATTATTTATCCCATTATTATTAGTAGGTTCTCCCCCATTTCTACTACAAGCAGGAAAAATATTAGCTAAAACGCCATACAATAATAGAAATACAACAACTTGTATTAATCTGACCATTGATACTCCTAAGATGATGATGAAAGTTTGTAGGGTGCGTTAATGAAATGTAATGTACCATTATCATTGTGGGATAATGCTTTTTGCTGACGCTAACGCACCCTACGGGCTATTTATCAGAACATTGTGCTGATAACAAGGATCGCTAAAGAAATAAAAAAGACATAAGAGACGAAAGGAATAGAAATAAACAACCACATCCTGTACATCCTTTAATCCTGGGCATCCTGATTCAGACAAAAAAATCCTCAAATCCCCACATCAAATAAACAACAACATCCTGTAAATCCTAAAATCCTGGACATCCTGATTCAGACAAATTAAACATGATATCTAGAATTAAAAACCTTCCTATATTCCAACTTCAACCCACCAAAATTAATCAACAACCCCACAGGAAAATTATAAGCAACCAAATAATTTTTCGCTTGCGCTAAATGGACATCTTCTAAATTAATTATCGCTTTCAACTCCACCAC
>JBJOKS010000068.1:0-10291 GCA_046045965.1 Cyanobacteriota bacterium | reverse complement strand
GCTGTTTTATCAGAAACCCGCGCTGCTTGTTGCATATTGTGAGTAACGATCACAATAGTGTATTGTTTTTTGAGTTCGTGAATTAGTTCTTCCACCCGTAAAGTAGAAATGGGATCAAGAGCAGAACATGGTTCATCCATGAGTATAACTTCTGGTTGAACAGCGATCGCTCTAGCAATACATAAGCGTTGTTGTTGTCCACCGGATAGAGACAAACCACTTTGGTTGAGTTTATCTTTAACCTCATCCCACAAAGCTGCTTGTCGCAAACTCCGTTCTACCAATTCATCAATATTGCCTCGATAACCATTTATTTTAGCACCAAAAGCAATATTTTCCTTAATTGATTTGGGGAAAGGGTTTGGTCTTTGAAACACCATCCCGATCCGACGACGTACTTCTACTGGATCAATGTCAGGTGCATACAAATTCTTATCGTAAAAATACACCTTACCTTCGGCACGAAATGACTCAATTAAATCGTTTAAACGGTTATAACATCGTAGTAATGTACTCTTGCCACAACCAGAAGGTCCAATAAAAGCTGTAACTTGATTTTTGGGGATATCTAGCCAAATATTTTGTACAGCTAAGAAGTTACCGTAATAAATGTTGAGGTTTTCTGTACGTAAAACCAATTCAGTACCATTCATTGTACTAGCGTTAGCAGCCATAAATAGTTTAGGGTTAAGTTGTAAAGATGATTTAGGCATCCTGTTGATGATGTTTTGTTAAGCTTTTTGCCTAGTTGCCCAGCGAGCAATGATACTTGTAATCAGAACCATCAAGACTAAAATCAAAGAAGCAGCCCAAGCTAGTGACTGCCAATTTTGGAATGGTGAAATGGCGAAGTTGTAAACTAAAACAGCAAGAGAAGCCGTAGGTTTGAGCAAACCATCAGGCCAAAAAGAGGAAAAGAGCGCAGTAAACAGCAATGGTGCTGTTTCTCCTGATGCTCTAGCGATCGCCAAAGTAGAACCAGTCACAATTGCTGGTAATGCAGCAGGTAAAACTACTTGTATGACTGTTTGAAAGTTAGTTGCACCTAAACCGAATGAAGCTTGTCGTAAGTCTTGGGGTACTAGCTGTAAAGCTTCATCTGTAGTACGGATAATAATCGGTAGCATTAAAATCGCTAAAGCGAAACCACCACCCAAAGCCGAGTAAGATCCTAAATTCAGTTTTGTCAAACTTAAAACTACAATACCATAAGCAAATACACCAACAATAATCGAGGGAACTCCACTCAGGACATTAGTTGCAAAGCGTACTCCTCTAGCAATTTTACCATTACTAAACTCTGTCAAATAGATAGCTGCCAATACCCCAGTAGGGATACTGAAAACAGCACCAATACCAACCATCAACAATGTCCCCAAAATGGCATTACCAAAGCCTCCTCCTTTTCGGAAAGGTGCTGGTGGTAGCTGAGTAAACACATCGAAATTGATACTGCTCAAGCCTTTAAATAGTACGTAAGACAATACAGCCAGCAAAGGAAATAGCGCCAATGCCCCACAAATAAATGCTACAACTGTCATCACCGTGTTAAACAAGGTGCGAGGAGACGTAGGAGAGCGAGTCAGGCTGCTTTGGGGAAAAAGAGAAGTCATGATACAACCTATATAGCAGAATTCGGGATGCAGCAGAGAAAGCCGTGTGACGTTTGATAGCGATAGATGGAAAGATGAAAAGCCTATATATCAATGCTTTCACAATCCAAAATTCCCAACGGTATAAGTTTGTAATGCATTCTCCGTTTACAAACTTTGGTATAAAAAGTGTTCAGGAAAATACACAGGAAAAACCATTATATTATTTATATAATTAGTGTTTTGTGAATGGTAATTTTTACTCATGATCCTGAATCATTGCTGTTACTAAAGTTTCTGCACTCGGAGAACAATAAACTCAGCTAGAATATTCACTACCAGAGTCAATAAAAACAGCACTAAAGCTGCATACATCAAAGCGGAAACTTGCAAACCACTAGCTTCAGAAAATTGATTTGCTAGTAGTGAAGAAATAGTGTTAGATGGTGCTAACAAAGAAATATTAATATTGTTAGAATTACCAATTAACATTGTGACAGCCATTGTTTCACCCATTGCCCGTCCTAGTGCTAACATGACTGCACTAACAATGCCAGAAAAAGCAGCAGGGATGAGAACCTGAAAGATTGTTTCCCAGCGAGTTGCACCTAGTCCCAAGGCAGCTTGACGTAAACTAGGAGGGAGGGAAATTAAAGCATCACGGGATATGGCAGTGATGATAGGCAAAGTCATAATTGCTAATATCACTCCGGCAGGTAGCATTCCTGGTCCTGTGGGTGGGGAACTAAAAATTGGTATCCAACCTAGAGAACTATGCAGCCATTTGCCCAAATCATTTAAAATCGGTACTAAAACAAAAATACCCCATACTCCGTAGACAACACTAGGAATAGCTGCTAGTAATTCTATTAAAAATACCAGTACCAGCCGCACCTGAGATGGGAGAAAATTCTCACTTAGTAAAATAGCTGTACCAATGCCAATAGGTATAGCTATCAACAGTCCAATAAAAGAACTGATCAGAGTTCCATAAACTGCGGGTAAGACTCCATAATTATCATTTACTGGGTTCCAACTGCTTTGAAATAAAAAGCCCAAACCAAATTGTTGGATAGCAGGCCAAGCGCCAATAGCTACTTGTAAGGCAATCCATAATAGAACAGCAGCGATCGCCAGAGCAAAAATCTTTGTCAACCAAATAAAGCCCCGATCTAGAGATTTGTCAAGTTCAGAGCGTTGTTTAGCTGTTGATGACAGATTCTGAGAATTTGTAGTCATGAATACTGACTGTAAAATAAAACCAGAGAAAATGTGAGAGGGAACCAGGCAAATATCAAATGCTTGCGGTGAAAACCTTAGCGATTGCTATAACTCAAATTATCGCTTTGTCGCTTTTTTCACCTGATACTAATTAATCAGGGTTCCCAACTGATTTGTTAATGAGAGTGATGGAATGTTTTGAAGCCGTGTAAAATAGTTAAACTATTTACTAGCACTAGTAGTACCAGCAACAGCAATTTTGTAATCAGGACTGATTTGATCAGCAACAGCAGCCACTTTAGTAACTACATTGGCAGGTAAAGGTACATAACCTAATTCACCAGCCAGCTTTTGTCCATCAGTCAAAGCGTACTCGATAGCTGCTTCCATTGCTTTTGCTTTAGCTGCATCAGGATATTTTTTGTAAGCCAGAATCCAAGTATAGGTGACAATGGGGTAAGAATCTGCACCTTCTGGATCAGCAATAAAGGCACGGAGATTTTCTGGGAGGGTTACAGCTTCTAGAGTTTTAGATGCTGATTCTTCATTAGCTGTAACAATTTTGCCACTCTTGTTTTCCAAAGCAGCAGTTTTCAAATTACTTTGTTTGGCATAACCATATTCTATGTAACCAATTGCACCTTGAGTTTGTTGGATTTGGGCGGTAACACCTTCATTACCTTTACCACCAACTCCCACAGGCCATTTTACACTTTTCCCTTCACCAACTTTTTCTTTCCATTCTGGACTGATAGCACTGAGGTGTTTTGTAAACACACCTGTAGTACCACTACCATCAGCACGATAGATAACAGCTATCGGTAGCTTGGGTAGCTTTGCTTCAGGGTTAGCTTTAGCGATCGCTGGATCATCCCAAGACTTAATTTTACCCAGTAGAATATCAGTGTATACTGCTCGTGGTAGTTTCAGTTCAGCAACATCTGGCAGATTATAAGCCAGAACAATACTACCCGCAGTCACAGGTAACAAAATTACACCCTTCTCCTGTGGGATTTTAGCGATTTCTTCGTCTTTCATCGCCACATCACTAGCACCAAAGTCTACAGTACCTTTGGTAAATTGCTCAACTCCAGCACCACTACCTACTGACTGATAGTTAACTTGCAAACTCGGATATTTTTTGTTCAACTCAGCAAACCAAGTTTGGTAAAGTGGAGCAGGAAAAGATGCACCAGCACCAGTCAAGGTAACATTTCCACCCAAATCCAATTTAGCCGGACTAGAGGCAGTAGTATTTTGAGTAGTTCCTGTATTCTCATTTGTAGCAGCATTGTCTGGGTTTGACTCTCCCCCACAAGCAGCTAAACCCATTGTCAGTGCTAATACGGAAATAGCAGTTTTCAAGCGATGTTTTTTAACGGGAATTTGACGTAATAGCATTGCTGTCCAAATTTTGTAAATTGCCAGATGAGCGCCTCCAACATACCTCTAAATGTTTAATCTCAGGTAAACAAAAGGTTAACAAACCCACAAATTTTCTGTTTTCCTCATCAAAGTCCAAACAGGAGTGGGAGTGTCAACTATACTGGTTGCTGTTAGCCTTTGGCCTTTTCCTGTTGCCTGATAAATGTTTGCTGCTTCCAATCAATTATTATGGTCCATGATTGGCTTACTCCTGACAATGGGTGGCACGTTCCTAGAAGCCTATGGCACTACCTTACCTTGGAGTTGGAGTCAGCAAGGAATTAAAACCTTTTCTTTAGGAGTTAGCTATCAAATTGGTGCGGTGTTGTTGGTAGGTTGTTTAGGAGGTAAAAATGCTGGTGCGCTTTCCCAGATCGCTTATTTAGTCATGGGTTTAACTTTATTGCCTGTATTTGCCGAAGGAGGCGGTATGGGTTATGTTAAACTATCACAGTTTGGCTATCTGCTGGGTTTTATTCCCGGAGCTTGGATTTGTGGCTATTTTGCCTTTAAAGCCAGACCTCGTTTAGAAACCCTGGCTTTTAGTTGCCTTTGCGGGTTGTTAACCGTTCACATCTGCGGTATTGCTTATTTAATGATCAGTT
This sequence comes from Cyanobacteriota bacterium, assembly GCA_046045965.1. GTDB lineage: Bacteria > Cyanobacteriota > Cyanobacteriia > Cyanobacteriales > Nostocaceae > RDYJ01. The sequence continues at coordinate 5,448 of JBJOKS010000068.1, read as the reverse complement.
ATCTTTTTCCCTGGAGAGTTGCAGACCATCTACCTTTAATACAAGCAATCCTCAAATATTCCTGGTTTTCGTTACCTGGACAACTAGTTGTAGTCTGTGCTGTCACTATCATCGCTTATGTACTACGACATATCATGTTTTATTAGTCAATTAACAGTTAACAGTAGAAGAAGGGAACAGGGAAACAGAAGAAGAAAATTTTAGATTTGAGATTTTAGATTGGAGTCAACCAAACATAATCCAAAATCCAAAATTAAGAACTCCTGACTCCTGACTCCTGACTCCTGACTTCTGACTTCTGACTTCTGAACAATTTATAATGCGCTTAAAAAATCGCCTCTTTTGGATTTTTGCCTTCACTGCTTTTGTTACAGACCAACTGACCAAATACTGGGTAGTGAAAACCTTTACCTTGGGACAAACACTACCACTGCTACCAGGAATATTTCATTTTACCTATGTCACCAACACCGGTGCAGCCTTTAGTCTTTTAAGTGGGAAAGTAGAATGGTTGCGCTGGTTATCCTTGGGAGTGAGTTTAGTATTGATAGCGATCGCATCCTTTGGACCAGTGTTAAGCTTTTGGGAGCAGTTAGGTTATGGTTTAATTTTAGGTGGAGCTATGGGTAATGGTATTGATAGATTTGCTTTAGGCTACGTCGTTGATTTTCTCGACTTTCGCCTGATCAACTTTGCAGTATTTAATATGGCTGATTCTTTTATTAGTATTGGTATTGTTTGTCTGTTAATTGCTTCTTTCCAAAACACACCTACTTCTAATCATAGAACACGCTAAAAAGTAACAGTTATGCTGTAAATCTCTATCGCCAATAGCAGCGGTTTATTGACGTTTAAAAATCCGCTGCTTCAGTGATAGAGAATATTATTGTTGTATTGTTGATGCAAACTTTGGGAAAATCCCCTGATTGAACAAATAAATGTAGCGAGAGTTGTTCGTTAAGGAGTAGAAGTCTGAGTTAAAAAATTCAGGGTTACATCCCAGCAGGGGGAGTTTGTGGCAAAATATTTACAGGAACTTGCTCAGTCAAACCTGCTCCTTGTTCACTACTTTCACCTTTACCGAACTCCTGTGAAGAGGAACTTTCTGGAACTGGAGTTAATTGAGTAGAATTATCAGGAGTTGGACTAGTTGGTGTTAATGGTGCTGGAGTTAATTGAGTGGAATTATCAGGAGTTGGACTAGTTGGTGTTAATGGTGCTGGAGTTAATTGAGTGGAATTATCAGGAGTTGGGCTAGTTGGTGTAACAGGTACAGTGGTATTATCTAAATTAGTATTGCTCTCTACAGAATTAGTATCTGGTGCTGGAGCAGGACTTTGAAAACCCTTATCAAGTGGTATACCATTTGGACAACGGGAATTCAGCGGAAAACGTTCACAGAGAATTTTCATCCCTTCTGGTGACATTTTAATTTCCGCAGCTGAACCCATAGATGAGTCACTTGATTCTGCTAACAAGGATTTACTTGATTGTGCCATAGCAACATTGCTGGTAAGCGCCAAAGTCATGGCTGTACCAATCAGCGTCAGAGATTTTCCCTTCATTGTGAAATTAACCTCAAGGTCAACGGAACACTTCGCTAATTAAATCAAACTCCTGATTGGACAAAATCTGTCAAAAGGTAGATGTAAAATTGTCTGATTTGTAGTAGTTAATTAGCTGATGGTAGCATTTAAATCTTATGTAGATTTTCGAGAGGTGTTTAGTAATACAAAAACAAATATAGTAGTTGTCTCTGTGCAGCTATTTATATTAGATAAAATGAGCTTTTGATTTGAGTGAGAATAATTTTTATCTTAAAAAACCAGTGCAAAAAATTACAAATTAATTTCCATAACCAAAAACACCAGTATAATATTTAACAGTTAAAGTCCAGTATTAAGAATTTATTTTTGGCTTGTGAGTAAAATGGTGTCAGACTAGCATTAAAATTGCTATCCGTGCGATTCTGTCTTCACTAACAGCTGTGATGTGATATAGCCGATGAGTTCTCCGCAACCGCCGCAAAAGCCACAAACCTTACTTGGTCAACTGACACAAGCAGTAAACACAATTCAAGCCAGGGTAGATTTTTCCAAACTGGCGCTCAAGCCGAATGCCAAAGTACCGGAAATCTGGGTGCAGGATGCGGGGGCGGACAAAGCGGAAATATATCCCCTATTGGGCGATCGCTATATACTTGGTCGTAGTTCCAAATCCTGTGATATCGTCGTCCGCAACCCAGTAGTCAGCCAAATTCACCTTTCCCTGTCGCGAGATTCCAGCCAAAGAACGCCCACATTCACCATCAAAGATGAAAATTCCACCAATGGCATTTATATTGGCAAACGACGAGTCACATCCCTAGAACTGCGTCATGGTGACGTTTTCACCTTGGGTCCGCCAGAACTAGCCGCCTCAGTACGCTTGCAATACATCGATCCGCCTCCCTGGTATATCAAAGCAGGGACATGGGCATTTTATGGTGTTGGTAGTGTCAGTGCCTTATTTGCCCTAGCCATTGGCTTAGAATGGACAAAATTTTCCGTCAGACCCCTACCCACAGCCACACAAGCCCCTATAGTAATTTATGCCCGTGATGGTTCCACACCACTACGAGAGCCACGGAATATAGCTCACATAGACCTAAAACAATTATCAGACTTTGGTCCCTACCTACCCGCTGCGGTAGTTGCTTCTGAAGATAGTCGTTATTACTGGCACTTTGGAGTTGACCCTTTAGGAGTTTTGCGAGCCGTATTAATCAATAGCCGCTCAGGTGATGTACAGCAGGGAGCTAGTACAGTTACTCAACAACTTGCCCGCAGTTTATTCCGCGATTATGTAGGTAGACAAGATTCCTTGGGGAGGAAAGTGCGTGAAGCAGTTGTTTCCCTCAAGTTAGAAACCTTTTACAGCAAAGATGATATTTTACTAACCTACTTAAATCGAGTATTTTTAGGTGGTGACACTTCCGGCTTTGAAGATGCAGCTAAATATTACTTTGAAAAATCAGCCAAAGAATTAACTCTCTCAGAAGCAGCGACGCTGGTAGGAATATTACCGGCTCCCAACGCCTTCGATTTTTGTGGGGATGGTCCAAGGAAACTAGGAGCAGCAGATTACCGAAATCGTGTAATTAGGCGGATGTTGGACATGGGCAAAATTAGCGTCGAAGAAGCCAACCGAGCCAGACGTTCCCCTGTTCAAGTTAGTCCTAAAGTTTGCGAAAGGCAAGCTCAGACAATTGCCCCTTACTTTTATAATTACGTCTTTCAAGAACTGGAATCGATATTGGGGGAGGGAGCAGCAAGAGAGGGTAACTACATCATTGAAACCCAGTTAGATCCGGCAATGCAAGCCCAAGCAGAATCAGCACTGCAAAATTCAGTCAGTAACGTCGGGTCAAACCTGCGATTTTCCCAAGGGGCGCTTGTTACCTTAGACTCCAAAACTGGCAGCATCTTAGCAATGGTCGGGGGGACTGATTACAAAAAAAGCCAGTTTAATCGTGCTGTGCAAGCGCAAAGACAGCCAGGTTCTACCTTCAAGATTTTTGCTTACGCTGCTGCTCTGGAACAGGGAATACCAACATCAAGAACCTATTCTTGCAGTGCATTTCCTTGGGGTGGCTTTACCTACAAACCCTGTCGCTCTGGTGGTGGTAGTTTAGATATGGCCACTGGTTTGGCACTTTCAGAAAACCCTGTGGCTTTAAGAATTGCCAGAGAAGTAGGACTAAATAAAGTCGTAGAAATGGCGCAGCGTTTAGGAGTTAAATCTTCACTGGAAGCTGTTCCCGGTTTAGTCCTTGGTCAAAGTGTAGTCAATGTTTTAGAAATGACCGGTGCTTTTGGCGCTATTAACAATCGTGGTATATGGAATCCGCCCCATGCTATTAGCAGGATTTTAGACAGCAGCGATTGTGAAGATCGCAATGATTTAAAGACCTGCCGTGTGATCTACTCTTACGATCAAGATCCAAATGGCAATAAGCGAGTGCTGAAAACAGATGTAGCCAATACAATGACCGATATGATGCAGAGAGTAATTTCCAGTGGTACTGGCCGTGGTGCGGCTTTGGGACAGGGACTGGGTGAAGGGGGTAAAACCGGTACAACTGATAAGAACGTTGACCTGTGGTTTATTGGTTTTATTCCCAGTCGGCAACTTGTAACTGGTATTTGGCTAGGAAATGACAATAATTCCCCCACATCTGGTAGCAGCGGACAAGCAGCACAGTTATGGGGGAATTATATGCGGAAAATCACCAAATAAATTCATAATTACTAATTCATAATTCATAATTAATTTTTCAAATATGAATTATGAATTATGAATTATGAATTCTGAATTATTACCTGTATCCCTCCCAGGGACTGACTTCCAATGTACCGTTAGCTTTAAAAATTACTTGAAAGTGGGCAAGAGGTTCTTTGTTATTAGGGGCAGCTGCATTAGAACCGTACTCAGATTGGAACATCTGTGGCAGAGGTGTTTCTCGAAAATAGTCAAAGGCTACTTGGTTCAGTGGTTCATAGTCAGCGATGACACCAATTTTGTTTACCGCTACCCGATATTTTAATTCTCTGTTAAAGGTGGGTGTAACGCTCCAATTTTGGCGAATTGTCTTGTAGAGTGTTTGGTTTAAGTCTTTGAGTGTACTGGAGTCAGTGATTTTGTCACCAATTACATCTGGTTTTCTGGTATATCCCAGCCAAGGGCTGACTTCCAACACACCTTGTCTAGTAAAGACTACTCGAAATTGAGCCATAGGTTCGTTGGTAATACTGCGGTTAGCAGGATTGTATAGCAGCTTCGGCAGTGGAATTTTTTCTATTTGGTCATTAGCCTTTTGGTTGACGGCTTTATAACCAATGATGCTACCATCAGCAGCTACACCCAAGCGATAGACTAAATCTTCTGTAATTTCCGTACGATTATTCCAAACTGGATGAATTTGGTTATAAACTTGGCGATTTAATGCCCGTAGCTGGGAGGGATCAGTAATTTCTGGAACTGAACCCAAAAGTGCTTCTAAATCTTTGATAGTCGGTGTAGGTGAGTCCGTGGGTGATGTTGTTGGTGTAGGTGAGGTAGTGGGTGATGTTGTTGGTGTGGCTTCAAGGGTTGGTGTAGGCGAGGATGTGGGTACTGCTGTGCTGGTTTTTTCCTCTGGCTTCGGTTCGGGTGGAAGTACCTGGGGAGGTGGAATCAAACTAAATGCCACTGCTGCTACTGCTAAACTTGATATTCCCACACTTGCTGGTACTGCTTGTTTCAGTAAAGCTTGACTAGTCCCACCATAACGTCTGGTTACAGGTTGTAGTTCCAGTGTTAACTCTGGTAAGGTTTGGGTATCAGCAAAAAACTGATCTACGGACTCGACTAAATCGAACAACTGCACTGTATTCAAATCAACTTGAATAGGTGCTTGTTTAATTTGAG
>JBJOKS010000067.1:0-10314 GCA_046045965.1 Cyanobacteriota bacterium | reverse complement strand
AAAATTCCTAGAAAATAGTTGTTTAAGACCAAGAATCTAAATCTAAAGATTGCATTCCACGACTGCTAACAAATTCTAACAAACTACCTAACTGAAACCAAACAAATAAACAAGTTCCTAAACTCAAGGGTAAACCAATACCCAAAGCTAGGGGAGAGGGAAAACCAAATATCTCTAAACCAGAAGACATAAATAAACAAACGCCTCCTGTAATGCCAATAAATGGGATTAGCAATTGTTTTAAAGAAGCAGTTGATTTGATAGGTTCTTTGTTGTTATTTGGCCATTTCTGCACAATGACTTTTAATGTTCCCGATAAGGCAAAACCAGAAGTTAAAGCCATGAGGAAACCAACCAAAAGTAAGAAGTAAGGCGGTTGTAAAGGGTAATAATACATGAAAACTCCTGATTTTTATTAAACCAATTTAAACGTTTTTACAGTTTTTCAGTAAAGGAAACAAGAGATGTAGCTTTTGGCAGAATAGCCGCTACACCTTCCCTCGATAACTCGGTTAAAATGCCGACGGCTACATTTAATAACCGATTTGGCGGTAAATCATCTTTAACTAATTCCCACAAACGTTGTACTTCGTCTGTATGTAAACGATCATCTTCAGTTAATGCTAAAACTAACTGACGACGTAAAAATTTACCTTCTTCCGATAGTAAATACTGTAAACCCATTCTGGCTGTTGGCACAACATCAAATTGGTGATCAGTCCGCGCAATAGAAATTAAATCTTCTAACCTTTGCCATTGGAATTTACCATCTTTAAATAGTACATTCAATAACCGTCGTCTTAATGCGGGAGATTCTCCAGTTAATAACCTTCGTGCTATGTAGGGATAGCCTACTTCCACAATTTTAAAGTTAGGGTTGAGGCTTAAAGCAATACCTTCCTGTGTCACCAAGGAACGAATAATTAAAGCAAACTTAGCGGGAACTCGGAAAGGATATTCATACATCAATTCCGAAAATTCATCGGTAATGGTTTTAAAGTTAAAATCACTTACGTTTTTACCAATGGCATTTCCCAGAACTGCTTCTAATGCTGGAACAATGGGAGCAATATTTGTTTCTGGAGCGAGGAAGCCGAGTTTTACAAAGTCTTCGGCTAAGTCGGTGTAATCTTTGTTGACAAGATGTACTAAGGCATCTACTAAAGTTTCCTTTGTGGTTTCCTCCAACTGGTCCATCATGCCAAAGTCGATGTAAGCCATGCGACCATCATCAACAGCAAATAAATTACCAGGATGGGGGTCAGCATGGAAAAAACCATGTTCTAATAATTGTTGCAAACCTGAAGTGACACCGATCTGGATAATGGTTTCGGGATCTAAACCTGCTTGTTTGATGCTTTGGGTATCTGTGAGTTTAAAGCCGTTAATCCATTCTAAGGTTAATACACGGTTACTGCTATAACGCCAGTAAATAGTCGGTACTTTTACTTGGGGGTCATCGCGGAAGTTGGTGGCAAATTTTTCCGCGTTCCGACCTTCGTTCATGTAGTCTATTTCTTCAAATAACTTTGTGCCAAACTCGTCTACGATTAATGTCAAGTCATGGCCGAGATTGAGGGGCAACCAAGGACTAAGCCAACTGGCCGCCCAACGCATTAAATATAAGTCTCGTGTAATTACGGGACGTAGGTTAGGGCGTTGTACTTTTACGGCTACTTCCTCTCCGGTGATGAGACGACCCCGGTAAACTTGACCTAAACTAGCGGCTGCAACTGGTTTAGGGGATATTTCGCTAAATATCTCGTCGATGGAGCGGTTGAGTTCAGTTTCAATAATGTGTTGTGCTAGGTCATGATCAAAGGGTGGTAACTGATCTTGCAACTTGATCAGTTCTTCTAAAAAATCTTTGCGGATCAAGTCTGGCCGAGTCGAAAGGGCTTGACCAACTTTAATAAATGTCGGACCGAGGTTTGTGAGCAGTTCTCGTAACTGGGTAGCTCGTTTACCCTTATTCTGCTCAACTTGATTTTGCCATTCATCCCACTTGAGACTGAGTATGAAGCCAGCAAAGGAGAAGATGATTTTTAGCAGTCTGCCCCAAGCTAACCAGGGACGGTAACGATAGTAACGAGCGATCGCTTCTGGATTATACTGCTTTAGTTGAGCAGGTTGATACTGACCCACGTCTTTTTTTGCCTCTACAACTGGGAATTTGATGAACTTGATAATTTTGTTACTACTTGACTGACAATTTGCTTGTTGCTCAAGTGTATTGTTGGTTTTTGATGGAAACTATAGATAAACTCAATCTATCTTGACTGTTGAGATTAGTTTATCTTTTTCTTAATTATACTTTATAAAAGTACAAACTTTTGTTTCATGGCGAGAGTATTTTATTATTTCTTAACGTTTAAGGAAGTTAAATTTAGTATCAAATTTGACATTAAATATCTTGAAAATCCGATCCCATACAGGTTAGTTGATGGGAAAGGGAAGTTTTGGAAGTTAATCTGTTAAAATTTGTTCAGGTAAACAACTGCAAATGTAACAACAATGAAATTCAAAGCAATTATTCATTCTGCTGAAGAAGGGGGTTATTGGGCTGAAGTACCTGCTCTTCCGGGTTGTATCACAGAAGGGGACACTGAACTTTGTTGACGGATCGCTTTATCTAAATTTATGACGAAATTACTAATTAATTTTTCTAGGTTTTTGTGAATATCTTGCTTATAACAAATATGAATTAAACAAGAATAAGTTCCTTCATCATCAACATACAACATTTTGTAAGTTGCACCTAAAAACAAACAAGATAACGCTAATCTTAATCCTTTAGGAATTATCCATTTATAGCGTTTCCCAGTCTCATGAGGTACACCCTAACTTATTTACTGTTCCCTGTTAAGAGTTCCCTGTTCCCTAAGACTAAAAAACTCTGTACCTCACTAGCTTGGTAAATGCTATATTACCAGGATTTATTAAACCTTTTTGTTTTTTAATTTCGTTAATTTCCTCACCATCAATAATTACACAATGTTTAGTATTATCTGAGTTTCAGGATGCTGGTCATATATGCTGACTATCTGTGTATCATCTTATGTTAGCATGAAATATAATCAGCACTATTGATATTGAAGTAAACCTTTAAACTAACTCAATTTAGGTAGTATGTATAGCGATCGCTGGTTTAGAAAGCTAGGAGTATGTCAAGAGTAGCTTACGTAATTCTAGCTTTTTCACCAATTTTTATTTCGCCTTGTCCCAGTTCCTTTGATTCATATAGAATAGAAATAATATTCAGATTTATTATTCAAAACTTCTTGTCAAAAAATTACTAATTATGAATATCAAAGCAATTTTTCTCAGTGGACTGTTAGCGGTGACTACCACAAGTCCTATTCAAGCACAGGAAAACCAAACCAATCGCCAAAACATTACTTCTAATATTATTTCTAATATTACTCCTCCAGCACCACAAAGAGAATTTCGGGGTGCATGGATCGCCACCGTATTAAATATAGATTGGCCATCAAAACCAGGATTGACAACAAATGAACAAAAAGCAGAAATCATTGCTATTTTAGATCGTGCAGCAGCATTAAACCTAAACGTCGTAATTTTTCAAGTTCGTCCTGCTGCGGATACCTTATATAATTCACCTTATGAACCTTGGTCTGAGTCTCTCAGTGGAGAAATGGGAAAACCACCATTTCCCTATTATGATCCTTTAGAATTTGCCGTAACAGAAGCACACAAAAGAGGTTTAGAATTACACGCTTGGGTTAATCCTTATCGAGCTTATCACGCTAACGCCAAATCACCAATTTCTCCCAACCACATCAGTAAAACTCAACCAGAATTAGTTAAACAATATGGCAAATATTTGTGGTTAGATCCAGGAGAAAAAGCAGTTCAAGATTATACCATCAAAGTCATTCGAGATATAGTTCATCGTTATGATATAGATGCTATTCATATTGATGATTACTTCTATCCTTACCCCCAAAGAAATGAACAGGGCGAAATTATTGACTTTCCTGATCAAGAAAGTTGGGAAAAATATGTTAATTCTGGTGGTAAACTGAACCGCAGTGATTGGCGCAGGGAAAATGTTAACAAATTAATTCAGCGCATATATCATACTATTAAAATTCAAAAACCTTGGGTAAAATTTGGTATTAGTCCCTTTGGAGTTTGGAAACCTGGTAATCCCCAACAAATATCTAATAGTAATAATGGAAATACTTTTAGTGCTTATGATCAACTTTATGCAGATTCTCGTCAATGGTTACAACAAGGTTGGTTAGATTATTTATCTCCTCAATTATATTGGCGCATTGAACAAACAGCACAAAGTTATCCGGTAATTCTCAATTGGTGGTTAACAGAAAATAGTCAAAAACGACATATTATTCCTGGACTTTATACCAGTCGTGTAGCTAATAAGTCTTTACAAAATTGGTCAGCACAGGAAATATTATATCAAATTCGTACAACCAGAGGTTTTGCTAATACCAGTGGTCATATTCACTTTAGTATGAAATCTTTGATGCAAAATAATGGGGGTATTTCTGATTTATTACCCCAAGAAGTATATAGTCAACCTGCTTTAATTCCTGCTTTTCCCTGGTTAAATAATCAACCTCCAGGAAAACCCAAAATTACAATTACTAAAGATGAAAAAACAGGTAATATCCAATTGAATTGGCAAGCTACAGGTAAGCAGAAAACACAGTTATGGGTATTACAAATAAAAACAGGAAATGAATGGAAAACAAATATTTTACCCTCACAACAAACAACCTATTTACTCACCAATAATGAAATTGATCACATAGCAATTTCCGCCGTTAGTCGTTATGGTATGCAAGGGGAAAGTACAGTGATTCAATTGAAGTAAAATCTCAGATATGGGAATTTAGGTAAGCATTCAGCTATCAGTAATCAGTAATCAGCTTATAAAGGCAAAAACAAAGATTTAGCAGCATTAATTGAGGAAGTATACACTCTTTGCATTTGTGATCATTGTTTGTATTTTAGCCTTGAAAGCTGATAGCTGACGGCTGAATACTTACGAATTTAGTATTTTGTGAATAAAGATTTTAAAGCCAATAAACCCGCACCATAAACAGGTTCATAACGAGGATAAATCACATTTACTAAAGGATATTGATCAACTAAAGAATTAACAAATCTTTCCCGGAAACCACATTTACCTAACCAAATACTTCCGGTAGTCACAACTTCCACAAGTTGAGAATTATCAAAAAGATGATCAAGAACTGTAGAAGTAGCTAAAACTAATTCGGTAATAGCTTCATCAATAATCCTATTAGCAATTATATCACCTGCTGTAGCTGCTTGATCAATAATTGGTGCTAAAGCAGCTATTTCTTTTACACCCCATCCCCGACGATAGATTACTTCTATTAACTTTTCTATATTTTCTAGTTGAAGATGCTGCTGAAAATTATCTAATAAAATAGTTTTTTCACTCCTGCCATCATAAGATTTTAATGCTGCTTGCATTCCAGCTACAGCAATTTTATAGGCGCTACCTTCATCACCTAAAATATAACCCCAACCCCCAACCCTTTTAGTGATACCTTGATTATTTCTGCCAAAAACAATAGAACCAGTTCCCGCAGCTACTACAATACCCACAGCATCACCTACCCCTCCCATTAAAGCAATTAAAGCATCATGGCAAATAATAATATTTGATGGTTGTAATTTCCAAGTAATTCCAGGTATATTTTGACTATTTTGTAATTCATTGACTAGAGATTTTATTACTTCTATATCTTCTCGACGACTGACACCTGCTAACCCTAAACAAATGGCAATGATCTCAATATTATGATTGTCATTTAAAACTGTAATTATTGCTTGAATAATGGCAGATTCAATTTGTTTTCTAGCTGCTGCTATTCCTATACTTTGATAATTAGCAGCACCAGCTTCACCTCTACCACAAATTTTACCTTTTTCATCTATGATGATACAAATAGTTTTACTACCACCGCCATCAATACCTAAAATATAATTCATAGAAAATTCCTCATTTATATAATATAAGCATTCAGCTATCAGTATTCAGTATTCAGTATTCAGTATTCAGTATTCAGTATTCAATTTTTCCTATTTCTAACTGATAGCTGATAGCTGATAGCTGATAGCTGATAGCTAATAGCTGATAGCTAATAGCTAATAGCTGACGGCTGAATGCTTACTAACTTATTTATTTTCCTCTTCTAAAGGTAAGAAAAATATAGTTAACATACCGGGAATGGTTGCTAAACAAACCAAAACAAAAAATAAGGGATATCCTAATGATTTTTGAATTGCACCACTAATTGCACCTGGTATCATTAAACCTAAAGCCATTAATCCCGTAGATATGGCAAAATGAGAAGTTTTATATTCACCTTTACAAACATACATTAAATATACTGTGAAGGCTGTAAACCCAACACCATAACCAAATTGTTCTAAAGAAACTAAGGGATATACAAATTGTAAGGATGGTTGATTATAAGCCATATACACGTAAAAAATATTAGGCAAGTTTAAAGCTAAAGCCATCGGAAAAATACATTTTTTTAAACCAAATTTAGCAATTATTAAACCTCCTAAAATTCCGCCACAAATGAGAGAAATTACCCCAAACGTACCGTAAACTAAACCAAAATCTTTAGTAGATAAACCTAAGCCGCCCAATTCTGGTTTATCTAATAAAAATAAAGAAGCAATTTTGATTAACATTGCCTCACCAAATCTGTAAAGCAAGATAAATGCTAAGGTGACTACTATTTTCGGTTGTTGAAAATAGGAAACAATAATCTTGATAAAAGGTATATTATTTATATTTATATTTGAATTTTGGGCTGCATTTAATTCTAAGTTATTATCATTATTATTTGATTCTGGGCTAGGTAAAATGAAGAAATGAAAAGCAAATAAAATTGCAAAAATAACAGCAGCTAAACCTATTACCAGAGTCCAGCTTAAAGGAATATTCTGAGTTTCTTCTTCTAAATAACCTGCTAAAAATACTAAAAATCCTGTACTGAACAAAATTGCAAATCTATAAAACAGTGAGCGAACACCGACAAATAAAGCTTGTTGTTCTGGGCGTAACGCTAACATATAAAAGCCATCGGTAGCAATATCATAGGTAGCTGAAATGAATGCACCAACTGTCAAAATTATTAGGGATATAAAGAAAAAATTAGGAAGTTGGAAAGATAACGCTAAAAAACTCAAACAGAAAAACATGACCATTTGCATTGTCAGCAACCATTTTCTTTTGGTTGAGTAAATATCTACAAATGGGGACCAGAACATTTTTAAAATCCAAGGAAAACTAATTAAACTTGTCCAAAAAGCAATTTGTGTATTATCTATTCCCAGTTTTTTGTAGAAAATGACGGATACTGCATTAATAATCATGTAGGGTATCCCTTCTCCAAAATAAAGTGTGGGAATATAAAACCAGGGAGAAAGGGATTTAGTGTTATTTTTCATAGATTTTGATTCACAAAATAAATAGCTTCCCTGATGTACAGTGGAGTTAAACAGACATTATACTCATAGCTTGCACCTTGTCTTACAAACCCAGATGATCCAAAACTTTTAAACTTGGAATTTGATATGGATGCTTTTGAGGATTTTGGGAAATGCAAGAAGTCAGGATTCAAGAATGAAGTGATAAGATCCCCGACTTCTTTTATTATCTTACCAATAAATTACAAATTGATCGTAGAAGTCGGGGATCTGGGTGTTCCTAATCTATATTATCCTCCTAATTTCCCTGCTTTGACTTAGCCTCCAAATTTTCTAACCGACTCTTTAATTCCTGATTTTGTTTTTTCAATTGATCCAATTCTTCCCGCATTTGTTTCAAACTTTTATCAGATCCAATATTCCTTTGCACTCTCTGAATTTCTTCCTCAGCATAACGTCTCGCTCTACCATCAGGAGTTTGATCAGCTAAACTTTGTAAAATTCCTATCGCTTTCGGTGTTTCCATTTGTCCTAAAGCTGTCACCACCGCTACTTGAGTTAAAAAGAAAGTCTCTTTCGCTATTTCTGCTAATCGGTCTAAAATTCTTTCTATATTAGCAGGAGTTTGACCTACAGAAATTTTACCCAAAGCACGAATAGCAGATAAACGTAATGCTTGAGAAACACCTAACTTAGTGTATTCCAACAAGACATTTAAAGCATTTTCCGAAGTTTTAAATTCTGCTAACCCAGAAACAGCACCAGTTCTCACTACTTCATTCCAACCTGCTCTTTCTTCTAACACAGATTTGAGTAGTTTGATCACTTTTTCTTCGTGGGGTTTATCATCTAAATTAGCAGCAGCAATTCTTCCCAAACTCCGACAAGCAGCAGCTTCTACATAATAGCTTTTGTCTCCATCCTGTACCAGTCCCTTCACAGCTTTATAACTAGGATGAATTTTGATTTGAGATAAAGACTCGACCACAGAACGACGGACAAAAGGACTATCATCATGCAAACCAGAAACTAAACCATCAAAAGCTTGATCTAATTTAATTTCTGCTAATTGTTTAGCAACTTCTACCCGCACACCCCAAAATGGATCATTTTTCAAAGCTGCGGATAAAGCTTTCACAACTTCTAAACCACCTTTTTTCGCTAATGCTTCTGCTGCATAGATGCGAGAAACAGGATGGGGATCAAATTCTAACTGCGCTTTTAATTCGGGTATGGGATATTCCAAAACCACAGTTTTTAGATAATTATTACCCACATCAAAACTAACAAAATCTGGTTTTTCTGTTAATGGGAAATAAAAACTTTGTTCCCTTTCATTAATGCGGACAGTAAAAATCTTTAAATCAGTATTTTGCTGTTTGTAACCAAAACCAATGGGAATTTTTAAATCAAATAAATCCTTTTCATCACTTGCTTGGGTTTGAGTTACAGTCACTTTTGCTAACTTACTATCTCCATCCCAAGCATAAGCAACTTTAAAATCAGGATGTCCACCACGATAGACATATTGATCAAATAAGAAAGCTAGATTTCTACCGGTGGCTTTTTCAATTGATCTTAATAAATCTATGGTTTCTACAGTTTGATGAGCATAATCATTAACAAAAGTTTGAATAGCTTTCCAGAATAATTCCTCTCCCAATTCTGCACGGATCATGTGATAAACACAAGAACCTTTTTCATAAATATGGCGATCGTAAAGTTCAATAGCTTCTCGGTAAACATGAGTTACCATTGGCCGACGGTAGCGACTGCTATCTTCACTTAAATAACTGCGTGCTTCTGATAAACGATAATAAGCAGCATCATCAGATCCATATTCATGTTCTGTCCACATTACCTCAGAATAGGAAGCCATTCCTTCCTTGATCCAAGCATGAGACCAATGTTTAATTACCAGTAAATCCCCAAACCATTGATGTGCTAATTCATGCACTACTAAACTTTCTGTACCACGATTGTCTAATGATGCTCTTTCATCTATTAAACATCGGTCTGTTAACAATGTGGTGGAGGTGTTTTCCATTCCTCCAAAAATGAAGTCATCCACGCAAACCTGAGCATATTTGGGAAAAGGGTATAAATAACCATACTTTTCACTCAAAAATGCGATCATGCGGGGAGTTTTACCCATGCTGCGGTTAGCGTCTGCTTCCCTAGCTTTTTCTACGTAATATGTAACAGGTTTACCTTGCCATTCATCTTTAATTTCCGCAAAATCGCCTACAGCTAAAGTCATTAAATAGGTAGGATGAACTTGCTGTTGTGACCAATGATAGATTTTATATTCACCATCATCTACGGTATCAATTAATTCACCATTGGAAATAGCAATTAATGGTTTAGGAACTCGCACCCGAATTTCTGAGGTTGATAATTGTCCTGGGTAGTCAAAACAGGGAAACCAATAACGAGAATCTTCGTCTTCTCCTTGAGTCCAGACTTGGGTAGGTTTGTGGGGGTAGTGCTTATCTGGTTGGATGAAATAAAGACCACGTTGGGGTTTTTCTACAGAGTAGGCGATCGCAATTAACAATCTTTTACCAATCTGCGTAGGTTGAGAAAGTTGAATACAAAGCTTTTCTCCATCATAGTCAAAATTTTGTTCAACCTCATCGACCTGTACAGATTGGATATTTAGGTTTACAGCATCCAAGGTCAACTTATCAATATTATTACGGATTGGCAAGATGCGAATACTACAATTTCCGTAGTAACTTTGGTTGGGAATATCCAAACTGAGGTTCAGAAAAATATGCTCTACTTGTCCCGGTCTGTCAGGATTATAGTGTGGTTTAGCTCCTGGTAGCTCAAAAGATTTGTGTT
>JBJOKS010000066.1:0-10948 GCA_046045965.1 Cyanobacteriota bacterium | reverse complement strand
GATTACCCAATGTTGATAGATGGTCAGAAGCGTTGTGGTTAATTGCTAGAGGTGCGGTTAAAAAAGGGATTCTGGCTGATAATTTAGGAATTTTTGTTGATTTATGTTTTGGTAATTTGCAAAGAGCAGGTAGCACAGATTTGTGGTTAGCTACCTTTGCTTACGGCTTACAGTTATATTTAGATTTTAATGGTTATGTAGATATTGCTCGTGGTAGTGCTTTGCTTTTTGGTTTAGTTTTACCTGAAAATTTCGATTTTCCCTACTTTAGTACCAGCATTGCCGATTTTTGGCGACGCTGGCATATAACTTTGGGTGACTGGTTACGTAATTATCTTTACTTTCCTTTAGGTGGTTCTCGACGAGGATTAGTGCGTACCTGCTTAAATTTATTTATTGTAATGATAGTAGCTGGTATTTGGCATGGTTCAGCTTGGGGCTTTGTGGTTTGGGGTGCGTTGCATGGTATAGCTTTGGCTGTTCATCGTCTCACAGATGCTATGAGCGATCGCCTAAAAATTCTTTACCTATTTTGGCATAACCCAGTCGGTATAATTTTTGCTTGGTTGTTAACTCAGTTTATGGTTTTCACCTCTTGGATATGGTTTCGTCTCCCCAATTTCCAAGATTCTGCTTTAGTTATACAGCACCTTTGGGGACATACTGCTGATGCACAATTTGCCGAAAAAGTTTATTTAGAAGCTTTGAATAGTACCCCTAACCAAATAACTTGGTCATTGATTTTGATCGCTGTTGTGATGAGTATAGCTTATGGCTTTAAACGAGGAATGAAATTAGAGTTTAGTTGGCCGATAAAATTGGTTTTTGTACCTTTATGTTTTTATGCAGTTTGGTTACTAGCTCCTGAAGGCAGTTTACCTTATATCTACTTTGATTTTTAGTCAGGAGTCAAGACTGGGATCAATGGTTAATATGTTTAGTTGTCGGGTTGCCGATGATTGCAGTAGCAGCCTTTGCCAATCGTCGTTATGGCAAGGTAAGAGGCAAAAGGTAAGAGACTTTTGGTAATTTTACATTTGGTTACATACCTCTGTTTTTTCACACCGACTTACTTAAGTCTTGAGCAAGGGTAAAAATCTTTCTCCTCTGCAACCTGACTCCTGACTCCTGACTCCTGACTCCTGACTCCTGACTCCTGACTCCTGACTCCTGACTCCTGACTCCTGACTCCTGAATTCTGTAAATCTTCATACATTAATAAAACTAATGACTGATATAACGAATACTAATTTTAATTATCTTTACAAAAATCAACTTATATTTTAATGTTAATTACAGATAGGCAAAAAAACCTATCAACATCATAAGAAAATAAAGCAATCATAAACAATGACCACAACCATTCAACAGCGTTCAAACGCTAACGTATGGGATCGCTTTTGCGAGTGGATCACCAGCACCGAAAACCGCATCTACATCGGTTGGTTCGGCGTACTGATGATTCCTACCTTGTTAGCTGCTACTACCTGCTTCATCATCGCTTTCATCGCTGCGCCTCCCGTTGACATCGACGGTATCCGTGAGCCAGTTGCAGGTTCTTTAATCTACGGAAACAACATCATCTCTGGTGCAGTTGTTCCTTCTTCTAACGCTATTGGTTTGCACTTCTACCCAATCTGGGAAGCAGCTTCCTTAGATGAGTGGTTGTACAACGGCGGTCCTTACCAATTGGTAATTTTCCACTTCTTGATCGGTTGCGCTTGCTACTTAGGTCGTCAGTGGGAGTTGTCTTACCGCTTAGGTATGCGTCCTTGGATCTGCGTAGCTTACTCTGCACCTTTGGCATCTGCTACCGCAGTATTCTTGATCTACCCCATCGGTCAAGGTTCATTCTCCGACGGTATGCCTTTAGGTATCTCCGGTACATTCAACTTCATGATCGTGTTCCAAGCTGAACACAACATCTTGATGCACCCCTTCCATATGTTGGGTGTAGCTGGTGTATTCGGCGGTTCCTTGTTCTCTGCAATGCACGGTTCTTTGGTTACATCTTCCTTGGTTCGTGAAACAACCGAAACCGAATCTCAAAACTACGGTTACAAATTCGGTCAAGAAGAAGAAACCTATAACATCGTTGCTGCTCACGGTTACTTCGGTCGCTTGATTTTCCAATACGCTTCCTTCAACAACAGCCGTTCCTTACACTTCTTCTTGGCTGCATGGCCAGTAGTTGGTATCTGGTTCACCGCTTTGGGCGTAAGCACAATGGCGTTCAACTTGAACGGTTTCAACTTCAACCAATCAATCATTGATTCTCAAGGTCGTGTCATCGGTACTTGGGCTGATGTAATCAACCGCGCTAACTTAGGTATGGAAGTAATGCACGAGCGTAACGCTCACAACTTCCCCTTAGACTTAGCTGCTGGTGAAGTTGCTCCTGTTGCTTTGACTGCTCCTGCAATCAACGGCTAATCTGAAAGATTCAGATAATTAAAAGATACCCTCCAGAAATGGGGGGTATTTTTGTTTGTTAGAATCAGGATTTACGAGATTTAAGGATATACAGAATTTTTATTACAACTTATACAATCCACTATTTTCCAAGAATATAAGGAAATCTGACCTTAGATAAAGTCATACAATTGGTTCAAACTGGTTTAATTTTAATAGTTCTTAAACCTATGCAGTAAAAAATAGCAAGATTCTTGTTAAATTTGGCAAATGGTTCCACCTACCTGTATGATAGATGTTTCACTTGTAACTACAAAATACATTTAGTATAAAAAGACTAGCTATCACCTGCTATACAGTCAATTATGGAGGAAGACAAATGTCACACAACCCAGGACTGTACATTATACTCGTCAGTGTTCATGGTTTAATCAGAGGTCATAATCTAGAGTTAGGAAGAGATGCCGATACAGGTGGACAAACAAAATATGTAGTTGAACTTGCTAATACATTAGCCAAAAATCCCCAAGTAGAAAGAGTTGATTTAGTCACGCGGTTGGTAAATGATCCCAAAGTTAGTCCTGACTATGCACAACCAATAGAAATACTTTCAGACAAAGCCCAAATTATTCGTCTTGCTTGCGGACCACGTCGCTACCTCCGCAAAGAAGTTCTCTGGCAGCATTTAGATACCTTTGCAGATGAACTGCTCCGACACATCCGCAAAGTGGGAAGAATACCAAATGTCATTCATACACATTACGCCGACGCGGGATATGTTGGTAGTCGGGTTGCTGGTTGGTTAGGAACGCCTCTTGTCCATACTGGTCATTCCTTGGGAAGAGTCAAACAACAACGATTATTAGAACAGGGAAATAAACAAGAAGCTATTGAAGAACATTTTCATATCAGTACCAGAATTGAAGCAGAAGAAATTACCCTTGGTGGTGCAGCCTTAGTTATAGCCAGTACAAATCAAGAAGTTGAAGAGCAATATAGTGTATACGATCGCTATCAACCAGAAAGAATGGTGGTTATTCCTCCTGGTGTAGACTTGGATCGCTTTTACTCAGCCGCAGATAATTGGCACAACCCACCCATTCAAAAAGAATTAGAGCGTTTTCTTAAAGATCCGCAAAAGCCGATGATCATGGCGATTTCTCGCCCTGCTATTCGGAAAAACGTCAGCAGTCTCATTAAAGCCTATGGCGCTGATCCTGAGTTGCGGAAACTGGCTAACCTGGTACTTGTACTTGGAAAAAGAGATGACATCATGACGATGGAATCTGGTCCACGTCAGGTATTTATGGAAATATTGCAACTAATAGACCGCTATGATCTTTATGGACATATTGCTTATCCCAAACACCATAACGCTGATGATGTACCAGATTTATATAGATTAACAGCTAAAACCAAAGGAGTGTTTATTAATCCAGCCCTAACAGAGCCATTTGGGTTAACTTTAATAGAAGCTAGTGCTTGTGGTGTACCTATTGTTGCTACTGCTGATGGTGGACCCAGGGATATTCTAGCAGCTTGCGAAAATGGGTTACTTATTGATCCTCTGAACATTAAAGAAATACAAGATGCTCTCCGCACTACCCTAACGGATACTGAAAAATGGCAACGCTGGTCTAAAAATGGCTTGGTTAATGTCCGCAAATATTTTTCTTGGGATAGTCACGTTGAGAAATATCTAGAAAAAATCCGTCTATTTCCTCAACGAAGGATTCAATCTTTACTTAGTCCTTTATCCGCATCTCCTGCTGCTGATCATCCAGAATGGAATGTACCAGATACCAACCGTTTACCCACGGCGGATCGTTTCCTAGTTTGTGAAATTGATAATACGCTTTTGGGTGATCAAGAAGCTTTAGAAAAATTGATTCATCGCATTCGTAGCGAAGGACATACAACCGGGGTGGGAATTGCCACAGGACGTACTTTAGAAAGTACCTTGAGTATGTTAGAAGAATGGCGTTTCCCCATGCCAGACTTGTTAATTACATCAGCAGGTAGTGAAATCTATTATGGTCCGCAGATTGTCACAGATACAAGTTGGCAAAAACACATTGGTTATCAATGGCAAGCGCAAGCAATTCGGCAAGCGATGAAGGATATACCTGGTGTGGAATTGCAACCACCAGAAGCTCAACGCAAGTTTAAAATCAGCTATTTTGTGGATGAGGCTAAAGCGCCCAATTTCCGGGAAATTATCCGCCATTTGCGTCGTCAACAACTACCTGTGAAGGGAATTTATAGCCACAATATGTATCTGGATTTAGTGCCTATTCGAGCTTCTAAAGGTGATGCGATTCGCTATGTGGCTTTAAAATGGGGTTTACCTGTTAACCGTTTTTTAGTAGCAGGAGCATCAGGTAATGATGAAACCATGCTGGGTGGTAATACTTTAGGTGTTGTGGTAGGAAATTACAGTCCAGAAATTGAAAAGCTGCGGGGTCTGTCAAAGATTTACTTTGCTGAAGGTCATTATGCTTGGGGCATTTTGGAAGCTTTAGATCACTATGACTTTTTTGGTAATTTGTCGCAAAAAATCAATTGATAATTGACAATTGACGATTGACAATTGAATTGTTTTATTCAAGGTTTAAAACCTGCCCTTTCCAGGGTAAAAACCCAAAAATTTCCGCTTTTTCAATTCTCGGACTTTAAGGGAGAGGTAATTGTCAATTGTTAATTGTCCATTATTGAACGGCTTGACAATTTCAGTGAAATCATCTATCTTGATGTAATGTGTTCAGATTTATCGACACACCTCGCCCGAACCTTGAAAACCGCATAACTTCGTTCAGGTGTGTCGATGGCTTCCACCATAAGGATTTCAGGCTGCAATTTTGACCATTTCTTGAAGTTTTTTTTCCATTTTTAAGAGGTGTGTCGATTAGGGTATCTGAAACCCTTGCTCTGTAAGGTTTCTAGAAGTGAACTCTTTCCAAACTCATTTCCCCGCAAGGGGATGGAAACCTTGAAACTTCTTCAGGTGTCAGGTCTCGAATTTCAGCTTTCCAAACTCATTTCCCCGCAAGGGGATGGAAACGTGACAGCAAGAACGGTCTCGCCCTTTCCAACTTTCCAAACTCATTTCCCCGCAAGGGGATGGAAACACTAAACTGATCATCACCAAGTTGGCTGATTGCCTTTCCAAACTCATTTCCCCGCAAGGGGATGGAAACATGACTACGTCCTCCACGATGGAGACACCATGTGGTACGATGCTTTCCAAACTCATTTCCCCGCAAGGGGATGGAAACTTTCTGGCAGCAGACTTACAATCCTGCCCGCCTCTTGCTTTCCAAACTCATTTCCCCGCAAGGGGATGGAAACAAGAAATCCCATATTATCAGAATTTTTGGAGCCTTTCCAAACTCATTTCCCCGCAAGGGGATGGAAACCAATCGATGCCTCTAGATGAGGCGATCAAACAACTTTCCAAACTCATTTCCCCGCAAGGGGATGGAAACCTGATGGCATTTTACCAACTTCACCACTGAAACTTTCCAAACTCATTTCCCCGCAAGGGGATGGAAACCTTAATTGTTTCAACTCTAACTTTTGCCATGATCTATACTTTCCAAACTCATTTCCCCGCAAGGGGATGGAAACGTTTTTTTTAACGGGTTTCGGAAAGATAAAGTTCTACTTTCCAAACTCATTTCCCCGCAAGGGGATGGAAACAATTTTGTGACATCTTGGTGGCTTAATTTCAATTTCTTTAACTTTCCAAACTCATTTCCCCGCAAGGGGATGGAAACATTTGTCGGCTCCCGCACCACCCCACAGGCGGTCAAACTTTCCAAACTCATTTCCCCGCAAGGGGATGGAAACTCTCTAGATTCTCTGCATCGAGGATAAGAACTTCTTTCCAAACTCACTTCCCCGTAAGGGGATGGAAACTTTTGTTTCCTCCATTCTGAACTGGAAAGGATTTCCCTCTTTCCAAACTCACTTCCCCGCAAGGGGATGGAAACTAGGCTCGATCCAGATACGGAGCTGCTTCCTCAAATCGGCTTTCCAAACTCACTTCCCCGCAAGGGGATGGAAACATTCTTTTCATATAACACCAAAGTGTACAACTTATCTTTCCAAACTCATTTCCCCGCAAGGGGATGGAAACAAAAATTTTATGCGTTGATTAATTTGTAAATTTTTCTTTCCAAACTCATTTCCCCGCAAGGGGATGGAAAGAACATATTTTGCTATACTCTAATTGCTGATCAGGGACTTCCAGATAAAAAAATATACAATCAATTCTTGTGGGGTAGGCATCTTGCCTGCCCTTAAACCAGGACGGGCTAGAAGCCCATCCCACAAGATTGGGATAATTTATTTCCTGGAAGTCCCTAAAACCGCTTTTTTCATCCTGTTAATCCTTTAATCCTGGATATCCTGATTCAGACAGTTTCTCCAAAACTCCCCAAAAATGTCATCATAGGAAAGGTAAAAACACACAGGAGATAAAGCCACGGTTTACGCACGCCCTTTAGCCCGGTTAATTGAACAACTGCAACGCCTCCCCGGTGTGGGTCCAAAATCTGCCCAGCGTCTAGCGTTGCATATTTTGAAGCGTCCAGAAGCAGAAGTAGAAGCCCTAGCACAGGCTCTAATTGATGCTAAAAAACAGGTAGGCTTGTGTCAAGTCTGCTATCACCTCTCATCTGAACCTGTCTGTGATATCTGCCGCAACCATAACCGAGATAATACAACTATTTGTGTAGTTGCTGATTCTCGTGATGTGATTGCTTTGGAAAAAACCCGCGAGTATAAAGGGAAGTATCATGTTTTGGGTGGGGTAATTTCGCCGATGGATGGTATTGGACCAGAACAGTTGACAGTTCAAGCTTTGGTACGCAGAGTTAGTCAACAACAGCCAAAAGAAGTGATTATGGCTATTAGTCCTAGTGTGGAAGGAGAAACCACGACATTATATATAGGTCAATTATTGAAACCGTTTACTAAAGTGACACGCATTGCTTTTGGTTTACCGGTGGGTGGTGATTTAGAGTATGCTGATGAGGTGACGCTGGCTAGGGCTTTAGAAGGTCGTCGAGAGTTAGATTAGGTTGTTTAAACAGAGTGTTTTGTTTGTGTTTGATGAAGTTGTTGTAATTGGTACATTTTATTAAACAAATGCCAACAGTATTCTTCTGGTAGTCCACAGGTAATTGCACCCCTTAGCACAACATTAAAATACCAGTCATTCCGTGCAACTTCTTCTTTTAGACCTACCAGTTTTGAATAAAAAATTAAATATTAATTATACACCCAAATATCAAAATTTATCATCATGATTTCCTAATATTACGCAAGGACTCAGGATACAGAATACAAGATTGAGAATGAATGAGATTTTTTAAGTCATGATTGATAATTGATTAGGACTTACACAGAAATCAGGTTTATTGACAATTTATACGCAAGTCCTATGTCATCAAAAATCTAAAATGTAAAACCCCAAATCTGAAATTTTTCTCACTTCTAACTGTACTACTTATAGTTAGTTAGCACTATCTTGAAGTTGCCTCCAAGCGGAAACTACAGACTGTAATGTCTTTGGTAGTTCATCTTGAGAAATATCCTTGTACTGAAATGTCCCTTCTTGACTGGTGAGAGTATAGGTAATAAAATCAGCCGCCCCGCTAGGTGCTGGATAACTGAGATTTTTGAATTTAGCAATGTTATTTTTATTTAACAGCTTTTCAAACTTTTTTACCTCTTGCAAAGAAACTCTGCGAACGCTACGTTCAGAGTCATTTGCATCACCAATACGCACACGCATCAATAACCCATCACTGAGTAAAGTGGTTTGATATGTTAATCCAGCAAAACCACCACTGGCAATTTCTCTGAATATTACATTTTGATCCAAAGGTGGTGGTAATTGGTCTTCAGGAATTTTTACTGGTTCAATTTTATTATTTTTAATTCTGTTGCTATGAAAATTGACAGAATTGGCAAAAACAGCGTTATTTGAATTATTCTTGATGATGGGTAAACTGCTACTCAAAGATAACATAGCAGTTAATATCAATAAATTCGCAATTTTTGAGAGTTTGAGACTAGATTTTTTCATGTTGACCTTGATCAGTTTAATGTTTTTATCTCACCGGGAAATGTAAACAAGCATTTACAAAAATCTTGTTATCTTTATGGTTTGACCATTTATCAATTAGACGGTGAATCAATGTATTTTGTTTCCTGGTTTGCAAATTGTTCTACCTGTTTTTTCATTAATTTTTGCACACTTACTAAAGCTCGATTTAATTCATAATTTCTGATGTCTGGATTTTGCAAATAAGCCTGTTGTTCTTCTTCAATCATTTTTACATCTTGAATCACCAAACCATCCAATAATTTCTGTGCTGCACCAAATAAACTATCTTTGATAAACCGCCGAAACCATATAGGTAATTTGTGTAATCGCCAAAAGGCATTGAGTGAGGTAAAGTGAATTAAATAGGCTTTTGTTTCTGTCTCGTTCACTGGACATAATAAACAATAAATTTTAAAATCTTTACCCAAGGTAGAAACCCAATGAGGATAAACATAACTCACATCTAAAGGTTCAGGATGCAAGCGACGCAAAGCAGGAAAAAATAATTGGGATATTGACCAAATTTTATCTATTTTATAATAACTTTGGGCTGTATAATGGGCATGAACAGTATTTTTATCTTCGTCAATATTTTGCAATGATGCTTCAGCCCAAGCTTGCAAATCTTGATGTAAATGTCCGTGATACATATCCATCAAGTTTTCAATTAAATAAGAATAATGAGCTTGAGTATGAATCACGGAAACTGTGCCAATATAATTTAAATGTTCCCATTCTGGTAAACCCAATGGTTCTCTATTTGGTTCTTTATCTCCAGGGAATAACCAAATAAAACCATCTTGTTCTTTAACTGGATAATTGCGAATTTTACAAGTTGGTAATTTTTGATTTGCTGCTAAATAGGGAACTTCTGCACATTTACCTTCACTATCAAACCGCCAACCATGATAAGCACATTCTAATTCGTTGTTTATTACTTGCCCATGACTAAGTTTAACTTGACGATGGGGACAACGGTCTTCTAAAGCGTAAACTTTTCCGGTATAATCTCGATAAAGTGCGATCGCCTGTTGCCAAATTGTTACAGACAAAGGGTTATTTTTAACTTCCTCACTCCGTGCAACCACATACCAGTGATTTGGGTTAATTCCCAATTTTCTTACACTCGTTTGTAAAACTGGAGAGTTAGGAGAAAGAGAGTCAGGTATGATTTGCTGCATAATATGTTAATATTTAGGTATATTCAAAGATATAGTATAGAAATCATATTTGATTTTTGGGAAGCTAGGTAAACCTTTATTTCTTCTTTCCTGTCACCTAAACTTCTGACACAAGCCAATTTTGCCTACAAACGATAAAGTAATTGTAGATTAAACCAGTAACTATATTGAGGAATAAATCTGTATGACAAGCTACCAAGAAACCCTAACTCCCGATGAATTAGTTGATGAAATTATTGCCGAAACATCTGGTCCTAATCATGTAGAATTAATTGAAAACGTTATTAGTACCCTAGAACAGAATAACAGCGCAATGGTTAGCAACTCACCAGATGGCGCTTATCTGTGGAAGTTTCAATATGGCAGTGTAGAAGTATTTGTACAACTCACCGGTTCTACTGATGAAGATACTATCACAGTTTGGTCAGCTGTGCTAAATTTACCCGCCAAAGATGAACCCAGATTGATGCGTTATCTGTTAGAGTTGAACTGCACAAGTACCTTTGAAGCCCGTTTTGGCATTATTGAAAATCAGGTTGTTGTCATTTCTTCACGCACTTTAGCCGAATTGTCACCAGGGGAAGTTTCCCGTATAATTACCATTGTTGCCACCATCGCTGATGATAATGATGAAGCGTTAGTTGCTGAGTTTGGTGCAGCATAGGCAATTTTAGATTTTGGATTTTGGATTTTAGATTTTGTGGTAAAACAGGTTTGGCGACTAATTCCTTGTTTAGCAGCTGCTGGTAATGTCCAAATGGCAGTTGATAGATGGTTGCTGGAACAGCACGAGTCAGGAAAGCATCCTCCCACTTTGCGGTTTTATACTTGGTCGCCATCCGCCATTTCTCTGGGTTATCATCAAAAACGATATCCTGAATATTGGACAAATTTAACTTGGCATGGTGATAAACTTGATTTGGTACGTCGTCCTAGTGGTGGAAGGGCAGTTTTACATCAAGGTGATTTAACTTATGCTGTAATTACTTCTGGAATTGTGGGAAGTCGTATTCAGGTATATGCAAAGATTTGTGAGTTTTTGATTGCTGGATGGCGATCGCTCGGTGTAGAGTTAATCTATGGTCAAGCTGGCCGGGGTTATATTCACAACCCTAACTGTTTTGGAACTGCGACTGGTGCAGATTTAATTTTAGCAGATGGGAGTAAACTAATTGGTAGCGCCCAACTGCGACGGGGAAAGGCAATTTTACAACATGGTTCTATAATTTTACACCCAGAT
>JBJOKS010000065.1:0-10952 GCA_046045965.1 Cyanobacteriota bacterium | reverse complement strand
AATGGTGTGGGAAAAAGTACAATTTTCGATACTTTTGGTTTTCTTGCCGACTGCTTGAAAAATGGAGTAGAAGAAGCTTGTTATGCTCGTGGTCGTGGTGGTTTTGAGAAAATTCGTTCCCAAGGACAAGAGGGAAGTATTGAGTTTGATATCTATTATAAAGAAGATGGTAATGCCCGACCAATTACTTATGAGTTGGCAATAGATATTGATTCATCTGGAAGACCTTATGTAAAAAGGGAGAGACTCAGACAAAGAAGAAAAGGACAAACTAGGGGACAACCTTTTTCTTTTCTTATTCTCAATGAAGGTAGAGGAATTGCATGGAAAGGTGAACAAGAAGGTAAACAAGTTGAAGAAGAAAAAGGTGAGTTTGATTTATCAAAATTTATAGAAAAAATCCAAAAAGGTGAAGCAGAAGAGGAGAGTAAAGAAACTGAAGTAGTTGAACTTGATGATAAACGAAAACTAGGAATTGCTACTTTAGGTTCACTCAAACAACATCCCAGAATTTCTATGTTTAGAAGATTTATTGAAGGATGGTATTTAAGCTATTTTACACCAGATGCTGCCCGCAGTTTACCTCTAGCTGGACCCCAAAAGCATTTGAATATTCATGGAGATAATCTCGGTAATGTAGTTCAGTTTATGGAAAGAGAACATCCAAAAAAATTTCAATCTATACTTGAAAAAATCGCTCAAAAAATTCCCGGTGTCAACAAGATTAGTACCTACCCAAGTCCAGATGGAAGACTGCTTTTGTGTTTCAACGATAAAGGGTTTCAAGATCCATTTTATTCCCAACAAATGTCAGATGGAACACTCAAAGTATTCGCCTATCTCCTGATGTTAGAAGATCCTTCACCACCACCATTTTTGTGTATCGAAGAACCAGAAAACGGACTTTACCATAAACTTTTAGAAACCCTAGCGCGAGAATTTAGAGAACACGCTACAGGTCACAAGCATGGATCACAAATATTTGTGACAACACATCAACCATATTTTGTAGATGCCCTAGAACCTGAAGAAGTTTGGATTTTAGAAAAGGGCGAGGATGGATTTGCTAAAATTAAGCGAGCTAGTGAAGATCCTCTGATTAATAATCTTGTTTCTGAAGGTTTGCCCCTTGGTGGACTTTGGTATAGTGATTACTTGGATGCCAGGTGAATATATGCACTTTGAGATATTAGTTGAGGATATTTCTGGCAAAACTGCTTTGGAAATTCTTGTCACCAAAATTATTAATACTGAACAACACACATTTAATATCCATGCTTACAAAGGCATAGGACATATTCCTCAAGGTTTAAAATCTACTTCTGATGCTAACAAACGAATTTTACTTGACCAGCTACCAAGACTTATTCAAGGCTATGGTAAAACATTTGCTAGTTATCCTGCTGATTATAAGGCTGTCCTCATCATCATTTGCGATCTTGATGACCGCTGTCTGAGTGCTTTTCGGAAACAACTACTTGAACTAGAAAATTCTTGTAATTCCAAGCCAAAAACACAATTTTGCATTGCTATTGAAGAAGGAGAAGCATGGTATTTAGGTGATTTAGCAGCAGTTAAGAAAGCTTATCCGAGCGCCAAACAAGCAGTTTTAAATTCATACACTAATGATGATATCTGTGGTACATGGGAGAAGTTAGCAGATGCAGTATCTTCCGGTGGTTGCCAAAAGTTGTCTAAACTTGGTTATCAGGCAATTGGTAAAGAAAAGGCTGTTTGGGCAGAAAAAATTTCTCCTTTTATGGATATTGAAAATAATCAATCACCAAGCTTTTGTTATTTTCGAGATAAGCTTCGCTACTTCAGTGGTGAATAATATTGCTGTATTTATCCCCAAACTATCTGCAAATTCAAAACAAACCCTGGTAACACATCTTCACCTGATAATTCTTGGGGAAATTCTAATACTTCCACAGATTTACCAAGACGATAAATTTCAACTTGACGCATTTTTCGATTAATTAACCAACCTAATTTAACTCCATTATTTATATACTCCTGCATTTTTGCTTGGGTGTCTTGTAAACTATCACTTGGTGACATTAACTCTAAAACAAAATCTGGAGCAATTGGTGAAAACTTTTCCTGTTCTTCCGGTGTGAGTGCATCCCATCTTTCTTTTTTTATCCAAGCGACATCAGGAGAACGATTTGCACCATTGGGAAGTTTAAAACAGGTGGAAGAATCGAAACAAACTCCTAGTTTAGTTTGACGATTCCAGAACACAAAATCTGCGGAAATTTCAACATTACGTTTTCCCGTTCCTCCTCCTGTGGGTGACATAATCTGTATTTCTCCTTTTGCATTTCGTTCAAATTTAACTTCAGGATTTTCTCGACAAAGTTGATAAAATTGGTTGTCGGTAAGTTGAATAATAGGGTTGAAGTTGACGGTGATAGCTGTCATATTAATCTCCTTGGACATGATATCAACTTTGTTTAAATTATTATAACTTATAAACTAAGTTTGGATGATGTAGTTGTTGAATTTACGAAATTTCATCTTAATGCTTCCCTTAACAATTCCCGATGCAAAAACGCCCCAGTTACCAAAGATTGGATTTTCTCAGATGATAAAATCTCACCAGTTTGATAAAAATCCAACCAAGTTTTAGTAATTGAATTTACATCATCTGGTATATTTGCTAAATCCCATCCAGGTATAGATAAATCTTCCATCAAACGGTTTATTTTGGGATCATAACTTAAAGCAAAACAACGACAACCTTCACTAGCTGCCATAATTAAACTATGTAATCTCATACCAATTACCATATTTACACCCTGAAACGCACCTTTTAAAAGTTGGGGATCTTCTAAACAAAGAATTTGACTCTTATCTGTTAATTGCAGTTGAATTTTTTCGGCAATTTCTAAATCTTCGCTCTTCTGAAATGGTAAGATTAAAATGAATGCTTGGGTAGCCTTTTGTAAATCAACCAAAGCACGAGTTAAGTTTGCTAACCGAGTTTCTGTCAACTGGGGATGATTTCGGAGAGTAACTGCAATTCTGGGTTTTGGTAAATCTGCTAATTCTGGAACTGATTTTGATGCTAACGCCCAAACCGGATCAGGTGCAAGAATATGTGGTATATTCCAATCTGATAATAAAGCAGAACTAGAGCGATCGCGCACACTCACTTTAATACAACCAGAAAAATTCCGTCTTGCTAACCAACGAGTTTGCGGACGCAATAAAGGTCCTATTCCCTGTCCCCAAGCTATCGTTTTCAAACCCATAACTTGAGCGATCGCCATTAATCCGCCATAATAAAAAGGGCTAATGGTACTAGTCACATCCTGCATTAAACTCCCACCACCCCAAATGAAAGCATCACAGGAACGCAAAGCTTTCATTACCTGTAAAAACGCCATGCGGTTGTAACTTTCCACACCATAACGCCGACTCGTTTCTTCAGGATTTCCAGAAAGCACCACAGGGGTAACATCAGGTGGTAACATTTGCAGAAGTGTGGCTAACAAAGCTTCATCACCACCATTACCCTTACCGTAATACCCAGACAATAAAACCCGCATCTTGACCATTTTAGATTTTAGATTTTGGATTACCAATTTTTTTAAACTGACAACTGACTATTATGCACGCTCTTTCAATTCCCACCTGGATAATTCATGTTTCTAGTGTCATTGAATGGATAGCCGCTATTTGGTTAATCTGGAGATACGGTGAACTGACAAAAAACCCTAGTTGGTGGGGATTATCCTTTGCCATGTTACCAGCTTTAATCAGTGCAATGTGTGCTTGCACCTGGCATTATTTCGACAACGCCGAATCTCTAGAATGGTTAGTCACTCTCCAAGCTACCATGACATTATTGGGTAATTTTACCCTTTGGGCGGCAGCAGTGTGGATTTGGCGTTCCACCAAGTCTGCAACCATCGTTGAGGCAAAAACTATCAAATCAGAGCCATGATATCAAAAGAAACCCTATTTGCCCTTTCTCTGTTTCCCTATTTGGGTTTCTTGTGGTTCATCAGCCGCAGTCCACAAATGCCACGTTTAGCCCTATATGGATTTTACGGCACATTGGTATTTGTCGGTGTTACCATCCCCGCCGGAATTTATGCCAAAGTGCATTATGGAGAACAATTAGCCAATATAGACTGGTTACATGGTGGTGCAGAAGTCTTTTTAACCCTTTCTAATATCCTCTTAGTATTAGGTTTTCGTCAAGCAGTCCAGGAATTACGGGATAAGGAATAGGGAGATGGGGAGAATAATATATTACTCCTGCCTTTTGCCTTTTGCCTCTTGCCTTCTGTTCCCTGTTCCCTGTTCCCTGTTCCCTGTTCCCTGTTCCCTGTTCCCTTCTTTCCCAATTACCAATTACCAATTATGGAAGTAATACCAGCAATTGATTTATTAGAAGGTCGTTGTGTACGACTATATAAAGGAGACTACGCACAATCGCAAGTATACAACGAAAATCCCGTTGAAGTTGCGAAAATGTGGGCAGAGCAAGGAGCGACAAGATTACATTTAGTTGATTTAGATGGCGCAAAAGCTGGTAAAATAGTTAATTTATCAGCAATTGAAGCCATTAGTAATGTTGTTTCAGTACCCATTGAAGTTGGTGGAGGTTTACGTGATCGCTCCAGTGTGCAACAATTATTTAATCTGGGTATAAATTGGGCAATTCTCGGAACTGTCGCTGTCGAACAACCCCAACTAGTCCAAGAACTTTGTCAGGAATTTCCCCAACAGATTATAGTTGGCATAGATGCTCGTAACGGTTTAGTTGCTACACGCGGTTGGTTAGAAACCTCAGCAGTTTTAGCTACCCAACTCGCTACCCAAATGCAAGAATTAGGTGCAGCAGCCATCATTTACACCGATATCAACCGTGATGGTACACTACAAGGACCCAATTTAGACGCATTACGAGAACTTGCTGCTGCAATTTCTATACCTGTTATCGCTTCTGGTGGTGTCAGTTCTGTCACCGATTTGTTAAGTTTATTATCCTTAGAACCCCAAGGTGTAACAGGTGTAATAGTTGGTAAAGCCTTGTATACTGGGGATATTCTGCTAACAGAAGCATTGCGAGCAATAGGACCTGGACGCATTCAAGATATTCCACCCAATCTTGATTTTTCTAACTTCGCTTAAATTAGTGACATTAGTGATACACCATAGTTTTCTGGAATGATTTATCTTCCTAGTGTAGATAAAATCGTCACACACTAATTGTACAGATAAATCTAATGTCTGACCAAAAAGCAAATTCCAATCAAAATAACCAAAAAGCGCAAACAAACAACACAAACAAAAGCAAAAGACCACAACCACCGAAAGGACTAGGAAAACCGAAAACAGAATAAATCAATACAGGATGATGACAGGAGTTTAGTAGTAAACATGAAATTTGTACTTCCTGACTCCTGACTCCTGACTCCTGACTCCTGACTCCTGACTCCTGACTCCTGATTATTTATTTTTTACCTGACTTTTAGCCTGTTCTAAAGCTATTTCTTTCATAGCTTGATAGGAATTGAGATTTGCAGTTCCTTCAATTGCTTTAACAGCCAAATCTTGAACTTGTTTTAATGCAGATTCTAATTGTTTAGAGAGGTTTTGTAGTCGCGTTTCTTGATTAATAATAGTTTGTTCTAAAGATTGTAATTTTTGTTCATAAAAACGCTTTTGTCCTTCCACTTCTTTAGCATATAAATCTGATTTCACTTTAGCTTGGTAAGTTGCAATACCTTTACCTTCTTCCGTCGCTTTTTTAATTGCTGCTTCTTTCTCTTTCGGGAAAGCTTCTACCTTAGTTTTCAATTCTTCAAATTGTTTTTCCCGTTCAGCAATTGCTTTTTCTCTTTCTGCCCATTGTTTTTCTGTTTCTTGTTGCAGTTCTTGCAGTTCTTCATATAATAACTTCTCCTGTTGTGCATATTCATCACTGGCTAATTTCCGTTGCAGTTCTAAATCATATTTATATTCAGCCGCATCCCGTTGACGAGTTCTATTAAGATTATCATTGCGTTCTTTAATTGTCCGTTGATATTCTTCCTGTCCTTTTGTCCAAGCATTCCTCAATTCTAATAATTCTTGAGATAAGACTTCATAGCGTTCGTTATACTCTTCCTGATAAGCCTTGGCATTATCATCATAAGTTTGAATCAGAGTATCTAAAATATTTTCAGATATCTCTAAATTATGCAATTGAGCTAATTGTTGAATTTCATTAGTTACAGATTCACCAATTTCTGCCAACTTAGCAGCTTTTGTACTGAGTTGTTCTGATAATTCATTTGCTGCACTACCAAAGCCTAGCTGAATTTTAACTAAGCTGTCAATAGTATTATTCATCTTTTGCTGAATACTTGTAGGTTGAGTCATAGCTGTTTTAGGTTCTGTTTTAGGTTCTGTTTTAGGTTCTGTTTTGGGTTTTTCTTTCGGTACAGATGGAACTTCTTTTTGTGCTTGTTCAAGTTCTGATTTTAGTACAGCTTGTTCTTTCGCTAACTCTTCATAAGCTTGGAGAATTTCGGCTTTAGTGTTTTTCTCATTGGGTTTTTTTGCTGCCATAACAAACCTCTAACAAATTTCAAAAATTTACACTACAATTCATTTAATTGTCTTGTGGGGTGGGCATCTTGCCCGCCAAAATTATGCGAATTCAATTTTCAAGCATTATTTATTATTAGCACTATCAAAAGCTCTCATTGCCAAATCTTGTGCTTGTTTGAGTACGGTTTGTAGTTGAGCAGAAAGACCTTCAATTTGCTCTAGTTGTTTCTGAATTGTTTCTTCCAAAGATTGAATTTTAGCTTCATAACTTTGTTTAGTAGATTCCCATTCTTTGTCAAATAAATCAGCTTCAACCTTCGCTTTTTGGCTAGTTTCTTTAATTGCATCTTCCCTAGCTTTTTTAACAGCTTCTTCCAGTTCAGTAGGGAATGCAGTCACCTTCTGTTGATATTCTGTCAGTAGAGGCTGTCTTTCAGCAATATTTTTTTCTCGTTCTGCCCAGTCTTTATTTTTTTGTTGGGTATTTTCTTGGATATCTAGTTCTAATTTACGTTTTTTTGCTTGATATGCGTCTGTATTCAGTTTGCGAGTAGTTTCTAATTTATATTGATATTCTTCCTGTTCCTGTTGACGTTCTTTAGCCAATAAATCGTTATAAATTTGCAGCTTTTCTTCAAAATCAACCTGCTCCTTTTGCCATTCTTTACGTACTAGAGAAATTTCTTTTTCTAGAGTTTCTTTTGTATTAGCAGTATCTTGTTCTAAAATCCTCAATTTTTCTTGATGTTCTTGAGTAATAATATCTATGGTATCTGCTACAATTCTAATTTGCTGAAGTTCTTGTAACCTTTGGGTTTCAATTTCTATTGCTTGGTTTAGTTGATCTAATTTAGAATTCTCTTGAGCTAATTTTTCTGACAGTTGATTAACAATGCTACCAAATTCTAACTGTAAATCTGCCAAACCTTTCACAATACTATCAACGGTGTAGGTAGAAGCAGCGGCTAGAATTTCCTGGTTTTTGGCTTTTTCTGCTTCCTCTTGTTTAGTGGCTATTTTTGATTCTAGTGTTTTCCTTTCTGCGCGAATTTTTTGAAAAGCTTGCACGAGTTGTTGTTTACTGTCTTTAATTGCACCTGTAGTCATAATTTCAATTCCTCGTAAAAGTGGTATTAAATGGGTCAGAAGACATACTCTATGCAGACATAAGTTAGCCTGTAAACCTGCACGAAAACTCAGTATAAATACTTAAAAAGGTTGATGGACTTTAAGCTTGCACTCAAGAGTGTTTGAGGTTAAATTTGATCTGTACATCACAGTATTTAGTAAATATGTACTAAAATTATACAAAATCAGTGTGTGATTGTCAAGAAAGAATCTCATTTATCCAAAATAAATATCCAAAAAATATCCAAAGTCACCAAAAATACTTGTCCATTGGGAGGAAATGTGATTTATAATATAATTGAATTGTCAAATTCAATACAATGAGCCTCATAGA
Organism: Cyanobacteriota bacterium; assembly: GCA_046045965.1. Classification (GTDB taxonomy): domain Bacteria; phylum Cyanobacteriota; class Cyanobacteriia; order Cyanobacteriales; family Nostocaceae; genus RDYJ01. The sequence continues at coordinate 2,938 of JBJOKS010000065.1, read as the reverse complement.
TCCTCTGAAATCAATGTGGATGATGGGCAGTTAAGGACTTATCAATATAAGTACAATCTGAAAACCTTGTGCTATCAATGTATACCACTGAATTAACTAAATATTCTGCTAAAGCGGATATTGGACAAACTAGCCGCATCCTCATAGTGGAAGACGAAGAACTGATCCGGGAAATGCTATCTGTGGCTTTGGAAGGGGAAGGTTATGAGGTCATCACGGCTACTGATGGCCGCTCTGCTGTAGAATATCTGAAAAATTGCGAATCAAATTCAGGGGAATCGTCTTTTGATTTGGTAGTTTTAGATTTGATGCTACCACAAATCAATGGACTAGATATTTGCCGTTTGTTGCGTCATCAAGGCAACTCCGTACCGATTTTAATGCTCAGTGCTAAAGGTAGTGAAACTGACAGGGTGCTAGGTTTGGAAGTAGGAGCAGATGACTACCTAACTAAACCATTTAGTATGCGGGAAATGGTGGCTAGGTGTCGCGCTTTACTGCGTCGTCAACGTTTAAGTAATTTGCCGTTGATCCCCGTACTTAAGTATAAAGATATTAGTTTAAATCCCCAAGAGTGCCGGGTGTTGGTGCGGGGAAAAGAGGTAAATTTATCACCAAAAGAATTCCGCTTACTGGAACTGTTTATGAGTTATGCTCGTCGGGTATGGTCACGAGAACAACTGCTAGATCAGGTTTGGGGTCCAGATTTTGTGGGTGATAGCAAAACCGTAGATGTGCATATCCGCTGGTTGCGGGAAAAGTTAGAGCAAGACCCCAGCCATCCTGAGTATATTGTGACTGTGAGAGGTTTTGGCTATAGATTTGGTTAACTGGTGCATATAGTTGTTAGTTTTGAGTAACTATATAGCAACTAACGACTCAAATGTTCTTATTGGGATTTCTTCTGGGTTTGGCAGTCGGCCTTGGTTTCTGGCTTTGGCAACAGGTTCAACTCAACGGCTATTTGGAGCGGGTACTCCAGCCTGTAAGCTCCCATTCCTCTAAAATAGCATTACCTCTACTGCCAAGTTTACGGCAGGAAATGTCACTGGTGAAGCAGCAGCAGCAAGATTTGCAGATGTCATTGCAAACCTACAAGCAATTGCTTGATTCGGCACCGTTGGGATATTTGCAAGTAGATGAGGAAAATCAACTATTATGGTGTAATCAGCAAGCGCGGGAAATTTTGCATTTGCAAAGGTGGCAACCAGGACAGGTGCGCTTATTGTTAGAGCTAGTAAGGTCCTATGAACTTGATCAGTTAATTGAACAAACTCGTGATTGGCAAAAGCCCCAAGTGCGAGAATGGATTTTTCACCCTTCCCGTGATCATGCTCAAGCTATGTTGGAGTTAAAACCTTTGGCTTTAGAGGCTACCGGTTTGCCTTTACCAGCAGGACAGGTGGGTGTATTCTTAGAAAATCGTCAACCATTGCTAGATATGAACCAGGAGCGCGATCGCTCTTTTTCTGATCTCGCTCATGAACTGAGAACACCCCTCACTTCTATTCGTCTGGTAGCAGAAACTCTCCAAGCACGTTTAGATCCTCCCTTAGATCGTTGGGTGAAGCGGTTAATGCAGGAAGTTGATCGACTGATTAATTTGGTGCAAAGCTGGTTAGAACTGACGCAAATGGAAACCAATTCCACCATGCTTTTACATCTGGAAACGGTGGAAGTGCGATCGCTCATTACATCAGTGTGGGAAACATTAGAACCATTAGCGCAACATCAACATCTGAATATTTCTTATTCTGGTCCAGAAAACATCAGCATCCAAGCTGATAAATCCCGAATTTACCAGGTATTTGTCAATTTATTAGATAACTGTATTAAATACAGCCTTCCTCATAGCAGTATTCACATTGAAGTTAACCTGATCTCTGTCAATGAATTTACTACAGGCGATCGCCAATCTCAACTATTAGAAATTAATATCATAGATTCCGGTCTTGGTTTTGCGCCTATGGACTTACCCCACGTCTTTGAGCGATTTTACCGAGGAGACAAAGCCAGACATCATGAGTCACCTTCTCATGGTAGTGGAACAACAGCAATTACTGGTAGTGGGTTGGGTTTGTCCATCGTCCGTCAAATAATTATAGCCCACGGTGGAGCAATCAAGGCCATGAACCATCCCGAAACAGGTGGCGCTTGGATACAAATTCACCTACCTGAAGTCATGGCAAACTCATCAATGCAAGACTATAGTTAAAAATATATAAAATTTTGAGATAAAAAGTGTGAAAGCTGTTTTTCATAATCCTAACTCTGAAAAACCTGAACCAGAACGCAACATTAGGCGTTTAGAGCGCGATATATTGCGTATGGGAGCTTTAGTAGAACAATCATTTCGTCTCAGTCACCAAGCGTTATTTGCCCGCGATTTAACAGCCGCTGAAGAACTTCCTAGATTAGATAAGAAAATTGATCGCTTTTATAGACAGATAGAATCTGATTGCACATCAATCATGACACTGCAAGCCCCTACTGCTCAAGAATTACGCTGCTTAAGTGCTTTCATGCAGTTGGTACGAGACTTAGAACGTATTGGAGATTATGCCAAGGATTTAGCGGAAATTGCCATTAAAATATTTCCTTACCCGCCTCATCCTTTTTTACCAGAAATTGCGCTGATGTCTGACCATGCTCAAGCAATGTTAGCAACTAGCTTAGTAGCTTTAGCAGATTTAGATGAAGTCAGTGGTCGCCGTATCAAATTTTTAGATGATACTGTAGATAATGCTTACGACAATTTATATCAGATGTTAGCACACCAGCGAGATGTTCCAGGGATTATTGAGCCAATTCTACTATTAACATTAGCAATTCGATGTTTAGAACGCATGGCAGATCACGCTACTAATATTGGTCAACGAGTCGCATATATTGTTACAGGCCAACGGTAGACAGTAGGCAGGAGGCAGTAGGCAGGAGG
>JBJOKS010000064.1:0-11406 GCA_046045965.1 Cyanobacteriota bacterium | reverse complement strand
TATATTCCAACTTCAACCCACCAAAATTAATCAACAACCCCACAGGAAAATTATAAGCAACCAAATAATTTTTCGCTTGCGCTAAATGGACATCTTCTAAATTAATTATCGCTTTCAACTCCACCACAACCTGATTTTCAACTATAAAATCTGCTCTTCGTGTTCCTACTTCAATACCTTCATAATAAATTACTTGTTCTACCTCTCTTCCAAAACCTAAACCTGATTTTTGTAATTCAATTTCCATACATCTTTGATAAATAACCTCCTGAAACCCATTTCCCAAAGTTCGGTGTATTTTCATTGCACACCCATTTATTATATATGTGATTTCATCTAATTTTTTATTATTGGGTGTGTTCATGGATGTACAGGATTGTAATTGATAAGTTATTGGTGGGATGTTGAAATTGTCATTGTCTGAATCAGGATGTCCAGGATTTTAGGATTTTCAGGATTGTAATTTGTAGGTTATTAGTGGGATGCTGAAATTTTCATTGTCTGAATCAGGATGTCCAGGATTTTAGGATTTTCAGGATTGTGATTGATAAATTGTTTGTTAATATTTGAAGATTATACCATAAAGTTACTCTAAAAGTCAAAAAATTAAAGTAGATAATTTAATAGATAATTGATTATCTAACATCTTAAAATCTGTACTTCTCATAGACAATAAAACAACAACATCCTGAAAATCCTTTAATCCTGGTTATCCTGATTCAGACAAAAAAATCCTCAAAATCCCCACTTAAAATAAACAACAACATCCTGTAAATCCTCTAATCCTGGATATCCTGATTCAGACAAAATCCTCAAAAATTCCCTATTTACAAACTCTCTAATTCTTCCCTCACCGACAATGGTTGATATCCTAAACTAAAAGCTTTTTCACTATCTAAAGAAACATCTTTTGGCCTTGGTGCTGCCATTTTTACATCATCTTGCAAACATGATTTTAATTTATCACTGGGAAGTTGCATTACTTCCACTAAAATTTTACCAAAATCATAACGGGAAATTCTCTCTTTTCCACCTAAATGAATTATTCCGTTAACTTTCTCTAATGCTAATAATAAACCTTTTGCGGCTGTGTTTGCACTAACTGGGGTGCGAAATTCATCTCTAAATAAACTCAGTTCTTTTCCGTCTTTCAATGTTTGTATAAATCCCTGAATAAAGCTTTTAGCTGTCGGTGTTTCGTTCCCAAACATTAACGGCATTCTACAAATGGCAGCTTGGGGATATAATTCTAATATACCTGCTTCTGCTTGCGCTTTTTGTTCACCGTAAATATTCACAGGTGAAACCTCATCTGTTTCTTTATATGGTGATTTTAAACCATCAAAAACTAAGTCGGTAGATGTAAAAGCTAAGGGTAAAGAATTATCTGCACAAAGTCCTGCAATGTTACAAGAAGCGGTAACATTAATAGTATAAGATAACTGGGGATGCAGTTGACAGTAATTCGGTTGAGATTGTGCGGCGGTGTGAATTACTGCATCCGGTTTGATATCATTAAATAAGCTTTTTAAGTTCTGAAAATCTGTTAAATCAACTTTCAAGATTTTCACATCTGGTATTTCTAGAAAATGGGTAGCATAAGTACCGTAGACTTCCCATTTTTGCTTTGCTATTTGGCAAAGATGCCAACCTAAAAAACCACTTGCACCTGTAATTAGGAGTTTTTTCATATTTCCTAGATAGAAGCAATTAAAGTTTTTCTACCCTGATAACACAGGTTTGCTCTATGTAGATATAATTGGTGATAAATCATGTCTATTGTAATAATTTATTAAATTGCTTTGCCTGCCTTATTTTATCAAAATCTGTGTCAGTTTGAGCTAATGTCTTGTATTTGTCAGGAAGAATTTGTATTGCTTTTTCCAGGTTCTCAATTGCTGGTTCTAGATGGTTTTGCAAGGCATAATTACAAGCTTTGTTGTAATAGGCCTGATGGGAATTAGGCTGAATTGTAATTGCTTGGTTGTAAGATGCCAAAGCTTCTTTGTACCGTCGCAATTTGGTCAGCGCAATTCCTCTATTTATCCAGGCTTCATATTTTTCTGAATCAATAGTGATCGCTTCATCGTAGGATTTTACTGCTTCCTCGTAACGACGTAAAGCTGATAAAGCATTTCCTCGATTATACCAAGCTTCATTTTTATTGGGGCGAATTGCGATCGCTTTATCGTAAGATGCCAAAGCTTCCTCAAAACGATGCAAAGCTAATAAAGCATTTCCCCGGTTTACCCATGTTTCTACACTGTCTTTTTTAATCGCCACCGCTTGATTATATAAAGCCAAAGCCTCTTTGTAGCGATTGGTATCTAAAAAACTGTTACCTTGATTTAATAGGTTTTCTGCTTTCTGGCTATCTTGTACTTCTGCTATCAGTTGAGCAACATTATTTTCCTGCACAACCTTCTTAGTATATTCTGTTGATGATAATATTCCTAAATCACCACAGCCAACTGTCATAAAACCGATAAATCCACAGGCAATAAAGCATCGCCAAACAACCATGTTGCACCTACACAACTCACAATATGATATTAAAACCTTTGGATTATTTAAAATAGTATCCAACTCAACGAAACTATTATCAATTATCTTTAATTTTATTGAGGATAAAATGAAGATTTTGATAATTTTTGATTAAATCAAAGAGATTATATCATGTTCAGGTATAATTAGACAATTAATTTACACAATATGCTTCTAGGTCATCTGTGAGCCTGACTGTCACTGCATTCTCAACCTGATGTGAAATTGAGAATAATCAGTAATTTCTGGCTGATCGCTAATACCTAATTTAAAATGCCCAATTGACAGAAAGTTTGCTGCATACATATTCATCTGATGTAGCTGGGGAAGAATTATTACCTATTCCCGGTGAAGATTTCCCTGTTTGGGTCTGGTCGGTTATAGCCTTGATCATGGGTGAACATGGTGTGAGATCATATAGAAACTCAACTACAATTAACAAAGTCTCAAGAACATGGAAGAACAGCGTAAATCAACGGTTATAATTACAGGTACATCCTCTGGTGTCGGTTTGTATTCTGCCAAAGCTTTAGCCGCAACTGGTCAATGGCACGTGATCATGGCTTGTAGAAATTTGCAAAAAACCGAAGAAGCAGCCCAATCAGTAGGAATTGCCAAAGATAGCTATACAATCATACATCTAGATTTAGCATCTTTAAACAGTGTACGCCAATTTGTGACGGATTTTAGAGCCACAGGCAGGTCATTAGATGCTTTGGTTTGCAATGCAGCCATTTATATGCCTTTAATAAAAGAACCGTTGTATAGTCCAGACGGATATGAATTAAGCGTAGCCACAAATCACCTGGGACATTTTCTGCTGTGTAACTTATTGTTAGAGGATTTACAAAAATCTTCTGCTGCTGAACCCAGACTCGTAATTTTGGGAACAGTAACACATAACCCCAACGAATTGGGAGGAAAAATTCCCCCCCGTCCAGACTTGGGAGATTTAAAAGGTTTTGAAGCAGGATTCAAAGCACCTTATACCATGATTGATGGGAAGAAATTTGAACCTGTTAAAGCCTATAAAGATAGCAAAGTTTGTAACGTGTTGACAATGAGAGAACTGCATCGACGCTATCATGAGTCAACTGGTATCACTTTTAGCTCCCTCTATCCCGGATGCGTGGCTACAACTCCCCTATTCCGTAACCATTATCCCTTGTTCCAGAAACTCTTCCCCCTATTCCAGAAGTACATTACTGGTGGGTTTGTTTCTGAAGAACTAGCTGGTAAAAGAGTAGCAGAAGTAGTTGCCGATCCTGAATATAATCAATCTGGGATGTATTGGAGTTGGGGAAATAGACAGAAAAAAGAAGGAAAGTCCTTTGTGCAGCAAGTTTCCAACGAGGCCAGCGATGATGATAAAGCGGAAAAGATGTGGGAACTAAGCGCCAAATTAGTGGGACTAGCTTAAAAAATTCTTGTTTCCGTTTCCATAAAAAATAAATTTACGATGGAATAGTCAGGAGTTAAAAGTCAGCAGAAGTGCAACTTACTCCTGACTTGTTAATATAGCAGGTGACACAGGTAAAAGGTTATCCTAGATTTTGTATTTTGAAGTTTCAAAAATCTAAAATTTCAATTCTAAACTTATATAAGTATGAGAAAATAGAAAACATGACGATTGAATCTCATTCCTCTCATTCACCAAGTCCAGAACCAAACCTAGATCACGATTTACAACCAGATGATTTTGATGCTGGTGCAAGTGATCATGTACTCACAGCAGAAGGTTTAGCAGCAAAACAAGCTTTAGCAGCAATTTCTGCTTTACAATCTCCCCAACATACAAATGCCCTCAAACGAGCTACATCTAGCTTTAAAGAACATTCTAACAATCAGTTATCAGTTAAACCTAGAGCCTTAATTTTTACATTATTAGCGATCGCTCTGACTTTTATTGCTATTTTCATTAATAACTCTTTCCTGGGTATTTTGGGAACCATAGCATCTTTGGGTTTATCTATAGCCATGCTTTTCCCCTGGTTACAAAATGCCATCAAAGAATGGTTTTCGCCCCAAGATAGAACATTTTTATTAGCTTTTATTGGGTTAATAGTAGGCATTATTGGCTTTTTCAGATTTACTGGTGTGGGTGATGGACTTCTGCGTTGGGGAAAAAAAGTTAACTGGGAAGCTTCGGGAACTTTAGCTGAATGGTTTGGTGCTTTAGGGCAAATTTTGATAGCTATCATCGCCGTTTATGTGGCTTGGCGACAATATGTGATTTCTAAAGATTTAACCATTCAACAAAACCTACTCACAGTCCAGCAAAATATTATTACTCAGCAACAAACCATAGATTCTTATTTTCAAGGTGTTTCTGATTTAGTATTAGATGAAGAAGGATTATTAGAAGACTGGCCACAAGAAAGAGCGATCGCAGAAGGACGAACTGCTGCTATTTTTAGTAGTGTTGATGGCAGTGGAAAAGCCAAAATTCTCCGCTTTCTTTCCCGTTCCAAACTATTGACACCATTAAAACGCGATCGCCGTTTAGGTAGAGCCATTCTCGACGGTATAGGTGGTTACGCAGAAGACCGATTAGAAGGCGTGCGCGTCATCGACTTAGGCGTAATGTTAGCAGGTGCAGACCTCTCTAACACAGATTTACGTTGGACTGATTTAAGTGAAGCCAATCTCGTGCGTGCTAATCTCAGTGGTTGTGATTTAGTCAAAGCCAACCTTTCCCGCACCATCTTATATGATGCTAATCTCAGCAATGCCGATTTAAACGGAGTACGTTTATTTTACGGTTCCTTAGAAAAAGCCTCACCCCGCAGTCGCACCGTACCACCTGACTACCAAACCGGAGAACACACTGGCGCAGTTGTGGAAAACGCTGATTTTACCAATGTAGCAAGAATGTCAGAATCAACCCGTCAATACTGCTGCGCTTGGTGTGGGGAAAAAACCAGAGCTACCATTCCCGGTGGTTGTGAAGGTATTCCTAATAAATTGGGACGATGAATAGGTTTAATTATGTTCACTGACTGAACTACTGCTTAAATATTTCATCCACAGGAATTTGATAACCATTAGCAAACCTATTTGTCATATTTGCAGCCCCAACAATAGCCATCAATTCCCCAAACATTTGATTATTCATACCCTTATTTTTGGCTGCTGTACTATGGGAAGCAATGCAATATTCACAGTTATTTGTCACACTCACAGCAATGTAAATTAATTCTCGCGTTAATGGATCGATTTCCCCAGGACCCGCCATTATTTCCTTGAGACTTTCCCAAGTGCGTCGCAGAGTCGGAGGATGACTAGCTAAAGCTTTCCAAAAATTATTGATATATTCAGTTTGGCGTGTAGCGCGGATATCGTCATATACTGCACGTACTTCTTCGTTAGCGTCTTCGTATTCGATCAGGTTAGTCATAGGATTTTTTTGATCAGTTTTGTCAATTGTTTATTTAATATCATATATAGAGTCATTAATGTTAGCGAGATTGTCTATTTATGTGCATCAACCAGAATAGGAAATATTGTTTAGGTGTTTTTCTGCACCTACACCCAAAACCCAGCGCATAGTTGTAAAAAATGGAGGCCAGTTTTTTGTACCATCACCAAAATGTTCTGCTGCTAATTTTTCTTCTAAATCATTGATATCAATAGTCTCATCATCAAGTTCTTTATTTATCTCATCAATTACTACCCATCTTTGCTCTTTCAATCTGGGAACATTTAACCCAAGCTGCTCAATAGTAAACTCGACATTTTCAACAGGAATACCAGACTTTAAACAAGCAATTTCATCAGGTCTGATTTCACCATCTTCACTACTGAATTTGAATAACCTTGGTATGGGTAAATTCAGAGGATTTAATAATTTACTATCATTAACACCACCTTTCTTCTGTCCACAACAAAGGGAATACTTGAGTAATTTTGAATTTTTCTCATGCTCATCTTCTACTCCACCTGGAGGACAACAAATACCTAACATATTTTGCCAATCTAAATCATGATTATTTTCTTTTGTTGATTGTTTACGAGGAATAAAGTGATCAACAGAACGATTTTTTTCATGTATTTCCATTTCACAATAAGCACACAGTCCTTTTTGATCAGAAATTAAAGTATCACGAACTTTCTCAAAAGCTCTATTCTTTTTTAAATCCGCATATCGTTTAAATTGAGAAGAATATCGCTTCTTGTAATTTTTAAGTTCCTCTGGTTCTGGGGATTTACGCACATTTTTCACACTGCATTCCTCCGTTCTAATCGACGGATTTGCATATCTGCTCTAGTCATATCTGGATCAAAAGATTCCCAATCTTGTAATTCTTTTTTGAGGCGTTTTGCTTCTTCTAATTGACCATTATCAATGGCTTCAAACAACTTTGTTAATGTTTTTGATTCTTCTGTATCTGGTCTTAATTCACTCAACCCTAAAACATTTCTCACAATATCTGAACTTTTCCTCCCCTTGGTAGGTTCAGGACATGGTTTTATTTGATAATCTTCTAATATCCACACCTGATTTTGTTTCACGGTTGTCACAACTTCAGGACTGTGAGTAGTGGCAATAATTTGAGTATTAGGAAATACCTTTTTTAAATCAGGAATAATTCTTTGTTGCCAAGTTGGATGTAAATGCAAATCTAACTCATCAATCATCAAAATTGCTTCTGCTGCTAACGGGTTTTCCATGTCTGGGTTTGCTTGTGCTAAACGCCGTGCAAAGTCCATCACTAAGGCTAACATATTGCGATAACCCGCACTTAGTTGACTTAGGAAAAGTTCTCGTTTTTCTCCTGTTTCCATTTCCCATTCAACCATTAATTTTGCTGATGTCGCTCCGGAAAAATAAACGCGAGCATTGGGAGAGATAATAGTAGAAATAGCTTTGCGTATTTGCTTTAAATCGGGAAGTTCAAAATTAATATCTCGGCGATTTTTTCCTTGTCTTAATTCTTCATACTCACGTACAAAAAACCATGTAGCTACATCCGTAAAATTAGCTGTTGCATGAAAAGCATTTTTAAATGAATCAAATCTATCGAATGATTGATCAGAAATATTTTCAATATCGGGAATATTATTTAAGTTACGATTCCCTTGATAATAAGCTATAACAGGAATTTCAGATGTTTTTTGACGCTGGAATGGATCAAATGGATCAAATTTATTTAATAAATCAAAATTAAGATTTTGAGTTCCTTGTTGTAATGCTTCTCGTGTTTGTTTTTTCGGTTTTTTCAAAGAACTATTATTATTTTTAGGAGGATTTTTATAAACAAACCTCCAATCTGGTAAATCAGTAGTTAATACAGTGAATTCTGGATGATTCCTTTGTTCAGTATCATCTTGCTTAACTGGTAAATCTTTTTGTACAACAGGAGATACTTCTTGTTCATTATCTACAATTCTTTGAATCTCAGCCACATAAGGATACATTGCCGCAGCCAAAGCATCTAACAAAGCACTTTTACCAGAGCCATTATTGCCAACAAAAATATTAATATCAGGATCTAAATTAACTTCCAAATTATTAAAGCATCGAAAATTTTTAATTATCACTTTTTGAATGTGCATTAGTTTATATCACCTACTTAATTTGCTTATAATCATAAATTGATTCTGCTAGAGTCATTGTAGTATAAACCAAAGGAAAACAAATTTTCAACTTAAACCAGGACATCTGAAATATGAACAACAAAATTCGCGCAGTCGTAGTTGATCCTAATGTACCAGGACGTTTAGCATTAAAGGAAGTTACAGCACCCACACCAGCCGCAAATGAAGCAATAATCAGAGTTGCAGCAATTTCTCTCAATCGCGGCGAACTCAGACGCGCTTCTACAGCCCAAGCTGGTTGGCGGCCTGGTTGGGACTTAGCTGGTACTGTAGAAACTCCCGCCGCAGACGGTTCTGGACCGGCACAAGGAACGCGGGTTGTCGGTTTTCTGCCCTCCGGTGCTTGGGGAGAACTGGTATCCGTACCTACAAACGCTCTAGCAGAACTACCGCACTTTGTATCTTTTGCTCAAGCTGCCACTCTCCCCGTAGCTGGTTTAACTGCCTATCATATCCTGAAAAAAGGTGGTTTTCTCCTTAACCGCTCAGTATTAATAACAGGTGCATCCGGTGGCGTTGGTAACTTTGCCATCCAACTAGCACGGTTAAGTGGTGCAAAGGTTACAGCACATTTACGTAGTTCTAAATATCAAGATGTGGTCCAAGCAGCAGGAGCGCATCACATTGTTATCGGTGAAGATATATCCCCTGCTCAACAATACGGACCATATCATTTAATAGTAGACTCTGTGGGTGGTGATGTTCTAGGTAAAGCTTTGGGTTTCTTAGGTACTGATGGTAAGGCTGTGGTGTTTGGAACTACCGCAGGACGAGAAGTAACATTCAATGCAGGTAATCTTTATGCCCTTGGTGGTGCGAGTATATACGGTCTGATTGTCTTCCACGAACTCAAACAAGAATCGGCATCTGTGGGTTTAAAATGGTTAGTTGATCTGGTAGAATCTGGTCAGTTGCGTCCTCATATTGATATAGAAGCTCCTTGGACAGAAGTTGCTGATGTAGCGCAACAATTGATTGATAGACGCTTTCCTGGTAAAGCAGTTTTACACATTTCTCACTGATCAAAAACTTTGAGAACATTGCTGGTATCATATTTGCCTAATTCCTTATAATAAGCTTATGGCTGGCTGCTGCTAAATGATTTTTGTCTACCAATTAGCAATTACCAATTAGCAATTACCAGCCAAACAGATATGATAACTATTCAAACTAACATGATATAAAATGATTAAACTCGACCAGTTTTTAAAGTTGTTAGGTATAGCTTCAACTGGAGGCCAAGCCAAACTGATGATTATTGATGGTAATGTTAAAGTCAATGGTACAGTTGAAACCCGACGGGGACGGAAATTAATAGAAACTGACACAGTAACAGTAACCGGGAAAACTTTTAGCGTTGGAGATGTAATTTCAGATTAGTTTTTCACTATTCAGGTAAAGTGAGAATCTCAACTCCATCTTCGGTTACAGCAATGGTATGCTCAAACTGGGCGGAAAGTTTGCGATCGCTCGTTACCGCAGTCCAACCATCACTCAACATCTCTGCTTCATGAGTTCCCTCATTAATCATTGGCTCTATAGTAAATACCATACCCGGTCTTAACCGCTTACCTTTCCCCCTAGTCCCATAGTGGGGAATATCTGGTGCAGTGTGAAAAATATTACTAATGCCATGCCCCACAAACTCCCGCACCACTGAAAAACCCTGAGACTCGGCATACTCTTGAATAGCAGCGCCAATATCGCCAATTTTCGCTCCTGGTTTTACCTCAGCAATACCTAAGTACAGACATTTTTCTGTCACTTCTACCAATTTTTGGGTTTTGGGTTGAGCATCACCAACGATAAATGTCTTGGATGTATCACCGTGATAACCATCAACAATGGGTGTCACATCAATATTTATAATGTCGCCTTGTTTGAGAATTTGTCTAGGATTGGGTATACCATGACATATTACCTCATTCACACTGGTACAAATTGACTTAGGATAACCTTTATAGCCTAGAGGTGCGCTTTTGGCTCCGTGCGCTTTTGTCCATCGTTCCGCTTCATCATTGAGTTGCTGGGTACTCACACCTGGTTTTACCAAAGGTTCTAGATGTTGTAACAACTTAGCTGCTAAACGTCCAGCAACTCGCATTTTTTCTATTTCTCGCTGGGATAAAATAACTATTGTTTCGGTTTTCATTACTACTCTTTTGTTAAAAATATAGTTATACCTGTTTCTGCTGCCCTGCGTGCTGCATCTGCGACCTTCAAGGTATACAAGCTGGCTTCCGGGGTGACATACAAGGGAGTGCCATCAAAAAAATGATCTAACACCATTGTTGTATCTTTAGCAAATAATCCCCGACGAGTACCCAAATCAATCAACTTTGTTTCCTCTGCCTGTACTAAAATGCCTGTGTCACCATCCAGAATTAAACCCCCATTTTCGCCGTTAATTTCCAACTTCCGTTCTGACTGCCACAGAGTTTCACCTTTACCATAAATAACTTGAGCTAACAAACCACTGGTAAAGCATAATTGCGCCATACACAGACAGCCTTGATAATAATTTGTCTCTGTTTCCCAATATCGCTGATGACAATTGACAGTGAAAACTTCACCAAACACATCAGTCAGGCGATGTAAGCGGGATAGCGCACCAACTAAGGGAAAGCCGAAACGCTCATGGTGATAAGTCCACTTGCGGGGGGCGGGATGTTCGGGTTTAACGGTACTGTAGCGGACATAAAACAAGTCACCCAGTTGGGCTAAATTTTGTTTTAAAGCTTGATGCCAGCCGCCTAACAGTTCAATATGTTCAACGTGCAGGAGTTTATTTTTTGCTTTGGCTAAAGCGATCAGTTTTTCTGCTTCCTTGACATCCACAGACAGGGGATACTCAACAATTACGTGTTTGTCGTTAGTCAGGGACCCATGAGTTATTTTACCATGATCTTGATTAATCGTGGAGATGACAACTAAATCTAAATCTTCCCTTTCTACTAACTGTTGCCAAGAATTCATCACCTCCGTTTGATATTCTTGAGCAAAAGCTGCGGTCTTTTCAGGAGTATGTCCAGCGATGGCTACTAAATGTGTGCGTGAATCTTGGCGCAATGCCTCAGCCCGGAGTTTTGCCGCATACCCAGTACCAACTAAACCCACCCGCATGATTTTATTCAAAGGTGGCTTGTAATTATACATGATTTTCACCAGTTCTGTTTGTTGGATTTTTGGATCTACAGATAATTTAGATACAGTGTCATAAATGCCTATGGCATTCTATCAAAAAGCCAGCTCACAACAAGGGTG
>JBJOKS010000063.1:0-12014 GCA_046045965.1 Cyanobacteriota bacterium | reverse complement strand
CTAGACGGTTAATACCTGGTTGACCGAATACGGCTAAACCTGTAATTACTTTACCAATAATGGCGACGGTAATCAGGAAAATTGCCATAATTAAGCCTTCTCTGTTGGTGGGAATTGCTGGGTTTAAAACTCCTAAGTCGGTTTTTGCTCCCACGGTGACAAAGAAGACTGGAACTAGCATATCCGCAATAGGAAGAACTTGATTTTGCAGTTCTTTGCGTTTGTCGGTTTCTTCAAGAACTAAACCTGCTGCAAATGCTCCGAGAATTGCTTCTAGGTTGATGACATCAGCAATGTAGGCCATGATAAAGGCAAAGATGAAAGCGGGTATGACTACTCCACCGCGTGTTTTGAGTGTATCAGCGATCGCTACAAATGTCTTATTGAAAACATTACCCAAAACAATTGCACCAATGAGAAAAGCTGTGGCGCTGATAATTAAATAAATGACGTTACCTACATCGACTGCACCATCTCTGGCCAAACTAGCAACTACAGCTAAGACGATAATCCCCAGGATGTCATCTATCACTGCTGCACCAAGAATAATCTGTCCTTCTTTGGAATTTAACCGTCCTATTTCTGAGAGAACTTTGGAGGTAATACCGATACTGGTAGCTGTCAAAGCTGCGCCGGCAAAAATTGCGGGTACTGCACCGATACCAAATAATATCATTAACCCTGCTGTACCTGCGGCAAAGGGTACTACTACCCCGACAACGGCCACTACAAAGGCTTGGATACCGACTTCCATTAAGTCTTTTAAATTAGACTCCAAGCCAATTTCAAACAGCAGGATAATTACACCCAATTCTGCTAAAACCGAAATGACCTCTGACTGTGCTGCAAACACCTGGGGAGTGGCTTCTGGAGTTAAACCTGCGGTGATTTGCAAAAAGGTCATAATTAGGGAGTTGGAACTGTCTGTACCTCCTTCTGGAAATACCAACAGATGCAAAACCGATGTACCGACTATGACACCACCGACAAGTTCACCTAAGACGGGGGGTAAACCTACTTTGTTGGCTAATTCGCCTCCTAGTTTGCTGGCGAAGTAAATGACTACTAAACTCAGTAGCACGGCTGCTACTACCATTGAACTGTCTACGGGTTCTGTGGCTGTGGCCAGTAGGGGTACGGTAAAATTGATTGTGTTCAAAAACTGCATTGGTTCTGTGAATATCCTTCTCTGTTATTTGTACCGTGTTATGGAAACCATTTCATAGCTGTTGATATATTGATAGTCCTAACACCAACGATAAGTTATTTGATATATTTACCTTACTAATACAACATATAATTCAGTAGGGGTAAAAGTTTTTGGTATAGATGGATGTGTATGTGTAGAGTGTAGGGTGTAAATAATGATGATGTTACCTGCTACAAGGTGCTATCAATGAATATGCAAGAATTCAAACTAGGTAAATACCTGACATTAGCAGAATTTTGTACCTGCACTCAGACTTATCATAAATATGCTCAAAATATTCATCCATTTCCTCAAAATATTATAGAAACTATTCCGGCTTTACAAGATTTAAATAAGTTGATTATTGATCCTGTTATTGATAATTACGGCAGAGACAAATTTATTTTAACTTATGGTTTTTGTTCTGCTGATTTAAAGAAGTATTTAGAAAAGAAAGATCCGTTGACGGGAGAAAAAAATGGTCGGGTTGCACCTAAGTTAGATCAACATATTAGTTATGAAATTAATAAGAATGGTAAATATTATTGTGAAAGGTTGGGTGCAGCTTGTGATTTTATGATTGCAGATTTACCTAGTGAAAGTTTAGTGGATTGGATTTTACAGCATAAGTTACCTTTTGATTCTTTGTATTTTTATGGTAGCACCAGACCGATTCATATTAGTTATGGACCGCAGCATAAACGGGATATTTGGACTTTTGGGGATGTGAGACAACCGACGAAGAAGGGGATTGAACATTGGGTGAAGTTGGCGAAGGAGATTTATAGTAGGATAGAGTAGGGGTTTAGCAATGCTAAACCCGTACAGGAGTCAGGAGTAAAACCATTTTTCAATATAGCAATTACCACTCAAGTGAGCTAGAAGCAGTAATAAAACGCAGATTGACGCAGATAGACGCAGATGATTTTGTAATTCACTAGATTGGGAAACGCTATAGTAATTTCAATAATTTCAACTTTTAAATATGATTGATGAGTTTTATTTGTCAGAATCAGGATGTCCAGGATTTAAGGATTTACAGGATGTTGATTTTAAATGATTCATGAGTTTAATTGTCATCAGAATTATTAAAATTCTTGAAAGACTGTTCTTTCCCTAATAAATCAACTTCAATTGTATCTATTTCAATAGTAATTTTTTTCTTGCAGAATTTAATATTAGCAATTCTACCAATTATATCTACAGATTCAAAATTAACATTTTGTTGATTATTATTTGTAACTTCAGCCTGTTACTATAAATTATACTCCAACAACACCACAAATACAACAACCAACAAATAGAGAAAATTGGAAAAATGCTTTAATTCCTGGTGCTATTTTTATGATAGGTTGGTTACTTTTGATCATTTTATTTTAGATTCACAAAAATACTCTGCGAACATTGATAATAAAATTTATAATCTTCATAAATCATCAGTATAAATTCGGTATCTTACTGTTTTACTTTGTTTTTAATGTACCCTACTTTCTATTGATGTCAAGATGGCGATCGCCTATTAATCATCAACCAGTTATTAATATTTATTAATCACTGTTTTTCTTATTATTGACTCCGTTTCCTAAATGCTTGAAAATCAGCAATAATATCATCCTCACTAATTCCTTTTTCCGCTAACATATTACTGAATTTATCAACAGCTTGTCTTAAAGACTCTATATCTTTTTCTTGAGGTTGCATTTGAGCAGGAATATCATAACTTTCAAGATATAATTCAATAGCTTCTTGAATATTAGCGATCGCCTCTTCAAAATTATCCTCTTGAGAATGACAACCTTTCAAAAGAGGACAAAAAGCATGATATCCTCCCTCTTCTTCCCTTTCCAGAATAACGGTGTAATTATAAACTTGTTTACTGTTTTTACTCATACTTTAATTTCCCCATGAATAACTATTTCATCATCAATCGGTTTCACAAATTTCATAATTTTGATAAAGGTTAAATTAAAAATCATGCAACTTGTTTATTACATGAGTCCGAGTGTAACAGCAGTTTTCATTTATATTTATTTAGACCACACTCTAAATAAATTCCTTTCTTCCTTTGCGTCTTTGCTCCTTTGTGCCTTTGCGCGAAACCTGAATCAAGATGTTGTTAATTTACCTGACAATAGCTGTGAAAAAATACCATAATACACCCTACAACAACAACTAATTCTCCTCACCATCTATCCCCACAACATCACCATTTTCCACCACTTCCATCACCTTTTCTCTCTCCTTCTTCCGATTAATCATCGCATTTTTAAACAACTTCAACTTATAAGGATCAGCATCCTTGCTCCAATGTAATTTATATCCTTTAATCACAGTAAAATGTTCCTTTAAACATTTCTGCCACCCTGAAAGATGACTAATACTTTGCCAATTTTCAAATAGTCCTCTCTCTTCTTCCTGAATCGTTAATTTCACCAACTTATCATACAAAGGATAATCAGGAGTTACTAGAGTTTCTAACTGATGTAAAATCGGCGGATCATCATCAATATCATATTCTCTATAGGTAACGTTCAAATCCCGTAAATCAATTTTCATTGATCTATATAATGTCGGGTGAGGTTCATGATCAAAGTCAGGATAAAATAAATAAGAAATCTTTGGTGTTTGCAAATGAAATTTAATCACATTAGCTTCTTCTAACCTACCAATTGTCCGACTAGCGCAACCTTCATATAATCGTAATAGAGGATCAAGTGCTTGTAATGCAGAAATATGCACCCACAAAGAATTAGGTAATTTTTTACCTATTTTACTTTCCTGACAACGTTTCACAATTAACTCTGTATTTCCCACACTCCTTAACATTTGGTCTGCATCTAAACAAGCCTGTTTATAACTACTATATAATCCTAAAACATCCTCTTGAACTGACGGCGGTAGTTGTGATAATCTAGGACGATGACTGAATTTTGTTAATGCTAAGTAAACCAATAAATCTTGACGACGTTTATCTGCAATTTCTTCCCATTCTTCTGAGTCTGTAGCTTTAATAATCACTTGAAAAGCTCGTCTTAAACTACTAAAATGTTGACAAATTTCCTCTTCTTGCGCTAACTCCCCCTTACCAGGTATTCTACCCCGTTCCGTCATAAAATCCATTAACGGTGTTAACAATTCTCGATGTTCTTCAAACTTTTGAATACAAGCTCTCACTTTAGGAGTAGTAGCGCGAGAACGATAACGAGAAGCGCGAAATAATTCGGTTTCCGCAGGATCTCTAAAAACAAAATACACCCCCAACGCGATGGGAATACTATCAACTTCTAAAACTTGATCAATGTAAACTTTTAATTCTTCTTGTTCATAATATTTCTGAAATGTGTTACGTCTAGTAATCACACCATCACCATAGGCCATCACCCCTTTTTTAGAGTCAGATATTAACACTTGAGCAGATACCAAAAGAACTTTTTGCGTCAGTTCCCAAGCTTTTATTAATGCTTCCCGACGTTCTCCTTGATCTTCAATTACATTAATCACAAAACCAATATTGACAACATCCGCAGGTATACGGGGAGCATCCGGTAAATAATAAGGGTCCCAACCGTTACTGATATAACCATGTTCAGCGATGCGGTTCATATCCCCACCATGTCCACAACCATAGTCAAAAAAGGTGGTTTCTGGACAAAACAAACCTGCATCTAAAGCTAAACGTACAGGTCTAGAAAAGTCATGACGAATTATAGCAGCTTTGTGTCTTTCTATTTTGGGTATTAAATCTTCTGCATTAATATTAGTTTGTTTTTTAATTAAGGTATGTCCCTGTATTTCTACTCCGTATCTTTTTAACCTTTCTTCCCAACCCAACCTTGTCCCAATACCTCTGGTATTATTTAATAAACCTATCGCTTCTTGATCGCGGGTTAAAGCTGCAAACTCTTCATAAAAGGGATATTCAGGAGTAACAAAGGTTTCTTTGCGATGGAGAATAGGCGGATTATCTGTATCTGTATAATCTCTAAAATTAAAAGTAAGATTTTCTACATCAACTTGAATACTAGAATGTAAAGCGGGGTGAGGGTCGGTATCAAAATCAGGATAAAATAAGTAGGAAATTTTATGTTTATTAGTGCTAAATTTGACTAAGGTGGCTTTTTCAGCTTGGGGTGCAACACTGCGAGCTAAACTTTCATACTGCTGAAGTTGAATATCAAGGGTATGCAGTGCCAAAATATGAATGTAAAAAGCATCTGGGAGAAGTTTGCCATATTGACTGTTATAGCAACAATTAGCGATCGCACTAATTTCCATCTGCTCTAAAGTTGAGCAAATTTCCTCAAGGTTGTTCAAGCTGTTGTCAGACTCAACCATTGCACTCATTAGTAGAAAACTGCCGATAGAAATGAAATAATGATCAGCAGCGAAGTTATGATATTAATTCTCTAATCATAGTTATGATTTGATATTATTTGTGAACAATAAGATTTATTATTAAGTACGTGAGTCTAAACTGAGATGAATATCACCATAAATATGGCTAGATTTCTACTTTGCTATTCGCTTCTTTTGCGTAATTTCACTTAAATAAAAAAGCTTTTTAACACCAAAAATCTGGACATGAGTTGGTATTTACAGTAGTTTTACTCTGGTGAATTTTGGCTAAAACAGTTTAATGTTGACAACATAGCCGATATAACTCTTGATTGCAACTTGATTTAAGTAGGTATATCAAAGACTATAATTAGATACTGTAAGGTTTTAAATCTGATAACTCCAAGGCTTTTCTAACTTAAATTAACTTTTATTAAGTTAATTCATAATAGTTGCTAAATCTTAAACTTTATCAAGATATAAATCAGTTTGTTAAGCCTTTGATAATAGTTATCTCAACTTGTACATTTATGTCCTCAGCTAATATCAAAATTGTGTAATCTGGAAACAACTAAGCTAATAATTTAATAGAGGTCTAATGACTCCTACAATTATGCGTCAGCTTTGGTCTATAGTTGAAGCCGCTCAAACAGTAACCCTTTTGCAGCTGGACGATGCAAGCTTGGTACAGTGGTTAGCCAAACAAACCACAAAACAAGCCTTATTAGATCCTGATGAAACTGATTTTCTTTGTGACTATATCCGCGATCGCCTCAGCCTGATCCGCGATCTTGCTTATGAACGGCAACAGTCATAGGGTCTTGGGGACTGGGGACTCTTTACTGGGGACTGGGTATTGGGAAAGAAGCAGGGGAAGCAGGGGAAGCAGGGGAGGTTAATAACCCAATTACCAATGACTAATGACTAATGACTAATGACTAATGACTAATGACTAATGACTTTTTTGTGGTAAATAACCTTCAACTAAACAGTCAGAACCGACGACACGCCAATGAACACGTTCTAAAGACAAAGCTTCGGTCATAGAGGTAAAACCTAAGTCACCTACGGGTGTAGGAGCATGAGTACCACCAATGATTTTGGGAGCGATAAAGGCCAGGATTTTTTGAACTGCATTTTGAGCGATCGCACTTGCTGCTAAAGTACCACCGCATTCCCATAGCACGCTACAAAAACCGCGCTCATATAGATGAGCCATAACATGATCTGGTGTAAGTAACGGAAATTCCTGCACTTCCACACCCTTGTTAAGCAACATCTTTTGAAAATCTGGCGAACTGCCTACTTGAGTTAACACCAAAGTAGGAGCTTCCACAACTTCCCACAGACGAGCATTTTCTGGCAAATTCAGGCTGCGACTCATCACCACCCGCAGAGGATTATGTCCTTCCTGCTGATGAGTTGTGAGGTAGGGATTATCCTGTCTAACTGTATTTCCACCAACAATGACAGCATCACAAGCTGCCCTGAGTTGATGTACTTCGCTGCGGGCATCTGGATTTGTGATCCAAGCACTATGACCGGAATTAGTAGCAATTTTGCCATCTAAGGTCATAGCATATTTCAAAATTCCCAAAGGTCGCTTGTGGAGAATGCGATGGATAAAACCTTCATTTAGTTGCTGACAAGCTGCTTCTTCCACTCCTACCAGGACTTCTATTCCCGCTGCGCGTAAACGAGCAATACCACCACCAGCTACCAAGGGGTTAGGATCAACCATCCCCACAACTACCTTAGATACACCAGCAGCTATCAAGGCTTCTGAACAGGGGGGAGTGCGTCCGTAGTGGTTACAGGGTTCTAGGCTGACATAAATAGTAGCTCCACGAGCCTTTTCTGCTGCTGCTTTGAGGGCAAAAACTTCGGCATGAGGTTCACCTGCACGGGGATGGAACCCCTCTCCCACAATTTGCCCATTTTTAACAATCACAGCCCCCACTAATGGATTTGGTGAAGTGCGTCCCAAAGCACGTCGGGCTAGTTGCAAACACCGTTGCATCATCAGGGAGTCAAATTCACTGCCTATCATATTTGAGGATATTGTTACTGGGCTTAACATCCTATTTTCCACCTGCGAATTATGAATTATGAATTATGAATTATGAATTAATTTCATCTGTTGCCACCAGCGATTTAGGGGATAATAAAGTACAGGGGCCCATAAACTACTAAGAATTGCCGAAGCTAAGGCAACACGATGGTAGTAAGTCCAAATGTCTTCAACTTTGCGAAAACATTGCTCGCCACAGTTACCACCCATTAAAGACAATTGCATGGCAAAGATAGTATCTGATAAAATTGCCATGCCAAAGACAATTAAAGCAATAGATATAAAGTCTTCTTGGATAAAACGCTGCTTTTGAATGAGGCTTGTTAGCATTCCTACGATTCCTAAGCTCACGGCATGGGTAGGGTTAGGGGCTGTCATAGCATCTTGCAGCAGACCTAAAATAATACCTGCCACTGCACCTGCAAGTATAGAGCGTTTTACACTCCAAGCTACCACCCAAATTAGTAACCAGTTAGGTGCAATGCCCAATAATTCCATGCCTGGGAATCGAGTTGGCAACATTAGTAAACATAACAGTACCGATCCAGATGTGACTATCCAATCCATAACTTGACGCAACCAAGGATGCCAATGCGTCAACTGGGGAATCAAGGATTTGGATTTGCGGTCTGGCGTTTTTGCTTTCTTGCTTTTGTTGCCAGGAAATCCAGGAATTTTCATGGTTTTGTCAAATTTTTAAGAATCTAATGGCAATTTTATGGCTTTTGATTGTCCAAATTTGGTTTTTCCGAATCTAGGTTTTCTGGTCCAGGATATACAGTTACCCAATCTAAATAACGAATTGGTGGGAATAATTCAATTTTGGCTACTGATGCTGGAAGTTTCTTTAAATCAAGAGACTTGATTCTTCCTACTGGCACTCCAGAGGGAAACTTCTGACTGTAGGTAGACGTAGAAACTAAATCGCCCACTTTCACATTTGGGACTTTTTCATAGAACTCTAACACTCCTTCGCCGGAAGAATCACCCCGTAAAACACCTTTGGCGGCTGTACGGCTAATGGTGACACCTACTTGACTTTTTAAATCGCTGACTAACAAGACACGGCTGGTATTGGGAGTGACGCTTTCTACTAAACCCACTAAGCCACCTTCAGCTTTGACAACAAAACCTTCTTGAATACCTGCTTTTGTGCCACTATTTAAAGTTACTTGTTGCCACCAGTGATCTGCACTGCGCCCTACTACTCTGGCTATAATTGGGCGGTTTGAGAGTGGTTCTTTTTCTACGTAACCTAATAAACTTTGTAGTTTTTGATTTTGACTTTCTAGTTCAACTATACGGGTTTGTAATTCTAAGAATCGGGCTTCACGAATACGATCTTCGGGAGTGACTCGTGGTTGTAAGGTCTGTAAAGGACGGGTAATACCTTGATATATTTCCATCACTAGGGCAGCTTGAGTTTGTCGCAGTGTCCAAGCACTACCAATGACTAGAGCTAACAAACCTATTTGTAATCCTTTATTTTCCCACCAGCGGCGTAAAGTAAACATTTATACCTGTATATATTTAATAAATTATCGAGATAGAGCAATTGTCAGGGTAATTAGGAAAATCTTCAAGACTCAGATCCTGAATTGCTTGGGTCAAGCTGCGCTATCAGATAGGAGTGTTCAAAAGCTGGCTGCTATAACTAGATAATGGATACCATATTTCCTAGATACAGAATCCATTATCTGGTTTACGCTTTTGCCTACATATTACGAGAACGTCCGCTGAATACCCGTTCTAGCTGCTTGAAGTTTTCTAGTACACGACCTGTTCCCAGGACAACACAACTTAAAGGATCTGCGGCAATATGTGTGACTATACCTGTTTCATGACTAATTAAGGTATCTATGCCTTTTAGTAATGCGCCTCCACCAGCTAACATGATTCCTCTGTCAATAATATCTGCTGCTAGTTCTGGGGGAGTGCGTTCTAGTGTACGTTTTACGGCTTCAATAATTACTGATAGGGGTTCCAGCATACTTTCCCGAATTTCGGGACCTTTGATGGTGACTGTTCTTGGCAATCCAGAAAGCAGGTGCAATCCCCTTACTTCCATGATAGCTTCACTATCATCATTGGTGGGATAGGCTGAACCAATGCGAATTTTGATGTCTTCCGCTGTTCTTTCGCCAATTACTAGGTTATGAACTTTTTTCATGTAATGGATAATTGCTTCTGTTAATTCATCTCCTGCTATACGTACTGATTCGCTGATTACTGTTCCTTGGAGACTGAGTACGGCTACTTCTGTTGTGCCACCACCAATATCAATGATCATGTTACCGGTGGGTTCGGCTACTGGTAAGCCCGCACCAATTGCTGCTGCTACTGGCTCATCAATTAAATATACTTCTCTAGCCCCGGCTTGGGTGGCTGCATCCATGACTGCTCGTCTTTCTACCCCTGTCACGCCACTGGGAATACCTATGACAATCCGTGGTAAAATTAGGGATCTACCCTCATTTACTCGCTGAATGAAGCTTTTTAGCATGAGTTCGGCAGTGTCGAAATCAGCAATCACACCATCACGCAGGGGGCGGACTGCTATGACATTACCGGGTGTCCGACCGAGCATTTTTTTGGCATCTTCTCCTACTGCTAGTGCTATTTTTTCATTTTGATCTATGGCTACTACTGAAGGTTCTTGGAGTACAATACCTTTACCAGATACATAAACTAGGGTGTTGGCTGTACCGAGGTCGATACCCATATCCCATGATGAGCGAAAGTTCCTAAAAAGACCCACGCGTATCTATGCCCCCTATTGTGCTAATTTTTGATGATAAGAGTGAGATTTAATTGTCCTGGATTTTCTGATGTTTCTGGGTCTGACTCCAGTCAATCAGACTATTTTTTTCTATAATTTTTGTCAATGTTGATGGCTGTTTCAGGCATCTTATTTTCTCTCTTCTCAAGTTACTCAGTATAACCGTATAATTTTGGCAAGGTTGACAAGTAATTTTTAAAGCATCTGCAAAAATTAATATATATTATGGTTAATTACTTAACATATTTTAAAGGTTTTTACAATTAGTTATTATAGGATAAAAATCAATAAGTACATTTGTACTTTAATTTAAGACCAAGGTAACACCCATGAGCATTAATGTTGTCACTCTTGTTGGACGTGTAGGCGGCGACCCGGATATAAAGTATTTTGAGTCGGGAACGGTGAAATGTCAGTTAACACTAGCAGTAAATAGAAGAACTCGCAATAATGATCAACCAGACTGGTTTAATTTGGAACTTTGGGGAAAAACGGCGGAAGTTGCGGGTAATTATGTGCGAAAAGGCAGTTTAATTGGGGTTAAAGGTTATCTGAAGTTTGACACTTGGAGCGATCGCCAAACGGGTGCTAACCGTACTAAACCAGTTATTCACGTAGAACAGCTAGAGTTGCTCGGTTCTAAGCGTGATGCTGAGGGTGCTATGGGGGATATGTCTCCAGAGAATTTCTAGTTATTTTGGGGACTGGGGACTGGGGACTGGGGACTGGGAGGATGAATAACCCACAATTACCAATTACCAATTACCAATTCCCTGTTCCCTGTTCCTAATAACTAATTTGCAGGGTGACTGATGCTTGTACTTCCTGTTCACCACCGACTATGGGGGTAGAAGCATCTGCGAGGTTTGCTTTGGCAATTTCAACCCGTTGTAGCATTGGAGGTGGTGGTGGAGTTGCACCATTTATTTGAATACTGACTATTTCTTTTGGTTGTAAGCCCAAGGTGCTGAAAACTGCATCAGCTTGTTGTTGGGCATCCTGGGTGGCTTTTTTCAAAGCTTGTTTTTGGGCGTTGCTAATAGCTTCATCTGTAGCTACAAAACTTATACCATTAATTTGTGTTGCTCCGGTTTTTACCGCTTCATCTAATAATGAACCGACTTGATCGGTGGGAAAGCGAAAACTGACGGTGTTGCTGGCTGCATAACCAGTAATTTTTTGGACATTGTTGGTATAACTATAAACTGGGTTAAGACGAACGCCTGTAGTTTCTAATTTCTGCACATTCCGGCTTTTGAGTAAGTCTACTACAGCGGATGACCTGCGGGCGGCTTCTTTTTGTACTTCTTGGGCTGTTTTACCTTGCACTTCTACACCTAAACTAACTTGTGATAAGGTGGTAGCAATTGTTTCTACACCACGTCCACTAACGGTTAAAGTGCGCCATAATTTTTCTTTTTCTTCGGCTGATGCTGGTAAGGTAAATATCATACATATTAATAAGGTGGAATAGAGAATTTTTCCCAGGTTCTTGATTGGTAGGGAAGAAACTGATAAGGTGTTTTTAGACATGAGATGTACACTCCTCAAAAAAATCAATCAATTAATATCTACGGTCAACTTTTAACAGTTAACAGTTACTAAGATATGTGGGAGATTCAACCCCTATTGATAGTTTG
>JBJOKS010000062.1:0-12169 GCA_046045965.1 Cyanobacteriota bacterium | reverse complement strand
GGGATAAAACATAGCAACCCATACCAAACATTATTAGGCCACATCCACAACCAAGGCATCAAAAATGCTCCCCAATTCCAACCTAAAATTTCTTCTGGTACTGGTGCATATTTATTAGATAAACCACATCCAGAATTGTTAATGTCATCTTTGTTATCGAACGGGTTACTTGCACTTTTTCGGCTCACAATTTCACCAGATTTGAGTGCATCCAAGGCTTGACGTGCATTACTATAACGCTGTTCTGGTGCAGGTTCTATCAACTTCTGTAACCAATTCTTAAAAGATAAACTCAAACTCACTCGGTCTGCAAATTGTATTCTTAAATCTTGCTGAGGTAAATCTGCGGGAGGAAGACCTGTTAACAAGTGAATTAAAGTTGCTCCTAAAGCATACAAATCTGAAGCCGGAACCGCCCGACCTCCAAATTGTTCCATCGGTGCATAACCATAAGTTCCAACAACGGTAAATGTTACACCTTCTTTAGCAGCTTTATCTTGAACCGCCCCAAAATCAACTAAATAAATTTGATTATCTTCACCCCAAATTAAATTACTTGGTTTAATATCTCGATGTAAAACCCCTGGGTTTAATTCATGTAAATAGGTGAGAATTTTTAAAATCTTAACGGCAATTTTTCTAACTTTGTTTTCTGTAAATCTTTCACCAGCAACAAGTTTTTCTTTGAGAGATGCACCAGGAATATATTCTTGAACCAAGCCAAACCAAAGATTACGATCATCAATACAAAAATAATCAATATACTTGGGAATAGCAGGATGATTTAGCTGTTTAAGAATCTGTCCTTCTCTCTCAAATAGTTTGAGATCATCCCACTGAACAGCACCTCCAAAAGCCAAAAGTTTAACTACAACTAAGGAATTTTTTTCCTCAGTAGCTTGTAAATCTTTAGCTAACCAAGTTTGGCGAATTCCATTATTACCTAGTTGGCGTTGGATTTGATAACGGTCTTGTAATATTTCTTCTGCTTGCAGCATCTAGCACCTGCTGGAAATTTACACTTGGTTTATTCCCCTACTATTTAAGGATAATCAATTAAATCAGAAAGTGTAAAGGGGACTCTTTACTGGGGACTCTTTACTGGGGACTCTTTACTGGGGACTCTTTACTGGGAAGATGAATAACCTAATTACCAATTACCAATTACCAATTACCAATTACCAATTATGAATTATGAATTATCATGTTCTTCCCGCTAAATTAGCAACCACAGCAGCTAATTCACCCGGATTTACTGGTTTGGGAATATGTAACTGAAAGCCAGCTAATAAGGCTTGGGTGCGGTCTTCTGTTCTAGCATAAGCTGTTAGTGCTACTGCGGGAATTTTGCCTCCTTGATCACTGGGAAGATTTCTGACTTTACGAATTAATGTATAGCCATCTTCTTCCGGCATTCCAATATCACTTATTAATATATCTGGGTGGAATTGTGATAAAGCTGTCATTGCTTCTGTTGCAGAAGTAACAGCTAAAACTTGAGCGCCATATTGTCCTAAAATTTCAGTTAGTAAATGCCTTGTATCTGCTTCATCATCAACAACAAGTACCCGCACATCTTGCAAGATTGATAATTGCTGATTCACAAAATTGCTGTTGGCTAAAAATGGGTGTGGTTTTGGTGCATCATCTTCACTAATAATGGCTTTCATGGGTAAATTGATCATGAAAGTTGCACCTTGTTCTAGTCCTTGACTGGTAGCGGAAACTGTGCCTCCGTGTAATTCTACCAAATAACGCACAATAGCTAATCCTAAACCTAAACCTCCATGCGATCGCGTAGTTGAACTATCAGCTTGACAGAAACGTTCAAATACATGAGGTATAAATTCGGGAGAAATTCCAGCACCATTATCACTAACTTGAATCTGCACACGGGAATTAATGCGCTCTATTTTTACCTCAACTCTTCCCCCCTTGGGTGTAAATTTGACAGCATTGGAAAGCAAATTCCAGATTATTTGTTGCAAGCGGTTAGCATCAGCCACCACTACCCCCACAGTTGGGTCAAATTCTATTTCGATACAAATATGTTTAGCATCCGCAGCAGGTCGCACGGTGTCGATAGCAGCTTCTACTACTGGCACAAGTTCCACAGGTCGCACATTTAAGCGAAGTTGACCACGAATAATCCGGGAAACATCTAAAACATCTTCAATCAATTGCGATAGAGCGCGGCTATTACGGTCAATAGTTTCCAATGCTCTAGCAGTGGTAACTTCATCAAACTTACGGCTTTTGAGTAGTTGTGTCCATCCTAACATGGCATTGAGGGGGGTGCGGAGTTCGTGGGAAAGTGTGGCTAAAAATTCATCTTTGATGCGGTTAACAGCTTCTGCTTCCGCCCTAGCCGCTTGTTCTCGCTCTAATAATTGTTCCCGTTCTTGCTCGGCTTGCTTGCGTTCGGTAATGTCAATCATGAACCCATGCAGTTGCTTTGGACCTTCTTCACCTCGCACTACATTCACAATGTCATATAACCAAACCACTCTGCCATCTGCGGCTAACATTCTATATTCAAATTCGTAATTTTCCAGTGCTTGTGAAGAATTGAGACAATAATTAACTGCCCATTCCTGATCATCTGGGTGAATGTGTTCTATCCAAAAATTTTCATTGTACCAGTCAGTTAAGGGATAGCCGAGAATTTCTTCAGTTTGTGGACCGATGTATGTAAAATTCCCAGTTTTAGGATCTGATTCCCAAGGAATTACGCGCACTTTTTCTGTTAATTTCCGAAATTTTTCTTCGCTTTCTTTGAGAGCAGTTTCTGCTTGTTTCTGATCTGTAATATCTCTAATTAGGGCAACAAATCCTTCCACTTTTTTTTGCTGATTAAATTGGGGAATGTAAGTTACGCTTGTATCATATATTTTTCCATTTTGATGCGATAGTTGGGTTTCGTAGGTTACTTGTTCTCCTGATAATACTCTTTCTACATAAGGAGAAATTGTTTGATAAACTGACTCTCCTAAATATTCTTTCAAGTGCTTACCATAAATTTCAGAAATGGGTATGCCAAACCATTCTTCATATCTTTTATTATTAAATCGATAACGCTGTTGAGCATCAACATAAGAAATTTGTACTGGTAAAGAATTAGTAATCAATCGCAGTTGTTCTTCCTGTTTTTTCAGTGACTCCTCGGCTTGTTTTCGTTGGCTAACATCGACAACAAAACCAATTACTTGTTCTGCGTTATCTTCTAATAAAGCCAAACCTAGAATCACACTAACCCGACTACCATCTTTATGGATGTATTGTTTCTCAAAAGGTTGACAAACTCCTTGTGTTTTCAATTCCTCTGTTGCGCGAATGCTTTCTTCTACATATTCCGGAGGAGTCATTTCTCGAAAGTTTACTCTTCCTGCTAGTAGCTCTTCTTGTGTATAACCGACCATATTTAAAAAAGCATTATTCGCTTCTAAAATTCTGCCAGTCATATCAGCTATAATCACCCCAATGATATTGGCATCTTTTAACCTCCGAAATCGGGATTCACTGGCAGCTAGGTATTGAACATTGAGTTCTAACTTCTGTTGAGCAGTACGTAATTCTGAGTTTAGCCCCGTGATAAATATTGTGATCAACGTAAATAAACCTAACTTAATGATATCCTCGATACTATCAATATGAAATGAAAATTGGGGATTTATAAAAAAGTAGCTGACAGCTATAGCAGATAAAACAGTAGCTAATATTCCTGGCTTGATACCACCATACCAAGTATTAACAGCTATAGCGGCATAAAATAGCAGAAAAATAGATTGATGTAAAAATTGCTGTAACACAAATGTTAGTAGCAAGGCAATACCAACAGATACAATGGCCACAGTATAGTTTGATATTAGGGAAAATCTTCCTTTCAATACAGCATCTCCTTTGGTACTGCAAGCTACTGGAAACCGCCCTTAAATTATTTAGACACGGTTCTATAACTCCAGCCCTATTATGCAACGAGGGAATAAAAAACTGATATTTTTTAACCACGAATCTATCTAAAGTAGTAAAAATCAATAGATGTTTACTTTCCCCAGTATAGACTCTATCATTTCCATGATATTATGAGCAGATTTTGAGTTAAAAAATTTATTGATTATTTGACTTAGCTCTCAAGAGTAAATAAGTTATCATTTCCCCTTTTCCTTTAATTTTAACTAATCCACGTTTTTCCATGACATACTTTTCTTTTAACAGATGATAACTTTCTTCGCAAACCTGGATACAACCTGGTATACCATGTGATTCCATTCTACTGGCAGTATTAACTGTATCTCCCCACAGGTCATAAGCAAATTTTTTTAAACCAATTACTCCTGCTACTACTGGACCCGTGCTAATACCAATACGGATACGAAATGATTGATTTTGTTCTTCGTTAAATTTAGCTACAGCCTGTTGCATATCCAGTGCCATATTTGCTATAGCTATAGCATGATCACTGCGATGATTAGGTAAACCGGCAACTGCCATATAAGCATCACCAATAGTCTTGATTTTCTCGACTCCATGCAATTCTGCTAATTCATCAAATAAGCAAAATATTTCGTTTAATAACTCTACTAATTGCGGTGGGGAAGTATGACTAGAAAGTTCTGTAAATCCCACAATATCAGCAAACAAAACTGTTACTTCTAGGAAAATGTCAGCAATGGTTGTAGGTTGTTGTTTTAATTTGTCAGCTATTACCTGGGGTAAGATATTGAGAATGAGTTTTTCTGATTGTTTTTGGGCTAGTTCTAATTCTTGTCTAGCTCTAAATTCTTGTTTCTTCAGTCGCTCATATAGATAAACAGAAAATACACAAATCATTCCTGTCCAAAAGAAATAAATTCCATTTTCTACATAAAAATATAAGGGATGCCTAAATTGAGGACGATAGATGAGATATAATCCTAAATAACAGACAATTGTCCCCAGTTGAGATATGAGATGAGTTCGCCATAATACAGGAATAAGTGTTGCTTGGGTGATAAACATCAAATTCCAAATATTCGTGAAAGGTTCTACAAAATCAAACAAAACTGCCGTATAAATTTGGACTACACAAGTTACAGCCCAGGATAAACTTAAAAACAGCAGGTGTGGGTAACGCTCACCTAATTTAGTTCTGCATAATAACCAACAAATCAAAATGAAAAATTCAATTAATAACCCAATTTTCAAAGCGTAAATTTTGCCGTGTGGTTGCTGGTTGTTCCAGACAAAAAAAGCAGTTAGGGTTAAACCAGCAATGAGCATGATTTTTGTTTGCAATTCTAATCGCTTGAGTATAAAACGCCGCCGCTGTTCTCTGTAAGATTCAACCAGGTTGACATCTATTTGCAAGTCCAACATTTCGGGAGCGAACAGCGCCTCTATTTGGGTTATGCCAAAATCTCTTTTGGGAATCATGCACGTTTTGGGTTATGAGTATTTAAATGTGAACAGTTGGGAGAAAACCTAACATGGGTCGCAACCCTACTTTAACTTTTGATCGTGGCACGTTAATTTTACACCCTCCACCACGCAGCAAAGCTTGGATAGACTTTGCTACATGGGATGATAGAATCGAAAAATTCCGCATTCCGGCGATTAGATATCGTTCTTTAGTGGAAGCACTACAAGCAGAAGACACAAACTTCACTGATGAAGCCAAGCAATTTTATCCTTTAGAGTTGGTTCCCAGTTTGGAAATGACTCCCTATCCCCACCAAAATGAGGCTTTAGCGGCTTGGAAATTGGCGGGAAGGCAGGGGGTTGTGGTGTTACCTACGGCGGCGGGGAAGACTTATTTGGCGCAAATGGCCATGCAAGCCACACCACGCACTACTTTAATTGTTGTCCCGACTTTGGACTTGATGCACCAGTGGTATGCACACTTAACAGCGGCTTTTCCAGATGCGGAGTTGGGTTTGCTGGGAGGTGGTTCACGAGATAGAACACCCATTTTGGTAGCAACTTATGATAGTGCGGCTATTCATGCGGAAAGTTTGGGTAATAAATATGCTTTGATTATTTTTGATGAATGCCATCATTTACCGACTGATTTTAATCGTGTCATTGCTGAATATGCGATCGCACCTTATCGTTTAGGACTTTCTGCTACACCAGAACGCACCGATGGTAAACACGCTGATTTAAATATTCTCATAGGTAGAGAAGTTTACCGTCAACGTGCTGAAGATTTGGCGGGTAAGGCTTTAGCAGAACATCAAGTTGTGCAGATAAAGGTTAAGTTATCCCAACTTGAACGAGAAAGATACAATAAGCTAATTCAAACCCGCAATGCTTTTTTAAAGCAATCTCGCATTTCTTTGGGAAGTTTACAAGGTTGGCAAACTTTTGTGCAAATGAGTGCGCGATCGCAAAATGGGCGCAGAGCAATGTTAGCACATCGTCAAGCAAAAGAAATCGCTCTGGGGACTGATGGTAAGTTAAGAATTTTGATTGATTTATTAGCTGAACATTACCCCTCAAGGGTGTTGATTTTTACGGCTGATAATGCTACTGTATATCGCATTTCTCAGGAGTTATTAATTCCTGCTATCACCCATCAAACTCCGGTGAAAGAACGGCATGAAATTTTAACTAAATTTAAGGAAGGAATCTATAATACTTTGGTTGCTTCTCATGTCTTAAATGAAGGTGTTGATGTTCCCGCTGCTTCAATAGCAATTATTCTTTCTGGTACTGGTTCAGCTAGGGAATATATTCAGCGTTTGGGTAGGGTTTTACGTAAGGGTAATATTGAAAATAAACAGGCAATTTTATATGAAGTTATCGCAGAAGATACAAGTGAGGAGGGAACTTCTGCTAGAAGACGAGGTTTAAGAGGGAATGAACCACAAAGGGACGAAGTACACGAAGAAAAGAAAGAGAAGAAGAAGGAGAGAAAAGGAAATTTAAAGGTTGTTTATGGGGGTGGTCAGGAAAGAAGTGCTAAGGCTGCTGAACAGTTAGAAATTAATTATTCCACTGATAAGAAAGATGTTACAAACGGAGTTATTGATTCATCGTCAAAACGGAGAGGAAATTATCCCGAAGAGACTGAAACTTGATCAGAAACATTTGGGTTTAGCAAGTGATTTAATTCAGTTTTTTCAAGATGCTGTCGGTAAATCTCAAGGGGTTCTTGAACGTCAATTAGCAGATTTTGAAGGCGATACTACTGATTATCGGATGAAGCGCGGTTTGGCTTACATTCTTAAAAGTAGTTTCTGCACTTTTGAAGTTGTTAGTCCTCTGGAACCAATCATGTTAAGAGAACGGGTGTTTTCTCTGGCTGCAAAATCTGTTGCTAGTCGAGAAGAAACTGATGTGATTTTAACTAAAATTGCAGATGAATTAAGTCAAGAATTACAGCGGGAAATTTTACCTATTCAGGTGCATGATGGTCTTTATGCTGATTTATCTGAAAATAAAATTTTAACTGCTTTTGATGCTCCTAAACCTGAAGATTTATTACATCGTTATAATTTGTCTCAGGTGCAAGGTGTTTTTTATAAAGCTACGCAATTGGTGTTAAATGCTCATCGCAATGTACCGGGAGAATATAAGTTATTATTCCGTTATTTGAAATTGTTTCAATTAATGGCTTATATTGAAGGTGATGCTGACCACGGTTTTACTATTAGTATTGATGGTCCAACAAGTTTATTTACTCCTAGTACCCGTTATGGTTTATCCATAGCCAAAATGATTCCCGCTTTACTTCATGTGACAAAATGGAGTTTAGCCGCAACTTTACAAACACGCGATTTTTATACAAATGAATGGAAAACTGGCAGGTTTACCCTCAATTCTGAATGTGGTTTAGTCTCTCACTATCCTCAAGGTAAGCCTTATGATAGTATGTTAGAACAGTCTTTTGCTGATAAATGGGATGGTTTAAAAAGTGGCTGGATATTAGAGCGAGAAGTTGATTTAATTCCTATTCCTGGTAGTGTAATGATTCCCGATTTTCGTCTTGTTCATCCTGATGGGAGAACTTTTTTATTAGAAATTGTTGGTTATTGGCGACCGGAATATTTACAAAAAAAATTTTCTCAGGTACGTCGTGCAAATTGCGATAATTTAATTTTGGCAATTTCTGAAAGATTGAATTTAGAAAAGGCAGGTGTTAAATTAAATGATGTCCCAGCTAGAATTGTTTGGTTTAAAGAAAAGTTATTACCAAAAGCAGTATTAGAGGTAATTCATAATTCATAATTCATAATTGTTAATTATCTTCCTGATTCCTGAAATGTTAAATTATGTATGTGGAAACACAAATCTATCGCGAGTATGATTTATACTTATTACCAGTCAGAATTTTTTATAAAAAACTCAAAGTCATGAAAGGTAAAATTCCTGCTTCCTTAGCAATTATAGCTGTTTTTGTTGCGGTCAGTAGCGCCGTGTATGCACAATCAACAATACAGCCTCAACCAGAAAATTTTACTTTAACTGGTGATTCTTTAATTAACATTAATAATCGCAGCGCCCAAAACGATTTTGTTAAGTTTTTTGAACAACAAAATGGGGAACCTCTCTCCAATAACCAAAGTGGAGAAAACACAGTTTCCACAGAATTACCCCTGAGTGAGTCAATCTCAATTCCTTATACTCCTATATTTCTGCAACCAGCAAGTCAAAATCTTAACGAGAATGATGGGTTACAGTTACAGTTAGATTTGAGTGATAGTCAATAAAAACTAAAGGGAGCAGGTGACAAATCAATTTATAATTCATAGTTCATAATTCATAATTGGAAACTCTAAACAGGTAACAGGGAATATTGCAGTTTCTTATCCCTCCTGACTCCTGTACGGGCGAACGGCCATTCGCCCCTCCTGACTCCTAAAAGATAACTCTGCAACATTTTGTTGTAAAATTAATCCTTTAGAGAGAAGAGGTTTTTTAATGACTCGTGTCATCATTGTGCGTCATGGTCAAAGTACATATAACATTGAAAGACGTATCCAAGGACGTACTGATGCGTCAACGTTAACGGATAAAGGTCAGAGTGACGCTAGTAAAACGGGTAAAGCACTGAGTAATATTGCATTTAACGCCATTTATTGCAGTCCCCTCAACCGCGCAAAAACTACAGCAGAAATTATCCGTAGTCAGTTGGTTGAACAGTCTGCTTCTGTTCAGGTTTCTGAACATTTGTTAGAAGTAGACTTACCTTTATGGGTTGGAATGTTATCTCTTGATGTCAAGGAGAAGTTTCCTGAAGACTATAGTATCTGGAAAAAACGCCCCCATGAATTGCGGATGACTGTCAATGACGCAAATGGGACACGAGAACATTTTCCAGTTTTGGCTTTATACGAGCAAGCAAAGCAGTTTTGGCCAGAAATTTTATCCCGTCATCAAGGGGAAACTATTCTGATAGTTGGGCATAATGGTATTAACCGCGCCCTAATTAGTACCGCTTTGGGTATTCCTCCTAGTGGTTATCACGGACTACAACAGTCAAACTGTGGAATTAGTGTCTTGAATTTTGCTGGTGGTTTAGGTGAACCTGTGCAGTTAGAATCAATGAATCAGACGCAACACCTGGGAGAGACTTTCCCTAGTTTACGCCCCAATCATCAGGGTTTTAGATTATTATTAGTCCGTCACGGCGAAACCGAATGGAATCGTCAGGGTAAGTTTCAAGGGCAAATTGATGTACCTTTGAATGATAATGGTAGATCCCAAGCCGGAAAAGCTGGGGAATTTCTCAAAGATGTGGCGATTGATTTTGCGTTTAGTAGCACTATGGCACGTCCGAAAGAAACAGCAGAAATTATTCTCAAACAGCATCCTGGTGTTAAGTTAGAGCTACTAGATGGTTTAAGGGAAATCAGCCACGGAACCTGGGAAGGTAAATTTGAAGCCGAGATAGAACAGGAATTTCCCGGAGAGTTGGAACGGTGGCGCACTGTACCCGCCGAAGTGCAAATGCCTGAAGGTGAAAATTTACAACAGGTACATGAACGCAGTGTAGCTGCTTGGCAGTCAATATTGCAAGTTGCTGAAGAAAATCAACTGCAAACCGGTTTGGTAGTGGCTCACGATGCGACTAATAAAACTTTACTCTGTCATATCCTGGGTTTATCATTAGAAAATTTCTGGAATTTCCGTCAAGGTAATGGTGCTGTAAGTGTGATTGACTACCCTTCAGGTGCTAGTAGTTTACCTGTGCTACAAGCGATGAACATTACTGGTCATTTGAGTGGTGGTGTATTAGATAAAACAGCCGCAGGAGCATTGTAAGCTGTTGCGTTGATAGTTTGTACATCTAATTTTTACATTAAGGGCGGGCAAGATGCCCACCCCACACACAAAATTTACATTAATTACTACTCACCATCCCAACAAATATGATAACTATTGTAACTTGTATAATATAGTAGCTAATAACAGATGATAAATGAACTGCTGCAACAAGTACGGGTAATCGATCCGGTTTCGGAAATTGACCAAATAGCTGATGTGTTAATTGTTGATGGTTATATCCAAGCAATTGCACCACAAATTTCTGATCTTAGCGCCGATATTTCTATTAAAGATTGTCGGAGTTTAGTTCTGGGTAATGGTTTGGTCGATTTATATAGTCATTCCGGTGAACCAGGGTTTGAAGAAAGGGAAACTTTGAGTTCTTTTTTGCAAGCTGCATCTGCTGGTGGTTTTACTAGGGTCAGTGTTTTACCTGATACATTTCCAGTTATTGATAATCCTGCTCTCGTTGCACAGTTACAGCAAAAGAGTGTGAGGGATCAAGGTTCACCTCACCTTCACATCTGGGGTGCTATTACCTACGATTTAGCGGGTAAACAGTTAACGGAATTTGCTGATTTAGCTACATCTGGGGTTGTGGGTTTTACGGATAGTAAGCCTTGGGAAAATTTGGCTATAGTTAGACGGGTTTTAGAATATCTGCAACCTTTTGGTAAACCTGTGGCGTTTTGGCCTTGCGATCGCTCTCTTTCAGCAAATGGTATGATGCGGGAAGGTGCGGACTCTTTACGTATCGGTTTACCCCCTGTTCCAGCTAGTGCGGAAACAAGTGCGATCGCTGCTTTGTTGGAATTAGTCGCCGATATCAGAACCCCTGTCCATATTATGCGGGTTTCTACAGCCAGGAGTGTGGAATTAATTGCTACTGCCAAGTTTCAAGGTTTACCAGTGACAGCGAGTACAACTTGGATGCACCTGTTACTTAATACCGCAGATGTTAAGAATTATCACACAGCCTTGCATTTAGAACCACCTTTAGGTAATGCCAGTGATGTTAAAGCTTTGCGTGCAGGTGTGCGTGGGGGTGTCATAGATGCGATCGCTATTGATCATGCAGCTTTCACCTATGAGGAGAAAGTTCAGGCTTTTGCAGAATCACCACCGGGAGCAATTGGTTTAGAATTAGCATTACCATTATTGTGGCAAAATTTGGTAGCAACTGGAGAATTTACAGCTTTAGAATTATGGCAAGTTTTGAGTAATAAACCAGCAGCGTGTGTACAACAAGAAATTAAAGCTATTAAACCCGGTGAAAAAGCAGAATTAACCCTATTTGATCCTGAGCAAATTTGGACAGTCAATAGAGAAAATCTTTGTTCACTTTCTCATAATACACCTTGGTTTGGACAACAAATAAAAGGTCGCGTTTTGCAGACTTGGTGTTAATTTCAGTTACAAAATAGTAGGTTGGGTTAAGCGACAGTGTAACCCAACAACAGCACATAATTTTAAAACAACTCACCCTGTTCTGCTATCTCTTGATTTTCCCTTTGTGCTTTTTTAAATGTCAACTCTCCCTGTTTCATATCAAAAAATTCCGGTTTTTTTTCTCCTGTTAATAATTCCTCAATAGTTAAAATTTGAATTTTAGCGTAATTTCTGCCATTTCCTGCTTTATAAAAACCTGAAGATGCAGCTTCTTTAATCATTGGTTGAGTTGGTGGTGTGAGAGTAACAAATAATCCAATTTCTGCTTTATTTGTTTCCATTGTACCGCGCAAATCTCTAATCATGGATGCGTTAATATTCTTTCCACCTTTCACACTCACAATAATTTTTTTCACTGCGGTTTTATTTGATTTTTTGATATCTATGACATCTTCAAAAAAGATTAAACCATCAATTCCCCCATCTGCACCTTTCTTTTTATCTTTATATGGTTGTGCATTGACTAAAGAAC
>JBJOKS010000061.1:0-12369 GCA_046045965.1 Cyanobacteriota bacterium | reverse complement strand
CTTGAGTAATATTTTCTGCTGTCGCTTGTTCCTGTAAAAATTCTGGGACAATTTCCCGCATCACAACTAAATTTACAGGAGAAGCAAAGGGAATTGAACCTTTCAGAATTTTACGCGCTACCCAAGCAGTAAAAGGACTGAGACGATAAACAACAACTTGCGGTACATTTAATAAAGCTAATTCTAAATTGACAGTTCCAGATTTTGTAATGGCAAAATCAACAGCTGCAAAAACTTCCTGTTGTTGACCTGATACTATTGTTGCTTGTAACCCGTAATCTTGAATACCTTTTTCAATTTTATCTCTAAATGTTTCCAAAGACAGAGGAATCCAAAAATGTACTTCTGGTAATTTAGATTGTATATTTTGAGCAGCTTGAAAAATTACTGGTAATAGATATTTTAATTCTTGGTGACGAGAAGCAGGTAAAAGAGAAATTGCAATTTGTTCTGGTTTAATTCCCAAACTTTTCCGCGCTGCTTCCCGACTCGGTGCATTCGCTATTCTATCAACTAAAGGATGACCAACCCAGCTAACCTTAGCCCCTTTCTCTTGATAATAACGGGCTTCTTCAGGGAAAATTGCCAATAGCTTATCTGTAAAAGTAACAATTGTTTTAGTTCTCTCCAGGCTCAAAGCCCATACCCATTCTTGAGGAGCGATGTAATATACCACAGGTACATGAGGAAAATGCTCAAACATATAACTACCAATCCCGATATTAGGGGTCATGTAGTCAATCAAAACTATAATATCAGGAGGATTTTTTTTCAGATAGGCGATCGCTCGTCGTTGTACCTGAACTGTAGGTATAAAATACGGCAATGCCTCAATTATACCCATAGAACCAATACCGCTAGTATCGCCCAAAATCGTCGCCCCGGCGGCGGCCATTTTCTCGCCACCCAAAGCCACAATCTCTAATTTATACCCAGCATCCGCAGCTTGACGCTGAAGCGCCGTAATTAACAGCGCCCCCTGCAAATCTCCAGAAACCTCACCAGTGCTGATAAATATCCGCATTTTAGATTTTAGATTTTTAGATGTTAGATGTTAGATTTTAAATTTTAGATTTTAAATCATGTCCGGCTAATTGCTTGTAATATCTTTTTTCTCTTACCTGTTCCCTGTTCCCTGTTCCCTGTTCCCTGTTCCCTGTCTTTAAAAATGAATGATGAATTTAGGCGTGATTCATCATTCATCATTCATAAATCACGACTCATCACTTGCGGGTTTTCTCCCCTTTCCAGGAATCAAACCCCGTCTTCCTGGCATTTGCGAAAGTAACAAGAAACGGCGTAGATGTTGCAGC
This sequence comes from Cyanobacteriota bacterium, assembly GCA_046045965.1. Taxonomy (GTDB): domain Bacteria; phylum Cyanobacteriota; class Cyanobacteriia; order Cyanobacteriales; family Nostocaceae; genus RDYJ01. The sequence continues at coordinate 11,056 of JBJOKS010000061.1, read as the reverse complement.
TGTTCCGTATCTCCCAACATTTCCAACTCTGCCAAAGCCTCTTTAAAAAGATAATTAGACCTGTAGAGAATGCGAAAAGCCTTTTTCAGAACTTGGAAGTCTTTAGCTGGCATTCCTGAGCGTTTTAAACCCACCAAATTGAGCGATCGCACCCGCGAAGGATTGCCCTCAACTAACATATAAGGAGGAACATCACGGTCAATGCGAGTCATCCCACCCACCATCGACATACCACCAATATGTACAAATTGATGCACACCTAAAACCCCACTTAATCTAGCGCGAGACTCAATGTGAACATGACCCGCTAATGCCACAGAATTAGCAATGACCACGGAATCCTCAATCACGCAATTATGACCAACGTGAACATAAGCCATCAGTAAATTACCATTACCGATGATAGTCGCTTCACTCCGGCCAGTAGCGCGGTTGATAGTAACATACTCACGAATTGCATTATTGTCGCCAATCTTAACCCAAGAAGGTTCTCCTACATACTTGAGGTCTTGGGGTTCCATACCGATCACAGCACCAGGAAAAATATGATTTCGCGCCCCGATTTCACAGTGTCCTTCTAAAACTGCATGAGCGCCAATCATAGTTTCCGGTCCGACCTTGACATTCGCTCCAATCACAGCATAAGCACCGACTTGCACCGTTGAGTGGATTTCCGAATTAGGATGTATTACAGCAGTTGGATGAATAAGTGTCTTCAAGGGTGACTCTCCAGAACTGAGTTCAGTAAAAAAAGTGTCGGGCAAAATAAGCTATGTGTGAGGATGACGAATTGTCGATTTTAGATTTTAGATTTGGGATTTTAGATTTTGGATTGAAAATAGCTATCTAAAAATAGCAAAGCCTTACAAAGACCTAAATTATTAGTGAAACAAATCTTCAACCTTGAATCCAAAATTGTCTGCTCAATCTCTAGAAACCAGTAAATACCCTTGAGGTTTTTGGTAGTTACTGTTATCCTTGCTTATAATTGACTAAGGGCATTTCACGGCTATGCCCAGATCAACCAAGCTTAGTAAAGCATAATTTTAGCTAACCAAAGAAAACATCAGTTCCCCTTCAGCAGCTAGTTGTCCGTCAACTTCGGCTCGACCCTGCATTTTACCAAAACGACGCTGCTTAATTGACAACAGTTCCACTGTCATAATTAACTGATCACCAGGTACTACCTGACGACGAAAACGGACTTTATCAATACCCACAAAAACAAACAGTCCTTTTGGTATATCGGGCATTTGGGTCATGACCACACCTCCGACTTGCGCCATTGCTTCCACAATGAGGACACCAGGCATCAGTGAGCGTCCGGGAAAATGACCCTGAAATTGAGGTTCATTAAAGGTGACATTTTTCACACCCACAGCCAATTTTCCAGGCACATAGTCAATAATTTTATCTACCAGCAAAAAAGGATAACGGTGTGGTAGCAGTTGTTGAATCTCTTCCACGGTAAAGGTTGTTTTAATTGCGGGTGTATTGGGTTCCTGTTGATCTCCTTCAGATGTAGTCACGTCAGTAGAATTAGCTTGGGTGAGAGTTGACATTGGTACTTTAGTTTGTTGAGAATCTGGAAATTAAGTAGGCTAGAGAATAGCGTACAATCTTAAATTTTAGTTAATTTTTAGCTTAATTCTAAAATTTTCTGTGCCAATTGAATATGTAGATTGTGACTAGCTTTGTAAGCTAAGAAGTGAGCAACAGGAAATTTACCTAATAAGCTAATATCTCCCACTAAATCCAAGATTTTATGACGTACTGGCTCATTTGCAAATCTTAACGGTGGATTTAACCAACCATCAGGACCACAAACCAGCGCATTATCCAAGTTACCACCTTTGATTAAGCCAGATTTTTGCAGATATTCAATTTGGTGCAGCAGTCCAAAAGTACGAGCCGGAGCAATTTCTGTCACAAAGCTATTTTCAGTATTTTCTAGATTACGAGATAATGACCAACTGTACCATTGATTACCAATCGCAGGTAAATCAAAATCAATCCCATAGCTAAAACGTGTTTCTGAAGCCGGACAAGCGCACACAAAAGCATCCCCTTGATGAACCGAAATAGGTTCTTTAATGACTACAGGCGCTGATTCATCACTGTTCTGTTGTGATACCAAGCCCACCGCAACAATGTTATCAGTCCAAACCTGAGCCGAACCATCTAAAAGCGGTACTTCTGGTCCATCAATTTCAATCCGGGCATTATCTACACCCATAGCAGACAAAGCTGCCAACAAATGCTCTACCGTGCGGACATATACCTCATCTGTACCCAACTGAGTTGAGAGAACTGTCTGATTAACTACCGCAATTTTAGCAGGAATAATGGGTGAATTTGGCAAGTCCACCCGCACAAAATAGCGATTGCTTCCTGGTTCTGCTGGTAGTATCCGCACACAGGTACTCACACCGCTATGCAGCCCCACACCCGTTTGGGTAATTTCCGCAGCTAACGTGTGTTGGTGCATAGGCCACAAGCCGATCTATTGACGTTGTTATTATTCATCTGCTCTATATTTAGTAAACACCCTGGTTGTGATCAGTTATCAGTTATCAGTTATCAGTTGCTAATGACCAATGACTAATGACCAATTTAAAACCTTTCTCCAATGCCAAAGTTGATGCGGCTATCGCCATCATCACTCAATCCATAGTCTATGCGAATTGGTCCTAATGGTGACTGTACACGCACACCTAGACCATAGCCATAGCCAGTACCATTTTTATTCAAAATTTCTGCTGTTCTGGTGCTACTTCCCAGGTCACTACCATAATCAAAAAATAGTGCGCCACTGACGACAGAGAACACGGGGAAGCGATATTCAACAGATGCTTGTACAAAACTGCGTCCAGTTGCTAATCTGCCTTCATCGTAACCCCGAACAGAGTTGCTACCACCAAGGGTAAAGGCTTCGTAGGGGGGTAAGTCACCCAGGATTGTACCGCCTTGAAGGTTAAAGGCTAGAGTTTGTGGACCTTTACCAAAGCCCAAAAATTTCACAGGTAAATATTGGCTGTAGTTACCTCTGACTCTGGTCAGGAGAATATTACCCTGTCCTAGTGGTACAGATTGATCAACTCCGATGCGGAGGAAAGAACCATTAGTTGGTTGTAAGGGATTATTACGGCGATCGCGTTGTGCGCCCAGTTGCAATAATAGCAGATCGTCTTCACCTGTTCCCGATTGGGTGAAGGGAATCGTGGGGCTAATTCTATTACCATCATCATCAAATACTGCCCCCTCTCTTCTCAGATTACCATCAGCATCACGGCTAGAAACTCGTTGATACTGCAAACCAGCAGAAGCAACCCACTCTGATCTTTCATAGGGGTTGGGGGAAAGAGGACGGGTAAAAGAAACACCACCACCTAAACGAGTAATCCGGGGACGATCCTGCTCATTTTCATTAGTAGGATTATTGGGGTTAAAGGTTTCTATGGTCTCATCGTCCCCCTCAAAAATCAAAGAAATGGAGCGACGACGGAAAATATTAGCTGTATAAGAAGTCCGGTAAGGATCACCACCAATCCAAGGATCTGTAAACCGTAGGTCAAACAGCAGTTCTCTTTCTCCTAGCTGTATTTCTGTCCCTAGCTTCTGGTTTCTACCTCCCAGGTTTTGCTGTTGGTAGCTAATTGTACCAAATAACCCACTAGCGGAACTAATCCCCGCCCCGGCAGCAATTGAACCGCTACTGCGTTCAGCCACATTCACTACTACATCAACTTTACTAGGGTCTGTACCAGGGTCGAGGGACACATTCACATCTTCAAATAATCCCAGGCCAAACACCCTTTGCAGGTCTTTTTGTACTATGTTGCGGTTAAATACTTGACCGGGCTTTAATTCCAATTCCCGCTGAATAATATAATCTTTTGTCCGTCCCCGAATGGGATTGCCTTTTTCATCTACCTCCTGTCCGTCTTTACTACGGAAACGGACTTTGATATTTTCTACTACCCCTTCTGCTACTTGTAGGGTAACAACTCCGGTTTCTGAAACTTTCGGCGCTCCCACTAGGTTAGCCAGTACATAACCTTTGTCTTGATACTCTTTGGTTAACTTCTGAATACCTTCTTGTAATTCTCGCAAGTTTAAGATTTTACCATACTGTTCACTAAAGATTTTATCTACCGTGTTAGCAGGTAGTACGGAAGCTACACCAGTGCTAGGATTAGCGTCTATTTCTACTTTACTGAGGACGGGATTAGGATCAACAACGAAACTTACCCGCACACCCAAAGGTGTATCTTCTGGTACTGCTCGCACGTTAGAGAAAAAACCTGTGGCAAAGATAGCATTAATATCTTCTTGCAGTTGGGAACGGGTGGTTGTTTGTCCGGCTTGGGTACGAATCGCTTGGTAAACTTGGTTTTCCAGTTCTAGTGAGATTGAACCTGTTGGCGATGTTACTGCTACTTCTGACACCAATACACGGGGTTCGGCTGTTTCTGTTGTTTGTGTATTACCAGGAGCAGATGGTTGTACTGTAGGTGGATTGGCATTTTCCTGAGTTGAATTAGTTTCAGGTGTTGTTTCTGGTTCTAGAGCTTGTGCAGTTTTTGCTGGTGTTGTAATTGTGGGTATGATTACTTCTGCTTTTGTGATCGCTTCTGAGTTCCTCGATAGTGCTGCTCTCAGAGCTTGTGCAGTTTTTGATGGTGTTGTAATCGTGGGTATGATTACTTCTGGTGTGCCTATTGATGATGAGTTAGCTGGGGAGATTTGGACAGCAGGTACAGAGGAGTAAGATTTTGGGTCTAGAACTACTGCTGTTGCTGGAACAGAGATGTCTTGATTTTCACTAACATGATTGTGACTTGTTTTCTGTAGTAGCTGCTGGTTTGTTTCTATTGTGGCAACTTCTGTTACTTGCTGGATTTTTTCTGGCGTTTGGGCAGTCGCACTGAGTGAGTTGTCCAAAGGGGCAGAGATCGCCACAACTGCCAAAAATACAGGAGATAAATGCTTTTTACTCATATTCCTCTTCACTACCACACCTAATTAAGTCATTAGTTATTAGTCGTTAGTCGTTAGTCATATCAGACAAAGGACGATGCACACACTAATTTTTGCCTTCTACTACTTGCAATACCCTTTGTAAAACCTCCTGGTAGGCATTCTCTACATTCCCTAGATCCCGACGGAAGCGGTCTTTGTCCATTACCCGACGGTGAGGATCGTTTTCTGCGATATCCCATAAACGACAGGTATCAGGGCTAATTTCATCTGCCAACAACAACTGCTGTTGTGAGTCCAATCCAAATTCAAGTTTAAAGTCTACTAGGGTAATACCGCACTTTTGCCAAAAATCCTTCAGAAAGTTGTTGATCTGCAATGCCAGATGGGTAATGCTGTCAACTTGTTCCTCAGTGGCTAGTTTCAGCAGCAGTAAGCGATCGCGTGTTAGCAGAGGATCTCCCAATTGGTCGTCTTTGTAATAAAACTCTACCAAAGGCTGCTCCAGAATTGTACCTAGTGGCAATCCTGTTTGTTGACAAAGACTACCAGCAGCAATATTTCTGACAACTACTTCTAATGGCAAAATCTTAACTGCTCTGACTCGCATTTGATTGGGCGCTGGACAATCAATAAAATGTGTCTTGATCCCATGCGCTGCCAATTGTTCAAACAACTTGCTGGAAATTGTACAGTTTATGCTACCTTTTCCTTGGATGCTGCCACGCTTTTGAGCATTAAAGGCAGTCGCATCATCCTTAAAATCAGACAACAAGACTTGAGGATCTTCTGTGGTGTAGAGAATTTTGGCTTTGCCTTCGTATAGTTTGGTATTAACAGACATGGTGGTAGATTACAGTTGCAGGGCGATGCTTTCCAGCTTAACCATTTTATCAGCCGAACGGTACACAATGGCGGGCTTTCCTGCCCACCCCACAAGATTTATAACATTAATATGTTGACTTCATTTACTTGCAAATTGTTGTAACTGATAACTGATAACTGATAACTGACACTACCCCCTATTCCTCTACCTTGGCACTGAAACTGGTAAACTAAGCATGAAAGGTTTATAGTTTTATTTAAGTTTTTGTAATTTTTGATGAAGAAAATTTTATGATTTGTTAAAAAAGTATATTTTAATACTTTAAAAGGTAGTTTTTTAGTTGAAGTTCATTAAAACCCATGTTTTGTACATTAGGTAATATGATGAAATCATGGGGAAATTTGGAGAGATGGTAAAACCTTCATCCAGGAGATTGCACTAAATCTTTACAAAGGATATATAAAGATATATAAAAATATATAATGGGTGATTACTGTAGCTTTGGTAGCTTTAGCATCAACTTTTTTGACAAGGTACTACTTAATAACTGACAACTTTTTTATTAAAGTTAAAATTGACCAATTGCTCCAACACTTTGCCATAATCACAGTTTAATCTTAAGCTTTCTCCTGACTTAACAAAATATATATCGAACTAAGTGGCTAGTGGTTCTGTTGTAAACAAGAAAATCAGGAGGATAATCAAATATATGGAGAAAAAATGGTGAGCAAAGATGATTTTCTCTATCCTCGTGGCCGCTACTACGGTCATGTACAGCCTGAAAACTTGGTTTTCAACGCAAATTTACAGGAATTTGCCCAGCGAGTAAGTTATATTTGTAACTTAGAAACTGGTGGTAAGTTGCCGCCTGGTGAAGCTTACGAACAAATCAAGGTTCTGTGGAAACAGTTAAAACGCTCAAAAAAACAACTCAAGATAGGTGAAGAACCCTTTAAAAACGATGATTCTGATTCTGAAGGTTAGAGTAGTGATTGGAAAAAAGGGAACAGGGAACTCTTAACAGGGAACAGGGAAGAATTTTGACTTTTGACTTTTGACTTTTGACTTGATTTGTCCCCAGTCCCCTGACTACTTTGTTACCATTGTCCAGACACCATCCCAGGAATTTAGAGGAGGTGTTTTTTGGTAATTGTAAGCACGTTCTAGGTGGATATTTAAGGCTTGGTCTGTGGGTAGAATGCGTTTAGCAGTTTCAAAGCTGGCGATCGCTTGGGTGAAATTTCGTGATATGTATGCAGCACGTCCGGCATCATAATGGTATAAAAATTCTTGGGTGTTGCCATCTAGGGGAGTAGAGCGATCGCTGATTAACTCATAGATATCCACAGCCTGATGTTTACCTTTGACACGAATTCTATCTAATTGACGCACCCAAACGCGATCGCGGCACAAATTATAAGTAAACTCGCTGATAATAATGTCACAACCATATTCTTTTGTCACCCCTTCCAAGCGAGAACTCAAATTTACACTATCGCCAATCACTGTATAATCCATACGTTTGCGAGAACCAATATTTCCCGAAACTACTTCCCCCGAACTAATACCAATGCCAAAATGGATTTTGGGTTGAGACTGAACAAACCGCCGATGATTAAATTCTTCCAAGCGACGACGCATATCCAATGCTGATTGTACCGCTCGCCAAGCATGATTTTCTGTCAATGGTAGAGGCGCACCAAATACCGCCATTAAAGCATCACCAATGAACTTATCTAAAGTTCCTTCATAGTGAAAAACTGACTCCACCATTGTTTCAAAATACTGATTCAACAGTGATACTACCTCAGCTGCTCCTAAGTTTTCGGTGAGAGTTGTATAACCCCGAATATCAGAAAATAAAATAGTCACTTCCTTTCTTTCACCCACCATCAAGCTATCGTCTCCCAAAGCCATAACTTGCTCGGCTACATGAGGTGTAAGATAGCGGTACATAGTGCTTTTAAGGCGTTTTTCCCGGCTGATATCTTCCAGCACCACTAAACCACCCCTGACTCCCCCTTCTGGGTTAGTTAAGGGATTGATGGTAAGATTGATGCTGCGTTCTAATTCTTTGACTACATCAGCACTCAGGTACTCAGATTGAGGAGCGAGGGGTTGATTCCAGGGAAGGAAAATATTTGAATTATTGCGATCGCGCACTGCTAAAATTAACTTCTGATTTTTTGTACCTGAAGACTGAGCTTGATCACTTGCCAATTGATATAATCCTACCACTAAATTTTGCTCTGGCACATAATGGCGAGAAGCATATTTTAAACTATCTTGCAACCGCATTTGCAGATTATCAATTGGCACAACTTCCCAAACTTGCCTCCCCAGTAGATTTTCTTTCCATAAAAGTTTATTTGCAATTCTGTTACCTTCCCTCAAGGGACAACCCAGTAATTCCAATGCTGCATCATTAATAGTTACTATTTGACCTTGCATATCTGTAGAAATCACAGCATCAGACAAACTCTGAAGGATATCCTTTTGATACTGTCTTTCTAACAATACATTTTCAAATAAACGAGCATTTTCCAAAGCTATTCCTGCTTGGATATTAAAAGCCCGCATAAACTCTTCATCTGAATTCGTAAAACTGCCTTTTTCTTTATTAATTAACTGCGTCACACCAATTAATTCATTGGCAGAATTAAATACTGGTAAACATAAAATATTCCGAGTTACATACCCAGTCTTTTGATCTGTAGTCGGGTCAAAGCGTGGGTCTTGATAAGCATCGGGGATATTCAATGCTTGACCGGTGGAAGCTACATAACCAGCGATACCACGATGAGACGGAATACGAATTTCTATCAATTTTTGATCATTAGCTGTTGCGACTTTTGTCCACAGTTCCCCCATTTCCTTGCGATACAAAAACAGTGTACTGCGGTCTGCTTGCATTAATATCCGGGCTTGTTCCATGACTATCTGCAAAGTTGCTTCTAAATCCAAACTTTGTCCTAAAGTTTGAGTAGCACGTAACAAAGCCGTTGCACCACGTTGATTTCTAGCCGCTACATAAAAAGATTGGCAACTTTCCAAGATAATGCCAATAGAAGCAGCAAAGTCTCGAAAAGACTCTTCATCATCCTGAGTAAAAGGAATATTCCCCGCTTTATTTGCCAGTTGTACAACCGCTACAGTTTGCTTTTTACTACTCATAACTGGCATACATAAAAGATTGCGGATTTTATAGCCCATTTGTTTTTCCAATTCTGGACTAAAAAGAGGGTGAGTAGCGGTTTCCGCGATATTCAGATATTTACCTGTAGTGGCTACATGACCAGGAATACCTACATTTAAAGGAGTGCGTATTTCTAAGAATTTTTGATTATTATCTTGGGGAACTTTTGACCATAATTGACCCTTATCATAGTCAACTAAAAAAATAGCTGTATGTTCTGCTTGGAGAATTTGACCTATTTTGAGTGTAATTGCTTCCAGCACTTTCTCCAACATCCCTTCTAGAGCTTCATTATTGATCAGATCAATAGCTCTCAGAAATTGCTGAAACTCAGCCGTAATGAAGTCCAATAAACAGACAAACTCGTTAACAGATAGGTCTTTGACGCGACTGAGTAGGGACTGGGTGCGATTAACTTGAGTTAATTCAGTTAATGTAGCCAAGACGCTACCGGCGTTAGGAAGTGTCATAAAATCAGGAGTCAGGAGTCAGGAGTCAGGAGGCAGGGGGCAGAAGGCAGGGGGCAAGAGGCAGGGGGCAGGAGGCAAGAGGCAAGGGAAGATGAATAACCCAATGCCCAATACCCAGTCCCCAGTCACCAATCACCAATCACCTTTTTGTAATAATCTTGTAATTGCCTTGTAGCAGCAGTCCATCCCCATTTTTCTGCTTCCTTGCGGGCATTTTGACGGATAATAGCTATTTCTTGTCTTTGTTTTAACAACTTTATAGTAACATCAATAGCTTCTTGAATATCCGCTTTGGGGTCAAAAAGATAACCATTTACACCATCTGTAACAATATCAGGAATACCACCAGAACGGGCTGCAACTACTGGACATCCTGCGGCCATTGCTTCTAATAATACCAATCCCAGTGTTTCTGTACGAGAAGGAAAAATAAAGGCATCCGCACTAGCAAAAGCTGAACCTAATTCTTTACCCATTAAATAACCAACAAAATGAGTATTTGTACCAGCAAAGTGTTTTTCTAGATTTTGGCGATTTGGTCCATCTCCAACCAACGCTAAACGTGCATCAGGAATGGCTTCTAAAATTGGTTTAATGCGTTCAATTTCCTTTTCCGCCGAAAGACGACCTACATACAACAATAAGGGGCTTTCTGGATGATTTTGGGATAAGCGCGATCGCATTTCCTGACTTGCTAGATCGGGATGAAATAATTCTGTATCTACCCCTCGTTGCCACAAATCTAATCTTTCTATGCCGTGTCCTGACAGTTCTTCAATCATTGCTGTCGAAGTACACAAATTTAACTCAGCTTGGTTATGACCTGCTTTAAGTAACTCCCATAGTAATCCTTCTAACATTCCCAAACCGTAATGTTGCAGATATTGAGGTAAATGGGTATGGTAAGAAGCCACCAAGGGGATTTTCAAAACTTTACTGTAAAAAATGCCTGATAATCCCAAAACTGCGGGATTAACCACATGAATAATATCCGGCTTAAACTCTTCTAAAGCGTGACCAATAGCAGGACGAGGCAGTGCTAATTTTAACTCTGGATAAAGAGGTAAAGGAAACCCAGTCACACCGTAAACTTTCGCTCCTTTGTGTTCTGTGATGCCACCTTCTGGGCAAAATACCAGGACTTGATTTCCATCCCGTTGCAGATGGTCAACAGTATGACGGAGACGGGTGACAATGCCATCAACCTTGGGTAAAAAAGTTTCAGTGAATAGGGCAATTCTCATAAATAACTGGAAATCAGGAGTCTGGAGTCTGGAGGCAGGAGGCAGGAGTCTGGAGGCAGGAGGCAGGAGGCAGAAGGCAGAAGGCAGAAGGCAGAAGGCAGGAGAAATGAAAATTGTAACTTTTGCCTTTTAATTTTCTCCCCGTGCTTCCCCTGCTTCCCCTGCTTCCCCTGCTCTCTGTCACCTGTAACCTGTCACCTAATTATCTGTGCCAAGTGACTTTAGGCAGAATTTGGTTATTATCAACTCGTTTCTGATACTTGACGGCAAAGTTTAATAGTGAATCAAGTAAAGAATCAGAGAGATAATGAGGGTCTAAGCCTAAATCGAGTAGCTTAGT
>JBJOKS010000060.1:0-13468 GCA_046045965.1 Cyanobacteriota bacterium | reverse complement strand
AACCACACTGATCCCTTCCCGAACTCAGAGGTGAAACGCTGCTGCGGCGACGATAGTCTGGGGGTTGCCCCACGTCACAATAGCTCGATGCCAGGTTTTATATTCAATCCAAAAGCCTCCTCTCTTGATATACTGAGAGGGGGTTTTTGTTTTATCTGGGTTTTTTACACTGCATTTTTCAGTTATTTATCTTGTTGCCTGGTTCTGGTAATTTCAATGCGAATTTTGCCGTTAAAGTCGGGTATGGGTGCAGCAGGTTTGATAACAATAACTTGTATTTGAGAAACCATATCATTCTGCTGAAGAATAGCATCTGCGATCGCACCTGCCAACCTCTCTAACAAATCAAACTTAGATGTTTTAACTAAATTCTGCACTAAAGTAATAACAGTGCGATAATCTAGAGTATCTTCAATGGCATCAGTTTCAGCAGCTTGAGAAAGATCCAGCGATAATTTCAAATCTACCTCAAACCATTGTCCTAACACCTTTTCTTCATGTAGATATCCAATATAACCGTAGCAACGAATTCCTGTTAAATGAATACAGTCCATAAAAGTTAGAGTAGAAGTTTTACATTTTAAATTTTAAGTTGAATGGCCTACAAACAACTTAAAATTAAAAATTGTCTTATCTCTCTATATTGATTTAATGCAACTTAATTTTAATAATGTTAATCAACTTTGGTCTTATGTTTTAACAGAAACCCTCAAACGTTTGGGTTTATGTTGTGCTGTTTTATGTCCTGGTTCTCGTTCTACTCCTCTGACTGTAGCTTTTGCAAAACAAGCACCAGATATTGAAGCTATTCCCATTTTAGATGAACGTTCTGCGGCTTTTTTTGCTTTGGGAAGAGCAAAAGCAACGGGAAAACCTGTGGTTTTGGTTTGTACTTCAGGTACAGCAGGAGCGAATTTTTACCCAGCAGTAATTGAAGCTAAGGAAAGTCGTGTACCTTTATTAATATTAACTACAGATAGACCTGCTGAATTGCGAGAGTGCCATTCTGGCCAAACTATCGATCAGGTGAAATTATACGGTAATTATCCTAAGTGGCAAACTGAGTTAGCTACACCGTCCGCAGATGGGAAAATGTTAGCTTATTTGCGACAAACGGTAATTTATGCTTGGGAACGTTGCCAATTTCCTACAGGGGGAAGTGTACATTTAAATATACCCTTTCGTGATCCCCTTGCACCAGTTCCCGATGGTACTGATTTTATATTAGATTGTGAAGATTTCTTTTCTGGGATAATTTCCACCCCATTACCAATTACCCATTACCAGTTACCTAAAGAATGGCAACAATGTAAACGGGGTATTATTATTGCTGGGGTAGCACAACCCAAAGAACCTGAAGAATATTGTAGAGCGATCGCTCGTCTTTCCCAAACTTTACAATGGCCTGTTTTAGCTGAGGGACTTTCTCCTGTTAGAAATTATGCAGATTTAACCCCCTATCTAATTTCTACCTATGACATAATTTTACGTAATCAAAAACTTGCCCAAGAATTAATTCCAGAAATGGTAATTCAAATTGGGGAAATGCCGACAAGTAAAGAATTACGTAATTGGTTAATTACTGCTAATGCTCAACGTTGGTTAATTGATAATAGTGTTGATAATTTAGATCCTTTACATGGAAAAACAACACATTTAAGGATATCTGTAGAAAATCTGGGGAATGGGGAATGGGAAATGGGGAATGGGAAATGGGGGTTTTATTTACAAAAATGGTGTGATATTGAAGCGCAACTCAGAAAAAATATTGATGATACTTTTGAAAATATAGAAGATTTAATTGAAAGTAAAGCTGCTTGGTTAATTTCGCAAATTCTCCCCCCAAAAACACCATTGTTTATTTCTAATAGTATGCCGGTGCGAGATGTAGAATTTTTCTGGAAACCGAATAATTTAGAAATTCAATCTTATTTTAACCGGGGTGCAAATGGTATTGATGGTACTCTTTCCACTGCTGTAGGAATAGCACATCATCAACAAAGTAGTGTGATGTTAACTGGAGATTTAGCTCTTTTACATGATACTAATGGTTTTTTAATTAGAAATAAATTAATTGGACATTTGACCATTGTATTAATCAATAATAATGGTGGGGGAATTTTTGAAATGTTACCTATTGCCACATTTGATCCACCTTTTGAAGAATTTTTTGCCACTCCCCAGGATATTAATTTTACTCAGTTATGTGCTACCTATGGTGTACAGCATGAGTTGATTAATTCTTGGAAACAGTTAGAAGAAAGATTAAAAGTGTTACCAAGTCAGGGAATACGGGTTTTGGAAATTAGGACAAATAGAAAAAGGGACGCTCAATGGAGAAAGGAATATTTGAGAAAGTTTACCCATAATTTTTAAGCATGGAGTCAAGCTGTGAATTATTGAAATTAAAATTTGTCTTTCATTCCGCGAATTTTAGCAAAAGTTTGTACATGGTCGGTACTGTTTACAGCTAATTGTAATGAAGATTGATCCCAACGTAAAAACGGATTTGTCTGCTTTTCAATACCCAGCAGAGAAGGAACTGTAGCTTCTTGACGCTGACGCATCCCTGTTACTTCTGCAAATCGCTTTTGTAAATCTGGGTTTTCCCTATCAACTGTTAATGCAAAGCGCAGATTACTTAAAGTGTATTCATGGGCGCACCAGACACGGGTATTATCAGGTAAAGCCCGCAGTTTGCTTAATGAGTTTACCATTTGTGCTGGTGTACCTTCAAACAAACGACCACAACCACCAGCGAATAGAGTATCACCGCAGAATAACTCTCCTGTGTCAGTTGGTGTTACTGGTGGAAAGTAGTAAGCGATGTGAGCGCGTGTATGTCCGGGTACAAAAAATACTTCAGCTGTGCGATCGGCAAATTGTACGCGATCGCCTTCTTGTAAAAATACCTGTTGTCCAGGAATCCTGCCCCGATCCTCAACTCCAGCATACACTGTTAATTGGGGATATTGCTGGATTAACTCCTGATTAGCACCCACATGATCGTGATGATGATGTGTGTTAAAAATTGCAACTAAATTGCATTTTAGTTGTGCAAGTTGCTGTAAAACAGGTTTAGACTCTGCTGGATCAACTACGGCGGCAATATTGTGCTGTAAATCGTATAACAAAAATATATAGTTGTCAGCAAGTGCTGCTAGACGGATTACTTGCATTGCTTTCTTTACCTCCCACACAAATAAATACTTGATATTTATCATTCATAACTATAGCCTATTGGAAAAATGAGCTAAGACGAAAATTTATATTATGATTACTTGTCTTTTGTTGATCTGATCTGTTAATTTTTTATATAGTATGGTAGTATAATAACAGACAAATCCTTAAACTGCTCTATGAGAAAATATGTAGTTACTACTTGATTTATTGAGGATTATTTTTAGTAATTTTATTATATAGATTTTTATATAGATTTTCCATCTAACATAGACGACGGTTACAAGTAGATAACTCAAGACTTTTGTACTTACCCAAGGAATAATTAACAAATGTTTCCCCTTGTATCAATTGTTATTAACTGTTTTAATCAAGGTCATTACCTAGAACGTTCAGTAAAAAGTGTGTTGTCACAGACATTAACAGATATTGAATGCCTGATTATAGATGACGGCTCCACTGATGATACTCGTCAGATAGCTGAAAATTTGATAAGTCAAGATAGCCGAGTTAAATACTTTTTTAAAGAAAATAGTGGACTGCCATCTTCTCGAAATTTTGGTATTCAACAAGCCCAAGGAGAGTGGGTTCAATGTCTGGATGCGGATGATTGGATACATGAAGACAAAATTAGATTTCAGTTGAGCTATTTACCAACAGAAAAAATTCATGAAAATATAGTTTTCTATTCAGATTATGACCGTGTATTCCTAGATGATGAAGATAATATTATTGACTCTCAGGAAAATATTATCGGTTCACTAAGTAAAGACCAACTAATTGAACGTCTACTGATACCTGACTTTCTGACAACTTCACCTCATCCTTGTCTTCAGCAAGCTATGCTAATGAAAAAAAGCATTGGGAATAAGACAAAGTTCCCTGAACACTTAAAAGCATTAGGAGATAGATATTTTGCGGTAGATATTTTAAAAAATGGCGCAGAATTTATCTATACACCTATGATCGGTGCTTATTACACAAAGCACCAGTCGAATCGCACTAATAACTGGAATTATATGAAAAACTACTATACGGTTTTTTACGAAAATATCACAAAAAATTATACAGAATTAAATCAACTGTGTCAAAGGGGAATAGAATGTTTATTGGAAGAAGTAATCAGAGAAAAAGATAATCATCTTTTTGATAGACTGGCAGAAATAGCTCCTATGCCAGTTTATTTAATCGATAAGAAACTGAAAATAAACAACAAGCTGTCTCTCAAAATATTGAATGCAGTAAGAAAAATTATGCCAAATTTTCTGTTGTATGACAGGTATCGCGGACCAAGATCCAAAAAGCTGCTATTTTTTCTAGCAAAAAAACATCAAATCAATAGAACCCGTATTTAAATTAATTTTTTTCTTGGCGTTTAACAATTAATTTAAAAACTTATTTAGCCATTATGTAAGTATGAAAGTTTCATTAGTTGTTAGTGATTTATCTGGTGGTGGAACTGTCCGGGCTTTTTTACTAGCTCAAGTTTTAAGACGGCTGGATTATGAAGTAGAAATTGTCGGATTTATTTACGGAAAAGAAATTTATGCAATTCCTCCATCTGGGATAAAAGTTGTTTCTGTACCTGGTACAAATTATCCTGATTTTTTAGGCTCGGTTAAGCAGCTTTTAGAGAAAATAGATGGAGATATTATTTATGCCGTAAAACCTAAAGCAACAAGTTTTGGAGTGAGTCTACTTAAAAAATTGAGTAGTTCCCGTCCGTTGCTATTAGATATGGATGACTGGGAGCTTAGTTGGTATGGAGGTTTTGAATGGAAATATAGTCCTGGAATTAAGCAACTGTATAGAGATATTTTCAAAAAAGATGGCGCACTGAGATTTCCCGATCATCCACTTTATATCCAATGGATAGAAAATTTAGTATCTTTTGCCAATGCAATCACCATAGATACACAATTTCTGCAAGATCGTTTTGGAGGCGTTTATGTACCTAATGGTAAAGATACAGAAATGTTTAACCCAGATAAATATGATCCTCAAACCAGCAGAGAACGCTATGGTTTAGCATCTTATAAAGTGCTGATGTTTCCTGGCGCTCCCAGACCACACAAGGGAGTTGAAGATGTATTAATGGCCTTAGATTATCTGAATCAAGAAGATTTAAAATTAGTAATAGTTGGTGGCAGTCCGTATGATGATTACGATCAAAAACTGATTGAAAAATGGGGACGTTGGATCATCAAATTACCAAAATGTCCTGTAGAAGTGATGCCGGAAGTTGTATCTGCTGCCCATGTTGTAGTTGTTCCCCAACGAGATAATATCATTGCTCGCGCCCAATTTCCTCTAAAATTAACAGATGGTATGGCTATGGCTAAACCTGTTTTATCAACTAAAGTAGGAGATATACCGGACATTTTAGATAACACTGGTTATCTAGTCGATCCTCAATCTCCCGAACAAATCGCAGACACAATTCAATCAATATTTGATAATTTAGATGATGCTAACCAACGTGGAGTGCAAGCAAGAAAACGATGTGTAGAAAATTATAGTATCACTTTTATGTCTACCGTCCTTGAGTCAGTTCTTACCGAATTGTAACTTTTCTTGTAACTGGTTATAAAAAATGATAATTAATTATCATTTGTGCTTTTGTAAAATGTAACTTCATCTAATCAAAGCCAATGTTTATCAGAAATATACTAATAAGATTTGCTAAACCTTATTCGGGCTTAATTCTACTAACAATTTTATTAGGCTTTTCTGGAGCTTTATTTAATGGTGTAAGTACAGCTCTGGTTGTCCCAGTAATTTTAAAAATAGTAGGACAGGAACTAAATTTACAAGGCGTTCCTGGTATTTTGCAAGTCATCCTCAATCCGTTTAATGATGTGCCAGAAAATTACAGGGTTGGATTGATGGCAGTATCAATTGTAGGTATAATTACTTTAAAGAACTTATTTACTTATATTGGTTCATTAACATCTAGTTCTCTCAGCCGGATGATAACTTGCGATATGCGAGAAGTGGGAATGAGTATTGTATTAAAAGTTGATATAGATTACTACAGCAAGATGAAGGTTGGCGATTTGATCAACCGTCTAGGTGGAGAAATAAGTCGATCATCTACGGTGATTAGTAATACGATTAGATTAATTACTGTATCAATTACAATTCTAGTTTTTGTTGGGTTGTTGTTGTCAATATCTTGGCAATTAACAGTTGCAGCAACAGTTCTACTGTTGTTAGTAACCTTTGGTAATCAGTATTTCATTAATCGCTCTAAACATTTTGGGAAACAACTTAGTGAGTTGTCAAAAGGTTATTCTATTGCTGTTTTAGAAGTTTTAAATGGAATTAGGTTAGTTAAGTCAACTGGTAACGAGAAAAGAGAATATGAACGTCTTAAAAAATTAATTAGAATTCGTGAAAAAGCAGATTTCCAAGCTCAGGCAAATTCACAAGTAATTGCCCCATTAAGTGAAGTTATGGGAATTGCTTGTTTACTAATTATCGTATTTTTGAGTAAAACTTTATTTGCTGAAGGATTGACGGCAATTTCCACAGTAATGCTGACATACTTATTAGTATTATTACGATTGCTGCCATTGGTTTCTCAAATAAATGGTCTTCGCAGTAACTTTGCCAGCACTGCTGCTAGTGTAGATATGGTGAGTGAGTTTTTAAGGCTAGATAATAAGCCTTTTATGGGTAATGGTAAACTTCATTACACAAATTTAAAACAGGGAGTGCATTTTAAATCTATTTCTTTTACCTATCCTCACCATGAAAGACAGGTACTAAAAGATGTGGATTTATATTTACCTTGTGGTACAACTCTAGCATTGGTAGGTGGTTCAGGTGCAGGTAAATCTACATTAGCAGACCTGTTACCAAGATTTTATGATCCGACAAGTGGTTGCATTAACTTTGATGGTATAGATTTACGAGAGTTTGATTTAGTATCTGTGCGAAAAAATATGGGTATTGTTAGTCAAGATACTTTTCTGTTTAATGATTCAGTAAGAAATAATATTGCCTATCCTAAACCAGAAGCAACAGAGGAAGAAATTATCAAAGCAGCAAAACTAGCTAATGCCTATGAATTTATTAGTAAATTACCTCAGCAGTTTGATACAGTGATAGGCGATCGCGGTGTCATGTTATCCGGTGGACAAAAACAAAGATTAGCGATCGCTCGCGCACTGCTGCAAAATCCAGAAATCCTGATTTTAGATGAAGCTACCAGCGCCTTAGATACTGTTTCTGAAAGATTGGTACAATCTGCACTTGATGAACTAAGTCGCGATCGCACTACCTTAGTCATTGCTCACCGACTTTCCACAGTTCGCAAAGCTGATCAAATAGCCGTCTTAGATCAAGGAAGAGTAGTAGAAGTGGGAACCCATGAAGAACTGTTGCAAAAAGGTGGTTACTACTCACACTTGTACTCAATGCAATTTGCCAACAATGCTGATACTGCTGGTAACCGCAACCAAAGCTTACTTCGCATATCCTATGAAATTCGCACCCAACTAAACTCACTGATTGGATTGCTACAATTATTAATTGATAATCTTGTAGATGATGTTCAAGAACGTCAAGAATTACTTGAACAATCTTATAAATCAGCATGGAGAATTTTGAATACGGTTGATGTTTTCGATGATGTCATTAATAGACAAATTAAAGGACAGTTAGTGGCAATTGCCGAGCAAAATCACAGTAGTATTACTGCATATTATCAAAAATTCAGTTCTATGTTTGATGAATTTCGTTCTGGTCTTAATCCTACACTCGCTTGTATTCGTACAGTAGCTGATAATTTGACAGACAATAATGAGTTCCAAAACCAATTACTTACAGAGGCTTATGAAGCTACTATTTATCTGATTAACAATTTACAGAAATTTGAGGATGGTATTAAAATATAGTTAAGATGACGGTGTTTTTGAGAAAATCAGATTGAATTGAATTTTATATTGGAACAGGAGAAATTGAAAATTTATGGCAACAATTAATTCAAAAAATCAATATATATTTTTTTCATCTGGACTGTCCTTTCAACCAGACACAGCCCATGAAATCCATGATGTGCTTTGTGCCAATGGTGCTGCTAATTTAAGGTATTCTTCAGTTTTGATATATCCAGATAAAAATAATCATACTGTTAGTCCCTTTTCCCTGTTTTCACCTTATCAACCCCAACAACCCGATCCAGAATTTATCAAATTTTATGATGTAGATGCCAAACTAAAAGTTGCTCCCTTACCCCTACCTTGGCCTATTGATAGAATAAGAGGCAAATTCACGGATTCTCGGACAGTAATAACTAAATATTATTTACCTTTTCATATCTTACCCCATACAAAAATTGTTCACACTCGCGATTGGAACTTTGTGAAAACCGCAGTTAAAAATAAAATCCCTACCATCTATGAACGTCACTACTTCCAAGAAAAAAAAATTGAGCAGGAAATAGTTTCCAGTCCTTATTTTCAAATAGCTATTACTCAATCTGAACCTATTCGTCAAAGCCTGATTGAACATGGAATGCCCCCGGAAAAAGTAGTTTGGCTGCATAATGGATTTAATCAAACATTTTTAGTCAGACAGCCTGAAGCAGCAGAAAAATGGCGACAAGAATTATTAGCTAATGGAAGTAAGCATTTAGTTGTCTATTCCGGTGCTTTATATCCTTTTAAAGGAATTGATATTTTAATTGATGCTGCTAAAGAATTACCAGAAATTCAGTTTGCTATTACAGGAGGCACAGACTCACAAGTACAAGCTTATCAACAGCAAGCCCAGGAAAAACAAGTAGAAAATGTTAAATTCTTAGGCTGGATACTACCAAGGGAAAGATTAGTTAGTCTGTTTCAAGCTGCTGATATATTGGCTCATCCACACTGTTCAGGTAAATCGGCTAATTTCACAAATCCAGTCAAATTTTTCCAATATATGGCATCTGGTACACCTATGGTTGTGACAGAAATTCCCCCATTAATGGAGTTTAAAGCATCTCCTTTAATTGCCAGTTGGTGTGAAACAGATAATCCTCATAAATTAGCTGATGCTATCCGCTATACTTTGGAAAAATATCCCAGAAAAATAGAAGGTTATGCATCTAGTATAGATTTTGCTAAACAATTTTCTTGGGAGAATAGAATTACTAAAATTTTAAGCTATGTTCAAGAAGATATGCGTCCACAAATCATAAGTTAACTAATAATATGATCAAAACAGTAGGTATGATAAGCAGCTATGGCTCTCTGAAATCCAGAGGAGACTGGCTATGGCAACAAACACCCAACCCCTTTGGCGTTTGGGGTAATATGCAAATGCAAGCATTAGCAGAAAAACCAGATTTCTTGCTAATGTATCAGTTTGATTTTCCTCAACCATCACCACCACCATCTTTATTAGATAGGTTACGGAAAAAGCGAAAAAAAACAGAATTGAGTATTTCTGATTTACTTCGTGGTGTGAGTAAAGAAAGAACTATTTATTTATTGCGAGAACCACCTTTAGAAGAAATTTTAGAAATAAATAAACGTAATTATCAAGAAGCTAAAAATTATTGTGGCTATATTTCTGGTCCAGATGATTTTGCTCCCGTTCCCGATTATATGCCCGCGATTTGGTATCATGCTAATTCTTTTAAAGATTTAAATGAAATGCCATGTCCAGAAAAGATTGCTACTTGTAGTTGGATTACTTCAGGAATTAATCGCACAGCTAACCATCGTCAGCGTTTAAACTTTTTGCAATCTTTACACTCCAGCGGTATGCAAATAGATTTCTATGGACGTGGTTTAGAAAAATGGGTCAAAACTTCAGGAGAACTCGGTAATAAGTGGTACGGCATGGCACCATATTACTATAATTTGGCAATTGAAAACTATGCGGATAATAATTGGTATGTAAGTGAGAAACTTTGGGATAGTTTACTAGCTTGGTGTTTACCTATTTACTATGGTGGACCAGCAGCCGATAAACTCTTACCACCAGGGAGTTTTTTAAGATTACCAAGTTTAGATGAAAAAGGTATAAAGTTTATCCAAGAAGTGACTTCTACTCCTGAAGCATGGTATACTGCAAAAGAGGCGATCGCCGAAGCTAGACAAATTATTTTACATAAGCTCAATTTGCTTAATTGGTTGTCAGAATTCGTTACTCACAACGCATAGATTATGGATGGTATTTGTACACTTGCCAATGATTATGTTTTTGACCAATTGGTGGCTTTGCTTAATAGTATTGATGCTATTTTAGGCGCAGAAACACCAGTTTGTATTTATCCATTTGACCACCAAACCCAACGCATTGCTGAGGAAATAGCCAAACGTCCCAATGTATTTCTTTATGATGATCAGGAATCTATCCAACGCTGGGATAAATTTATGTTGGCAGCAGCACCAGAACGATTAGATAGCAGTAAATTCCGTCTCTATGGCGCACATCGTCGCTTTTGTGCTTTTGACGGTCCATTTGATAAATTTATCTACCTTGATGCTGACACCTTGGTGATGAATTCTCTAAATCCAGTGTTTGAAAAATTAGATAGTTATGATTTTATTGTTTATGATTTCCAATTTAAGGATGTCAGCAAAATTTACAACACAAAATCCCCCAAATTATTACAAATATTTGAGCAGAAACGTATAGATACAGAAATATTTTGCTCAGGATTTTATGGTGCTAAACGCGGGACTTTCAACGCAGAGCAAAGAAACTGGTTGATATCTCAAATCCATAATGGTGAAGGAGAAATATTGTATAAAGGAGCAGGAGAACAACCGCTACTCAACTATATGGTTATGAGGTGTGGTCTGGCTATTTATAACTTTGCCAAACAACTACCAGATGAACAAATTACTGGTTCTTCTATTACATCAAAACAATTTGTAGAAAGAGATCATATTCTCTATGATAAAGGTAATCGGCTGACATACATTCATTATATAGGTGTTGCTCCTAAAATTAGTCAAGCAGTATGTGCAGGTGAAAATATTGAGTTTTCCTATCGAGATTTATTTCTTTACTATCGTTACCTGCATGAACCAGAAAAACGTCCAGTATTTCAAAATCCTCCTCGCTCTTATATCGCTCCACCACCAAGTTTATTAACTAGGGCTTTACGTAAACTTAAATTAATTAAAGGATAGCTATATGAGTAAGGGAATTTATATAGTCGCTAACGACAAAGTAATTGAAAATGCTATTGCCTTACTTAATAGTATTCGTCTTTATGACCAAGAAGTAACAGTTTATCTAATACCATTTAATGAAAATTATCACAAAGTAGCGGACACCCTAGATACATTACACAATGTCAAAGTTTTCCCAGATTTAGAACTAATTGAAAAGTTTACTCAACGCATAGGAGAAATATTTGATCGAGATTTCCTAGCCTTACCCAACAAAATGCGTAAATTAGTGGTATGGTTCGGACCATTAGATGAGTTTATTTATATTGATACCGATATTGTCGTCTTTGAAAAAATTGCTGACAACTTAGAAAAACTAGCTGAAGTTGACTTCTTCTGTTGTGATTATCATCATGCTAAAGATCAACTGAGAAATATATTTTCTACCCTAGTTAAAGAGCAGCAAATTTTTACAGAACCTCAACTAGAAGATGTATTTAATAGTGGCTTTTGGGGTTCACGCAAGGGTATATTCACTCAGGAACAAATGGAAGCTACATTAAGTGAATGTGCAAAGCATAGAGAATACTTTGATTTTACAGAAGGAGTAACAGACCAACCCATTTTAAATTATCTTGTTCTCAAACTCATTGCTAAACGCGGTAATCTTGTAAAAATTCCTGGTGGCGGACCAGGTAGCTGGGGTGGTTCTCCTAATTTCCAACAGCAAGACTATATCCTATATGACAAAGGAAAAAGATTAAAATATTTGCATTGGGCAGGGATAAAAATGAAACCAGGAAGTCCTTATTGGCAGTTATGGCAATACTATCGCTATCTGCATCAGGGGAGATTTGCAGAAATTTCTAAACTCACCAGTCGCTTATTATCGTTCATTAAGTAACCTATTTAGTATTCAGGAGATTTACTATGGTTAATGGTATTTATACCCTAGCTAACGATGTAGTTTATGACCAATTGGTAGCTTTACTTAATAGTATTGAAGTTAATGCTGGTAGAGAAATTCCTGTTTGTGTGATTCCCTATGATGATAGGTTAGATCAGGTAAAGGCAGAGATTGACACCAGGGATAATGTCACCTTATTTCAGGATGCTGATGCCATTAATTTCTGGGATAACTTTGCTACCCAAGTATGGAAAAATTATCCCAGGGCGCAAAAAAAATGGCGAGAAGGGGGATTGTCAGAACTGTATCGTCTACCCATGCATCGTAAACTGTGCGCTTTAGACGGTGACTTTGAAAAATTTATTTATTTTGATGCTGATACCTTATTAATGGGTCCGATAGATTATATATATGATAAATTGAATGACTACGATTGGGTAGTTCACGATTTTCAATATAAATCTGATCTGAAATATGTTTTTGATGGTTCTCTAGATTTAATCAATCAAGTTTTTCTACCTGAAAAAATACCATCACATATATTTTGTGCTGGTTGGTTTGGTGCTAAAAAACATATTTTTTCACAGGCAGATTTAGACTATTTTTTAAATAAACTTCAATCTGGTGAAGCTGATGTTATGGCATTGACAGGACCAGATCAATCACTATTTAATTACATGGTAATCAAAGGTGATATTCTTTTTTATAACTTTGCTTATAATAAATCAGAACAAACAACAGGTAATCATTGGAGTTCTAAATTTGAGCAAATAGATAATGTTCTTTATGACAAAGGAAGACGTTTAACATACCTGCATTATATGAGTATATCAGCGTCACAATTTACTAGGCTCTGTGCAGGTGAAGATGTTGATATTGCTTACCGCGATGTATTTTTACACTATAGATATTTAAAATCCCCAGAACAACGTCCACAAAGTTTTAAACGTCCCAGTTCTTTGAGCAAGTTACAAAAGGCTACTACGGGTTTTATAGGAAAAAAGATTAAAAATCTAAAGCTGAAATATCGTAATTTCACAGATAGAATTAGTCAATGAATAAATAAAACCACAAATGCAGATAAGATTAACTTTCTTATCGCAGATGTGGTTTTCAATCAAAGTTAGTGGAGCATTCAAAATTCCTAGAAAATAGTTGTTTAAGACCAAGAATCTAAATCTAAAGATTGCATTCCACGACTGCTAACAAATTCTAACAAACTACCTAACTGAAACCAAACAAATAAACAAGTTCCTAAACTCAA
>JBJOKS010000059.1:0-14402 GCA_046045965.1 Cyanobacteriota bacterium | reverse complement strand
TGCGCGGGGCTGAATGGTAGGAGCTACTTTCAGTTTATTATGCGCCCAAACGATGGACTCAATTAGTTCTTGCCAGTAGCCGCGACCACTGAACAGGAACATTAAGCTGAATGCCCAAACGAAGTGTGCGCCTAAGAACATGAGTCCATAAGCGGACAGTTCACTACCGTAGGAGTTGATTACTTGTGTAGCTTGCGCCCACAAGAAGTCACGCAACCAACCGTTGATGGTGATGGCACTTTGAGCAAAGTTATCACCTGTGATGTGGCTTACCACACCATCTGCGTCTACAGTTCCCCATACATCAGATTGCATCTTCCAGCTGAAGTGGAAAATTACAATTGACAAGGAGTTATACATCCAGAAGAGTCCCAAGAATACATGGTCCCAACCAGAAACTTGGCAAGTACCGCCACGACCAGGACCGTCACAAGGGAAGCGGAAGCCTAAGTTAGCTTTGTCTGGAATCAGACGAGAGCTGCGAGCGTACAGTACGCCTTTGAGCAGAATCAGCACAGTCACGTGAATGGTGAAGGCGTGAATGTGGTGAATTAAGAAGTCTGCTGTGCCTAAAGGAATAGCAGCAGCCGCTACTTTACCGCCTACAGCCAACACACCACCGCCGAATACATAACTTACTGCTTCTAGCGCGTTAGGTGCGGTTGTTCCTGGAGCCAGTGTGTGTAGGTTTTGTACCCACTGAGCAAACACTGGTTGCAATTGAATTGCAGCGTCAGAGAACATATCTTGGGGACGACCCAAGGCACGCATTGTGTCGTTGTGGATGTACAAACCAAAGCTATGGAAGCCGAGGAAAATACAAACCCAGTTTAAGTGAGAGATGATAGCATCACGGTGACGAATCACGCGATCCAATACGTTGTTTTGGTTCACAACAGGATCATAATCACGCACCATGAATATCGCTGCGTGAGCAGCACCACCAACAATCAGGAAGCCACCGATCCAAATATGGTGAGTGAAGATACACAACTGAGTAGCGTAGTCAGTTGCCAAATATGGATAGGGGGGCATCGCGTACATATGATGCGCGATGATGATTGTCAAGGAACCCAAGAAGGCCAGGTTAGTAGCCAACTGAGCGTGCCAAGAGGTGGTCATGTTTTCATAAAGTCCTTTGTGGCCTTCGCCAGTGAAGGGTCCTTTATGATTTTCTAGAATTTCTTTGATGCTGTGACCAATACCCCAGTTGGTGCGGTACATATGACCAGCAACGATGAACAGTACAGCGATCGCTAAGTGGTGATGAGAAATATCAGTCATCCACAAGCCGCCTGTTACTGGGTTCAATCCGCCTTTGAAGGTCAGAATGTCAGCATAAGTTCCCCAGTTCAAGGTGAAGAAAGGTGCTAAACCACTAGCAAAGCTGGGATACAACTCTGTGATCAAGTCCTTGTTCAAAATGAACTCATGGGGCAAGGGGATGTCCTTGATGGCAACACCAGCATCCAAAAGTTTGTTAACTGGTGCAGACACATGGATTAAGTGACCAGCCCATCCCAAAGAACCACAACCTAACAATACTTGTAAGTGGTGATTCAACATGGACTCCACGTTCTGGAACCATTCCAGTTTGGGAGCGCGTTTATGGTAATGGAACCAACCAGCGAACAGGAATAAACCCGCTAATACCAAGCCGCCAATTGCAGTGCAGTAGAGTTGGAAGGAGCTAGTGATACCCCAGCCACGCCATACTTGGAACAAGCCAGAGGTGATTTGAATGCCGTGGAATCCACCGCCTACATCACCGTTTAAAATGTCTTGTCCAACAATAGGCCAAACAGTCTGTGCGCTGGGCTTAACTCCTAATGGATCAGCCAGCCAAGCTTCGTAGTTGGAGAACTTAGCGCCGTGGAAGATCATTCCGCTTAACCAGATTGTCACTACGGCCAAGTGGCCAAAGTGCGCGGAGAAGATTTTGCGGGAAATGTCTTCTAAGTCGCTTGTATGTGTATCGAAGTCATGGGCGAGGGCGTGGAGGTCCCAAATCCAGGTGGTGGTTTTTGGTCCTTTAGCTAAGGTTCTGTCGAAGTGTCCTGGTTTAGCCCATCTTTCAAATGAGGTGGGTACAGGATCGTTATCAACGATAACTCTTGCTTTTTTCTCCTCTCGCTCCGGAGGACTAATCGTCATTCGACCTCCTCTGTCAATAGGGAATGAGGAATCATGTGTACCACAGAGTTAATTTTACTCTTTGTTTCCAGATGTTTTCTGGACCCGTGTGGATTTGTTGTTTCTGTTGAATTATAGAGTCTGTACTTGTACTTTGTTGGAGACATTTTAACAATAATTTAAATTTGCCAAATTTATTGTCATATCTGCCTTTTATATTCAAAGTTATTGCAAAAAAGTCAAGAGTTTTTGTATTTAATTTACAAACTATAACAATTCTTAAAACTTATAGTTAATTCCCAATCACAGTCGTATATCCTACTGTTTTGACCGTATATTTTCGTTGTTTCTCCAGTTCTCTAGAAAATATATGTCAAAAAAATTACAGTTTTTGCATATCTTATGATCAAGAAGTAAAAAACTTCAGCAGATAACAAAGTTATATGTTGTTGAAGATAATCATAGGTATAAAGCATGAACCATAGGCAAAAGGCATCTGTAGAGAAACTCTTCTCTGTGAGTTTCCCGATCTTCAGGTGGGTAATGGCATTGCTGCTAGTCTTTAGTCTCATCAGTTGTGCGGAAAAAGCTGCGAGTCAAGACGTATCTATTAGCACTCCTAAAGCTGCCTTACAAATCTCTCAAGTTTCTCGGCAATTTGCTGAAACTGCCCCTCCAGATGTGATCCAAGAACTGCGTGTCAGCTTGGAAGGTTATCAACCGCAGGTAGCAATTCTCACCCCTAGAGCAGATGAGGTGATTGAAGATGACACAGTTACAGTCCGTTTCCAGGTTAAGGACTTACCCATATTTAAAGATACTCAATGGCAATTAGGACCACATCTGCACGTAATTCTTGATAACCAACCTTATATATCTGTTTACGACCTGAATAAACCTCTAGTTTTAGCAGATTTATCCGCAGGTACGCACACGATTCGTGCATTTGCGTCTCGTCCTTGGTATGAAAGCTTTAAAAATGAAGGCGCTTATGCTCAAACAACATTTCACGTTTTTACTAAAACCGACGATAACAACCCTGAACCTCATCTACCCGTTCTCACCTATAGTCGTCCTAATGGTAGTTATGGTGCAGAACCAATTATGTTGGATTTTTACCTAACTAACGCGCCTTTACATATTGCTGCTGAAGATAATTCTGATGACACAATGAGCAATTGGCGTATTCGCTGCACAATTAATGGAGAAAGTTTTATTTTTGACAGATGGCAGACAGTATACCTCAAGGGGTTTAAACCTGGTAAAAACTGGGTTAAACTGGAATTTCTTGATAACCAAGGAAACCCTGTTAAGAATGCCTTTAACAGTACAGTTAGAGTCATTAATTACCAACCTAATAGTAAAGATACTCTTTCGAGAATTGTCAGAGGGGAGCTTACTGCTGATGAGGTGCGTGGTATTGTAGACCCAAATTACACAGCTAAAATTCCTGTTACTGAACCTACACCTACTGTAACGCCCACAGTTAAAGCAACACCAGTACCTCAACCACAGGTGGAAAAACAACCAATTCCAGAAATTGAAGTTTCTCCTTCACCTCAACCACAGGTGGAAAAACAACCAATTCCAGAAATTGAAGTTTCTCCTTCACCACAACCACAGGTAGAACCTCAAGAACCCACCTTAGAAAAACAAACACCTCCAAAAATCGAAGTTTCTCCTTCACCTCAACCACAGGTGGAAAAACAACCAACTCCAAAAATTGAAGTTTCTCCTTCACCTCAACCACAGGTAGAACCTCAAGAACCCACCTTAGAAAAACAAACACCTCCAAAAATCGAAGTTTCTCCTTCACCTCAACCACAGGTGGAAAAACAACCAACTCCAAAAATTGAAGTTTCTCCTTCACCACAACCACAGGTAGAACCTCAAGAACCCACCTTAGAAAAACAAGCACCTCCAAAAATTGAAGTTTCTCCTTCACCACAACCACAGGTGGAACCTCAAGAACCCACCGTAAAAAAATCACCAACTCCAGAAATTGAAGTTTCTCCCACAACACAACCAGAGGTAGAAAAACAACCAACTCCTGGTGAGTTATCAGAAGAAGGAGAATTAAAACAAGGTAAAACAGGTTTAAGCCGATTGAGTGATTATTTTGAGCATAGAAACTTAACTAAATCCAAAAATCCAAATTAGCTAAAAATACTCAGATGTAAATTATCAGATAAAGCTTCTATCAATGCCAGCCCTGCTACAGAATTACCTATACTATCTAAAGCCGGACTGTAGCAAGCGATCGCTCCTTGACTTGGGACTATAGCTAACAACGCACCACTTATACCCGATTTCATGGGTAAACCTATTTTGACCGTATACTGAGGAGAAGCTTCGTATAGTCCACAAGTTAACATCACAGCGTTAACAATAGGGCGATGTTGGGAACTTATAAGAGTGCTTTCACAGGCTAATAATTTTCCCAATTTTGCCAAATCTTCTACTCTGCCAGAAATGCAGCATATTTGTTCATAAATATCAATAGCGGATTCAACATTTTTAATGTGTCCACTTTGGTGAAGATGATAAGCGATCGCTAAATTTATCTGAGAACGAGTCGCACGCACTGAAGCCAACATCTCTAAATCTAGATATAGTTGACTACCAGCTAACTTATTCAACCATGCACAAAATAGCTGAGTGCAATGATTTCCATCCTTACCTGGTAATTTATCAGCTAAAGTTATAGCACCACTATTAATCATCGGGTTACGGGGAAATCCATGATCAGCTATTAGCTGGTCCAAAGCATTAAAAGGCATTGCTGAAGGTTCTAAACCAATCCATTCAAAAACCTGCTTTGCTCCTAAATGTTCTAGCAAATACAAAAATGTAAAAGGTTTGATAACACTCATTAAAGGAAATACACAAGCAGTATCGCCTAAACTATAACGTAATTCCGAATGACAACATATATAAACAGCACACCAGCTAGGGTTAGCTACAGCTAAAAGAGGAATACGTTGAATAACAGTTCCCTGTAATGCTTGGGTTTGCGCTTGTTGAAACCAGAGAGATAAATTATCTGTATTGATGCTTTGTAGTTTTATCAAAACTTTGATCTCAGCCTAAATCTAAAATCTAAAATTACTATGATTCCTCGTGTTAGATCACCAGAATTACCACAAAATTACCCCTGGCTAAATACTGATAAACCGTTATCTCTCAAAGCACTCAAAGGTAGAGTCATAATTTTAGACTTTTGGACATACTGTTGTATTAACTGTCTGCACATATTACCAGACTTAAAATATTTAGAACATAAATATAAAGATAGCCTGACAATTATTGGTGTTCATGCCGGTAAATTCGACAATGAGAAAGAAATTGAAAATATCCGTCAAGCCATTTTGCGTTATAACATTGAACACCCGATTTTAGTTGACAGTGATTTTCGCGTTTGGGAAAATTATACCATCAAAGCTTGGCCGACTTTAATTATTATTGATCCACAAGGATATGTCATTGGTCAATTTGCAGGAGAAGGACATATTCAAACAATTGAAAACAGCATAATTCAGATAGTAGATAAAAATCAGGAAAACATCAATTTTCAAACATTACAATTCACCTTAGAAAAACAGCATCAACCATTAATTACACCCTTAGCTTTTCCGGGTAAAGTCTTAGCTACAATAGATGGTTTATTTATTGCTGACTCTGGACATCACCGCATAGTCATGAGTAGTTTAGAAGGTGAAATTATCCATATCATTGGTACAGGAAAGCCTGGACTAACTGATGGTGCATTTGAGAAAGCACAGTTTTCTGCACCTCAAGGAATGACCTATGACAGTCAAAGTAAAATTCTCTACATTGCAGACACAGAAAACTATACCTTGCGACAAATTGACATACAGCAGCAAGTGGTAGAAACTATTGCTGGAACTGGAAAGCAGAGCCATATTATTTTTCCTCATGGTGGTTCTGCACTCCAAACAGACCTAAATTCACCTTGGGATTTAGAAAAAGTAGACAATAAATTGTTTATTGCTATGGCAGGATCACATCAAATTTGGGAAATGAATTTAGAAAAAGGTACTATTCAAACCTTTGCTGGTAGTGGTGCGGAAGGTTGTTTTGATAGCACGTTAAATGAAAGTGCTTTTGCTCAACCAAGTGGCATCACGACCAATGGCGAAGAATTATTTATTGCTGACAGTGAAGTTAGCTCAATTCGAGGTGTGGAACTAGGAAAAAAAGGTCAAGTGCGGACAGTTTGCGGTAGTGGGATGTTATTTGGTTTTGGTGATATAGATGGACAAAAACTCGATGTCAGGTTACAGCACTGTTTAGGTGTGGAATGTTTTCAAAATAAACTGTGGGTAGCAGATACTTATAACCACAAAATTAAATTAGTAGATCCTGTTAGTGGATATTGTCAAACGGTTTTGGGAGATGGTTTACCTGGGTTTCAAGATGGCCAAGGTAAAAATACGAAATTTTCAGAACCTTCAGGATTAAGTGCTTTAGGTTCTGTTATGTATATTAGTGATACCAATAATCACACAATTCGTTGTGTAGATATAAACACGCTGCAAGTGAAAACATTAGATTTGTCTGGTTTGTGTTCGCTTAACGCTTGTTTATCTCCTGATATATCTGCACTGTGAAGAGATTGTTTTGTAACATAGATGTTTAAGCAAAATTAATTAATGGTACACAGTTAAGTATTTCATTGATTACATGATTATTTATCTATTTACACATTCTTGTTGCTGAAGCTCTTCTTTTATGTCGGCTTTTTTATATGCTCACGATATTCTCACGAAAAAGAATATCATACTCGTCTATAAGTGAAATAAAAACAATGTAGTTCATTTATTTGAAAATCACTTCAATTTATTTACAGCAAGGTAAAGGAACTACACAGGACGTAGAGGATATAAATAAAGCCAGAAATAAGATTTCTAAAAGTTAGTTGCAGCTTCACAAGGAAATGATATAACTAGGCAAAGTAGGTTAGGGTAGCAAAAAATATATGGGTTTAAAAGCAGCTTAATTGCTAGTAAGTTCTCATCAATAGGATTCAAAGAAAATGAACAAAATAGAAATGAACATGAGTATAAAGCATATTCCTTTAAATTGTGATGATTACATTCTATCTTTTGCAAAAGATATATTTAAAGTAAGTAGATTTAGGGAGATGATAGTCCGAGAAATTAGAGAGAAATTAACGCGACAAGCTGGTATTTCTCAACAAACTCAGAAATCAATCATTACAGTATTTAAGGATATGACAATAGGAGAAGAAAATATAGAAATAAATAGTATTCAATTTCAGCTTTTCAAAGATTGTCAGTTACTTAGCATAGGTAGTAAAAACTGGCAGACAGGAAAACTTAAAGTTCAGATATCTGTATCCCCTATAGGTAAACACGCAGATGAAATTCACATGGAATTTTACCCTGATAAATTAGATGAGTTATTACCTTTAGATAATCTAGTAAATGGTTCTAAAAATATGAGATTATCTGGATTATATTAATTTCACTAATGCAGTATAAAAACCATCCTACATATTAATAAATGGCAATAAGGATGGTTTTTTATTGGTTTGAAAATGGTAAGATTTAAATAAATAAAACCCAAAATTATTGCCTTTCTCAGTCTAGTGATGTACAGGAATCCCAATCTCCTCCTCGCTTGAGGAGACTATAACATACCTGATATAGCAATCCTATTTGATTTATGAACGGATTTTTTTTAACGAACCGCTCCAGACGCAGAGAGCGCAGAGGTAGAGAAAAATAGGTGTTCATATCTTATTTAGGATTGCTATATAATTAGGAAATGCTATAGACAAGAAAGAAAATGGTAAATCATGATTTCGATGTAAGTGAGTATGTTGAGCAAATGTCGCTGTTACTGAATTTGCCGATCAAAGATGAATATAAAAATGGAGTGGTTGCAAATTTTGAAAAGATCAAATCAATAGCAGAAGTTGTGAATAACTTTCATTTACCAGAAGAAGTTGAAATTGCACCCACTTTTGAAGCATAAATTAACATAAATTAACATAAATTAACTATGAATGATGCCGTTTCCATCTCAACAAATATCTTATCAGGTAAAATTAGCGCAGTAGAAGTTACCCAAACAGCATTAGCGAAAATTCATGACAGAAATAAAGAATTAAATTGTTTTACTGAAATTACCACAGAAACAGCTTTACAAGATGCGGCTAATGTTGATCAAGAAATTGCTCAAGGTAAAAATCCTGGTGTTTTATCTGGTATACCTTTTGCAGTTAAAAACTTATTTGATATCGCTGGGTTAACAACTTTAGCCGGTGCAAAAATCAATGCTGAAAATTTTCCAGCTACTCAAGATGCAACCGCAATTACTAGGTTAAAAAAAGCTGGTGCGGTGTTGGTTGGTGCGTTAAATATGGACGAATATGCTTATGGGTTTGTGACAGAAAATTCCCATTATGGTACTACACATAACCCCCATGATCTACAACGAATAGCAGGAGGTTCTTCAGGTGGTTCTGCTGCTGCGGTTGCTGGGGGTTTAGTTCCTTTTTCTTTAGGTTCAGATACTAATGGTTCTATTCGAGTTCCTGCTGCTTTATGTGGTGTGTTTGGTTTTAAACCTACTTATGGCAGGTTGTCTCGTGCAGGTGTAAAATTGTTTTCTAGCAGTTTAGATCATATCGGTCATTTTGCAAATTCTGTGAGAGATATTGCGACAATTTTTGATGTTCTGCAAGGTGAAGATGAAAAAGATCCGGTTTGTACAAAACACCCTATTGAAAAATGTCTACCACAAATAAATCATGATATTTCTCAAATGAGAATTGCCATTGCAGATGATTATTTTACCCAAAGTGCAACACCAGAAGCTTTAGCAGCAGTGGAAAAAGTTGCTAATGCTTTAAATGTCACTGAATATATAACAATACCAGAAGCTAAAATTGCCCGTGCTGCGGCGTTTGTGATTACAGCTTGTGAAGGTGCAAATCTGCATTTAGAGAAGTTAAAATCCCGTCCTCAAGACTTTGACCCTGGAACACGCGATCGCTTTCTAGCTGGTGCATTAATTCCTCATCATTGGTATATCCAAGCCCAACGTTTTAGAACATGGTATAGAGATCAAGTAAGAGAGATATTTGCAAATGTAGATATAATTATTGCCCCAACTACACCCATTAAAGCCCCTTTAATTGGTCAAACTACGATGATTTTAGACGGTGAAGAAATACTAGTGCGTCCTCATTTGGGATTATTTACACAACCATTATCTTTTATTGGTTTACCTGTGTTGTCAGTACCAATTAATCAAAATAATTCTTTACCTTTAGGAGTACAATTAATTGCTGCACCTTATAATGAAGCATTAATTTTACGAGTTGCAGCAGTATTAGAATTGATGGGTATTGTTTCTGCTAATGTCGCTCATCAACCATTGAAATAATATCAGGCTAATTAACTACTAACATAAGATTAGATAAATAGATTCATTGAGATTTATTGAGTTCTTACTTATAAGTTTGATACACAAATTTAATTATCAAATTTCAGATCGAGAAAGACAGTCTATGGTTCAATAGATATCTAGCAGTAAATTTTCTGAATAACGAGAAAATTTATTACTAAATGGAATCTTGAGGAGTGAGAGTAAATAAAAATATGTCCAAAATATTTTGGAATCTGCTGAAAGTCAGTCCCATAGTTGTTTCTACATTTTTGTCGGCTAACAATGCTTATGCTGGTGAAACTAATAACCAGTTAACAAGCGTTCCTGAATTATTTGAAGATAATAATAATATAGGGCAAGTAACATCAGTTTCTCAGTTTTCTGATGTCCAACCGACAGATTGGGCTTTTCAAGCTTTACAATCTTTAGTGGAACGCTACGGTTGTATTGCAGGTTATCCTAATGGTACTTACCGTGGTAATCGTGCATTAACTCGTTATGAATTTGCCGCAGGTTTAAATGCTTGTTTAGACAGAGTTAATGAATTAATTGCCACAGCTACATCTGACTTAGCAAATAAAGAAGATTTAGCCACATTGGGACGTTTACAAGAAGAATTTTCTGCGGAATTAGCAACTTTACGTGGTCGTGTTGATGCTGTAGAAGCTCGTACTGCTGAATTAGAAGCAAATCAATTTTCTACTACCACCAAATTACAAGGTGAAGCAATATTCAACATAGCTCAGGCTTTTGGTAACGAGAGAGCTGGTGGTGGTAACTTGGATAGTAACACCGTTTTTTCCAATCGACTCAGGTTGAGATTAGTTAGTAGCTTTACAGGTAAAGACCGCTTAGAAGTTCGTTTACAGGGTCGCAATACTCAACCTAATAGCAGTATTACAGGTACGAATCTGACCCGATTAGGTTTTGATGGGGATGAAGGCAACAGCGTTGGTGTTGATAAAATCAATTATGCGTTCAATTTGACCGATAAAGTGCGGATCAAGATTGATGCCAATAATGCAGAATTATGGGACAATACCGAAGTATTTAACCCTGAGTGGAGAAGCGATGGTTTGGGTGCTATTTCCCGCTACGGTCGTTTTAGTCCTATCTATCGTCAAAGCACTGGTGGTTCTGCTTTTACTGTAGTCGCTAACCCTCAAAGTTCTCTGAGTTTAACTGCGGCCTATGTAGCACCCAGAAATTCTAACCCTAACTCTGGTTTTGGACTTTTTGACGGTGACAACACCATTTTTGGACAAATAGCGTTCAAACCTAGTAAATCTTTTAATATTGGGTTTGCTTATGCTCGCACATACGACAGTGCAGTTGATACCGATAACAATCCTGCAACTAGCAATCCTAATGCTGTAAATCTTTTTGGTAGTACAGGAAGTACCAATGCAAATAGACCATTTGGTGGAAATGTTGCAACTGCATCTAACAACTACGGTCTTCAAGCTACATTTCAACCAAGTTCCAAATTAACTTTAGCTGGTTGGGTTGGTTATAGCACTGCGGAAGCTTTAAACGGTTCTAACCAAGATGCAAGTATTTGGTACTGGGGTACAACTTTAGGTTTAAGAGACTTTGGTAAACAAGGAAACGTTTTAGGTTTGATTTTTGGTCAACCACCTAGAGTTACTGATGTTAATGGTCAAGATCCTGACACATCCTATCATCTTGAAGGTCTTTACAAGATGAAAGTTTCTGACAATATTCAGATTACTCCTGGTGTGTTAGTCATTTTCAATCCTGAACACAACGATAACAACGACCCTATTTATATTGGTACTGTGCGTACTACCTTCTCTTTCTAACATTCAACTCTTTCATCACTTGCGGCTAAAACAGTAAATTATGCCAAAAGTGATGGAAAATATAAATATATTGTCCTGACTCTTAGTGATTAGGTCATAAGTACCCCTTCTCTTCCTTTAGCACCAAATAAAATTTTTATATTTAGCAAGTTTCAAAATGCGTTATAATTATTAGACCGTACCTACATGATATCCTCTAGTACAGGTTGGCGTAAATAAACTAACCATTTTTCACCTCCGAAAAGGTTATGCTGTCTTCGTTTTGACTTTTGACTTTTGACTTTTGACTTCCGCCCTGCGGTACTAGTTCTCTGCTAACCCTAACCGTCTATTCCCATACGTGGGAACCTATATGTTACAGCTTATAATTACTGTTTTTTTGCTTCTTTTAGGTTCAGCATTGTGTTCTTGTACAGAAACGGCGCTGTTCTCTGTTTCAACATTGAGAGTTCGACAGTTAGCGGAATTAAAAAACCCTGCCGCAGTTGCACTTCTAGCGATTCGTGAAAATATGAATCGACCAATTGCAACAATAGTAATCCTCAATAATATTTTCAACATCATTGGTAGTATCATCACAGGTAGTATTGCCACTCAAGTATTAGGAGATAGGTGGCTTGGTGTATTTTCAGGAATATTAACATTTCTAATTATCATCTTTGGGGAAATTATGCCCAAGACAATTGGCGAAAGGTATTCTGAACAAATTGCTATACTCACAGCCATACCTGTAACTGGAATTTCCATTGCTTTTACACCTTTAGTTTGGATTCTAGAAAATGTCACTGCACCTTTTACTAAAGGGAGAAAAAAACCAACAACAAACGAAGCTGAAATCAAATTATTAGCAAATATTGGTCAACAAGAAGGAATCATTCAAAGTGATGAAGCAGAAATGATTCAGAGGGTGTTTAGATTAAATGATGTGACAGCATCTGATTTAATGACACCCCAAATCATGCTCACATATATACGTGGTAATTTAACTTTAGCTGAGGCTAAAGCCGATATTATTGCTTCCCAACATACTCGAATTATTGTCATTGATGAATCTATTGATCAAATCTTGGGATTTGCACTAAAACAAAGCTTACTAACAGCAATGGTTGAGGGAAGTAGTGATCAAAAAATTGCTGACTTAACTAGAAAAGTTCGCTTTGTTCCTGAGATAATTCGGGCTGATAAACTTCTTAAAAGCTTTATAGAATCCCATGAGCATCTTGCAGTAGTAGTAGATGAATATGGATGTGTTGCTGGTGTTATTACTTTGGAAGACGTGCTTGAGGTTATCACTGGTGAGATAGTAGATGAGACTGATAAAACTGTTGATTTACAAGAAATTGCCCGTAAAAAACGGGAAAAAATGTTGCAATCCATAAATACTGTTTATCCCAAAGAAGCACGTGATTTACATGATGTTAAAATAGGTAATACCAATTAAAAATCAAAATTCAAAATTCAAAAATTAAGAAAAGCGGGAGGATAAACGACTTTCCCTTTATATTTTTCTTCATAACCAGAAAGAGGTTTCACCATAAACACATCTTCGGGAACAGGAAAAGGACTCTCAATTTGATAATTTATTGATGGTTGAAACCCAAAGGGAGCATAAAGTTTAGGATAACCTAAAACAATAACCAGTGCTTCTCCTCTTTTGTCTGCTAGTTCTAACCCTGCTTTTAGTAGTGCGCTACCTATACCTTGGTTTTGCAATTCTGGATGAACCGCCATCGGTGCTAAACTCAATACAGGTAGTTGTTGTTCACCTACTAAGTCAATGTAGCTAAACATTATATAACCAACTACAGAATTTGCAATTTCTGCAACTAATGAAAGTTCGGGAATATAACCGTTAGATGAGCGAATAATTTCTACAAGTTTAGCTTCCTTGTTGCCACCAAAAGCTAGTGTATTTACTTCTGATATAGTTGGGTAATCTAGTATATTTTCAGGACGGATATTCATATTCAAACTGTAATTATCTATGAAAGTGTATGATTGGATTGTAGTTGGTGCAGGAATTACAGGTGCTGCGATCGCTTATGAATTAGCAAAAACTGGCTTTTCGGTACTGCTGCTAGAACAAGACAAAACACCACAAAATGCTACTCGCTTTAGTTATGGTGGGATTTCTTATTGGTCGAGTACAACACCTATTACACAAAAACTATCTCAGGAAGCGATCGCACGTTATCAAATCCTAACTCAAGAATTAGATGCTGATATCCAATTTCGTGAATTAGATTTATTACTAACTATCGCTAATGGTACTGACCCAGAGGTAGCAGCTGCATCCTATTCCCATCTTAGCACACCACCCCAGCTATTGAGTATCCAAGAAGCCTGTGAGTTAGAACCATTACTAAATAAAAACGCCATATCTGGTGCTTTAACCGTCAAACATGGTCATATCCACCCAGAAAAAATAACGCAAGCATACATTCAAGCCTTTCTGCGTCTGGGGGGAGAAATACAGTTTAGTCAAGTATTAGAACTTACACAGATTTTGTCCGGCGACAAAAGCTTTAAAGGAGTAAAAACAAATACCACAACGTTCCACAGCGCCGATATAGCCATTTGTGCTGGTGGAATGAGCCGAAAACTGCTAAAATCCTCTGGTATTCCCATCAAAATCTATTTCTCTCATGCAGAAATAATTGTAACTCCACCAGTGAATCTGCGGTTACGTACTTTAGTCACACCAGCTAATTTACAACGCTTTCAATTAGAAATTGCATCCACTCAAAATGATCAATTATGGGATCAAGCTGGTAATGAAATAGTACCACCAATTTTAGATTTAGGTGCAGTACAATTTCTCGATGGTAGTTTACGTTTAGGTCAAATTACTCGTATTCTTACAGATCCTCATGCCGAAATTAACTCAGAGGAAAGTGAAAAATGGTTGCGAACAAGCATCATGCTCATATTACCAGATGTAGCTAATTTACCAGGAACTTGGCATCATTGTTTAGTAGCTTTTAGCAAAGATAAATTACCTTTAAT
>JBJOKS010000058.1:0-14403 GCA_046045965.1 Cyanobacteriota bacterium | reverse complement strand
ATTTTTTTCACTGCGGTTTTATTTGATTTTTTGATATCTATGACATCTTCAAAAAAGATTAAACCATCAATTCCCCCATCTGCACCTTTCTTTTTATCTTTATATGGTTGTGCATTGACTAAAGAACAAGCCCACCATTGAAATTGATAAGCATCTCTATTAAATAAATCTATTGCTGCGGCTAAATCTTTGGGTGTACCTTCAACTTCAAATTCTATCCCTGGTACTAATTTTTGATTTTTGTTTTCATCTTCAATAAATTTGCTCGGAAAAGCGTCTCTTAATCTTTTTTCTATTAAAGAAATTGCTAAATGAGTAATATCAATCCCCATCCAATTTCTGCCTAAATTTTCCGCTGCGTGTATTGCTGTTCCACATCCACAAAATGGATCAAGAATAATATCATCTTGATGACTACTAATTTGAATGATTCTTTCTAATAATGTTAAAGGTTTTTGGGTAGGATATCCTAAAGCTTCCTTAGCTTGAGAATTAATAGGCGGTATATCATCCCAAATATCGGGAATAACTTTACCTTGAACCTCATCTAAATAACGTTTATAACGTGGTGTTTTCCCTGTTGGTGGTATCGCAATTTTACCTTGACTTAGCCACTCTTCGGCGCGAGATTCCGGCATTCTCCAACCATTCTCAGGAGGATCACAATTTAACAATTTATAAAAATAACCTTTGCTTGTTTTTGGGTTTGTTAAATTATCAAATTGAAATCTTCTACCGTCGCTATCAATATTACAATAATATTGTTTGATATATTCTTCAGAATAACTCAAGCGTTGAGGATTCCATGTAAATTCATTAGATTTGACATAGTAGAAAATAATATCTGTAATTCTTGCATATTTTTTAGCATCGCTATGACTGCTAGTTCGTTTCCAAGTAATTTGGTTACGATAATTTCTAGCATCAAATATTAAGTCTAAAATCATTTTTAAATAATGACTGGCTGTAGTATCACAATGTAAATATAAACTGCCTGTAGATTTCAGAACTCGATGTAATTCTATTAATCTAATTGCCATCATTACCAAATAAGCTGATAATGAATTTTTACCTAATGTTCTGACTAATAAATCTAATAACTGATATAATTCTCCTTTTTGATCTTGGATTTCATCTAAAAATCTTTCTGATTCAATTCCCCAAATCCAGGTATCTTCAAAAGCTGTAATTTGCGCTTCTGATTTTTCCCCAGTGGCATTTTTAAAGAGAATATTATAATTAGATTTAGAATTAAAAGGCGGATCAAGGTAAATTAAATCAATAGATTCATTAGGGATTTTATCTCTGAGAACTTGGAGATTATCACCGTAGTAAAGACGTTTCATAAAAGCGGGAATAATTGAAGTTTCATAAATGAAGATGTGAAGATTATAACATAAATTAACCAAGTATTAATAAATATATTTTTCCCAGAGGGTTGTTATATAAAAAAGGGGAGCTAGATGCTCCCAATACTAAAAATCATAACTGATAATTGACTTAGGTTAATTCTAACCAACCTTGATAACCGGTGACAATGCGATCGCCATCTTTGAGAACATGAACTTCTATTTGATCACTGGCCCAACTAATTTGATCTTTAAATTCTGGGTTAAAAACATGAACTTGTTGATTTTTAGAAGAAACAGGAGACAAAGGAGAATTTATTGCTTGAGACTGGACAAAAGGACCATCAATTAAAATATCTAATTCTGCTAACAATTCCTGAGATCCAGGAGGTGCTGATTCAGATTGTAATTGCTTGAGAGTAAAACCAGTAAAAGCCATGACATTTAAACCGGCAGCTTTAACCTTACGTGCTAAACTAGCTAATGCGGATGCTTGCCAAAATGGTTCACCACCGGAGAAAGTTACACCTGTATTTTCAGGGTTTTTGATAATATCTTCAGCTAATTGATCAATAGAAACTAACTTGTTAATTTCAAAAGTCCAAGAGTCGGGATTAAAACAACCTTCGCACTCACGAGGACAACCTTGTACCCAAACCACCGCTCGACAACCAGGACCATTAACTTCTGATTTATCAACATAACCCATAATATTCAGATAGCCAGCGGGAATTTCTGTGGATGTTGATAAGATTTCAGTTGATGTTGTCGTCATTTTTCTTAACTCCTTAAAAATACAACATTGACATACTCGTCACCTGTCACCTGTCACCTAGTATGGGATAACGCACAGGAATTTTAGTAACATTGTGAATTTTTTGTGCCATAGCACTGAGTTCTTCAAAAGTGAGCAATTTGAAATTTTCACAAGTATAGGCGCGAGATTCAGCAATGTCATTACCTCTGGATTCTAACTGACTAACTAGGACACGGGGACGGGAAGGAATGTTAAGTTGTATTTCATCAGGTTGGAGAACTTTGAGCAAATGGATGTAATAGGCTTGGGTTTGTGCTGTCCAGGAAGACAAAATCATGGTTTGTATTGCCATCCTTCCCTGATATTCCTGTCTAAATTGTGTAATTCCCTTAATAATATCTGGTAAATCAATTGTCTCTAGAGGTCGATTAATTTGCAGTAGTTGATTTGACGAAACAGCATCCAATTTAACTGCGACAATATCAGCTAGTGATAAGGCTTTACGGACTAATGGATCACCTAACAAGGTGCTATTAGTTAATACTACTTTTGGTTGTTTAAAGATTTCTTTTGTAGCTGCGATAATTTCTTCTAAATTCAGTGCTAGGGTAGGTTCACCACTGCCACTAATAGTTACTACATCTAACGGTATTTCTCTAGGTGCGATCGCTTGCAGTTCCGAGATAATTTGGCTAGTAGGGACAAAAATTTGCCGTTGAGTTGTTTGTTGTTGAATATTCCCTAACTGACAATAGATACAGTTAAAGGAACAGGTAGATATTATCCCTATAGGATCGATCCCGAGCGATCGCCCAAATCGCCAAGATTTTACTGGACCATAAACTAAGGCACAATGGGGTTTTTGGCTTGATGGTGATGCACTCATTACTACCTCACAACTTAGCCTAGTTTGATATTTGTCGATACTACGCAAAACACCAGATTTATTTAAAATTTAGAGCTAGTTTGTGAGGAAGTTGTGAGGTTAATTGCAAAATGTGAGGCAATACTTGTCGGTTCAGATCAAAACATTAAATTAGGATTCAGCTATCAGTAATCAGCTTTTTAAGGATGAGACTAAAAATCACATATTGATAATCTACTGATTTATCCAATATTCTGACTCCTGACTCCTGAATTCTTACTAATGTCAGCCTTATTAACTACCCTTCACTGCTTTAGTAAAAACGCGATAGTAACACGATGTACTAAATTCCTTGATGGGAAAAATTAAATAAGTTAGCGGGTTTACCGTAACAATAATATTTCTAAAATCCCGCTTGGCTAAAAATACAATTCCCCGTGCAACTTGCGTTGCTGACATCACTCCATAGGGATTAAGTTGACTTTTGAAGGGACCCAAAATTAACTTTCTAATTACACAAACTCTGTCCAAGCGTTTGAGAGTAATAATATCACCTAACGCCCGTTTACTAAGTTCATAAAGAGGACTTAAAGCTGGGGAAACTTCCGCTTCCGATGTGTTAACCCAAATTTCCTTAGTTGCTTTTGCTTCTGGACCAGTGACAGTTGCAGAAAAGATATCTATTAACCGCAAAGCTGAAAAAGTATTGACTTCGTAGGAATTTTTAATGGCTGCTGATGTGCGATCGCCATAAACATTCACACCATGATTGATAATCAAAATATCAACCTTTTCTAAATTGGCTTTTAGTTCTGCTTCATTCCCCAATTCCCAAGAAATCACTTTTAACCCTGTTTGTACATCTATTTTATCTGGGTTAGTTGTTACAGCAATCACTTTGGCATTATGCTTAATTAGTTCTGCGGTTAATGCTTGTCCTAAAGCACCTGAAGCACCAGTTAAAGCAATGGTTTTACCTTTCAGAGAAAGTCCGGTTCCCAGTATTTTATCCACAAGAGGAAATACACCACTGTAATAAGCATTCACATCATCAAAATGATGTCGCCAATGATAGGTTCTATTTACCAACCAAACAGAAGGAATGGCTTCTAAAGGTCCAGGTAAATGATTGTAATCTGTGTCTATTGTACCTTGAAAATATCGCAAAGATGCACCATATAAAAAAGTGACAGCATAAGCGACTCCCAACCATAAACCCCATTGCTGAACAACCAAGGCGACTATTGTTAATAGAACTACCAGTATAATGGACTCAACTATGTCGTGATACAGTTGGGAATCTATGTAAGCTTTTTGGGAAACTAACGTTAAATCACGACGGTAAGCTGCATGATGCTTATTATGCCATTTTGCCAGCCAGGTAACTTGATGACACAAAGCATGGTAACTGTCTCTAAGAATT
Source organism: Cyanobacteriota bacterium (assembly GCA_046045965.1). GTDB lineage: Bacteria > Cyanobacteriota > Cyanobacteriia > Cyanobacteriales > Nostocaceae > RDYJ01. Next base: position 10,009 of record JBJOKS010000058.1, on the reverse strand, counting down.
TCAGCTAATAATAAGGAGCAAAGCCCCCAAATGGTAAACTGTAAGCAGGTATTTACTAACACCCAATCAATTGTTAAGCTTTGAGCCAAAATCATCATATTTTTACTGAAACCATTTTTCCTTAATTATTCAGTCTAAAAGATTTACCAATTTTTTAAACAAGAGCTTAACAGCTTTTACTGCGGTTCGACTTCTCACCAATGTCACCGGCTTACCTGTGGATTTTTCCTGATCCAACCATTCCCCCAACTCTTTCACCAGTAAATTAGTGCGGCGGCGCTTTGGCTCCACAGCGGCAAAAACCCATTGCCATATCGCCTTTCTACAGACAGTGCTACCACCAGATACTTTATTTAATGAAAAACCCACCAAAGGGATGGGACTTACCAGATCAGAACTGGTAGAAAAGATAGCCACGAATCAAATACCCCTATCATTGGAGGGGAGTCAATTGAAGGAATCCCTGGGAAACTCATCAGCCAGCTCATTTGTGAGGCCAAAAAACAGCTGGCATATCATGAGCAACAAGCAGTCTTTTGTTTTTTAGAATAGATACTATTTTAATATAGCATAATATTCCCGACTCTTTTTAACAATTCAGTGATATTTTTGATAAGTTATTAAACATCCTCCCAGGTAATAGTCATCATCATTTCTTTGTTAATAGCATTGATTTTCACCAATCTGTTAGCTTGTCTTTCAATTATTTTCTCAAACATATTTCTGACAAGTCTACCATTTCCAAAACTATTATCTTTTTCATTATACAATTTGGTAAACTGTTGCAATAATTTTTCTTGACCTCGTGGGGTGATTCTATAATGTTGTTGCTTACATATTCCTGCAAAAATATTTAATAGTTCTTCTGGTTTATAGTCATCGAAATAAAAGTATCTATTAAATCTCGATTGTAACCCAGGATTAGTATTAATAAACTGCGACATTTCTTCACTATAACCAGCGACAATGACAACTAACCTATCTCGATAGTCTTCCATTCAGCCTAAGAAATTTACCAGTTTTTTAAATAAGAGCTTAACAGCTTTTACTGCCGTTCTGCTCCTGACCAATGCCACTGGTACACCTGCTTTCTTTTCCTGATCAAGCCAGTTACCCAACTCTTTGACCAGTGGATTGGAACGACGGCGGGCGGGTTCAACACTGCTAAATACCCACTGCCAGATTGCTTTTCTACAAACAGCACTCCCACCAGATACTTTATTTTTGGAAATATCCCCAGATGATTCTTGAGTAGGTGCGTATCCTAACGCCTTCTGAAATCGTCTCAAGCTCAAGTATCTTTTGGTAGGTTTTCCAGAAATCCTACCCTTACGAATTTTTACCACTGGTTTACCATCTTCACCAAAAAAGTTTTCTAGTGGGAAAATTTGACTAAGGATAGTAGCCTGAAGGCGATCGCCAAATTTAAATTCTTCAAACACTTGTATATATTTTTCAAACCTAGCGTCCTTTAGCAATACAGCCAACTCATCCTCAATTAATTGTTCCTCTCTCTGTAAAGAACAAATGCGCTGCGAGTGAAACTTTACCGAATCAGTTAATCCCACGCCGGCGGTTTGGGAGTAAAGTCGATCATATTTTGTACTTTGCCTTTCTCCTGCCAACCATCCCCAAAGCAAAGGTACGTTCCCAGAAACACCACGCTGAGAATTAACCAATGCTACTTCTGGAAACTGCCAAGCTAAATCCTGTCTAGCACGGTTAATAATTGGGGACTGAACCTTACTTAGATGGTTCAATCTCAAGATTAATTCCCTGATTCTGGAAACCACCGGGTCTAAAACTCTCACCCATCGAGAGCGATCGCCACAGTAATCAAAGTAGTAGCAAGCTATGGCCAGTGAATCAGCATCGTCGTCTTTATCTGGTAACTGTAAATGGTTTTCCCGATAGCGCCGCAATTCCTTATGTCCTACTAATCTAATTTCTACTCCAGCACGGGTCAGAAGTTGAGTCCAGAATTTGGAGTAATTGACCCCGGTTGGTTCAAGAATTGCCACATCTGGCTTTAATGCCAGCATTCCAGAAATACCCTCTTGGTTGTTCTGGAAGTGGTAAAACTTGCAGTCATAATAAAATTCTCTAACATCACTCGGTTTTTCTGTTAAAAGGCAACACGAAACCGATGATTTAGAGACATCTAAACCAACTATTCTCATATAATTTGTAAAGGGTGTGAACTAAAGTTACGCTTACGAATCACCCAAAGGCCAGAAATTAATCAGCCTGATTCAGCCTCAAAGCAGCAAAAGCAACCAAGCTTACGAATGGAAAAAAGCCAAAGAGCTTAATTCTCTTTTAAAGCCTTAAGTTACTTTTGCAGTTTGCAAGATTGGTTTGGACCCAATCCGCGACACACCGCGGGGTGTGTTTCGGCTACCGGGTCCAGGTAGCCGACTATAAGTTAGTCGTATCGTCAGGCGGTTGATTATAGTGATCTAATTCAAACTATCATGATTTTTATCAAGATAGTCTTTGATAAAAATTGCTACATTGTCGCAATAAACATCAGAGTTGTTGTCACTCCAAAAAATTTTGCATCTTTGGTGCGAGACACCACTTCCGTCAGGAAAAGTACCAAATTCTACAGTGCAAGCTAATTCTAAATTGATATAGTCACCACTGGGAAGTTTGAGAAGCTTCATCAAAAATCACCTCCTTCGGATGTGCTGCGGTCAAAAGGGATGTCATCGTTAAGAAAAAGTCAATATTAACCACCAGCTAATATTGACTTGGAACAGAAGCGTCATAAATGCAAAATATTGTAATTACTTCCCGTGGGAGAAACGGGAAAGCAGTTCACTTCAGATCATGTTTATGTTGATTGTCGTCTAGCATCACCTCCAAACTCTCTGAAAAATAAGTATGTTGATATATGCAATCAGTTTATAGATTGCAGACATGAGAGGAAAAGTCCCCAAATTAATGGGGACGCGCAATTCATCTGTGTGCTGGGGGTTGGTTCCACGCGCGGACACTCGCAGTCAAAAATGCGTGGGTGCTTGCTCCGACTTAGTATGGTGTGTCCTCTCAGGCACAAGGCAAAGGAGAGGAGGGAGCGGTCACGGGAATGATACAGCATCATCCCCGTGTCAGGTCGTTCTCGAAAGTGAGAGACTTTCAATCATCCAACCAAGTGCTTACCATCTACCGGGTTTCCAACTCGGTTGGATTCTTGTTGTCTCACATACGTCATTATGTCATGACTACTTGATTTATGTCAATAGGTCATGCCATGATGTCATGGCAGGTTATAATGAATAAAACACCTAACGATCAAAAACCGGAAAGTCAAAATGGGGGCAAATCACCCTTGGCACACCTTAGAGACGAGCTTGGCATGAGTCAGGAGGAATTTGGCAGAACTATTGGCGTAAGTTTAAGAACTGTTAGCCGATGGGAGGCTGGAGTTAATGTTCCATCCTTTACAATTCCCCAACTCAAGGCACTAGACAAACTTTTGAAATCTCACGGCAAGGCTATCCAGGACCTACCAGATAGTTTTGCTCCGCCCAAACCCTAAAATCTAAAATCCAGCCTCAACATTCCAACCACCTACGCGCTAGGTGGTGACAGATTCCTGTATTTAAAAACTTGAATACCACCAGAGAGGGGTGGTCATTTATACATTATGCCAAAAACATCAACAGAATGGACAGAAAAACATGATCAATTCTGTCTAAAAAACAAAATTCCACCAGCTGCAAAACTTTTATGGCAGTGGCTGATCAGAGAAGGAATTGAAGAGGAAGTAGAACCAGACTTATCAAAATTTAACGAATGGGTGAAAAAACATAGAGGTAAGAGCTACGCTCACAATTACCTGAAACGGATGTTTAACTTGTTAGCAGAAAATCGTGTAATACAAGTTATTAAACAGTATTCCTGGAAGATATTTAAGTTAGTAGTTAGACCATTGGAATGGTTAACACCACCTAAAAAACAAAAATTACACAATCCTAACTCTACTTACAAAACACCCAATCCAAACCCTGATAATTCCGTTAATGCTGATGTTCAGCAGCAGCATATCTTATCTAATCAACAGTTGATGTCTCAGGAGGGTATTCATTTTGACACTGAAGAAACAGAAGTTTTAAACCGTCCACAGTTTGAAATTAAAGCCGCCCTGCTGTTATTTAAACTTCGCGGCGCTGCTGAAAAAATTATTAATCCAGAAGGATGGGTTCGCTGTTGTTTAAGACGGCGCTACTGGGAACAACCCACTAATTATGTTTCTATCTGTCAGCATTTTGGTGGTGTTGTGATGGAAGTACAGGATTATTTTTGAATTTAATTAGTAACCGTTTACCAAGTGTTTACCAACCATGAAAGTACGCTTATACAACAACAACGGCTTTATTAAAGAGCGGGAAGTTGCCATTAATTATTTGCCATTTGCCATTTACTGTGATGGTAGTTTTTACCTTCACCTTGCCAATGGCTATTATTCCCCATGCCCTCATTACTCAATTCCCCCCACACCAATAGAGGAGGGGTCATGACCGGAACATTATTTAATTTAGATGAATTCACCTCATTACCATCTAGAGCTAGAGATGTAGACCCGTATTGGGATGAGATAGTTTTAGATTGTTCTGGAAAAGTTGAGGAGAATGGTCAGTCCACGCTTTTCTATGACAGCAGCGAGGAACCACCAGATCCAAATGACTATCCTGATCAGGAAAGTTATGGCCGCTCCTGGACTGATTGGGAGCAGTTGCACCCAGATGTAAATGTCCGGGCAATGAGTGTTCTGGAAGATGAAGAAATAAGAGTTTCAGCACTTCCAGAACAAGAAAAACAGGACTACCCAAAAAAACCTTACCCACTTCCAGAACAAAGAAAAACTCAATGGGTAGAGGAATATTATGTAACTCGCAACGGAACTAGACATTGGTACTACCGCTACTGTTACTATGACAAGCGAATTCATCATGTTCATATTCCTGGGGGAAATCATGAAAATGCGATCGCACTGGAAAGAAAGTTGATGATTGAGAAGGCGATTGCACTGGGTATATCCCCCCATAAAATTGAAAATTTCATCAGGGGCGGGTTTGGCATAAATGGAAATAAGCTAGTTTATCAGTTACTGCCTCCTGACTCCTGACCCCTGACTCAATAAAAAAAAACTCCCTCACGCGCCGGGGGAGTTTTTGGATTTTTGTGCTTATCGGGATAGTACGGCGCTGGTTAACCTTTTCCAGTTCATGACAGCACCGCAAGTACAAATATACCATTAATCTGTTTCCCGACGCAACAAACCACTATTTTTCAGAATTTTTTGTTGGTCGTTTAAAATTGATTGCAATTCCCTGACCTGATAAATCAGCAGTTCATTATCTTTAACATGAAGTTCAATGGCCTTTTGAACTTCTTTAATGCTTTCCTTGATTCGACTTTCAATTTGTGTAAGCTTGTAGAAAGATCCAAATATTGTTAAGAGTAAAACAACAAATTCCATCTTCTCTTGAGTAATAACCATTTTCATTCATTTGGTAATAGTAAATTTAAAGAATTTTTAATAGCAGCAATATCATTTTCTAAAGTATCTCCAATAACTCCTTCATATTGGTAAACAGAAACATTTACATTAATAAACCACCGTGGTGGTAAATATGCAATCCTGTAGTCATTAGGTAAAATTCTGTCAAATAAGCAGATGTTCCATCTTCCTAAAAATAAATGCTTTCTCTCATCAGCAGAAAATGCTTCACCTAGAGCAAAGTCAAATATTCTGCTTACCTTTCCTGCATAGCGCCAAATCCTACCTACTGGTACAGCAGTCGTTACATTTACCGCACACACAGGTCTGTTAAATATAATAGGGATAATAATTTCTGTTATTGGAAAATAATCAATAATTGCTCCTGTAGCGGATCTGATTGGTACTGCTTGTAAGCTTTGAGTATAAACCAAAGAAAAGTTTAGAGGATTTTTAAAGTCCAAAATCCTACTCATCTGTTAGCTTCCAGTAGTTGGTTTTTTTTACTAAATAAGAGTCAGGGAAAAGCAATACCGCGGAAGGTAAAGCCGTGGGAAATTCAATTTCATTTACCTGAATAGGAATTGATTTTGATTCAACTTTAATATTATTCCAATCAATAGAATAATACTTTTTAGACAAGAAATCATACCAGCCAAATCCTCTTAAACCTTTAGGACGAGCTTGCCAGTGACAAAGTACAAATTTATTGTAAAGAAGATGTAAATTAAAAGATTCGACCAATGGTTTAAAGTTCAGGTTCAGTTCATCAGGTAAATCTGAAAATGAAATTGTAAATTCATAATCCGATTTTTTAATAACATTTTTTGTCATTTTTATCTGTTTTATCTGTTTTATCTGTTAAATGGAATTATAGTTAGTCATAGTTTTAGTTAAAAAGCTAGAGGTTTGTTACTTAGCTTTTTAACTAAACATTAAAACAGTAACGGGAGGATTGATCCAGTTAGTCCTATTACATCACCAAGATCAAAACCATCGGGCAATGAAGGAAGGTTGGGTAATCCATTTGGGAGTATTCCAGTCTGACCTGCTAGGGATTCACGCCATACGTGTTTAACTCCCGACGGTGTAATCATTCCGATTATGTCATTTGCGCGTGTTGTGCCTCGCGCCCAAGATTCAACACGCCACCTGTTAATAGGTGTTTCTTTAAGACCGCGAGGAAATCCCAGAGTAAATGTACATATTTCTCTACTTCTGGTTCCTCCTGTGCAGTCACCAGGAATAGGCTCTGTTATTGTTACTCCAGGACGAAGTAGGAAAGTAAAGCTTTGGAATTTAAAACCAGCCGGCGCTCGTAAAAATCGCCTACCAGAATTCGGACCACTTGCAAATGTTCCTGTTTGTGGTCCAACGGGGCGTAGTCCTAACCATTTGCCAATGGATTCCTTGATCCTTACTCTGTATTTTACGGTTCCCATCGTTAACTCATAAGTGAGTCGTACTCCAGTTAATGGACGTTGAGGTGATGCCATAATAATTATTTTTTATTACTAAAAAGCAGGAGTTATATTTTCATGAAGGCTTTGCAAAACCGAGTCAGATTCTATAGTGAACTGACATTGTAGGGTGGCAGTTCGAGTAGCATACGCTGGAGCAATTGCGACGACGTTTCTGGGTGCAGTTGGGTTAGCTACATTATAAGAATTCTGTTCTGTTAATAGCATACCTGCAAGGAACATAAGTTGTTGTTCTAAACTATTTAATGCGCTGAACGTGGTTAAATCAGCACCGGCAATTTTTGCAGTCATAAAATACCTTTTTGTTGATTAGATTTATGAATATCTTAAGTTGGCAATATTTTTGTGTGCATCAGGACATACACTAGACTACTGCCGGGACTTAAGCCCTGGCGCTGGATCGAGTGTTAATTAAAGTACACTGTCCAGTCGGGGTTTGTGTCTCTATTCCCCTGTGAAAAATATTTCCCAAATTTAGGACATACCCAAACCTCTTTAAACTGGTAACTAACCCGCTTGCCTACTTTGTATCTAACAGAACTTGCATATTCTTGATCAATCCAGGGAAGAATAGAGTTATACACTCTTTCACATTCATGTTCGGTGAAAGCGTTAATTATTAACTTACTATTGTCTTTAAAATAAGCTATTAGCTCATAATTTCCTTTTCTGTATCTTGGAAATGGACAAGACTCAGGTCGGATGTTGATAAAGTGGGGAATTGTCATTGCATATTTTGAATGCAAACATTTTCCAGAACTAGCATCTACTTCCCCCCAAGCAAGAACTAATTGAGGTACACCACCTTCTAGCCGAACCTGCCACCATTCAGGAATTACTGCTACAGCTTCTCTACATTGTTTTCCCTCAATTTCTGCTATTCTTGTAAACTTTAATAATTCTGTTTCTTCTAGTCCTTTTTGTACATATATGTCTGTTTCATCAAATTTTGGTTCATTACCCTCACATTCGACGAATACCGGAACTTTAATTTGAACAAGCTCTACTTCTACCGGTTCACTTCCATTGCATTCGATGTTTTCAATAGAATTTTGTATAGATAAAGTCCTATTGATTATATTCGATAATGTATTGTTTATGTCAGCGTTTGATGTGGAAAATGTAGTAGAGTTAATGGTATTTAAAATTGTAGTGTTGCCAGAAATTTGATTAGATACATTATTGACTGCGTTTGTTATAGAAAATGTAGTGGAGTTGATGGTATTTAAAATTGTAGTGTTCCTAGAAATTTGATTAGATACATTATTGACTGCGTTTGTTATAGAAAATGTAGTAGAGTTGATGGTATTTAAAATTGTAGTGTTCCTAGAAATTTGATTAGATACATTATTGACTGCGTTTGTTATAGAAAATGTAGTAGAGTTGATGGTATTTAAAATTGTAGTGTTACTATCTAGTTTGTTTGATATAGCTGTTAATTGAGAAGTATAATTAATTTGAACTATTAGACTGGACAAATGACTGCAACAACCATCAATGCGCTCAATCACTTTTTGATTATCACATTGATTATCTTTTAATAAATTTAATATTGCTGCTACTCCTGCTATGGCTGATAATATTCTTGTTACCCAATCATCTGTACCATTTAAACCATCTATTTTGCTGATTATAATATCTAGTTTACCTTCGTTTTGATCTATTTGTCTTATAATTCTAATTTCAGAACCTCCTATAGATTCTTTTATAGAGCCTTCACTACGATTAATTTCTTCTATTATTTCTTGTATTTTACCATCTATTCTAAATTCTCTCATTAAACCTTCTATTCTGTTACAGCAATTTTTTATCGCTTCAAGAATAGCGTCTCTACCTAAAACTACTTCCCTACCAACTATTCTGATTGCATCAATAATAAATTCGCCGGCTCGTCTTATTTCACTTAATATTTCGTCAATTTTATCATTATTATTACGTCCAAATATACTTCTTATGAGATCAATCAATTCACTAATCAAGGTACGTAATGTATTACCTAAATTATTTATTGCGGTAACAATAATGTTCTCTAAACTATCTATTAAATTATTTATAGCATCAAGTTTACTATCAAAACCATTCAATCTACTTTCAATAGCACCTAACCTAGATTCTATACCGCCAATTCTATTTAATATATCGTTATTCTGGGTTAAAATATTATCTAATTTCGCACTTATGCTATTTGCACTACTACTTATTGCTCCTAATTCATTATTAATTTGGCTACAAGTTGTCATGATATATTACCCTATAAATAATTGGTTTATGTTACAAAGTTTATAAAAAATATCTTCGCAGTCTAAGCAGCAATCGCCACAATCTAGTGTGTTTGGTGGGCAACTTGTGATGCATTCGACTGAATAATTGGGATTATTGAAACTACCAGTAAAAAGATTAGTCCCATCGGATGTGACGGTAATTCTATAAGTAGGTGTCACTGGTGCTGCTGTTAGACTATTCGTAATTCCAGTAATTACCAAACTTCTTATCACGCCAGGAGAACCAGCGGTTAACAATGCAAATCGTTCACCAGTTGGTTGTCCACCCGAACAAACTGTATCAACTATATAAGACTGAGAATTATCACCCGTGACATAAGCTCTAACAGGTAAACGCCGTCCAAGACGAACTCCATTCTGTACAAATCCGTCAGACCTGACCTGTGTGTAACTAACATTTACCGTATAGGTAGGACAAATAGGGTAGTCTTCACCTACTGATATATCAATGGGAGTGTTACTGAAATCTCTAACACTCCCATCTGGAAAGGTTACGCGAGCGGTATCACCGGGATTACAATATGTAGTCACTACTGGTTATCCCAAATTATCACTATCACCTACAACATCATTACCGCTGCTAAATGGAAAGGCCAGAGATATAATCCTGGAGTTTAAACTACCTCTAGTCCCAAATAATTGATTCTGTGGAGTTGCACCAGCAAACCGGATATTAAAAGTATCATTTCCTAAAGCTAGATTTTGAAGAATTGAATAAATTGCTATGAAATGAATCA
>JBJOKS010000057.1:0-14565 GCA_046045965.1 Cyanobacteriota bacterium | reverse complement strand
CCAGAGTGACTTCCTGTAAAGCCCCCAAAATTTCCGCGTGAAAAGCAGCAACAACTTGATATTCTTGTTTAGGACGTTTACCTAGTTGAATATCCACCGGAACATAAAACCAGTCTCCAAAGCTGGATGTTCCTGGCTGTTTGACAAGCAAATCTGGACGACTTAGTAAGGTATATTTTTCATCATAAGTGGCTAATAACACTCCCCGATGAATCAGATCAACACCTTGCTGCATCAATTCTACAGTTGCGGCAACCCCTGCTTCCCAATTTTTTGAGGGATAATCAGGTTGGTGATAAGTCAAGTTTTCTAACACACTTTGCTGATGAGTGAGTTTGTCTTGCTGCACTTTCATCAACAGATCATGAGTAACATCTCGCTGGCTATAGTCACCATGAGTATCTAAAAAAGGCCGCCGCTTACAGCGTTGATATTGGAGTAGGAGATCAGCATTGATTAACATTCCTTTAAGTTAACAATAATTAGGACATTTTGGAAGTCAGGAGTCAGGAGTCAGGAGTCAGGAGTCAGGAGAGAAGAATATTATGAATAAATAGGAGTTGAATAGGGGTTTTTATGCTCAAGTTTCGGATTTAACATTTTAAATTTCCCATCCAAAATCTCAAAATCTTAAAATCTCAAAATCTCAAATTGATATGTTGCATCACCATCGCGCACAATTTCCAGCTTTAGCTAATAAGATTTATTTTAATTATGGGGGACAAGGACCAATGCCTCAAGGGGCAATGGATGCTATTACCCAGACTCAAGCGCATATTCAGGCAATAGGACCTTTTGGTGCTGAGGCTTATGGCTGGATATCTCCCCAAATGCAAGCTTCTCGGCAAGCGATCGCCTCTACATTAAATGTACCAACTGACACAATCACCCTCACAGGTAATGTTACCATCGGCTGTAATATAGGAATGTGGGGAATTAATTGGCAAGCTGGTGATCATTTACTTCTTTCCGACTGTGAACATCCGGGAGTAATTGCTACTGCCCAAGAAATTAGTCGTAGATTCGCTGTAGAAGTTTCCACTTGTCCCCTGATGGCAACTTTAAACGATGGCGATCCTGTCACTATTATTGCCGAAAATTTACGCCCCAATACACGACTAGTAATTTTAAGTCATGTTTTGTGGAATACAGGTCAAGTTTTACCTATTGACAAAATAACAGAAATATGCAGAAACAACAATTCTTTGTTGTTGGTAGATGCGGCTCAATCAGTTGGGGTTCTGCCTTTAAATTTAGCAGAATTGGGGGTAGATTTCTATGCTTTTACTGGACATAAATGGTTATGCGGACCAGCAGGTGTAGGTGGTTTGTATGTTCGACCCCAAGCACGGGAAATGTTGCATCCGACATTTATAGGTTTGGATGGAGTAGTTACCAATAATCAAGCACAACCTATTAGTTTAAAACCAGATGGTCGGAGATATGAAGTGTCTACTTTAGCAACTCCATTATATGTGAGTTTAAAGCAAGCGATCGCCATTCATAACGCATGGGGAACCGCAGAGGAAAGATATCAGCAAATTTGCCGTAACAGTGAATATCTTTGGCAAAAGTTAACAGCTTTAAATAATGTCAAATGTTTAAAAAATTCACCTCCCCAAAGCGGGTTAGTTTCCTTCCAGCTTCACAATAATCAACCTAGTTCAAAATTAGTACAATTTTTAGAATCACAAAAAATCTTAACTCGCACAATTGCCAATCCTAATTGTATTCGGGTTAGTGTTCATTACTTAACCTTAGAATCAGAAATTGACCAATTAATAAAAGAAATAGAAAAATTTTCTCATCTGTAGATGCCAAAATCAATGTTTACCAATTACCTCCTATATGAACCGTCCAATTTTATATATAGCCATCACTAACCACGGCTTTGGCCATACTACCCGCACTGCATCAATAGCCGCAACAATTCAGAAATTATGTCCAGAAGTGCTGTTAATTATTGTGACAACAGCACCACGATGGCTGCTAGAATCCTATATCAAAGGTGATTTTATCCTGCGTCAACGAGCATTTGATTTGGGTGTAGCTCAAGCTGATAGTTTGACAATGGATAAAGCAGCAACTTTACAAAAGTTAAGAGAGATTAAAAAAAATCAAAATTCATTAATTGCGTCCGAAGTTAACTTTATTCGCCAAAATCGTGTTAATCTCATTTTGGCAGATATTCCCTTTCTTGCAGCTGGGTTGGGGAAAGCGGCCAATATTCCCTGTTGGATGACAAGTAACTTTAGTTGGGAGTTTATTTATCGAAATTGGGGTGGAGAATTTATAGAAATTGCCGATTGGATCAGTGATTGGTATAATCAGAGCGATCGCTTATTTCGTCTTCCCTTCCATGAACCCATGTCAGCTTTTCCAAATATCATAGATGTGGGTTTAACAGGAGGTTCTCCCAACTTCTCCATTGATGAAATACGCACCAATTGGGGAATAACGACACCACCAGAAAAAACCATCTTACTAACATTTGGAGGTTTGGGTTTACAGGCAATTCCTTATGATAATATTAGGAAATTTTCTGATTGGCAATTTATCACCTTTGATGCTTCAGCACCAGATTTACCTAACTTAATTAAAGTGCAGAATTATCAATATCGTCCTGTTGATTTTATGCCAATTTGTGGAAGAGTTGTTTCTAAACCTGGGTACAGCACTTTTGCAGAAGCTACACTTTTAGAAATACCTATTATTACCATACCGCGTGATGACTTTGCAGAAGCAGCTTTGCTATTATCAGGAATTAGCAATTACAACCACCATCAAATTATCACACCAACAGAATTTTTTGATGGTAATTGGGATTTTCTCCATGACTCTCCCCAACCACCAAAGCAACAGCAACCAATAGCTAAAAATGGTAATCAAAGTATAGCTTCAGCAATAATAGATTATTTTCAATCCCTGTAAATAACATTGCTGAAATACTCCCAATCTAAAATCTAAAATCTAAAATTACTATGACACACTACCAAAAATTGCTGAGAATTTCCACCACTGGCAAATCTTTTCAGAATATTACCTCAAAAGTTGCCGCCATAGTCGCAGAGTCTGGGGTAAAAACGGGACTTTGCACTTTATTTTTGCGGCACACTTCAGCCAGTTTAGTCATTCAAGAAAATGCTGATCCTGATGTGTTAATAGACTTAGCAAATTTTATGGCTAAACTAGTACCAGAAGGCAACTATTATATCCATGATGCCGAAGGTGATGATGATATGCCAGGACACATCCGCACAGTTTTAACCCATACTTCCGAAAATATTCCCATTAATAATGGTCATTTAGTTTTAGGAACATGGCAAGGTATTTACATTTGGGAACATCGCCAGCATAATCATAGCAGAGAGTTGGTAGTTCACATTTCTGGTTAAAACTGTGATTAAATACTAAGTTAAGAATTCAAGAGTCGGGAGTAAAACTCTCTTGTAGTCCGAGTTTGATTATCACTTGATTAGACCTTTTGCCCATGAAAAATGTTATATAAAAAACCATAAAAAACCATAAAATTAAATCAAGATATATTTATTTATATAAGTACCCAAGCAAAATTAATTGTACATATTGATTGAAAACAAGAATGTCTATATTCCTTACTTCCTGTTCCCTCTCCTAAACTATAAAATTTATTTTGCACGATTACTTACTTAAATAGTCCACTTACCTCCTAAATTTACCATGCCATCGAAAATTACTCTCACCATCACTCAAGGTACACTATCGGGAAAGGAATATAATTTTGATTCTCGAAGCACTTGCATCATTGGCAGAAATCATGATTGTAACCTACAACTAGCCAATGAAATTGATATGACAATTTCCCGCTATCACTGCTTATTAGATATTAACCCCCCAGATATTCGGGTGCGCGACTTAGGAAGTTTAAATGGCACTTTTGTCAATGGTAAAAAAATTGGTCAAAGGAAACGCCATCAAACAGCACAAGAAGGTTTAAAGTTAAATTTTCCAGAATATGATTTACAAGATGGTGATGAAATTAAATTGGGGGATATTTTCTTTAAAATAGGGATAGAAGTAGAAGAATCACAGCTAATTAAAACTCCAATTCCAATTATAGAAAAAGTCCAGCCAAGTTTTTTAAACCTGCTTCACCATTTACTAGATTTAGCTGGACAGGGTGACGAAAATCTAAAAATAATCTCCTGTTATAAGTTTGTTAAGTCCCTTGGTAAAGGTGGTTTGGGTGAAGTCTTTTTAGCAGAAAATAACAAGTTAAGAAAATTTGTAGCTATAAAGTTGATGTCTCCAGCAGTTGCTGGTAAGGAAGAGGGTATACATAAGTTTCTGGAGGAAGTGGAAAATACCAAGTGTTTACAACATCCTCATATCGTACAGTTGTTAGATTATGGCTTTGCGGAAGAAACTTTCTTTTTTATCATGGAATATTGTGAAGGGGGCAATGTTTGGGATTTAATGCAAAGGTCGGGATGGCGTTTACCTGTTAATATCGCTGTAGAAATAATCATTCAAGTTCTCGATGGTTTGATATATGCCCATCAAGTAGAACTTCCTCATCTTAAATCAGCTGATGGAAAGCAGGGAAAAGGTAAAGGTTTGGTTCACCGAGATTTAAACCCATATAATATTTTGATTACATATATAGATGATAAAATAGTGGCGAAAATAGGTGATTATGGTTTAACAAAAGCCTTTGACTTAGCAGGGTTGAGTGGTCAAACTTTGACAGGAAATCAGATGGGTACACCTGCATTTATACCACGTCAGCAGGTGCTAGATTTTCAAAACTCACTACCAGAAGTTGATGTTTGGGCAACTGCTGCTTGTTTATATAATATGCTTACGGGATATTTCCCCCGTGATTTTACAGGTGATCCTTGGTTAGCAGTTTTGCAAAATGATCCTGTACCTATTCGTCAGCGTAATAACAGCATTCCTCAAAAATTAGCCGAAGTAATAGATTTAGCTTTGGTGGAGAAGCCGAAAATTACTTTTCAGACTGCGGAAGAGTTTAAGCAAGCGTTGATCAAAAGTATTTCCTAAGTATTTTCCTCTGTGCATCTACGTGCAATTACAAAGTAATTTACACTCAATCACCTTATATCTAGGTGACAATTGACAATTAATGATTATTAGTAGAGTCAGCTTAAAAAACTGAATATTCCGATCTAAAAGAAGTTGGGGAACTATCTTCTAGCTGAACTTAAGCTACAATGGTTAAATGATCCTCTAACTGTGTAATTACGTAAAATAACCGTGTAAATATCTAATGAAAATTACTGATTTAATCACCTGGTTTGAAGAATGGGCAAATCCGGCTTGGTGTGAAAGCTGGGATAATTGTGGTTGGCAGATTGAGCCTGGTGTGTTAAATGAAGAAACACGGGTATTAGTGTGTTTAACTCCGACTTTAGCAGTGATGGCAGAAGCGATCGCTCTCAATGCTAATCTGATTTTTGCCCATCATCCCTTAATTTTTCATCCCCCCAAATCTCTACGCAGTGGGGAAGCACTAGCAGAAATGGCGAGGTTAGCTTTTACTCACAATATCGGTATCTACAGCGCCCATACAAATTTCGATCAGGTAAATGATGGCACAGCGGATGTTTTGGCGCAAATGTTACAGCTGCAAGCCGTATCTCCCATAGTTCCCACCCAATCGGGTTTAGGATATGGAAGGGTAGGAATGCTAGAACCGTCTTTGACATTACAGGAATTACTCACCACAATTCAACATCAACTTAACCCCCCAAAATTGATTTTTTCCCCCACAGCGAATTTACAACAACAAATTTCACGAGTTGCTGTTTTGGGTGGTTCGGGTGCAGGTTTTATTTCCGCAGTCGTGAAAACCAACGCCCAAGCCTATCTCACCGCTGATTGTAAATTTCATCAATTCCAAGAAAGTAGAGATCAAGGACTGATTTTAATTGATGCTGGACATTATGCCACTGAGCGCCCAGCGTGCGATCGCTTGGTACAAAAATTCCAATCAATCAATTTAAACTGGGTGCAATTAAGTCAAAAAGATGAAGATTTTCGTCAGTTTTTACCATGATCAACTGTTATTTTATTTTGTGCTTTTAAATACTAGAGCTTGAATAACCAATTCAAAATATAGTATAATTAATAACTAATATCTCTTTTGACAACTTAATAACTCATGGTAGTTTAAATTACTTTTTTGCACTAAGTACGTAGATAAAAGCCTGTGCTATTATAGGATTTGTCTTTTTAGAACGTGATGGAGATCACAAAAATCATGTAATGACAATCACGAATATTTACTGTCCTATATCAATGTGTTTAGGGAGCAAGTGTTCCACAATATGAATGATAAATCGTTCATTCTGCCCTATTTATCATGATTCGCACAATTATTACATCTGCCTTCCAAACTGGATATCTTAGTGTTGAATCAGAGGGTCTACTCCTTCAGGTACTGGCAACTAGATGCTATCATGCAGATGATTTAAAAGCTCTTACCACCCTATACGACGCAATCCGCACAGGTAAAATTAAACGAGAAGCTTGCTCAAAGAATCTAAGAGAATTGCCTGTACTGAATAAAACTCACTAAGAATTACTCGCAAACACTGAACATGAAGCCTGTGATCACTTGGATGGAATACATTTATTATCGGGTGGGCATCTTGCCTGCCCTAAAAAATTAAATATTTATCTTCATACTTATAATTGGTGTATAATGGGATTAAACTATTCATATTTAATACCCAGTAAAATTTGTCACTGATGAATTGATCTGAATCGCCGTCAGAGACTTGCCTGATAAATCTTCCCATATTTTTGCCACTAACAGGCATTTTGCCTGTCCTACAGCTCATGTTACAGATCAAAACTCAAAACTCTTTAGTGATTATTGTTTAAAACCATGAAGGTAAGCCTGAGAATGAGTTAAGATCAAATACATTAGGGTTAAAAGTACAGCCGAGTCCCCAGACTTCCTAGAAATGCCAATGACTACAAGTAGGCAACTCAAACAACCGCAATTAACGCTTGTTTTGCAGCACTATTTATTACAGGATGGTAGTAAGGAATCACCACCACATATTAACCAGGTTAGGACAACTCCAGAAATGTTTGACTTTTATGAAGTAGACATTATCTAGCATTGCCCCAAAAGAGATTAAGTTCAACTTATGCAGTAACCATTGGTTTATGACCCAAAATTTCCTTATATTGACTACTACCACCGAGTCGTTGTGAGATTGGGTTACTAGACACACTAGTTAACAGAGCGTGAAATTGACCTCTTTAGGGTATTTTTGACCGGGGTAAGACCCAGATTTTGACAGGTTTAACTACGTTGTTTAAAAAGGCAGAAGCATTACATGCTACACCGCAAGATTTATCAACTGTGTTGCGACGGGCGGGAGGTATGTGTTTTTTTGCGGGATCAGCAACGCTGGATAGAGCGGGCCCGCATCATCGATATAGAGGGAGATCTAGTGACTCTACGCTATGAAACGGACGAAGAAGACGAAGTTTGTTCTTGGGAAGAGATGGTTCGCCTAGAAAGCATTGGCTCTGTAACGCAGAAATTAGCTTCCGTATCGCGGGGTAATTTTGAACCTCTCATGACTGAAGATTGTCCTGAGTCTGAGCGTATCCGCAACCGTTTCACCGATTTGAATCCAGACTAATTAATGCTGACTCCTGACTCCTGTTATATGAATTCTGATTCGCAAATTCTGATTCAGGATTCATTTTCAGACAACCGTTCAAAAGCAGGACAGTAACCTTCCAGGGTAACTTTAAAGTTATACAATGGGGCTGCGGGATTCCAACACCGTTGCCCTCTTTGGTATTTGCACGTACCACAGCATTCTAGATCAGTCCAGGTGTAGGGATGCCTACTGCGGGCTGCATCTAAGCTATTTTGATTCAGCAGTTCTCGTTGAGACAAACTCCTTAATACCAGCTCTTCTCCCTGCCAACGGGCTTCTATTAAACCAGTATCCGCAAATTGCTGCCAACGGGGATCATCTGTAATTGCATCTGGTAGGGTAATTATAATTACTGTTTCTAGTTCAGTTAACTCCCCTTCATAATTAGTTTCTGGGGCGGAAGGTTGTAAAAATGTTTCGCCAATGGGCAATTCTACCAAAATTCCGGCAGATGGGGAATGAAGATGATAACGATTTTGTAACTCGTCTAAGCTAGTGAGGTCAGCCAAGTAAGCAGGGGAACCATGAACAAAAACGACGTGCTGAGGTCGTAAATTATGAATTAGCTGGGTTGTTCCCGGTCCATCACTATGTTGAGCTAAAAGATAGCTTTCTATGGTAGTCGGTGCTAAATATTCTTGATTAACTGTTATATCAATTTTTTCTGGTAGGAGAATGAGCCAAGGTCCTGTGTTGGCTTGGCAATATTTACCTAAATCCGCTGTAGAGTCGGTCAGGACAATACAGGGTGAACGTCCTAAAGTAGCCAAATCTTCTACTTTTAACCGCCGCACACGGGGACGTACTCTTTCATCCCAAAATAAAGGTTGATGACGGGCAAAATTCTGGACTGATGCGGGAAGATGGGGTAAAAGTTCTAAATAAGCATCACAGCCAGTAGCCACATTACCATCAACCCAAATATCTAAATCCCGGCCAGTAAAATGGTGATGAGAGCGCAACAACATCAACAATTCTTGACCTAAGCCTAAAGCCGGTGTGGGTAAAATGACAGAATTATGATCAGCGATGGCGCGATTAATTCTTTCCGCTATTTGATTTTCTTGGTTGCGTCGGTGGGGATGGCGGGATGTTCCATAACTGCCTTCAATTAAGAGTACATCTAAATGTAAGCCCCTTAACTCTTCTAAGCGCAGTCCGTCTACTAACCGAGAGTTGGATAGGAAAAAATCTCCGGTGTAAAGTAATTTATAATCACGGAGTTGGGTGTGGTAGGTGAGGAGAATAGCGACTGCACCAGGAAGATGGCCAGCGGGAAATAATTCGACAACTAGATTTTCCTGAATTTCTATAGGCGATCGCAACGGTAACGCCTGACAAAATGCCGGAATTTCTTCAGGTGCTTGTTCTGGCCAATTTAACGGTAATAACTTGGTAGTCACCTCACTAGCATAAATAGGCAACAGGGGAAAAGCTTGATTTAGTGCCAGCAAACCTTTAGCATGATCTGGGTGAGCATGACTGATTAACACTAAATCTGCTGGTAATGGTGAACTACCTTGATCTGCTGATTTAGCTATTTCCCTTGTCAGAGATGAAATATCCCCCAAACCGCAATCTAACAAAATGCGGTGTGGACCCATCCGTACCAGTATACATACACCTTCATCTTCATGCTGAACACTATAGGGTAGGCATTCTAATTCATTAGTTGCTTCCCCAGTATCAGGACGAGAGGATAACGAAAGATCATCCCTCATGCTCTCTAATTGTGGTTAATGTGCAGAACCATTACCATGATAGTTATCTGAATCATAAAATCCGTTTTTCGTGCCAAAAAATAAGCACGCAAAGGTAAATATAACGGTTAATCCCACTAAAATCAGCTTAACATCCATCTGCTTACCCTCCTTGATTAAACACTTTTTTATAGTAATCGTGTGTTTATGTATTTGGGCAGAATCGCTAGAAAATCTTTACTTATCAGGGACTGGGGACTGGGGACTGGGTTTATATATAATTCTCCCCCTACTTTCCCTACTCCCCCTGCTTCCCCTGCTTCACCTGCTTCCCTACCTATTCACTGTCCCCAATCACCTCATACCATTTCTTTGTGAGGCTGCGCCAAATTTTTGAACTTTTCTCTCTGTGTCCTCTGTGTCTCTGTGGTTCGTTTATCTTAATTCAGCGCATCTTCATACAGAATTGGTATTACAAAACAACTTCCTTACCTTGCTCCGTAAAGCGGACATCTTTGATGTTCCATTGGGGGTTACTGATGAGGGTTTTGCGGAGACTTCCAAATAAAGCGAACTGCTCACAACTAGAAAGAGAAACTATTTGCCGCTTTGATTCAGGTGCAATTCGTAAATCAATCGTAGCTACTCCATTGTCAACGCTAACACGATACCCAACTAAGTTAAAATCTGCTGTATCCCGTTGCTCTAAAATTTTACCGACAGCTTCGTTCATGGGTTCATCGGCTGACACTGAAGCTGGTTTAGAAATATAATCTTGACATTGAGCATCACTTGTGTATAGGGTGACTTGAGTAGTTTTACCAGAAACAGCTTTAGAAGTTGCATCTGGAGATGGTTGGGTGGAAAATGGTTGAGACGTGACTGGAGAATTAAGGGGAGTTGGGGAAACTGTGCTATTTTGTGTTGGTGCTGAAGCTGTATTATCAGAAGTATCGCTAGAACTGCAACTGCTGATGCTAGAGCAAACTGCTAATAAAATTACGGGTAAAATATATTTTATCTTAGTGTTCATAAGTAATATTTTGGCGCTGAAGTAAATAACTCAATCTTACTGCTTCTGTATTCTGGAGTGCTTGCATTTCCACCTGGGTTTTGTCCGTTCCTGCAAATTCTCAGATAGATACATTAACTTTAAATCCAAATCTCAGACTACTGGCAGAAATTTTTCTTTTTAATAATTATGGAGAAATCATTATAAATGGTGCAACCGCGCAAGCAATTTGCTCAACATTGGTTAAAAAGCGAAAAGGCTCTTAACTCTATTGTCAAAGCAGCAGAATGTCAAGAAGATGATAGGATTTTGGAAATTGGTCCGGGTACGGGAATTTTAACTAGGCGTTTATTACCGTTAGTTAACTCTTTGGTTGCTGTAGAAATTGACCGTGATTTGTGTAAACTACTGGTAAAACAACTAGGTGAAAAGGAAAATTTTTTACTGCTACAAGGGGATTTTCTGACTCTTGATGTAGCATCTCAACTGACAGCTTTTCCCAAGTTCCAAAAGCAAAATAAAGTAGTTGCCAATATTCCCTATAATATTACTGGTCCAATTATTGAAAAGCTACTTGGTACTATTGCTAACCCCAATCCTGAACCTTTTGATTCTATCGTGTTACTGGTACAGAAAGAAGTAGCAGACAGGTTGTATGCTAACCCAGGTTCAAGAACCTTTGGAGCGTTGTCGGTGCGGGTGCAGTATTTGGCAGATTGTGAGTTAATTTGTACAGTTCCTGCTGGTGCATTTTACCCACCACCAAAAGTTGATTCGGCTGTGGTGCGCTTAGTCCCCCGACAGAGAGAAATTACCGCTAATGACCCGAAAAAGTTGGAAAATCTGGTTAAATTAGGTTTTGGGGCGAAGCGGAAAATGTTAAGAAATAATTTGCAATCGGTAATTGATCGCGATCGCTTGACGCAATTACTGGAACAATTAAATATTAATCCCCAAGTTCGCGCCGAAGACCTCAGCGTTGCACAATGGGTATCACTGATAAACCAGGTGACTGGTGACTGGTGACTGGTGACTGGTGACTGGTGACTGGTGACTGGGGTGATGGGGATAAATATTTACCTCCTGACTCCTGACTCCTGACTTCTGACTTCTGACTCCTGACTTCTGACTCCTGACTCCTGATAACTTATATGCGTTCTTATAGTTTAATTGCACCTGCGAAAATCAACTTATATTTAGAAATCATCGGTAGTCGTCCCGATGGATATCATGAGTTAGCAATGATACTGCAAAGCATTGACCTTGCAGACCAAATTGATTTACACGCTGCTAGTACAGAAGCGATTCGCGTTTACTGCGATCATCCACAAGTACCTACAGACAATAGTAATTTAGCACACCGGGCAGCAGCACTAATGGCCAAGCAATTTCCCGATGCTTTTAGTAATTTTGGTGGTATTGATATTACTGTCAAAAAACACATTCCTGTGGCTGCGGGTTTAGCTGGAGGTTCGACAAATGCAGCAGCGGTGTTAGTAGGAATAGATTTACTTTGGAATTTGGGGTTAACTAAATCAGAATTAGAAGAATTAGGCGCACAACTCGGTTCAGATGTGCCATTTTGTGTTTCTGGGGGAACAGTAATTGCTACTGGTAGAGGCGAACAACTTTCTCCTTTACCCAGTTTAAATAACATATATATAGTATTAGCTAAATACCGCAGTTTAGAAGTTTCTACACCTTGGGCATATAAAACTTATAGACAAGAATTTGGTGATACTTATGTTAAAAATACCGAAGATTTAGCGGCTCGTGCT
Source organism: Cyanobacteriota bacterium (assembly GCA_046045965.1). Lineage (GTDB taxonomy): Bacteria > Cyanobacteriota > Cyanobacteriia > Cyanobacteriales > Nostocaceae > RDYJ01. The sequence continues at coordinate 2,387 of JBJOKS010000057.1, read as the reverse complement.
AGTGCAGTTCATTCGGGAGAAATTGTCAAAGCTATCTTGGATAAAGATGCGGTAGAAATTAGCCGAAAAATGCACAATGATTTAGAAAAGGTAGTTTTGCCAGCTTATCCTCAAGTATTACAACTGCGCGAATTATTTGCTAGTCAAGAAGGGGTTTTAGGCACAATGATGTCAGGTTCTGGACCGTCAGTATTTGCCATTGTGGAATCAAAAGCACAAGCTGAAATAGTCAAGGAACGGATACGAGCAGCAATTCCTGATCAGGATTTAGAATTGTTTGTAACTCAGACAATTGCCAATGGAATTCAAATATTACATTGACAGGAGTCAGGAGTCAGGAGAAAGAAGAAAGAATTAATTTTTTCCCCATTTACCAATTACCAAATTATGAACGAACCCAAAGTTAAAGAAAAAGAAAAAGAAACTCCCGAACAAATACCACCAACACCATTAAGGTGTATAACGGGGGCGGTAATGTCGGGAGGATTTGCATTTGCGATGTATTCTTTGATGATAGCGATCGCTACCACTTTTGCTAATAAACCCATTCATTCTGATAACCAAATAGTCGTAAATATAGGTTCTGCTGTTCGTACCCTAGTTGTGGGTGTGGTGGCTTTGGGAACAGGGATATTTGGTATAGTAGCTTTAGGTTTGTTAGCCTTAGCTGTACAATTGTTGATTCAGCAGTTTACAACACCCAAAAATAGTCAATAACTTAACAAGGAACAGAGTTTTTTAACTGAGAGCGAGAATTGATAAATTGCAGGTTTGCAGTTGCGGAAACATGAAGTAATTGATGTTGTTTTCTCCAAATTTTGGGAGATAAACCGTGATGTTGCCGAAACTGGCGGGAAAAATGACAAGCACTTTGATAGCCTATTTTGGTAGCAATTTCTTCCATTGTCAGATTCGTACTTTTTAGTAAGGAACAAGCTGCGTCCATGCGGCGTTTGACTATCCAAGTATTAACACTTTTTCCCGTTTGTTTAGATACTTGGTTGGTTAAATACGCTGGAGAATAACCAACAGCGGCCGCGACATCAGATAAAGTAATACCTTGGTGATAATGAGCTTCAATATAGTCAAAAACTTTTTTCAGGTGGGGAACCAGAGGAAAGGTTAACTCTGAATTTGCTGATGTAGTTGGAAGTTCTGAAACTGGATGAGAGTTAGTAGCATACCAGGATTTGAGAAGAGATTGTTTTTCTAATCGAATAGTGACTGCTTTTAGCAAATCATCGATTGTAGCAGGTTTACTTAAATAATCATCTGCTCCCAACTCCATACCTTTTCTCATAGATGCCTGAGAATTACAAGCTGTGAGAAAAATAAAAGGAATAATTGCTGTGGGATGATTTTGACGTAGCTTAGTTAAAACACTGTAACCATCCATAACGGGCATCATCAGATCACAAATTACCAAATCCGGTAAATGCTCTTCTGCTTGCTGAATACCAACTTGTCCGTTTTCTGCTCCTATCGTTACAAAACCTTCAGCTTCAAGACCGTCTAAGAAGAGATGGCGGGTAAGAGCATCATCTTCAATTACAAGAATTATTTTCGACGATTCGCGTATCATTTTGAAACCAATAAAAGTTGTTAGAGAGAATGATTAAAAAATTCAGCGTTGAGTATTAAGAAATTCCAGACTCACAATAAGGAACTGATGGTAGTACCACAGTAAATGTAGTACCGACACCAACTTCGCTCACCACTGTGATTTGACCTCCATGTAAATCAACTAGAGATTTGACAATAGATAAACCTAGTCCTGTTCCTGAACTATTACCAACATTGCTACCTCGATAAAACGGTTCAAAAAGTCTTTGCTGATCTGCTTCGGGAATACCAATACCTTGATCTTTAACCTGAAATATTATTTTCTCAGAGCAACAATCAACCATTAAATCTATAACACTATTTGGGGGTGAATATTTAATTGCATTTTCGAGTAAGCTATTCAAAATTTGCTCCAGTATTTTTTGATCAATCCATATCTTAGAAGAGTTTCCTAGACTCTGAAAATTTATGTATTTATCAGTATTAAGTATCATGGTCTTTGCAATTAACTCCTCGCATAAATCAATTAAATTAATATAATTAGGTTCAAATACAACTTTCGCTGATGCCGTTTTCGCCAAAAACACAATATCATCTAACACCTGATTTATTTGTTCTACTGCTGTTTGAATATGCCTAAGAAATAGTAATATTTTTTCTCCTTGCCATTGATCTATATGTCGTTTCAGTAAGCTATTAGAAAAGGAAATAACATTTAATGGTGTCCGAAATTGATGGCAGAATCTAGCCAAGAAATTTGCTCTAATTTCGCTGAGTTCCTTAGCTTGTTCTAAAATCTGACGCAATTCTAATTGAATATATTT
>JBJOKS010000056.1:0-15190 GCA_046045965.1 Cyanobacteriota bacterium | reverse complement strand
AGCAAGCAACCAGTTTTGACAAGTTGCGCCCTTTGCGAGTTAAGTCAAATAAGTATCGCTCAAATCTTTAATGGATAAGGCTTTCAGCCTTAGCGTACAATTTTCCCGTTTTGGCACGGTGACCCCATATAAACCTTTGCGCCTTTGCTCCTTTGCGTCTTTGCGCGAAACTTCCCTAAAATTGAACTTTGAATTAATTGATCACCCTTTCCCCAACTCCTGAGAACGATGAGCAGCAGCTTTCACCGCTTCAATTAAAGCAGAACGAAAACCAGCCTTCTCCAACTCGCTCACTCCTGCAATAGTTGTCCCCCCAGGACTGGTAACTCTATCTTTCAATTCTGCGGGGTGGATTTTTGTTTCTTCTATGAGTTTAGCCGTTCCCAAAACTGTATGCAAAGCTAACTGTTTAGCCACTGCTCTGGGTAAACCCGCAGCCACACCCCCATCAGATAAAGCTTCGATCATCAACGCCACATAGGCAGGACCACTACCAGATAAACCTGTCACTGCATCCATTAAAGATTCTGGAACTTCTACCACTTCCCCCACAGCGGAAAAAATTTCCTGTGCGGTTTGCTGATGGCTAGGCTGAGTATAAGCACCTAAACAAATAGCTGTTATTCCAGCGCCTACTGTAGCAGGAGTATTAGGCATAGCGCGAACAACAGGCAATTGGGGAAAAGCTGCTTCTAGAGGTTTTAAAGGCACACCTGCCAAAATAGAAATAATTAGAGGTGAATGTTCTATAGGTAATATATCTGCTAATTCTTGAGCGATCGCACTAAATACCTGGGGCTTCACCGCTAACATTACAGCTTCTTGAGTCTGAGATAACACCAGACAATTATCCGTCGTTACAGTTACCCCATATTGCTGCTGCAAGAAACTCCGGCGAGACTCTTGGGGTTCACTGACTATGACTTCAGAACCCTGATACATTCCTCGCGCAATAAGGCGGGATAAGAGAGCTTCTCCCATTACCCCGCCACCAATTAAACCAAATTTAATAGTCATTTAGTTAATAGTCATTTAGTTATTGGTCATTAGTCATTTGTCAGCATCAGCACCAGGGACAAACGACTAATTTAACTTCATTATTGTGCCATCCGGTTGGGTTCACTACCCCAAGTGGGAGTTGTACCTGTAGGACGAACGGGACGTGCTGCTGGTTGGGGTACTTCATGTAAAAAACCGCCTTGGGTGCTGACTTGCACACAGCTGGGTGTAAACAAAAAGATACTTTCGCCAATACGCTCTTGATGTCCATCTAGAGCATAAGTACCACCCGCCACAAAATCTACAGCCCGTTGAGCCTGATCTGGGTCCATGATTGTTAAGTTCAATACTACGGACTTGCGCTCACGTAATGCTTGAATTGCCTGGGGCATTTCTTCAAAAGTGCGGGGTTCGAGGACTAAAACTTCAGAAATTCCATTAATTGCGCCTGGCATACCAATCACATTACTCATAGGCTTTGATCCTGTTGCTGCTACTTCTTCTCCCATTGTAGAGGAGGGTTCACGCCAACGTCGATTAGGAGCAGGGGTTTCTTGTGGAGCAGGTTGAGGATTTTCTTGTTGATACAGATTTTGGTAGCTATCGTTATCTTGCTCCTCTTCGTAGTATTCGTATTCTACTTGCTCATTCAAACCCACAAAATCCCTAAGTTTGGAAAATATATTGTTCATTGTCTACGCTCCCAGTGGAAATTACCTTAATTGATCCGGCTGTAAATTTTGGTAGCCAGTATAGATAGTAGCTGCTGCCTTGAGCAATTTTATTGCTGTTTGTGTCCTCTAGTACAGGTTTTCATAAAGAAAATACTGTTCTAGAAAGAACTTTATATGGACATAACAATGAGTCAAAATTATATCCTAAAGTTTGGGTAATGAAAAGTTCTTTACCTCTAATTTGGTCTTAGTAATTACATTTGTCAAGTCTATATCTGGCTACCAATTTTTAAGCAACAGGCACTGACCTGGTTATCAGTGCTGAGTTTTTTAAGATACAGTTACATCGGGTGAGATGTGGGAAATGGGGGAGCGATGCCCAAACAAAATAGTCCCTAATCTGACCATTGTTGCACCTGCTTGTATTGCTAATTGATAATCTCCAGACATACCCATAGATAGATGCTGCATTTTGATATTTCCCCATTTTTGTGATCCAATTTCTTGGGCTAGTTTATGGGTATGATTAAAGACATTCAAAATTTCCCTCTCATCCAAGCCACGAGGGGGAATTGTCATCAAACCTTGAATTTGCAAATTTTTGCATTGGTCAAGTGCTGCCAAGTCAGCTAATAGTTGGGGTATGCTCCAGCCAGACTTGCTAGGATCGGGGAGAATTTTGACTTGTAAGCAAACCAAGGGACTCACTCCCAGCTGTTGCGCCAGGGTATCCAGACGCTGGGCTATATGTAGATTATCTACAGAGTGAATCCAATCAAATAATTCTAGAGCTTTTTTGGCTTTGTTGCTTTGTAAAGTGCCAATGAAGTGCCAAGTAATATCCGGCAAGTCTTGCAACTGAGTTTGTTTACTGGCAGCTTCTTGGATGCGACTTTCACCAAAATCACGAATACCCGCGCTGTATGCTTCCCGCATCAGTTCGGTTGGTATTTGCTTACTAACAGCAATTAACCGCACTGAAGGGGAAAGAGAGGCGCGAATGGTAGCAATACGTTCACAAATCGAACTTGTCATTGGAATGTGCGTTGGAAAACACTTTGAAGCTGATCGTACTCCTGAGGCTTGCCACTGCGGCGCAAAGTACGTAAACGATTTTCCAGCATCATTCTCGCTTCAGTCCGACCGATAGACTGAAATTTAATACCTTTAACGTCATTTGTTACCAAAAAAAATAAGCGTTGGGCATAAAGTGTAGTAAACAGATCCTGGTTATCATCAACCATACAGATCCTATATAGTAAACCCCACGTTGGATGATTGATGTAAGTTTCTGAGTAGTCTGGAGTCATTTAATAGTCAAGGTTTGGAGTATATATTCTTTTTTCGCAGTCTCACACAACCATTCCGACGATAATAAACATTCTTCGGCCAGAATTTTTTTTGGCTGACAATGCGAAAATATGGATCAGTTATCAGTTATCGCCGTTTACTGCTAACTGTTCACTGTTAACTGCCTCCTGCCTCCTATGAAGTTCCTCAGAGTGAAAACCAGCTTTTGGACTTCTTGTTGCACGAGCTTGTTTCCATCCTGCCATAATTCTTGCTTTATGGCGTAAATGTAGTTAATTTAACTATTCTAGAGTTTACGCCACGTAGCGCAGTGATTTACACTGAGGCGAAAAGCCTAAACTCACTAAAACTCACTAAAACTTACACTTAATCATCTAACCATTTTTCAAATGTTCTGACTCTTGTACGGGCGAACGGCCGTTCGCCCCTCCTGACTCCTGAATGCCTACAATTCTTGGATATCGGTTTTTTTCAACCATTCATGAGTACGACGCATTCCCTCGGACAAATCAATTTTTGGCTGATAACCCAACATAGTTTTAGCTTTGGCGATGGAATAGGCATAAGGACGAGTGATAAAATCTAGAGATTCTGGCAGAATATCGGCTTTTTTTCGCAACAGTTTCTGTCCTTGACGACGCACTTGCAATAATAATTTCATTTCATCTTTAGGTAGAGACATGAAACCATCTAAACCTTCAATTGCAGCTAAATTTGTGAAATACTCTTTCCAGGAAGTTTCTTGACCATCTGTGATATTAAATATTTCTCCAGATATTTCTTCAGATGGTTCTTTTTCAATTGCCAAAAATATAGCATCAATGAGGTTATCTATATAGAGATGATTACTTACACCTTTACCATCATTGGCATAGGCAAAGAAATTTTGACGCATTAATAAAAGTGGACGTACTACCCAAGGAATACTACCTGGTCCGTAAACATCACCAGCGCGGATAATAATAATATTAAAATCTGGCGGTGAATTCAATTTTAAAAGCGCAGATTCGGCTTCTATTTTCGTCTGACAATAGGGGTTATTTTCTCCAGAAAGTGCGTCTGATTCAGTAACTTGATGAGGATAGTTAAAGCCATAAACTAGCACGCTAGAAAGATGGACAAAAATTTTTACACCAGCATTTTTGGCAGCTTGAGCTATATTTAGTGTACCACCAACATTTATTTCTCGAAATTTTTTGATGTCGCCGGTTTCTTCAGCCAGTTGTTCTGTATGAAAAATAATATCTACTCCCTGACAAGCTTGTTTGGTAATTGCCAAATCTGTTATGTTACCTATCACTAAATCAGCATCTAAATTAGTAGTGCTTTTGGTTTTTACAGAAGTTTGTAAACCACGAACTTTCATTCCTCGCTCTAAAGATAATTCAGCAGCACGTAAACCAATAAAATTATCTATTCCCGTAATCAGTAATGTTTTGGAATTGGTGTTCATAAGTTAAACAAATTACTCAATCTGTAAACATGAAGAAGCTAGTAAAGTACAGCGTAAATAAACCAACCATTCTAAGAGGTTGTTTGAAAAGAAAAGCCTTGGCGACTATAAGTCGCGGCTACACAGACAAAACCCATCTTCATGGGTTTCAAACTCTCAATTTTTCGTTAGTCCACGGAGGTGGACTTAGTTTGTGTAGTAGCGTTCGCGAAGCGTGCCGGAGGCATCTTTCTAATCGCCATAAACTTTTAAAACTTTTGACTTTTGACTTCCGCGAAGCTAGGGAGATGGGGAGGATCACTTTCTACCTGTCACCTACCACCTATTCCCTATGAATTATGAATTATGAATTATGAATTTACTTCTATTACTTAGATTAGCTTTAAGAGAAGCAAAATGTTGTCCACCGAGTTCAATTTGTTCGGCTAAACATCCATTTTTTAACCTATCAATTAGATAGTCCATATCACGAGCGATAAAATTTGTGCCATGATCTGGTTCTATTAAACTAACTAATTTGACATTTTTTGTTTGTTGATTATCTAAGTTAGAAAGACCTAGAAAATTAAACACACCTGATTCATAAGTTCCACATGGTACAGAAGGATTATCAACACCAACGCAATATTCATTTTCTTTAAACCAATCATAAGCAGGATAGCCATGAAAGTGAACAATTGGCGCACCATTTTCAATTAATTCTGGTGTATATAAAGCAGCGGCTAGACTAATTGCCAGCATGACATAGATATCATAAGAAGGTTTTACATCTAATTTAGGCGACTGATTTCCTAGTGGTAATTGCAGATGTAAATTATTTTTTAAGCCGATACGAATGATATCTTGCTCAAGATTTAAGTCTGTTTTATTTGAGCCAGAACGAGAACTAAGTAACCAAATATCAGGGATTTGCTTAAATACATACTCTCCGGCAATGAGGATTTTAATATAATGTCTACCTGCTTCATTTTTACGAATTTCACTACTACTAAATCCAGGAACAGGTAATAAGTTTTCCCACTCATTAGCAGTTATTTCTTGTTTTCCTAGATAGTAAGGAGGTTCGACATAAGCGACAAAACCATAAGAGACTCCTGTTCTACCATTGACGATGACATTGACAATATCTCTGTGGGACTTTCTTTTAATAACTTCATCAAGTTTAAAACCTGATGGAAATAGACCAGTGGAGGCTAGTTCTCGACCTAGTTTGACTAATTGATGAGCATAGCTAGATAGATGAGGATTATACTCTCCTATTTCAAATCTATTCATTAATAGGGGAGCGATAGGAACAAAAACTTTAGGAATTAGTGATTTGGAAATAAAATCATCAATTTCTGTTCTAGAAAAAATAGAATCTGATAGATTCATATTGAGAATAGAAATTTGCTCACTAGATACGCCAATGACAATTTCTGAGAATGTTTTAATGAGTGTATTGATACCAATACTAATCTTGTCTTGATATTTGATTAAGGGATTTATAAATTCATGATCGATTTCACCAATAATGATGACTTGAGTATTTGTTGGATCTTCAACATATTTAGCTGCATGATCTTCTGCCCAACTACTTAGTTTAGCAATTTGGACAACTGACATTTTTTGCTGATTTATGAGCCAGGGATAAGATAAACTATAAAAATTTTCAGCAAAGAAAATTCCTAATTTTCTCAACCATGAATTAGGTCGTTCCACATCTATTACTGCATCAATTTCTGCTCGAACTCCCTTCATTTTTAAAGAGCGATTCCAATTAAGTAGAGGAATTTTAATATCATAGAAAATTTCTGTGGTTGCTTCCTGCCAAGGTATGACAGTAACGCCAAAGTTTTTTAACTTAATAGCTAATTCTTGGCGAAACTTAATAATAGTTTGATGATCATATCCATGAGGTAAAGGTCTAAATGTAATACTGAGATTTTGAGCCATCATTTTCGGGTTAATAATTGGTGGCTGATATCCTATAGGTGATTCACCGACAAAACCACCAATTAATTTACCAATTGTTTGTAAACTTATTCCTTGACTGAGAGGTTCAGATGCAGATTTTGTAGCGATATTCATTTCCTGTAATAATGCCAATATATCTCCTTTATATGTGGCTATTTGTGCTTGTATTTCTGAGGTAATTACACCTTTAGGAGAACGAATATTCAGTTTACTATTTTCAACCCAGAATTCCACACCTTGTTGAGTGAGTTTCGCTAAAATTTCGGATGCGTTCATGACTAAATCTCCCAGTTTTTAACGAACTATAGCAATCCTATTTGATTTATGAACGGAGTTTTTAAAACGAACCGCTCCAGACGCAGAGAGCGCAGAGGTAGAGAAAAAGAGGTGTTCATATATTATTTAGGATTGCTATACAAAGAATAGAGAAAAGAAGACACTCCGCTGAATGATGTTTCCTCCATTCGTGCGAAGTGTCAGTCTTAGAGGAGGAAAAACTTGAAAATATTAAAATTGTTGTCAGAATTCAGTAGTTGGAATATTTGCCAATTTTTCAAGCAATTATCACTGCTGACTATTCTGTATTCTGAATCTTTACAAATTGTTTATTGCTTATATCTGCAAAATTTCTGATTCAGAATTTTCTAATTCTTCAGCTAACCGTTGTGCTAGTTCTTCAATTGTGGGATAATACCACAAATGAATTAGAGATAATTTAAAACCCAGAAATTTCTCGGCTTTACTTGCAAGAATCATAGCTTGTGATGAATCTAAACCATAGCTATCTAACGGTTCTCGAATATCTATTTCCTCTGGGTTAACTCCCAATATATAGGAAATGTTAGTAACTAGCCAAGCTTGAATATCTGCGGTAGTAGCAGCCTTTTTCATAGGTGAGTTGGCAAGGTTTTCGTCCATTTATGCACCTCTAATTTCTAAGGTATCTGAAGATAAATTAAAGATGTAAGAGATAACTTGGTTTACCAGTTCTTCCATTGTCTCCCGACTAATTGAAGGTTGAGAAAATACAAAATTTAACAACATTTTTCCTTGAAAAGTGGCAGTATGAATGACAAACATACCTGCATACAAAGAATGAGAACCGGCAAAACTGATTTCTTCTAGTTCCAAATCTCCATAAGTTGTGGGAATGTTGACTTTGCCAATGTTAGATACTGAAACTGTAGCAGCTACTTGTTTGGGAAAAATAAAACAAAAATTGATCAGGTGTTTGGCAATTAATACCATATTGAAAAGATCACCATGCTTAATACCAAAGTCTAAATTTGGTTTGACTTTCCTGGCTAGTTCCCACAAGGATGTATTTGTTTTTATGGTGTGAAAACCCATCATAGAAGTAGCTAAAACAGCTAGGTTTTCTTCATTAATTGCTGGTTGTAAGCGTCTGCGTAAATCCAGGTATGATAGGCAATTTACTCGGACATATTTTTGATTATCTTTGATAATTTTTCTAGCTACTGTTAACATGAGTAAGGCGCATAAAGCACTATTTACTGTGGTATTTTCTAGCCGACATCGAGCAACAAAATTTTCAGTTACATCTGATAAAATCTGTTTATGAATAATTTCACAACTCCGTTTATTAATGGGTGCATATTTCTCAAAACCTAATGTTTGTGGTTGGTTGTAAAGTTTGTGAAAACCCAGTTTTAATAACAATAAAAAGCTACTGAGATTTCCTTTCCAACCTTGTATATGTTTGGGTAGTAGTTTTTCAATGGGTGGTAGTTGTTCCAAGGTAGTAACTTCTTGAATGGTGTCACCCGATGTAAGTTTTTGATAATAAGTTAAGATTTCCGAGTGAAGTTGAATGCTTGATAAACCATCAGAAATTGCGTGGTGCAAGATGGAAATTAGATAATTAATTTTTGGCTGATCTTGGATAGTAATGAGTACAACTCTCATCAGAGATTTACTACTATCTATTGCCTGATTCATTTCTTGATTAACTACATCTTGCCATTCTTCCTCTTCTAAATTATTAACAATTTGCAAAGGTATTCTTTCTGTACCTGCGGTTTGAAAATAGAAACGTTTTCTCAAATAAATTATGTGCGAATTGAGTTGAGGATGGCGATATTGGATAATATCTAAAGACTGTCTGAGAACTGCTTCTTGGAGGTTGCCGTTAATGCGACTAATAGTAACTAAATTCCAGGTTTTAGCACGGCTATTGAGAATTTCCATTGCTGCTTCCAGACTACTTAATTCTCTGTTGTCTGGCATGGTCATAATTTTTGTGGAAGATATTGACCGTATTCATCTGCAATTTGTAATCCTTGCATTTTTAAGTTTTGGATGCGATATAAAAATGTTGCTCCTGTCATAATGTGGTTAGCAATTTCTACGACTTGGCGATTTTTTGGTTCAGCTAAATATGAACCTCGTACCCAATCATTAAAGCTACCCATTGCAGGTCCACACCAAATTTGATAGTCAATTTCTCGACCTTTTTCTCCCATGTTAGACCACCGAGAAGAAAGTCCTAAATACCAGCGAAAAATCAGAGCCATTTTTAGTTGAGTATTACTTGCTGCTTTAGTTAATTTATCAGGGTTGCGTTGGGATAAATAATTAGCTGTTTCTTGCCAAACTTCTTGCACAGTTTTTTTCAAGATTTGCTTTTCTAATTTCTCTTTTTCGGCTGGGGGAATTTCTTCAATTGAGTTGTAACTTTTGTATAATTCATATAATTTTTGAGCGCGGAGAGGAAAGAGTGTGCCACGTTTAAGAACTTGCAATTTTACACCCATTTCAAACATATCTGCTGCGGGAGCCATCATCACATCAGCCATTTCTGCTTGAGCTAATAATGCTTTGGTGTATTCAGAAGTTCCGGCTTCAATACAGGATTGATTAATGGAGCCTGTGACAACATAAGCAGCACCCATGATAAAGGCAGCTAAGGCTGATTTGGGTGTAGAAATTCCGCCGGCTACGCCAATTCTGACGGGGTTTTCATACCTATATTTATTTTGAATTTCATCTCGTAATTCTAAGATGGAAGGTAATAAACAAATGAGGGGACGATTATCTGTATGACCTCCAGAATCTGCTTCTACGGTGATATCATCAGCCATAGGAATTTTGCTGGCAAGAGTGGCTTGTAATTCAGTAATTAAACCTTGTTCAACTAATTGTTTGAGAATTTTTGTAGGCGCAGGTTGGAGAAATTTAATGGCAACTTCGCGGCGGGAAACTTTAGCAATGACTTTATTTTTGATTTGGATTTGATTGGCTGAATTTAAACTTAAGCCGGAGGCTCGATAATAAACTATGTTGTCACTTAAATCTAAAAATGCCGAGGCTTCAATGATTCTGACTTGATATTTGAGATATAAATCAATGCTACGGCGTTCAATGGCTGGTTCACTGGGACTATGAAGTAAGTTAAAAGCGTAGGGTTTTTGATCTAAGGCTTGCTGAATTTTGTTAATAGCTATCTCGACACGGGAAGGAGATAAACCTCCTGCACCAAAGACACTTAAAATTCTTTCTTTGCCTAGTGCAATTACCATTTCTTCTGATGCTATTCCCTGCGCCATTGCTCCAGTCATATAGGCATATTTTACGCCGTAATAATTGAGAAAATCTGCATTACCTAATTGTTGAATTGCTAAGGGAGGAACAGCCATTAACATTTCCATCTGGGCTGTTTTACCATTATTGACATGAGATAAACTACCTTCGTTTGTGATGCCAATTATCCCTTCATTTCTAACTATATAACAGGGTTTTTCTAAATTCCTCAGTTTTAATTTTATTTTTTCGGCATCAAAAGCAACATTATTAAAATCACCTTGCCAAGTATGATGATGGTTGATAAATAAGTTGGACAACTGGAGATGATTGTCTTGATTCAAGCTATTTTCTGTGTTGAACATTTTAGTAAATCTCTTTTAATTTGAGTTATTTTGGCAGGCAAGATGCCCACCCCACAAATACCTTAATATACAGGCTATTTAATTCTTTTTCCTTGCTCAACTATCTTTTTGTAGATGTCTATTTTTTGTTGAATCAGGAAATTTATTTGATGTAATGATGCTTGGCGAGACTTTAATAAAAAGCTGTGGGCTTTAGTCATTAGTGCATTGTTATCACTCAATTTTTGATATTGAGAATTAAAAGGATGAGGGGGAATAGATTTTAAGATTTTATTTGGCTTTTGAGCAAGTGCATCTTCTAGAGAAATCAAAGGTAGATTTTTGAAATTTTGATTAGTTTCTACTTTGATTTGTGGCTGTGTAGTTATCGCAGAAAGAGAATACAAAGGTGATAAATCTAATTCAACTTGATGGCTGACGAGTTTCGCTAATGCTCTAATAATTGAAGTATGATCATCTACTCCCCTTCTATTTACAGATACAGCAAGATGTTCTTTTTCTTTGAGGGTTGAACTTATCCATCGCGAACAGTTGCTACCAACTCCTACTTCAATAAATATTCTAATGTTGTCATCGTAGACACGGTTAATTAAACGAGGGAAATCAAGTTGTTGACAGAGACTTTGAGCAATGTTCTTTCCTATAGTCTGACTATCGATTGTAATTGGTTCGTAATTTGCAGCAGAGTAAAAAGTTGATTCAGGTATATCTTTAATCTCTAAGGTGTTGATTTTCAAGAGTTCATTGTACTCGGAGTGCATTGGTTGACAATGAATTACATGATTTATTGATGTGGGAAAAGCATCACATTTGAGTTTTTTAATTACTCTTTGACAAGCTTGTGTTTCTCCGGCAATTACTACTTCTTCGGGTGTATTAATTAAAGGGATATAAACGCGGTCTTCCTGTTTAATTGCTTCCTTAACTTGGGAGACTGGACATATAACAATGTAGTTGCTCCAAAATTCCTGATCATTGATATTTAAAGGTAGTCCCCAAGCTTGACGAACTGCATTTTTTGGGCCAGCTAGTTGGGTTTTAAATAGAGGAGATGAGTTTAAGTAATCACTGGTATTTTTAAAGCTTGTCCAAATACCTTGGGCTAACATCATGCTAGTTTCACCAAGACTATAACCAAAAGCAGATTGAGATTGGATTTGAAAATAGTTTTTGAGAATTGCAGTCATAAGTCCAGCAATGCCAACTTCTGATTCTAGCATTGTTACTGGATCATCTATTAATTGCTGTTCTAGGACTTCTAGTTGTCTTTTTGCAAGTTTATTGATGCTGCGGGGATAAATGATTTTTTCGATGTTAGCAACTCTTTCATAAACGTTCTTGATTACTGGGTCATCATAAATTTTGGGAAATAGTCGGAAGAGATTGCGACCTATACCAATATAAGATGTGAAAGAACCGGGATAAACAAATGCAATTTTACCTTTTTTTCCTTGTGGGTTGGTTGTAAAATAGCTACCCATAGGAGTTTGCCAATCTTTTCCTGTCTCAAAAGCAATGTTAACACCTTGAATTGCGCGGTCTATTTCCCGTGTTAATTCTTGTTGATTACGTGCCAAAATTGCTATGGTGTAATTTGCATTTTGATGGTTAGGAATTTGATATTTTTGAAATTCTCTAAATGTTTGGCTGGCAAGTTGAGATAGAGAAGGAGAATTTTCCAGATTTTTTTGCAGTGTAATAATTTGGTCCAGAAGTGAAGATTGATTTTTGGCAGCTATACTAAATAAATGATAAGGCGTTTGTTCTAAATATTTGCTGCTGCGTTCTATTTGACTGGTTTCTTCTGACAAAATTAAGTGTACATAACTACCATCGGCTTCTATGCTATTAATAGCAGCTATTCTTTTATTTGCACCTGACTCTAAAAACCAGGGTTTAGATTCTGTGGCTACATAAAAGGGACTAGCACACCAAATATCGGGGTTTTTTACACCAGTCCACTGGGGAACTGCGGGAATATAGCGGTGATATAAACAAAGTGCTGTTTTAATTAAGCTAATAATTCCTGATGCAGTATGAGTGTTACCAATGTTAGCTTTGACGCTACCTAAAGCACAACTTAAATTTGTTTCTCCAGTTCTATAAGCTGTAATTAAACCTTGAATTTCTGCTGCATCTTCTTGGGGAATTCCACTAGCATAAACTTCCAAATAGCCAATATCTTGAGCTTCAATATCTGCCAGTGCAAAAGCTGTTTGACAAGCTTGGGTGACGGCTTCTGGTTGGTGTGGAGAATTTTGCACCACACTTACAGCATCAATTACTGCATATATGCAATGATTTTCTTGTTTGGCTATATCTTGAAGTTGCAATACTACAGCCGCTGCACCTTCTCCGGCTAAAGTACCATCAGTGTTTTTGTCATAACTGAGGCTATGTACACCTGTGCAGTGATTTTCTTGTTTAGCAAAGTCCATTGCTGCTACTAAAACAGCCTCTGCTTGCTTATTTATTAATAGCTTTTGAGCTAAATTTAAGGCTGAAAAAACTGAATTTTCTTCTGCGAAAGCGGGACTTGTGGCATCCCAAAGCCGGGAAATATAACTTGCTAATTTATTTTGGTGGTGAATTTGGAATTTACTCACCATAATAACTGCAATTTTTGTTTCTGGCCGCAGTTTAGCATTTTTGAGAGTATTATCAGCCACTTTTAACATTAATTGTTGTTGTGGTGATAATTGTTGAATTTCTGCTAAGAGAATTGGCAATGATGGTGTTTCACTATAGGTAAGAGGTGTAAAATCCTGTTTACCTTGGTAAATACTGCGTTCAAAACTATCTAATTCTTGAAGCCCACTAACAAGGCAATTCATGCCTATAATTGCCATTTTTGGAAGTTGATTTTGGGCAAATTCTTTCATTATTATTCTCCATTTATTGTTTGGAAATTTACAGAGACTCAGAAACGGGAAATATACATTTTATTTCTGCGTCTCTGCGTGATGTATCTATACTATTTGCTTGGGTAAAACCGTTCCTTTTGCGCCAATCATGCGGTTATATATTTGTCCTTGTTTGTTGTGAGTAATGACATCAGCAACTACGTTTGATTCTGTCTTGGATTTGACTTCACAAGTCACATAAAATGTTTCACCAAAGGGAACGGGTGCAAATTGTTCAAAGGTTTGAATTTCTGAAGGTAAACAACCTATTTGATGAAAGTGTTGTGTCCAAATCCAGAGGGAATGAATCTGCACATCTGCTATATAAGGGTTGAATGTCTGAACGGGAAATTGCCCCTGTTGCTGTAATGTTGGTTGCGGTAATTTACATTCGATGGTGAGTTTACCTGGACTGGTATTTAAGATTGATTTAACACCTTGAAAGATAGTTCCGTGAAATAGGCTACCTCCCCCATTTTGATAAAGTAATTTATTTGTGGTGAGGAATTGTTCATCTTGATTTAAGTTCAACAATTCATAGTTGGGAGGTGTGGGAATTTCACGTTTTAAAATCAGAGTTGTACTAAAATGATATCTGATTTTACCTTCGGAAGTGCTACTGCTAATTTTAGCAGAAAAATGTATTTCTTTGTTTTCAATTTTAGCAACTTCTTGAATTTCCAGAGTATATTCACTTGCTGAATTTTCATCAAAGACAATGCCTTTCAGAACTTTGAAATTGGGACAACTAAAGGCTTTAAAACCGGGATATAGTTGTTCGCAAGCGTTAGCCATCCATAGAAGTCCACAGGTAGCAGGAAGAACTGGACGACCGGCGATGATATGATCGTGTAAAAATGGATTGGATTCTAATGTTAATTGACGTTTAATGCGATAGGTTTTTAATTCACTCGGTAAGGTGGGAGGAATATAAACTAAAGGGCTACCAATTACTACTTGTGTTGTGTCTGAATTGGTATTTTTTAGTTCATTAACTAACATTTGTGTACCGATTTCTATGGGGATGGTTTCAATTCCTCTTTCTGCAAAGGCTTTCTTTAATTCTGGTGATACCATCCCACTATCCCAGGGACCCCAGTTAATAGCAACAACATGACAATTGGGGTGTTTATGTTTAATTAAATGGGCTGATTTGTTGAGAATTTCGTTAGCCATTGCATAATCTGATTGTCCCACATTTCCATAAAAACCAACTACTGAAGAAAATAATATTAAATGTTGTAGTTGGCTTGGCGGTACACATTGCAACAGGTTTTCTAAACCCTTAACTTTGGCTGCGTAAACTGTTTCCAAATCCTGAATTGTTTTCTTTTCAATCCGTTTATCAGCCAAGTTGCCAGCACCGTGAATAATTCCGGTTATCGTTCCTAAACGTTCAATTACAGGGCTAATTTTTTCTGTTAATAAACCGCTATCTGTAACATCTACGCTCAAATATTCAGCTTTTCCTCCTGCTTTTTCAATGGATTTCAATGTATTTTGAATTTCTCGTTGTGAGGAAATTATTTGATATTTTCTCTGCACCATGATGGGGGTTGGTTTTTCTCCTTTGGCGAGAAAATCTTCCATAATTCGCTGTTTCAATTCAGCTTCATTTTCATAACCCTCAGCCCAAACTGGTTCTGGTTCTGTACTCGAACGACCTAAAAGAATGAATTTACATTGATATTCTTGAGCTAATTTGATCACACATTGGGCAGTTATTCCTTTTGCACCACCACTGACTAGAAATACTTGGTCATTGGTAATGGGGATTGAGGATTTGATAATAGGTAATGGAGTAGGTTCGGCAACTAAAGTAAATCTACCTTTGTTGCTATATCCTACTTCTGTAACTAATAAATTGGGATCTTGAATTTCAGCAAGGATGTATTTTACCGATGTTTCTGCATCTAAATCTGGACTGATATCAAGGGAACGACAAAATACAGTTTCCCATTCGTGATTTAAACTCTTGGTCAGTCCAAA
>JBJOKS010000055.1:0-15247 GCA_046045965.1 Cyanobacteriota bacterium | reverse complement strand
GTTTCCGTCCTTGAAATTTACCAAAGGTGGTAATAAAATCTTCGTCTTTTACTACTTGCGGATCAAGTCCTAAACGTGGTAGAAGTGCATCATTACGCCACCGTAAAATATGTTGAGGAAATTCCTCGGCTGCAACTTCATCATAGTAGTCATTACCTAGAGATTCTAAGGCACTTTCGTAGTTAAGCGATAGTAAAGGATTACCTGAATTTGTGCAATTTTGGGTTTGAGCGAGGGTCATTTTTAGTAATTTTTAATTTGTGCTTCTCTTCATTTTACTTGGTAATTGGTAATTGGTAATTTGGGAAGAGGTGATCGGGTTAAATTATTCTTGAAATTCTCAATTCTAAATTCTAAATTTTAAATTCTGCGAATACGGTTTCCACTTATAATTAGTCAAACTGGTAAGAATATGATCTTCCCATTTGCCATTTATTAATAAATAATCTCTCGCATATCCTTCTATCACAAAACCCAGTCTTTTTAGCACGTTACCACTGCGGCGATTATGAGGCATATAATTGGCCATGATGCGGTGAAAATTTAATTCTTGAAATACATATTCACTGCCGGCTTTTAAAGCTTCTGTCATGTAACCATGACCTTGTGCTGCTTCTGCTAAACTATATCCAACATTACAAAAACTGGCTGCTCCGTGTATAAAATTACTAAAATTGACAACGCCGATGATTTCTTTGGGTTTGTTTTGCTGATATATAAATAGTCTCAGACCGCAATCATGAATAATTTCTAGATGATATTGTTCTATTTGATATTGCCAATATTCTGCTGTGAAAAAACCATCAGCCCAAGTAGGTGAAAATGGGGTAAGATGGGCTTTATTTACAGTAAAATATTTGATAATTTGGGGTATATCTTCGGGAATGGCCACTTTTAATAACAGACGATTGGTTTTAATTAGTGGCAGTTCTAAGTTCATATACTAAAATTATTAATTTTGTGTATTTTTGTGTATTTTAGTAACAATCTACAAAAGGATAATAACTGTGGGAATACGCTACGATTGGCAACAAGATGAGATTTTGGAAATCTATAATACACCATTTCTAGAGCTTATTTATCAAGCTGCTAGTGTACATCGTCAATTTCATAATCCCAAGCAAATACAAGTTTGTAAGCTGATATCTATTAAAACAGGTGGTTGCCCGGAAGATTGTAGTTACTGCGCTCAGTCTTCTCGCTACAAAACCGAAGTAAAACCGGAAGCACTGTTAGAAAAAGAAACGGTGCTAAATATTGCTAAGAAAGCCAAAGAAACCGGTGTTAGTCGGGTGTGTATGGGTGCTGCTTGGCGGGAAGTGCGGGATAATTCCCAGTTTGATCAGGTTTTGGACATGGTAAAAGATGTCACTTCAATGGGTTTAGAGGTTTGCTGCACTTTGGGGATGTTAAATGCAAATCAGGCTAAACGGTTGGAAGATGCAGGTTTGTATGCTTATAATCATAACTTAGATACGTCTGAGGAATATTACAGCACTGTAATTACTACTCGGACTTATGGCGATCGCTTGCAAACAATTGACAATGTTCGCCAAACTAATGTAACTGTGTGTTCTGGTGGTATTCTCGGTTTAGGTGAAAGCATTGAAGATCGGGTAGGAATGTTATACACCCTTTCTAATTTACAACCCCATCCTGAATCAGTACCTATTAACATTCTCTCACAGGTTGAGGGTACACCGTTGGCAGATCAGCCAGAAGTTCCGATTTGGGAAGTGGTGCGGATGATTGCTACTGCTAGAATTATTATGCCCACTTCTGATGTGCGGTTGAGTGCAGGGAGGGCAAAACTTTCCCAAATTGAACAAGCTTTATGTTTTATGGCTGGTGCAAATTCAATTTTTTCCAGCGATGATCATAAAATGTTGACGGTGACTACTCCCTGTCCTGATTATGATGCAGATCGGGAAATGTTGAATTTATTGGGTTTGGAAATGCGTCCACCGTTTGAGAAGCGGGGAAAAACACCTAATTTGGTGAATGTTTAGATCCCCCCAACCCCCCTTAAAAAGGGGGGCTTTGTTAGCTATTAGATGATCTTGGCGGAGCGTAGACCAAATAATAAACCAACGGCGATACCCATAAACACGCCTAAAAATACAATGTATTCAACTACAGCCATTTGTATTACTCCTGTTTAGTGACTTATTTCTATTCAATCATGGGAATAGGTAAGACGTGACAGAGAAATTAACAATTACCAATTACCAAACTACGGTAAAATACGCGGACGTGTGATTATATCAGGGTTTTTAGATGAGTTCTGTAATTAAAGTAGATATACCAGAAAAGTCTTATGAAATTACTGTTGCTCCTGGGAGTTTAGATCAACTGGGTGAACAGATGGGAAGTTTGAAACTGGGTAAAAAGGTATTGCTGGTTTCTAACCCGATGATATTTAAACATTATGGGGAAAGAGCGATCGCCTCTTTAAAAAATGCTGGTTTTGATGTAGTTCACTACAACCTCCCCCCTGGAGAACGCTACAAAACTTTAAACTCCATCCAAAAAATCTATGATGTAGCCTTAGAACATCGGTTAGAACGTTCTTCTACGATGGTTGCTTTAGGTGGTGGTGTAGTTGGTGATATGACTGGGTTTGCTGCTGCGACCTGGTTAAGAGGAATTAATGTTGTCCAAGTCCCTACCAGCTTATTAGCAATGGTAGATTCATCTGTAGGCGGAAAAACAGGCGTTAACCATCCTCATGGTAAAAACTTGATTGGTGCATTTCACCAACCCAGCTTAGTATTAATAGATCCTGAAGTCTTGAAAACCTTACCAGCAGCCGAATTTCGAGCGGGAATGGCGGAAGTGATCAAGTACGGCGTAATTTGGGACGCTGAATTGTTTACTCAATTGGAAGCGAGTAAGCACCTTGACCAACTCCGCTATGTAAAATCCGACCTGATAAATTACATATTAACTCATTCTTGTCAAGCGAAGGCAGATGTTGTCAGCAAAGATGAAAAAGAATCTGGACTGCGGGCAATTTTAAATTATGGTCATACTATCGGCCATGCTGTGGAAAGTTTAACCAATTATCGCCTGTTGAAACATGGTGAAGCGGTGGGTATTGGCATGATAGCGGCGGGTGAAATTGCTGTAAAATTAGGACTTTGGCAAAAAGCCGATACAGAACGTCAAAACGCACTGATTAAAAAAGCAGGTTTACCGACACAATTACCAGCAGGTTTAGATATTGCAGAACTTATTGATGCTTTGCAGTTAGATAAAAAAGTCAAATCTGGGAAAGTGCGGTTTGTGTTACCTACGCGAATAGGTGAAGTCAAGGTGACAGATGAAGTACCCACGGATGTTATCAGGCAGGTATTAGAGGAAATGCAATAGGAGTCAGGAGTCAGAATGAAGATTTTTATCTCGTTTTATCTCGTTCCCAGTCTCCGACTGGGAATGCTACTAAGAGGCTCTGCCTCTATTTTATACCTTTATGGAAGGCAGAGCCTTCCTCAATTCATTCCCATACAGAGTATGGGAACGAGGAATTTTAGATACAATAAATACTTCAATTCATTCCCATACAGAGTATGGGAACGAGGAATTTTAGATACAATAAATACTTTCTAGTTCAGGTAAGCTACAAACAGCAGTTTTTCACCTCAAAACAATGACAGTAAATAGTCCTACGGTTTTAGCCTTAGACTTTGATGGAGTGATTTGCGATGGACTAATTGAATATTTTGAGGTAGCATGGCGTACCTATTGTCAAATTTGGCCATCTGTTAACGACACACCACCAGATGATTTAGCTTTAAGATTTTATCGCTTGCGGCCTGTAATTGAAACCGGTTGGGAAATGCCTGTTTTAATTAAAGCCTTGACTGAGGGTTTTTCTGATGATAAAATTCTGCAAGAATGGGTAAATATTACTCCTCAGATTTTAGCAGCAGATAACCTAGAGGCAAAAGCAGTTGCTAAAAAACTTGATGGTTTGCGGGATGAATGGATAGCTACAGATTTAAATGGTTGGTTAAGTTTGCATAAATTCTATCCGGGAGTGATAGAAAGACTGAAAATGACTCTTGTTAATGGAGTACAGTTATTTATTGTTACTACTAAAGAAGGGCGTTTTGTCAAGCAATTGTTACAACAAGAAGGAATTGATTTACCACCCGCTGCAATTTTTGGGAAAGAAGTAAAACGCCCAAAATATGAAACTTTGCGAGAATTAATTGAGAAAGCTGAACATAAACCTGTAAGGTTATGGTTTGTTGAAGATAGACTAAAAACACTACAATTAGTCCAACAGCAATCTGATTTAGATCATGTGCAACTTTTCTTAGCAGATTGGGGTTATAATACTCAACCAGAAAGAGAAGCAGGACAAAATAATTCACGTATTAGGGTAATATCACTTTCTCAATTTTCTCAGAATTTCTCTAGCTGGTAAAAAACTAGATTCCCGACTTCTTGGAGAAGTTGGGGATCTGAATCTTCAAAATTATGAATTATGAATTAATTTATTATGCTTGATTTAACAAAAATAGCGGGACAAATGCAAGGTTTAAGTGAGCATCTTTCTTCAGAAGTTGCTGAAAGTAACCGCAGGTTGGAATTAGCAAAAGAACATTTAAAACAGGCGTTTGAATGTCAACAAGAGTTAATTTCACGTCAAGAAAAATGGCGCGATCGCATTCTTTTTGCTAATGCTACACCCATCGAACCTTTAGAAACTTGTATTGATATTCCTACTCCTCCTAAAATTCATACTGTCATCGCTACCGATGGTTCACAAATTGCCCCTAACCATCATGAAATTGCCTATTGTTATTTATTAAATATCGGCAGAGTAGTATTACATTACGGTCAAAATCGCCACCCACTTCTCGATAGTTTACCGGAGGTATTTTATCGCCCAGAAGATTTATATATCGCCCGTCAATGGGGTTTAAGAACCGAAGAATGGATGAGTCACCGACGTACTGCTGATGAAACTACGGTATTAGCAGAACTAGCATGTAGTGAAAAAACCGAAGCCCCAGCTTTAGCAATGGTGGATGGTTCCTTAATATACTGGTTTTTAGATCAATTACCGATGGATGCCCGCGATCGCATCTTACCCCCCATTTTAGAAGCTTGGCAACAATTACGTAAAGCCGAAATTCCCATCATGGGTTATCTTAGCGCCGCCCGTAACATTGAAGCCACAAACTTTTTACGGTTGTTAGCTTGTCCCCATCCTGTACCTGACTGTATCAGTTATTGCCCTGATCAACTAGACTATGTACCTTGTAAAAAATTTGATGCTTTGCGAGATACAACTTTATCAACAACCCAACTGCAACCAGGACAGAGAGGACCCCTATGGCGTAGTAATAACCGCATTTTACAACTTTATGAAGAGCAAACTATTTATTTTTGTTACGTTCACGTAGGTACAGAAATTGCCCGGATAGAATTTCCTATGTGGGTAGCAGAAAATTCCAGTATGTTAGATCAAGCATTAGGATTAATGTTAGCACAGGTACAAAAAGGATACGGGTATCCTGTGGCAATTGCGGAGGCACATAATCAAGCTGTAGTCAGAGGTGGTGATAGAAACCATTTCTTTGCTCTTTTGGAAAGAGAAATGATTAAAGCAGGTATAAAAAATGTGGGTATTTCCTACAAAGAAGCAAGAAAACGAGGAAGTATCGCTTAATAGAATTTTGGATTATAAAAATATGTTCAATAAACGCAGATGGACGCGGATGAACACAGATAAATCATCTAACGATAAGATCCCCGACTTCTTTTGTTATCTTGTAAATAAATTATGAATTGATGTCAGAAGTCGGGGATCTGGATATGTTAATCTGCGTTTAAAACATCATTTATCTACACATTAAATCGGAATAACATCACATCTCCTTCCTGCACAATATACTCTTTTCCTTCACTTCTGACTAAACCTTTTTCCTTAGCACCATTCATGGAACCATGAGTTACCAAATCATTATAAGCAACGGTTTCTGCACGAATAAAACCCCGTTCAAAATCAGAGTGAATGACACCTGCGGCTTGAGGTGCAGACATTCCTGCATGAATAGTCCAAGCGCGAGTTTCTTGAGGACCACAAGTGAAATATGTCCGCAAACCTAAAAGTGCATAAGTTGCACGAATTAAGGATTTTAAACCGCCTTCTTTCACACCCAAAGATTCGAGAAAATCAGCTTTATCTTCTTCTGGTAATTCTACTAGTTCTGCTTCTACCTGTGCAGAAACAATCACAACTTGGGCATTTTCTTGAGCAGCAACTTGACGCACTTGTTCAACAAAATCATTACCTGTTGCTAAGTCATCTTCAGAAACATTAGCAGCATAGATAATTGGTTTATTTGTGAGTAGTCCTAAGCCTTTAATAATTGCGGCTTCTTCTTCATTTAAACTCACTTGACGGACAGATTTACCTTCATTTAAAGCCGCAGCTAATTTTTCCAGCACAGTGATTTCAAATTGTGCATCTTTGCTGGTGCGTGCTTGTTTGCGAGTTCTGTCAATGCGTTTTTCAATTTGCGATAAATCTGATAAACCAAGTTCTAAATTAATGATTTCAATATCTCGCGCTGGGTCTACAGAACCGGCAACGTGAATGATATCATCATTTTCAAAACAACGCACAACATGAACGATCGCGTCAACTTCCCGGATGTGGGACAAAAATTGATTACCCAGTCCTTCTCCTTGACTTGCACCTTTCACCAAACCGGCAATATCGACAAACTCAACACGAGCAGGTATAATTTGTTTAGAAGTAGCAATTTTGGCAAGAACGTTTAACCGGTCATCTGGTACTGAGACAATGCCAACATTCGGTTCAATGGTACAAAAAGGGAAGTTAGCCGCTTCGGCTTTAGCATTAGCGACGACAGCGTTAAATAAGGTTGATTTTCCGACGTTGGGAAGTCCGACTATTCCGGCTCTTAGCATTGTAGATTTTTAGATGTTGATTGCAATTATAAGGATAATTCAAACAGGTTTAGGAATGGTTTGGGGAATTGGACCTGGTACTGTTTGAGGAATGGGTGCTGGTACTGTTTCTGGTACTGGTTCTGGGAACGCTGGAGGAATGGTTGGTTCTGGTGGAGGTTCGGGACTGGGTAGGGGGTTAGGTCCAGGAGTGGGTATTTGCGGTTCAGGTATGGAGATAGCGGAGGGATAAAGCATGGTAAGTCTTCCATGATTCGACTTTCCCAAGCTAGATGATAACTTAAACCGTTGACATCTTCCCAAATGGTTATACTCAAATTTTAGTTATTACGATTTTCCCACAATTCTAATAAACCAACTGTACCGACAAAAAATGTATAAATTGCATATTTGATGGGGTTGTGATTTTGAGAAGGTGCATAATAAGCTGCAATTATTCCTTCGGCAAAATGCGCTGAAAGTGCAATATGAGCAAGTATTAAAGCGGGCGTTAATATACTTGGTAGTTGGTTGTTAGTTGTTACTGTTTGGATATTCCATAATTCTAATCCAATTCCCGCAGTAATTAAGGGTATCGAGATGAATTTGATGATGGTAAAAAGTTTTTGTTTGATAGGTTTGATGTCTTTGAATATCATTTCGCCTGTTTTTCTCTAGTAATTACATTGTACATTTTACTTCATTAAATTATTAATTAATTCATCAATTATTAAAAGTTCCTGAGTAATTTGTTTGACGGTATTTATTTCTGTTGCTGGATCTGGGGGTCGTATAGTAATGTAAGATGTAGATGATTTATGCGCTACTTCACCTCGATTTTCTCCAAATGTATTCATAATAGCCAGCCAAGCTGGATCTAAATCATCACTATCTATACCTATTGGTAATAGCAAAGCCAAAATATTTTCTTCTTTCACTCCATGATTTTGTTTAATCACTCTATTAAAATGTTCTAATGCCAAATCTATTTTCTTATTGATTTTTATTTTCTCTTCTTTAACTGTTTTACTTCCCTTTTTTGGTGTAAGTGTATCTGGTGGTTCATCCATATTTAAACCAGAGAAACCAAGTAAACATATTAGAGTACGACGGGTTTCTCCTTTGTTATTCCAGGCTTTTTTTGCATCTAAAACTACGTCCATAACTCTATCTTCCAGATAAGATTCGATCTCAGCATGAGCTAAAAATCTATAGGCAATAGTTAGAGCTAACTGTCTATCAGAATATAAACCTGTAGGACTAATTTTAGGTAGAAATTGCTTTTTTAACCTATTTAACTCCCGGGTTAAAATCCTAAATCTAGCAGATTTTGGCATATTATATAAATACTCTACCTCAAACCATTGAAAATAATCCGATTATCAACAAGTTCAGGCAGGTTAAAATCTACATCTAAAACTTCTAATAGACTTTCTCCCCACAATCTCAAACGGTTGTAAGTTTCACGAATGTTCTTGGTTGTTCCTTCAACACCTTCTCTAAATTTGTTGTTTGATGAACATATTTTTTTAAAAGCCTCTTGAACTTTATCTTTATTTCGTTCAGCAGATTGCCTTATGATTTCATCTGAAAAATAAAAAACCATCACATCTAAAATTGCTCTATTAAAATTTCTTCTATATGTCTTGTTGTTGCTTAACCACATACGAGAAAAGTTTTTTTCTCCAAATATATTAATAGTTGTTTCTACTGCTTCCTCGAATTGATTAACTGCATTTTCAACATCATTATGTATTTTTTCCCAATCTTTATTAAGATTTTCACAAGTCATATCAAGAAATGCTTTGAGATTTCCACGATATTCAGATAGAAAATAATGGAATCCTACATAACGTAATAGTAATTCAACATCTCGCATCCGAAAATCAGGATTTGGTGATCTAAATATTTTTTTAAGAGCCTGACTTTTAATTGATTGATCATCTAAGAAATTGATAAACGAACCAGGATGCAATGCTTGCCTAAGTTCTTGTGCAGATAAAGGTGTACTTTGTACATTCAAACGCAGAAAAATTTTATAAAGAAAATTTTCACTTTTTATATTTCGCAGAACTATAGTACGAATAGTCTGGTTATCAAGATCATCAACATCTCTACTCAAAAACAAATCACTTCTTAAATCTTCATATTTTTGTCCAATTAGATCACGTCTAAACTCTAAATTTTTTAAAGCAAAAGCATTGTTTGGAGTATCTTCACTTCTACCATAAAATTGAAGAATAGTTAACAATCTTTGTTTACCATCAAGAACGATAAATTTACCTTTTTCTTGACGATTAGCCGTTGCTGCTAATACTATTTGTGGTACTGGAAATCCAAGTATTAGTGATTCGATAAATCTACTTTTACGAGTTATATCCCAAGCATCTCGTCTTTGAAATCGTGGAGTTAATTGGATATTATCCCGAACAAGTTGATCAAGTATTGTTGCTGTTGTCCAATCACTAGCAGAAACAACTATTTCTTTAATTTGCTTTAATTCAGGAATTAACTTACTCTGAGATTCAGACTCGATTTCCTGATCTTCTTCTTCTTCAAAAAACGTTACTTCTTCTTCTGGCGTAAATGTAATCTGCATAAGAGTTGAATTATGACAACATATAGCTTAGTTATTAATTATATTCTATACTTGACCAATTTTGACCTGAAGCTCTAAACGCTAAATTAACCCAAAATGCCAAATCAAAACCAAACCCCCCTCATAGATGCCTTAAAAGCCTCCATCTCCCGTCCCCACGCACCATTTTACACCCCCGGACACAAACGCGGTGCGGGAATTTCCCCAATTTTAACCGATTTATTAGGTAAAGAAGTCTTCCACGCTGATTTAACGGAACTAGCAGAATTAGATAATCTCTTCACACCTGAAAGCTCAATTTTAGCCGCACAAGAATTAGCAGCAGAGGCTTTTGGTGCTGAAAAAACTTGGTTTTTAGTTAATGGTTCTACCTGTGGAATTGAAGCCGCAATTATTGCAACTTGCGGTATGAATGATAAAATTATTCTGCCCAGAAATGTTCATTCTTCTGTAATTTCTGGTTTAATTTTTTCTGGTGCAATTCCTATTTTTATTAATCCAGAATATGATGAAGATTTAGATATTGCCCATAGTATTAAACCTGAAGATTTAAAAACAACTTTAGCTAGACATCCTGATGCTAAAGCTGTGTTAATGGTTTATCCAACTTATTATGGTGTATGTGGAGATTTAAAAAGTATTGCCCAAATTACCCATCAATATAATATTCCTTTAATTGTAGATGAAGCACATGGCGCTCATTTTGCTTTTCATCCCCATTTACCCACATCAGCTTTAGCCGCAGGTGCAGATTTAACAATACAATCTATTCATAAAACCTTGGGTGCAATGACACAAGCATCAATGTTACATATTCAAGGTAATAGAATTGATATTGATAGATTAAATAAAGCCTTACAATTAGTACAATCTACAAGTCCTAGTTTTATTCTTTTAGCTTCTCTTGATGCTGCACGTCAACAAATGGCTATCAATGGCGAAAAGTTGATGTTTCAAACTTTGCAATTAGCTGAAAAAGCGAGAAATGAAATTAGTCAAATTCCCGGTTTATCAGTTTTGGAGATCCCCCCAACCCCCCTTAAAAAGGGGGGCTTTTTTGATTTGGATCAAACAAGGTTAACTGTGAATGTTGCTCAATTAGGTCTAACAGGGTTTGCGGCTGAAGATATGCTCAATGAAATGGGTGTAACTCCAGAATTTTCATCCTTACAAAATATGATTTTTATTATTAGTTTGGGTAACAAAATATCAGATATTGAGGTATTAGTGCAAGGGTTGAAAAAATTGCCTCAGATACCACAATTGACAAGTCAATACAAAATATGTAAATATAGAAATGATGCTATAATTGGTAATGTTATGTACATTATTTCTCCCCGTGAGGCTTTCTTTGCTAATAGTGAAATATTGCCTTTGGAGAAAACTGTCAATAGAATTTGTGCAGAAAATGTTTGTCCATATCCTCCAGGAATTCCCGTATTAATGCCGGGAGAATTAATCACAAAACCAGCTTTAGAATATCTGCTACAAATTCAGTCATTAGGGGGATTTATTAGTGGTTGTATGGATAATAAAATACACAGTTTAAAGGTTATAAAAACCTAAGCTATAATTAAATATAGGTATAAAAATATCACATTCTTGGAAAGCAAAATTTATGAAAGTCAAATTCTTAAGTTCAGCAGTGCTATTTTTACTTGTAACATCTGTAAGCCTACCAACTTTGGCTCAAACTTCGGCTCAGTCTCTTACTAATCGAAATGAACTTGCGGCTAATGTTAAAGACACCGAAAAAATTAATAACATCAAAAAATTATTAGAAATCACAGGGGCAAAAAATCTGACTCAACAGATATTAAATCAAATGTTAAATTCAATGAAATCTGAATACACTCAAGTACCAGCAAAATTCTAGGATACTTTTGCTGCTGAACTCAACCCAGATGAAATGATCAAGGAGTATATTCCTCTATATGATAAATATTTTACCAATGAAGAAATAAAAGCCCTTATTGCCTTTTATCAAACACCAATAGGACAAAAAACTTTGGCTGTAACTCCTCAAATTACTCAAGATTCCACAGAAATTGGGATCAAATATGGCAGAGAAGCTGCCCAAAGAGCTTTACAAAAATTGGAATCTGAAGGATATATCCGTCGTCGTTAATTAGCACAAAAATCATTGAATGTAAAAGTTATCAGCTAGATAAAATCAGTTAATATCAGAGGTAACTGATCATTTTCAACTGATAACTATTAACTGTTAAACTGCCTTTTTCACCAGGTCTTTATAAACGGAAACACTGGATTTAATAAGACTACGTACAGCTTCTTCTAAATTTTCTTGTTGCAGTAAAGAATCTCCCATCAAAACTGCATTCACACCAGCATCGGCCATCAGAGATAAATCAGCAGGTGTCTCAATTCCCGACTCACTAACAACCAAAATACCTAAATTTTGTAAATGCGATCGCCTAGCGGCCATCAATTGCTGAGTGGTGCTAAGATTGACAGTAAAATCTTCTAAACTGCGGTTATTAATGCCGATGATGCGGACATCTTCTAACTTGAGAACACGATCTAATTCAGTCAAATTATGCACTTCAACCACAGCATTCATTCCCAAATAATGAATCACCCGCAAAAAGTTATTTATCTGCTGATCTGTCAGAATAGCAGCAATTAATAAAATTGCATCCGCACCTGCTGCACGTGCTAAATAAATTTGGCAAGGATCAAGAATAAAATCTTTACACAACAGCGGTAATGCTATGCGATGTCGGATAATTCGCAGATGATCAAAACCTCCATGAAAGAACTTTTGGTCAGTCAGAACAGATATACAAGTTGCTCCACCACGTTCATAAGATTTAGCTATAGACAAAGGATCAAAATCTGATGTAATAACATCTTCATTAGGTAATGCTTTTTTTACCTCTGCTATCAAGCTAGGTTTGTAAATACTCTGCTGCAATGCAGTAAAGAAATCTCGTACAGTAGGAGCAGCAGTTAATTGACGCTGCAAAGACGCGAGAGACATTTCTTGTTGCATTTGTGCAACTTCTAGCTTTTTCTGCCATACAATTTCTCTGAGTATGGGTTGCAGACGACTATTAGACATACTAATTGGGTAAATCATGATGAGAATGAAATTAATAATTAATAATTAAGAGTTAAGAAATTCCCACTTTCATTTTTTCTCATAGTCAGTCATGAGAAATCTATTTGTGAAAACATAGAAAATTTTTCAAATCTTAGATGTAACACCATACAAGTGGGTTGACAAATCATCTCTAATACCTGCAAATGTTTTCTTTTCATTAAAGCCAAACTCAAGACTTATCGGTTAAGAGGTGAAGGGGAAAGAATAAACCTTTACCCTTTACCCAAGCCAAATTAATTATCAGTTGAAAATTACCAAGGGAGCAGTATTGAACCTACCCCTACGGCTATTACACAAATCTCCAACCATACTAACTTGTTCAAATTGCCATATCCTGAATTTTTACCTTTTTAAAAATGAATCCAATTAGATTTGATATCAAACATTTCTACTTCTTTTTTAGCAGGTTGATTTTTTCCATAACCTCCTAGTAGGCAATTATTTTTGAGCAATCTGATATAAGTACGATAGGGTATATAGTCGATAGGGTTGTGTCCAGAAAAACGCAACAGTAAAACACAAGCCCAAGAATACTTGCCAGCTATAATTGCCTTGACTATTTGTTCTATTTGTTCAGTATTAATTTTCTTATTAATTTGTCTATTATAATCAGCAACGTTTTGACTCATGGTATGCACTCCTATGTGTGAATGAAATCAAATCAATAGCTTGTCGGCTTTTCCTCATATTTCACAATTCTCAGCACAGTTGAAGTAGTAGTAGATAATGCTGAGACAAACACCTGCTGACGACAAATTGATAAATCTATATCAAGGGTTTTATCTGTTTTTACTGAAAGTAGGGGCAAATTTACAGCATATTGCAGGTACATGAGGCTTCTGTGACTGTCACATCAGCCGATAGCTTGCTTGGTGTAGCCATACGGTACAAAATAAAATTTGCTCACAAAAAACTATCCCACACTCATGCTTTTACTTCTGACTCCTGCTGTATATAGCTAAAACCACCCATACAGATTAAACCTCTTTCAGAAACTACTTCTTCCATTAAGCCTACTCAAATTTCGGCACTGGATAAATGAACTATTTTTTGATCAATTTGTCTATTTTTTCGCTCTTGCATTTTTTTGGTGGTTCTTAACTCTGATAGCCAGTATTTATAGGCATGAATTTATGAGATTGAGTCAGAATCGAACTTTTGTATACATCAACACATTTAATCTTTACAATCTCTCTGTCTGTGGTTAGATTTTGTATTTTTAGCAGCCAATTGTTAACTAGAATATATTCCTTAAGAGGGATAGATTAGCGTATTTATATATAGTTAAATGCCTTTTATAAGAAATTTTAAATATTCAAAAAATCAATAATTTTTGCTCATTTATTGAATTTATGAACCAGAATCGAGGTTAATCTTATATCTCTGAAGCTGGACACTATACTTCTTTAGGTATCAAGAACATGGATCAAGAATTTTAGGATATATGCAACAAAATTGTATTGAGGATTTCTTTATTGTTAAGATCCAACTTAATTCAATTAGGCTTAGAAATTAATAAGGTGATTAATTAGGATTTTTTGATGTTAAATACTGACTTAATACCACCTAAATTCTTAACCAATACTCAGGAGTAAATAGAGATATGAATTCTGGGGATTCCATGTTAGAAAAATTCCATAATATATTGAGATTACAGCCAGGATTGGAGTTTAAATTTGCGGATTTTCTCATTAATCAAATAGTAGATGCAGCTTTTTGTTTAGGGGAAACCGCGCAATTTATTTATGTCAATAAAGCCACCTGTGTCCTAACAGAGTATTCCTACGAAGAATTACTCTCCATGAAGTTAGATGATTTAGATGTAGATTTTTCCTTACACAATTGGTCAGAGCAATGGCATAATCTGAAAAATCTAGATCATCTCTCCTTTAAATCTCGCTATCGCACCAAGGGAGGACGAATATTTTTCGCTGAATTAGATCTTACCTATATACAATACCAAAACAGCGAATTCTGCTGTGGTTTTCTTCGAGAAAACACTACCGAATTAGTAGAGTTGAGTGTTCAAAAATGGATTAACGAAGGCAGAAAAATTAAAAATCAGTTACAAAAAAATGTACAGAAAGATAATTCAAAAATTAACCCCCAACATATTGATACCTTATTAAAGCTCAAAGATTCTAGATTTCGCACCTTATTAGAAGCTACCAATGCTGGTATTTTCCTGATTGAAGATACAAAAATTTGTTATGTCAATCCTGCGGCTGAGTTACTCACAGGCTATACAAAAAAGGAACTGTTAGCAAATTTTGATTTTACTCAACTCATCAAAAGTCGAAATTCCAAGTGTCGTCAAGCAGATAACTCTGAATATCAGGAGATAAATATCCTTACCAAAGATGGTACAGAGCGATGGTTAGATGTTACCGTAACTCGTTTTGATGGAGGAATAGATTTTGATGGTCAGGAAGTAGAAGTCCTTACAGCTATTGATATCACAGATTATAAATATATTCAATTAGAATTGCGTCAGATTTTAGAACAAGCTAAGGAACTCAGCGAAATTAGAGCAAATTTCTTGGCTAGATTCTGCCATCAATTTCGGACACCATTAAATGTTATTTCCTTTTCTA
>JBJOKS010000054.1:0-15493 GCA_046045965.1 Cyanobacteriota bacterium | reverse complement strand
ACCAAATGTTAAGTTAATTGTCGCTCCTTTTCCCGATCTACAACGAGGATCTGACCAGTTTTTTTTCAACAATTCTCTCAAAGCCTCTTGACAAAAGACTTTCAGGCTTAACTTGTCACCAATGATATTTTAGTGAATATTACGGTGGTAATAATTCCGAATCACCCACCTCTGTACCCGAATCTACATCAACATTAGGACTGTTATTACTCAGTGCTTTTGTCTTTATCAAATCCTTGACAATTACTAAAGACTAGCAGATATGAATTACCTTTACACTCTGCTATATTGCTTCAGCATTATTATCATCAACCCACTGGGAACAATGCGGGGCGAAATTTGGACACAACCAAAGGTATTTGTCATTTTTTTAATTTGCATCTTCAATTTATTAATTCTCTGGGATGCCAGACACGATATCAAAATTACCTATAACTGGAAAATCAGCAAATTATTGTGGCAAATCTTTTTAGGAATTGCCCTCATTTCCACAATTCAAAGTCCCTTTCCCTTGCGTTCCCTGTTAGGACAAGAACAAATGGGTGATGGCTTACTTTACTGGTTATTAATCGCTATCTTTTCTCTCAGCAATAATCTCCTCATCAAACAACATCCAGAACTTGCCCGTTCTCAACTTCAAGGTTTAGTAATTGGTGGAGTAATTCTAGCACTTAGCATTTTTCCCCAAGTGATAAACTGGAAAATTGACTACACAGCTACAACAGGTAAATTAATTCAGGACAACATTTTATAAAGTACAATTTTTCAAAATCAACAACCAATAGGTTTATATTCCCATCGTGGTCATTCTTCTTTTGTTCTTGCAGCAATAGCGGTAATTACATTTGTTGGTTGGCAATGGCGATGGATAAAGACAAAATTTGCTATGATTGCAGGTATTCTCATTATTCCAGCGTTAATACTCTCCCAAACTAGAACAGGTATTTTAGCTTTATTAGTAGCAACTATTTATCTTTTAGGACGTAAATATTATAAATTATTAATTCCTATTACATTACTATGTTTACTCATAATTACCATCACCACTTACACCAGATATACAAATAAATTACCACCTATTCAACAAATAACATTAGATAGAGTTAATTTGTGGCAAATAGCAAATTATGGCATTCGTCAACGTCCTGTTTTTGGCTGGGGAAGTGATGGTTACGGTGTTGCTTTTGCTGATATTTATAGTAGTGTGATGTCAGGTAAGTTAACTCGTTTAGGTGATTTTAACTTTGAATATCGAGACAAAAAAGGGCAGATGCAAACTAAGCAACTACCCACAACAAAAGCACATAATTTATTTTTAGATACATCCTTATCTGTAGGTTTACTTGGTTTAGCTGCCTATTTAGGACTATTAGGATGGTGTTTCTTTCAGGTAATTAAATCACCATACCAGGGTATGGAAGCCTTGGTAATAGCCTATCTTGCTTTTGCTTTCACTTGGTTTGAATGCGCCCAATTTACCCATTTAGCATGGTGGGCGCTTAGTTATAGCAAAGTTTAGTTATAGCAAAGTACCGAGTACCGAGTACGGAGTTAGAGGAGAAATTTTCTCCCTCTCTGTTACCTGTCACCTGTCACCTACTAATAGTCTTCATCTTCTGCAACTCTTTCCACCTTTGCTGTAATTGTTGCCAATTAGGAGTATTACCACCATAACGCCAACTCACATAAGCTTGACAAATTTCGTCAATTACTTGAGCCGTTTCTCTGGGATGTTGGTTGTATGATACCTGAGCATATTCCAAAGGTGTTTGCGCTGGATGTTTACCCAAACCCTTTTCTGCTGTCCATTGCAACATTTGTTGATACAGCCTTTCCATTGGTGGTAATTTCTTCAACCACTTACGGTTGAGCCATTTTTTCCACTGTACCCAACCCAACCAACCAAAGAAAGCTGTAGTTGTTCCTACAATTAAACCAGTGAAAATCCCTAACCAACCTTGAGAGAATAAAGCGAAAAACCAAGCGATCGCTCTAAAAAACCACCTAAATAATGTGCCAAATATACCATTTAGCAAACCAGTTACAGGTGAAGGCAACCAACCAGCTATCCAATTCCAAAACTGACGTAACACACTAAACGTCTGATATTCTTCAATCGAAGGTGGAATTAATGGATGATTAGGAATAGGATCAAAGGCAAACCAGCCATATTTAGGGAAGTAAACCTCTGTCATTGCGTAAGCATCCGTGTTACTAACAATATACATTCCTGTAAACGGATTAAACTTTCCTGGAGCAAATCCAGCTACTAAGCGTGCAGGAATACCTATAGAACGCAGCATTACAGTTAATACAGTCGAGAAATGGTCTGGATAGCCACCTTGATGTTTAAATAAGAAGGCTTCTACCAAATCATCTTTTTCATCTAAAAAAGGTAGTCCTAAAGGGTTTTCAGGAATAGAATAAGTTTGTTTAAGATACTGAGCTAGGTAAAGAGCTTTTTCGTAAGCTGAGTTGAGAGTTCTTACATCTTCAGTGCGGGAAACCCGTTGACGATTATAATCAGCGAGAATTTCCTCAGTTTTTTGTCGGACTTTATCAGCGATTTCTGGGGGGATTTGGAGATAATAATCTTTAATTTCCTTTGGGTATTGAGTTGAAGCTTTCCCCAACAAAGTGCGATCGCGGTAGGGAACTTCTGAAACTACCGTATAAGTCATCCCTTCTGATAATTGTACAGGCGATCGCAAACCACCTTCCTGATCAACAGCGATCATAGGACCCGGAAAATAGATTTCCCTGGGATAAGACAAAGCGGGTATCAAATTCGGTAAATCTGATACCACATTATAAGTTTGTACAACTTCTTTTGTAGGATTTTTGATGAGGGGCAGATCAAGAGAAATTTTGTAAGACCAGGAGGAACGCCTTAAAGTAGTAACATCATCATTACGAGAAATTTTCCATCCTTTACCGGTGTAGCTGTCAAAAGCCAGAACTCGCCAAAAACCTTCAGCTTGGGATCTAACCCGCATCACCACCTTGGGTTTCATTTCCCCTCGCAGGTTTTGGTTAATCTCGCTATTAAAACCGTAATAGAAATTACTATCTACCGTTCCTGGTTCACCATTGCCTCCTTGTCCCGTACCATTCCCATCACCACCATTACCTTCGCGGACATAACCAGGATTAATAATGCTGCGGCCTGTAAACTCGCCCTGTAGCTCAATTGGCGTACTGACAGGAAAAGAACGTAATTGATAACCAGGAAATCGGGGCAGAATAGCAAAAATTCCCAATCCAAGTCCTAAAATCAACAAAAAATTTATAGCTAAAGCTTTAAAATTAGCACGAGCAAAATTCTTTTTGGTGGATTTTTCTGTTTTTAACGGTTTTAGACCCAAACGTGAGCGATAATCTAGGACTAACGTTGGCAGTGCCACAGCCAAAAATACCAGCAACACAGGAGCAAAGGCCATAGTTTGACTTAATGTTGCCGCCACGCCTAAAAGTATCAAACCGATGACAATCGAATAGCCTAAATCCTTACGTCGGGGCGTATCATAACTGTGCAGCACCTGAAGCTCAATTAACAATTGAGCTAAATTCAATCGTGTATCATTTAACTGCCCTACAAACCGCCCAAAAAAAGCACCCAGGGCGATTAACATTCCTATAGCAATGCAAAACTTGACTGGAATATTAGCATTGCGGCGACGGTAATAACTCCAAATTGTACCCACTGTACTCAGAGGTACTGCCCAAAGACTAAAGGTAGTCTCCGATGCAATATCCGTCGCCACAGTTCCTAAAATTACCAGTCCTAGCACCAATACCCGTAAAGAAATTGAATCTTCCACTTCTGCTGAAGAAGACCTCTGTCTATTTTGTTGTCTATAATCACCTACGGGTAAGCGTAGAAACCGATTCATCCTGGATAAATTTAACATTTTGAAGTAAGTAGAACTATGATGTAGACGCTACGGACACAATGAATGTTAAAGGCAAAAACTGACTACTTTGTCTTCAATCCCAGCCTCACCATATCGTAGCTTTAGAAGCCCTATGGACATCTAAGGGAATCTACGTATTTTTTCAAGTGTCCTGCTCATAGTTACTGACTATAAACGCCCTAATCAGTGTTTTTTGCCAAGAGGAGTAAGTTTGAAAACCAGGATCATCATTTTTTTATCGGCATTTATCAAATGAGAGTACCAGCAATGTTCATGAGAACTACATTGTGAGATTAATTGCCAACAACAATGGCTGTTGTTCTAGTCCTGGACATTCAACTTCCAGAGTATAAGTCTGGTTGGTAGGTTGACAGTCTAATTCTACACTGACTGTATTTGCATCAGTAGATGACGCAATTGCTTGAGTAGCATTTCCCGCAAGCTTGATAATTCCGGTCGTGGGTAACTCACTATGAACACGTAACTTCATTAGCTTACCCAGTGACTGTAATTCGACTCTGATAATTAGAGTACCAGCATTAGTTTGCCATTGTTGTTCTATTACCGGATTGGCAAAAGAAATTGGCAGCGTCAGATTCTCTAGCAGTTGTTTAGCTGCCATTAACGACAACGCCATTTGTTGACGCGGTTGTAAATCTGAGTAATCCTTCTGAATACTGGGTATTGTCTCGAGAGCATCTACAGAACGATAAGAGGTTCTGAGTACCATGCCAGCTAAATCATTAATTAACTGGTAATCTTCAGGGAAAAAACTCTCTACCGCCTGTACTAGTTTCGGTCCTAATGGTAGGGAAGAAGTCAGCAATAATTGACACTTGTCCATCAATTGCTGAAAAATTTTATCGGGCAAAGGAACTGGCAGATTGAGCTGAGATTGCTGTGCCAACCACCCCCAGGCAGGAACTAAAGCAATCGCTGGCTCTTCCACAAATTCTGGATAATCTACTAATTGACTTTCCCAAGGGAATAAAGGTGGGTGGTTTTGGATTTCGACTTGTAGCCGACGCTTAAGGACGGCTTGAAAACGTTCTTGCACAGTAGGAATTTCTCCTAGTTCAAAGGTTTGGGATTTTCCTATCCGATCTGGCTCACTACTTGATCATGTAGCGGCTTCGAGGAGAGGGTCTTCTACCCCATCAATTTTCTCACACTCTACTCAGGGATGCTCGCCGGTTTGACATTATTATCTGCCACAGCCAATCGAGTAACTGGTATTGTAAGGGTTGTGAGTCACTATTCATGGGTAGATGCACTAGATCCGGACACAAATGAGTTACGAATTTCCCAGGCTTGTTCCAAAATCTTAAACCACCGTTTTTGCAGCTGTGCCATTGACAATTCCAGAGTTTTGGCAATTGTTTCGTCAGGTTCTCCCTTTTGCTTTAACTCGAGTAAATATCTATCTTTATCGTCCAACTTTGCTGTGTATAGTTGCCATTGGTGGGGGGTCAAGCCTAAATTAGTGGGTAAAGACGCTTCCAGCCATTCATGAACCAACTCCCAACGATGCAGTAGAGAAAACCGAATTAAATGATACTTAAAGCGTTGCTGCAAGTAATCTCGTTGACGTGGGGTTAAACCCAAAATTGACTCAATCTCTTGTGCTGATAAATCCTGAAGCCGGAGAGAGAAATAATCAGCACAGTCTGACTGTTGTCGTTGTTCGAGATAATTCATCAATTCTGTAATCACCACGGAGCGCAAAGTATCTTCTTCCGGTTCTGGTTCGGCTTGCATGGCCATAGCGGCACGCAATTGTTGTATGGCGGGTTCTTCCCAAGAGCCGTCAAATTCACCGCTACTGCCTTCTGATGCTTGTTCAATGTCTACACTCGTTTCTGGAGGCTGCTGTTGTGAGAAAGTTTGCGCTCGGAGGATAATTAACTGTTGTTGTCTTCCAGGTAAAGGAATTCGGCGTTTACCGTAGCGTTCGGTAAATGCCATATATTCAGCTAATTCTAGTAGGGTTTGGGGACGATAGGTGGATGACTGTTGATTCTCCCGACGGAAGGCATTTAAGGCTTCTAAATAAAAACTCTGGAGGAAATCTTCTATGATAGTCAGCCGCCCTTGATAGGTCAATTGCTTCTGAGGAGGATTGATGTAACGATAAATTATGGCACTTAAGGTACTGTGTAGTTCCACCCTGCCACGATTCGACCCCAACTGATAATACCGAAGGCATTGTTGTAGTCGATGTCGAGCCAGGGTCATTGCGGAGCTTTCTATTTCACCAGAAGCCTGAATGCGTTTGCTCTCATTGCAAATTCGCAGGACTTCCCCAGCAATTCGCAATGCCACATCACGGCATTTTTTTTCTGCACGGGTGGACTGCTGTAGCTCCTGCAATAGAAATTGAAATATAACCTCCACGCCGATAGATTTATCTCCCTGAGTAGTTGCGGTTGCGGCTGAATTCATAGTCTGAATTTTAAAAAGACCCTAACATATTTCAGTTATCAGTTATCAGCTATCAGTTGTTACTCTCTTTAACTGTTACCTGTTACCTTTTCCCTGCTTTGATATTTTGGACATTAATCAGGAGCCATTTACAAGCCATGACAAATTTAGAAGCACAAATTCAATTGTTGATTGACAATGCACCTCAGGATGGTATGACACCAAAACTTGTGGCCACAATTGCCCCTGTTTTGAGAGCGATCGCCCAAAAGTTGCGACACCCCCAGTATTATATTCTCCAAAATTTGCAGGAACGCTGGGTTTTAACTACATTGAGCAACCGGGCTAATCCAGAATTAGAAAAGCGGGTAGTTTATGCTTTTCCTAGATTACAGGATGTTTCCCTGTCCTCATCTGTTGGGCTTGACCCTCAAGCAGTAGCTCAACCCATGCCTGTAATTCATATTTTGTTTCAACTGGTGGCATTAGAACCAGTAGATAGTATAGTTTTTTTTGAGACTCCTGGAACAACCAGCAACGCTATTGAAGTGGAACGCACTGACTTGCAAAAGATGATTGAACAGAAGTTGCAACAACACATACCCAGTAAGCAAGTTCCTCCAGATATCGCCTGAAGGCAGGAGGCAGGAGGCAGGAGGCAGGAGGCAGGAGGCAGGAGGCAGGAGGCAGGAGGCAGGAGGCAGGAGGCAGGAGGCAGGAGGCAGGAGGCAGAAGGCAGGAGGCAGGAGGCAGGAGGCAGGAGGCAGGAGGCAGGAGGTTATTTATTATCATCATCTCCCTAGTCCCCAGTCCCCAGCCCCCAGTCCCCAGTCCCTAGTCCCCAGTCCCCAGTCCCCAGTCCCCAGTCCTTAGTCCCTAATAAAGCCGACTTAATACATAATCAGTCATGTTTATTAATGCTT
The DNA here is from genome assembly GCA_046045965.1 of Cyanobacteriota bacterium. GTDB lineage: Bacteria > Cyanobacteriota > Cyanobacteriia > Cyanobacteriales > Nostocaceae > RDYJ01. The sequence continues at coordinate 8,235 of JBJOKS010000054.1, read as the reverse complement.
GCCGTGATTCTGAGGGTTCTAAACTCACAATATGTTCAGCGGATACCTTGGCATGGTGAGCAGCCAATTCTCTAGCCTTCTGTATGCCTTGGCTATCTGAAATTAGGTTCAGCGCCTGTTCTAAGTCCCCTTCTTGGGCAAACTCTCTTTCAATCAGCACTTCTAGATAAGGTTGTTCCTTGAGAGCGAATAACACTGGTGCAGTGAGATTACCGCTTTTAAGATCCGATCCAGCAGGTTTACCTAAAGTGTCTGTCGAACCTGTGAAATCTAGAATATCATCTACTATTTGGAATGCAAGACCAAGATGCTTACCGTAGTTATACAAGTTTTCAGCACTTTCTGAGGAAACGTTGCTCAGTAGTCCAGCTGCTTTAGAACTGTTAGCAATTAATGAGGCTGTTTTGTAATAGCTCTTTTTGAGGTAAGTTTCCGTAGAAAGATTAGTATCAAAACGATTTAGCCCTTGTTGGATCTCCCCAGCGGCCAAATCCATGATGACTTCTGAAAGCAGTTTAACTACATCCAAATTATCCAGATTGGCTAAATACCAGGAGGACTGAGCAAAGAGAAAATCTCCTGCTAGTACGGCGATGCGGTTGCCAAACAAACTATGAACCGTCGGTACACCACGGCGTACATTTGACTCATCCACTACATCATCATGTACCAAGCTGGCTGTGTGGATCATTTCCGTAATCTCTGCTAATCGGCGATGACGGGGCGTAATGTCTTGTTCTAGCATGGTCGCCCGCGATATCAGCAGCACAATTGCTGGTCTGATGCGCTTGCCTCCAGCACCGAATAGATGTTCGGCTGCTGCATAGAGGATGGGGTGGCGATTTCCAACTAGCTGTGTGAGGTTATCTGCTAGTATTCGCAGGTCTGCTTCCACAGGGGTAAACAGGGAGGTGGCTGGGGTCATGGATGGGCGGACTCTGACTTTGGTTACGAAAGTTTACATATCCTTTACTCATTTTAAGATAAACCATAGCCAGCGCAAAGTTATCAGTTATCAGTTATCGCTGTTGACTGTCTCTTCATCGCCTATGCCCTACAACCCTGTATTGCTGACTTTTATGAGCGTTTTCTACTAGAGCTTGAAAATTTGCAATCCTTGTGTGTCAACATTGAGAAAATTTGAAATTTAGTCTGGAAGTTAGCTGAAAATCCTGGTCTGTTGTGTTACGCTAAAATATAGGAATTTTAAATTTTTCAGATATTCACTCCCAAAAAAGTCAATCACCGATAGGTGATGTTACTCATTGGATTTGTGAGTCTAAAATAACAAGTCGCCGACAGAATGAAGGGAATGATTCCTAACAATTTGCAGTGCGGCCAAAATACCTTTTGAGTTGGATAATGTGCTTTCTATTGAGGAAGCCACTACACATCTTCAGCTAATGTTGAGCATCAGTGTAGCTCTTACTCGATTGGTGTGAGGGTACATAACGCAGACTAGGTAGACTGCTGAGGAGCGCAGGTTTAAATTGCTATTTAGCAAGTTAACTGCTGTCGGAGGCGTGGTCTGTGAACAACTTAATTAAATAATAAATTGCCTGACCAGGAGAATTAAGACTCTACTGGGTGGCTTTGCATAGGCAACTACAGTAATCAAGAACGAGCTTGATTAGCTGAAGTTCTACTATTTGTGTATGTAATTTTATAGCCCTTTGAAAAATGAGTTGGTAGAACAATGATTTATGGAAATATGCCTATGATGATATTTATTTTAGCTACTGGATATTTATTTACAGTCTACCTATTATTAGCACTAGCAAAGCGAACCGGCAGAAATAGTGTTATTAAAAGTGGGACTTCTGGAATTCAGGAGCAGCACCAGCAGGAAAGAGCTAGTCTTTAGTTGACTATTTGCTAGACAAAGCTAGACATATAGCAGGAGTCAGGAGTCAGGAGTCAGGAGTCAGGAGTCAAAATTGGAAGCAGCTTTTGAATAGTTTCCCTAGAGGAAAAAGTGAGCAGTTTTTGATGTGTTTAATGTTTATTACTTGCACTTTCTTACCCTTTTTTACCCCTGAATCCTGTGATTTATCTAGGTTTTACATTTATATGGCTTACACCACGCTACGCTATCAGCAAGCCCCATGTACGAACGGTAGTCAATAGCCAATAAAAATGTCATTGGTTGACATTTTGAGCAATGACTACTGACCATTAACTAATGACTTAGGAGACTGTGGCATCAGTCAAGTATACCTGTTCTACCAGGGGGGTATGGCCTAACCACTGTAATCCAGACTGAGCAAATTTCTGGGGACAACCGCTGACAGCAAAGCGAGTAGGCATTGGTAGGTGATTATTTCTGATGCTTAATAGGTCTAATTCTTGAGCGCAAGCTGTAACAACATGAACAGCAGGGTCAACCAAGTTGACATGAGCAGGGAGGAGCGATCGCAATACAGGTGCCAGGAGTGGATAATGAGTACAGCCGTAAATTAAAGTATCAATTTCCTGTTTTAGTAAAGGCTCAAGATAAGCTCTAGCAACCTCAGTTGTGTAAGGATCGTGAATCCGATTTTGCTCAATTAGGGGGACAAATTCTGGACAACTAACTTGCCAGACTTGGATATCAGGTTGTATTTCCATCATAGCGTGACGGTAGGCATTGCTTTTAGCAGTAGCTGGGGTAGCAATAACACCAATGCGCTTGCCTTGCTGTACTGCGGCTTTTGCTCCTGGTAGGACGACTCCGAGAATAGGGAAGTTGAATTCCTGACGGACATTTTCTAGAGCTAGAGCAGAACTGGTGTTACAAGCCATAATCACCATTTTCACCCGTTGCTGTTGCATCCAGTTCAGTATTTCCCTCACATATTGTAAAATTTCAGCCTGTGAACGAATACCATAGGGAAGGTGAGCCGTATCCCCAAAATAAATAATTGATTCATTAGGAAGTTGCTTATAGAGTTGTCGTAGTACCGTTAGCCCACCTACACCACTGTCAAATACCCCAATGGGAGCGCGTTGGGCTTCTTTAGCGGAAAAACCGTCAAGATTACCTTTAAAAAGGGAAGATGAATACACAGGCAAATATTGATTTAGATTTTGCTATTAAAATACAGAATTTAGCAGACAATCTGATGATAGGGAATATGAAATTGGTAATTGGGAAAAACCTGTCCCCTGTCCCCTCATTTTTGCTGTAAATAATTGAGGATACCACGAGCGATCGCATCAGCCATACGATTTTGGTATTCTGGTGATCCTAAACGGGGATTATCCTCACGACCAGTCATATAACCTGTTTCTACTAAAATGGCAGGCATAGAACTTTTCCTAAGTACATAGAATCTGGCTTTGCGAGTTCCTCTATCTTTGATGGTACTGATATCCTGAACAATAGTCTTGCGAACAACTTCCGCCAAATCATAACCACTGTCGTAATAATATACTTCTAATCCATTGACATCAGGGCGATTATCAACGGAATTAGCGTGAATGCTGACAAATAAAGTGGCATTGACTCGCTTGGCTATATCTACCCGCCCTTGTAGTTCGACAAAAAAGTCAGCATCTCGCGTCATCACAGCTTGTACGCCATTCTGCTCCAAAATGGCCGCAACTCTTTTACCAATAGGTAAAATCACATCCTTTTCTAATAAACCACCTAGACCGGGAGCGCCGGAATCTTTACCACCATGTCCAGGGTCAATCACTACTAGGAATTTGCCTTTAGGAACTGATAAACGGGTCTGAGGTCGTGGTTGAGGACTTCCGATATCGGGGTCTGGTAGCTGCCCTTGGCTTCTGGGTAAGGGAGGCAGAGTAATGGAAGGTGGTTGTAAGCGACGAGAGTTTTGTAATTGCAGAGCTAAAATTTGCGCTCCTACTTGGTTGAGTTCGCCAATTTGGATACCGGATGCTGGTTGCACGAAGATAACTACATTGTTGGGTGATTGTGGTTGTAGACGTACCCTCAGTACAGGACTATTGGTATCAAAAGCCGGTCCTGTGACCTTAGCAGCTAATTTAGCATTAGGAATAGTAATACGAAATAGACCAGAGCTTCTATCCCATGCACCTGTAGCGGATACAGCTTGGTCGGCTCTAATTAGTAGTTGTGTGCCATTAGCAGCCAATTCCACAGACTGGATAGTGGCTGGGGAGTTGTTAATAGTTTGTACAGAGGATTGATTTTCTTTAACTTTGGTAAGACGATCAGGTAGCACCACAAAACCGCCAGTACCGTTGGTTGCTGCCCGCCAGTTGGGGCTGTTGCTATCCACCTGTAAGGTCATGCGGACAGCAGGTGGTTGACTTGGTAGTTGGGTAAGTCGGATGCGGTTTACACCATAGCGATTCATCAACAAATCTCGCTGTTCTAGATTTGGTGATAAAGCTGCATTAGGAATGTCAACATTTATAGTTCGGTTGTCTTCGCTGCGATTAACTTGAACTTGGGGATTACCACCACTGGTACGAATGAAAAAACCATCTCCTGTGACGCGCAAATTCTCGATTTGAACTATTCCCCCTGTAGTATTGGCTGTCACTTCTTGGTTAGGTAGGGTGACAGGAGATGTTGTCACCTTGTTGTATGTATTTCTGGGGAATATTGTTGGCGTGAATGATGTTGAAGGGGGTATGGGTGTGGATGTTTCTGCTGCTAGTTCACCAGCATAAGTAGATGAAGGGACTACCTCAGTTTCTAGCTTGGGTAATTGTACGAGCCAGCGACTACCAGTAGACGCAGTAAATTTGACAAGGTTGGGGTCTAGAGTATAACCAGGAGTTAATTCTATAACTAGGCGTGTTGTTTGTTCGTCAAACTGCCCAATGCGGATAGCGCGAATGGCTCCACCTATTTGCTGGGTTAATTGCGGACGACCAAAGCTAGTACCTGGCAGATCAATTACTAAGCGAGTGGGGTTAAAGATGAGTTGTGCTTGGGGTTGTACAGGACTAGATGTGTTGATTTCTAGTCTGTTTTGATTGGTATCAAATCGCCAAGATTCTAATCTCGCTGCCGTTGCTGGCGATGATACTAAGAAGATGGTGCTAACAGTGCTGGGTATTAACCACTGTAGTTTCAAAGTCCTTTCTCCTGATTTGCATTCATGGGAGCCGTCAATATCTAAGTCCTAACTCACTCATTTACTGTCCACACTTGAGCTTGGTGTTGGCAGCCAGATAAAGCTAATGGCGTAATATTATAGCATAGGTTTTTTATTTTGCTATATGTGAGGCAAATGAATTTAACCTCCAAAAAGGTACACTTAACCCTGACTGACTCTTGACTCCCCACTTATTATAAATTACTCATCTTCCCTTCAAATACTGGAGAATGCCTTGAGCGATCGCTTCGGCCATTTGATTTTGATAAGCTGTAGTTCTGAGCTTGGCAGCATCCTCTCTACCGGTGACATAACCTGTTTCTACTAAAACTGAGGGCATAGAACTTTGTCTGAGAACATAGAATCTAGCCTTCCGCACTCTCCTATCTCTCACATTGACACTTTGGAGAATTCTATTATGGATACTGCGAGCCAAACCCAAACCATTATCGTAATAATAAGTTTCCAAGCCACTAACTTCGGGACGATTTAGACCTACTGAGTTAGCATGAATACTGACAAAGGCATCAGCCTGAGCTCGTCGTGCCATTTGCACTCTTCCTGGGAGACTAACAAAGTAGTCAGAATCCCTGGTCAATACTGCTTGGACACCATTTTGTTGTAAAATTTCTGCCACTCTGAGGCTAATAGGTAAAATTATATCCTTTTCCTGTATTCCGCCAATACCAATAGCTCCTGGGTCTTTACCACCATGTCCAGGGTCGATCACAACTAATAATTTACCTTTAGGAACGGAGGGACGAGGACGTGGTTGGGGATTTCTGATATTTGGGTCTGGTAATTGACCACTGTTGGGAGATGGTAAGGGAGGTAAACTAATTGGGGGGCGAATTTGGGTAGTTCGTTGTAACTGTAGAGCCAAAAGCTGGTTGCTGACTTGGTTAATTTCTCCAATACTGACTCCCGTTGCTGGTTGGACAAAAATAACTACGGTGTTGGGTGCTTGAGGTTGCAAACGTACTCGCAGGACAGGACTGTTGGCTTCTAATGCAGGTCCTGTGACTCTGGGAGCTAATTTAGCGTTGGGGATGGTGATGCGAAATAGTCCAGTAGTCCTATCCCAAGCGCCAGTAGCGGATAAAGTTTGGTTGCCTCTAATGAGTAATTGTGTGCCATTACCAGCTAATTCTACAGATTCGATAGTGGCTGGGGAGTTAGTAACAATGGGGTTGCTGGTGGTAGTAACTGGTGTGCTGGGATTAATACTTTGAGGTAGACGAACAACACCTCTAGTCGGTAATAGAACCAAGCCACTGACACTACTGCTTGTTAATTGCCAGTCGGGACTATTTTTATCTACCCGCAATGTCATGCGGACACTGGTTGGTGTGGTTCGTAGTTGGGTAAATTCTATCCGGCTGACACCATGCTCGTTGATAGGTACATTTTTCTGTGTCAGCTGTGGGGATAAGGTAGCGCCGGCAATATCCATAAATATGGTAGTGCGATCAAGGCTACGATTTACTTTAATTTGAGGATTACCGCCACTGGTACGAATAAAAAACCCATCTCCTGTTGTTTGTAGTCTTTGAATCTGAGTTGTTCCTGGTGTGATGTTTGCTGCTACGGTGGAGAATTCAGGTTGGGTTTGGGACTCTTGGGAATCTATGGTGGCTAAATTATAAGTATTATTGCTGGCAGTGGGTGGTAGTTGCTCAAGTTCTAGCTTTGGTAATTGTACCGTCCAGCGCCGGGGATTGATGCCGACAAACTTGATTTCTTGGGGGTTGAGAGTATAACCAGGAGTGAGTTCTATAACTAGACGGGTTGTTTGTGGATCAAATTGTCCTATGCGAAGTGAACGAATTGCTCCTCCTATTGTTTGGGTTTGCGATCGCCCAAATTTAGTGTTTGGCAAATCAATTACCAAACGTGTAGGGTTAAAAATTAGTTGTGCTTGGGGTTGTACAGCACCGGAAGTATTAATTTCTAGTCGGTTTTGATTTTTATCAAATCGCCAAGATTCCAATTGGGCGGCTAAAGTCGAGGAAGATAGTAAAAGGACTGTTCCAACAGTGCCGGTTAGTAAGTAGTGTAGTTTCAAAGTTATTTCTCCTGAGTTGGTTTTATAGACTTTATCAAGATATCAATCTCACAATTTTGGCAAATCTGCACGCTGTCACTACTGATAATAATACTTGGGGATTTTTAGATTGGTGATTTTTAGATTAATATGCTCCCACTATAAGACTATTCTCATAAGCTAAAATTTGATATTAAAATTTGACTGATTAGTCATTAATTATTCTCCCCATTGCCTCATCTCCCCAGTCTCCAGTTTCCTGTGTTTCTTGAAAAAAGTCATGTTTAAGTGTGTTGTTGAATTCACATTTAAAATAGTATCCACTATGATCAACTAATGAAGTTAATTTACCGGATGATACTTCCTAATTACTGGATCAATATTGAGAATATAATTAGGTAAGTCAAGGCAAATTCCCAAGAAATATCATTAGGAATACTGGTAAGAATGAAAGACTAAGGAAAATTGGCTATCGCAGAAGACGGTGATTGAGAAATATAAGTTTCCGTTAAGTATTAATACTCTAAATATAGGTTTTCTGTTTGCGGGTTGAAAAAACTTTGTGTTCATGAATCAAATCGGACTGATATATATGAGTAGAGTTCCCAAAAAGAAACAATGATGGAAATTTCCGGCATGGAAAAATTGGCCAAAATATACTTGTCCATAATAAACTATGGACAAGTAAAAACCAGAAAAAGACTACTTCTACTTATTCGCGCTCTCCTCTTGAATCTGAGGTGACTTCCAAAATCTTGCCATCATTTGCTGTTGCTATAGTAAAGATGTGTCAGAAGAAGCATCTAAAGTAGCTGTGGTTTTTGGTTCGGGAAAGACGAATCGTAACAGAGGGGGAGCTAAAAAGGTGGTGAGAATTACCATCATAATTATTGCTGCTCCTAGTGGTTTTGAGAGAACTCCACTAGCTGCACCAACACCGGCAAATACTAATCCTACTTCACCTCTGGGAATCATACCCACACCAATAGCTAGACGGTTAATACCTGGTTGACCGAATACGGCTAAACCTGTAATTACTTTACCAATAATGGCGACGGTAATCAGGAAAATTGCCATAATTAAGCCTTCTCTGTTGGTGGGAATTGCTGGGTTTAA
>JBJOKS010000053.1:0-15493 GCA_046045965.1 Cyanobacteriota bacterium | reverse complement strand
GGTAAGAATTTTTCACCAAAAAAATGATATTACATCTTCAATTTTTCTCCACGAATTGAATAATCTAACAACTCCATTGGGTGCATCACTGAAATACTTTTATCTGGCAAATATTTACTAATTTGTAAACTACAACCAGGGTTAGGAGAAGCAATTAATTCAGCACCAGTATTGATTAAATTCTGAGCTTTTTGTTTACCTAATTCTTCAGCAATTTCGGGTTGCAGCATATTATAAACACCTGCACTACCACAACACAAAGCCGCATCTATTGGTTCTTTTAAGGTAACACCGGGAATTTTTCTTAATAACTGACGGGGTTGAACACTGATTTTTTGACCATGCAATAAATGACAAGCATCTTGATAAACTAAAGTAAGATTTTTATCAGCTAATGGTGAAAGTTCAGCAGTTAAACCCACATTAATTAAAAACTCCTGTGCATCTTTTACCTTTGCTGCAAATGCTTTAGCTGGTTCTGCATATTCTGGATCATCAGCTAAAATATGACCATATTCTTTTAAAGTATGACCACAACCAGCAGCATTAATAATCACAAAATCCACATTTGTATTAGCAAAACTATCAATCATTTGTCTTGCTAAAGCTTTTGCTTGTTCCGTTTGTCCTTGGTGTTCAGGAAGTGCAGCACAACAACCTTGAGATTTAGGAATTACCACTTCACAACCATTAGCAGTTAAAACCCGCACCGTCGCTTCATTCACAGGAGAGAAAAACAGACGTTGCACACATCCCAAAATTACACCAACACGATATCTTTTTTCACCCTTTGCTGGAATGATATCTGGTAAATTATCTTGAAAAGTTTTAACAGTAATTTCTGGGAGAATAGACTCCATAGCTGCTAACCTGGGTGATATAGCTTTGATAAACCCAGTAGCGCGGAATAACTTAGAAACACCCAACTTTTGATAAACGAATAAAGGCAAAAGTAAAATTCTTAAAACATCAGGATTAGGAAACAGAGAAAAAATCAATTGACGGATTAACTTATCTGAAAAACTGCGGTTATAATTTCTTGCCACCTGATGACGAGTTGCCGAAATCAACTTATCATACTGCACACCAGAAGGACAAGTTGACACACAAGCAAGACAACCCAAACAAGAATCAAAATGTTCAACAGTAGCAGTATTTAAAGCAATTTCCCCCTCATTAATAGCATCCATTAAATAGATTCTACCCCTGGGTGAATCCATCTCTTTTCCTATCACCCGATAGCTCGGACAAGTAGAAAGACAAAAACCACAATGAACACAACTATCAATCAACTTTGGATCAGGAGGATGACTAACATCAAACCCCTTTAAATTCTTAATACTAGCAGTATTATTAACAGCACCATCGGAAACTTGCATTATTTTATTCCCCTCATTACCTCTGCGTTCTCTGCGCCTCTGCGGTATGCCTTGCGGCACGCTACGCGAACGTTATTCTTAAACCTTAAATCCCACCCACAAACCGACCAGGACTTAAAATATAACTACCATCAAACTGTTCCTTAATTCCCCGCATAATATGTAAAGCATTACCATTATAACCCCAAACATCCAAATTTTCCTTTATCTCAACAGGTGCAGATAAAACACTTAAAAAACCAGAATTGGATTGACAAAAATCACGCAATTTCAAAACCTGGTCTTTATTTTCTAACCGCACCAAACCCAAACCGCTATTGAGATGAATCAACCCGAATTTTATTTGATTAATCACCTCCACCGCAGCAGTTGGTAATACTCCTATTTTGCAAGTTATTTGCGAATTATTAACAGCATCATGTATTGTTTCTGGTAATCGTTGCCATAGACTAGCTTCATTCTCTGCTAAAGAAATTACCCCATTTAAACCCAATTGTTGACCAATTGCCAAAATTCGGTTTGACTGTTCCTTCACACTTTCGCTAATACTTTGAAACCGGACAATTAAACCAATTCCGTTACCTAAACCTAAATCAGAAACTAATTGACTTGATATTAAATCTGCTTGAGTTGGTGTTAATTCAGAACTTTGAAGAATTGTAGCAGCTTGAGATATTGCTTCAGCTTTACCAGTTAATATCACCGTTGCAGATGTTTCTGGTAAGGGATAAACGCGAAAAGTAACTTGACTGATAATTCCTAATGTACCGTAAGCACCGGTGAACAATTTCATCAAGTCGTAACCAGCCACATTTTTTACTACCCTTCCCCCAGCTTTGGCTATTTGTCCATCAGCACGGATAAAAGTTATACCTAGAAGTTGGTCACGCACACCGCCATAACGTTGACGTAGAGAACCTGTATCAGCAGTAGCTACAATACCGCCAATGGTAGCAGAATGGGGAAAACTCGGATCAAGGGCTAAGGTTTGCCGAGATTTGGCTAAAATTTCCTGAATTTCACCAAATTTAATCCCTGCTTCGACGGTGACAGTTAGATCACCTACTGCGTGTTCTATGAGTTGGTTAATACGGTCTGTACTGATAATAATATCAATATTTTTACCTAAACCACCCCAGTTGAGTTTACTTGCACTACCGCAGGGAAGAACACGCCATTTATTGCGGTTAGCGGTGGCCATGACTGCGGCCAGTTGTTCCTGAGTGTGGGGATAGACGATACAACTGGGATGGCTTTTGGTGTCCATCGCTGGTTGGATGCGTTGTTGCTGACTGGGTTCGAGTTTTTCCCAAGGTAAGACAGCGTTTTCTGTGTTGATAATAGATGCTATGGTAGAGGCTATGGCATTCATTGGTTTATTTTCTGATCCTCCTTAATAATGTACTGGTTAATTTAACAAAAATCACGGTATACCACTTTTAAAATATCCTCTAATATCTAAGTGATGGTGATGGGAATTTTTTTGTGTCAACAGTAATTCAAGATTCGTTTCCGTTCCAGCGTCTTGTTTCTCTCGATGTATTTCGGGGAATTGCGATCGCCTCTATGATATTAGTTAATAATCCCGGTAGTTGGAGCTACATTTATCCACCTTTAGAACACGCAAAATGGCATGGTTGCACACCCACAGATTTAGTTTTCCCTTTCTTTTTATTTATTGTTGGTGTAGCAATGCCTTTTTCTTTTGCTAAATATACACCAGAAAAGCGTCCAACTCAACAGGTTTATTTGCGGATAATTCGTAGAGGTTTGGTGTTATTTGCATTAGGTTTATTTCTAACTTTATTGACTATTTTTCTCGATTTTACTTTAAAAGAAATACCCATTGATTTAAGTAAAATCAGAATCATGGGAGTGTTACAGCGGATCAGTTTAGCTTATGTAATTGCTGCTTTTGTGGTTTTGCAAATTTCCCAACGTGGTTTATGGATATTTTCAGGAATATCGCTTTTAGGTTATTGGGGTGCAATGCAATTAATTCCTGTTCCTGGTTTTGGTGCAGGTAATTTATCTCCTGAAGGAAATTTTGCTGGTTATATTGATCGGATGATCTTAGGAAGTCAGCATCTTTATCAAGGTGGACCTTTTGATCCTGAAGGTTTATTTAGCACTATTCCCGCAGTGGTAACGGTTTTAATTGGTTATTTTACTGGTTCATGGTTGCAAAAACAGCAGGTTAAAACTAGGACGAGTGTTAATTTAATTATTTGGGGTTTGGTGTGTTTAATTATTGGTATAATTTGGGGTTTTGTCTTTCCGATTAATAAATCTTTGTGGACAAGTTCTTATGTAGTTTATACTGCTGGTTGGGCTTTATTAGTATTAGCTTTGTGTTATGAAGTGGTAGAAGTTCGGGGTTTTAAAAAATGGGGTTTTCCCTGGGAAGTGATGGGTTTAAATGCCATTTTTCTCTTTGTTGCTTCTGGGGTTGTGGGGAGAATTTTAGTTAAAACTTCTGTAAGTAGTGGTAAAGATGCTATCTCTACAAAAACCTGGATTTATGATAACTTGTTTAGTGCTTGGGCGGGAAATATGAATGGTTCTTTATTGTTTGCTATAGCTAATCTTTTATTATGGTGGTTAGTGCTTTATTTTATGTATCGTCGGCGGTGGTTTCTGAAAATTTAGTTGTTCATGAATTTCAAATTAAAAGTTCAAATTAAAAGGCGATCGCTCTTTTTTCTACTTGACAATTTTCTGATAATTTGGTAGAGTTAGGTTATAAGTGGGAATCTGTGGGCGCAATATATATAGGGTTTTTAACAGCTTGGGTTGGGAACGCAGATAGACGCAGATTCAATACTGTTTGGATAAGAGTTTTCGTAGGTTCTCTTTGGGGCTGACCTAAGTGGAGCTATTCTCGATAGAACAAAAGGGCTTACATCTCAGCAAATAGAATCAGCAAAAGGTGATGATAAAACCAGATTGCCTAAAGGTATAGAAAGACCAAAACATTGGATATCTTCTTATTCTTAAACTCGGTAATCCCATTACTCGTTCCCAGTCTCTGACTGGGAATGCTATGATGAGGCTCTGCCTCACTCAATATCTCAAAAATCAATCAACTCCACTTCTAATAAACTCGGTAAACCCATATAATTACGATAACTAGAATAACGCCAATGAGCCGGATCATCAACATAACCACGTCTCACAGGATTATTGTGCATATACTCTAACTTCTGTCTAAAAATTTCCTCATTGAAAATTGCCTGGGGATGAAAACCTTCTTGCCACAATTGATACTCTTGTTTTATCTTATGTCTTAACTTATAAAATTCCAATTGACCAAGTATATATTCAGCCTTATTTTTATGCAGTAAATCAATAATAGAACGAGCAGTAAATGATTTAAAATTTCCTATTTCCTTGGATAAGTTTGCAGCCGCAGCGATAAGATGAAGATGATTTTCCATGATGACGTAACCATACAATGTCAAACGGTGCTGTCGTTGCAGAAAGTTGAGGGAATCTATGATAATTTGCACAAGTTCAGTTTGTCCAAATAATGGCATCCAATTAACTATTGTGCTGGTTATAAAGTGTGGTTGATTACCTAATACATGATAGCGGCTGCGTCCCATTGTTTCATTTAATTTGGTAGATGTGGTGATTTGATTTTAATATGGGAGGCAGAAGTTATACATCGTAGAATTAACGATCATTAGTAAATTTGGGATACATTAAGTTTTTGATTTTAGGGTATCAATTTAGGAGGCAGAGCTTCTATTATGGTATTTTGGGAGGCAGAGCCTCTAAAATAGCATTCCCAGTCGGAGACTGGGAACGAGTGAACTATACATTTAGCGGTTGTCTAGTTTTCACCGGCTGATAATGTCCATTACTTTCCACTGGTACAGGTTTCACAATTTCTTTTCCTGTAATTAATCTCGCGCCACGATTGCGGGTAAAATAACTCCACAACCATTGAATCATGACAACTAATTTGTTATCAAATTCAATCAGGAAGTAAATATGCACAAATAACCAGAAGAACCAAGCAAAGAAACCTCTCAGTTTGATAAACCCTAAGTCAACAACTGCGGCGTGTTGCCCAATCATTGCTAAACTACCTCTATCCACATAATTAAATTGTGGTAATGTTTCACCTTTGAGGCGCTTTTGAATTAGTTTGGCTACATATTCCCCTTCTTGCATTGCTACTGGTGCAACACCAGGTAAGGGTTTATCATTTTGATGGGCAAAATTTGCTAAGTCACCAACTACAAATATGTTGGGATGTCCTTTAATACTTAGGTCTGGTTCAACGATAACACGACCTGCGCGATCGCTCTCAACTCCAGTCTTTTCTGTCAAAATTTTTCCCATTGCTGAAGCTTTCACACCCGCTGCCCATAATACAGTTTTAGCAGCAATTTCTTTGACATCATCACCTTGTTTGATCGTAACAATATCATTTTCAATATGTGTTACTAAGGTTTTGGTTTGCACATCAACACCCAAAGCCTTTAATGATGCTTCCGCTGTTTGGGATAATTCCGGTGCGAAGGGAGGAAGAACTCGATCTAAACCTTCTAACAGTAAAACTCTGGTTTCTGAGGTGTCAATTTTGCGGAAGTCTTCTTTGAGGGTTTTGGTTGCTAATTCGGCGATCGCACCCGCTAATTCTACCCCAGTTGGACCACCACCGACAATGACAAAAGTTAACAACGCCTGACGTTTTACCGGATCAGTTTCCTTTTCTGCTGCTTCAAAAGCCATGAAAATCCGCCGCCGCATTTCAATAGCGTCTTCCACAGTCTTCAAACCAGGTGCAAACTCTTCCCAGTTATCCTTACCAAAGTATGAATGCTTCGCACCTGTAGCCACAATTAATGTATCATAGGGTACAGCTTCATCACCCACCATGACCTTTTGTTCTGTGGGGTCAATATCATTCACTTCACCCAACAATACTGATGTATTTTTGCTCTTGCTGAGGACAGAACGCAATGGTGAAGAAATATCCGCTGGAGACAAAGCACCTGTAGCTACTTGGTACAGAAGTGGTTGAAATAGATGGAAATTGCGTTTATCTATTAACGTCACATTGACATTAGCCTTGGATAAAGCTTTTGCTGCATATAGTCCACCAAAGCCACCACCAATGATAACTACCTGATGTGGTGGGTTATTGTCATGTAAATCAACCATAAGAAATGTTTCCTTGTATTACAGGTGCTGTAACTATTCTTAACACTTTTGTATCAAAATTGTCACATTTTTTTCTGTTTATCTTGAACTTCTTAAAAAAAAATTAAAGTAGCGAATAAGACAGGGGACTGGGGACTAGGGACTGGGGACAGGTGACAGTAATAAGGTAGGAGGTTAAGAGAAAAAATTTATCCCCAATACCCAATACCCAATCCCTAATCCCCAATACCCAGTCCCCAATTTGCGGTACAATCATAAATCTGCCAATTTTATAACAACCTTTGTGAACAGGAGATGCTTCTATGGCGCGTATGTATTATGATGAAGATGCTAATTTGGATCTTTTAGCGGGAAAAACCGTTGCTATTATTGGTTATGGTTCACAAGGTCATGCCCACGCGCTGAATCTAAAAGATAGCGGTGTAAATGTAATTGTCGGACTATATCCCGGTAGTAAGTCCACTGCTAAAGCGGAAGCTGCTGGTTTGACTGTAAAAAATGTAGCTGATGCTGCTAAAGCTGCTGACTTGATCATGATTTTGTTACCTGATGAAGTTCAGAAGACAATTTACACAAATGAAATAGCACCTAATTTAGAAGCAGGAAATATTTTAGCGTTTGCACACGGTTTTAATATCCACTTTGGGCAAGTTGTACCCCCTGCGGATGTTGACGTGATCATGGTTGCACCTAAAGGACCTGGCCATTTAGTACGTCGTACTTATGAGCAAGGACAAGGTGTACCAGCGTTATTTGCAGTATATCAAGATGCTACAGGTAAGGCACGCGATCGCGCAATGGCTTATGCTAAAGGTATCGGTGGTACTCGTGCTGGTATTCTGGAAACAACATTCCGCGAAGAAACCGAAACCGACTTATTTGGTGAACAAGCAGTATTGTGTGGTGGTTTAAGTGCTTTAATTAAAGCCGGTTTTGAAACTTTAATTGAAGCAGGTTATCAACCAGAATTAGCATATTTTGAATGTCTGCATGAAGTCAAATTAATTGTTGATTTAGTTGTAGAAGGTGGTTTAGCTACCATGCGCGATAGTATTTCTAATACTGCGGAATATGGTGATTATACTCGTGGTCCAAGAGTTGTTACTGCTGAAACTAAAGCAGAAATGAAGAAGATTCTCAGCGAAATTCAATCTGGACAATTTGCGCGGGAATTTGTGTTAGAAAACCAAGCTGGTAAACCCGGTTTCACAGCTATGCGTCGTCAAGAAGCTGAACATCCTATTGAGGAAGTTGGTAAAGATTTACGCGCTATGTTTAGCTGGTTGAAGAAAGCTTAATTCTTGGTAGTTAAAGAGGTAATTGGTGGTTTTTTAATTACCAATGACCTCTGACAACTATTTTTTATTAAATGAACTACATCTAGCTTTTGTTTCGCGCAAAGATAGAAAGGAGCAAAGGCGCAAAGGAAGAAGGAAGTATCTGGGGTGATATTTTTTAACAATCAACACATTTTTAATATTTTAAATTTATTCAATTTCCCAGTCTTCTAATTGTAATTCTGGAATACGTGAAAATTCTCTGGTATTGTGTGTCACTAATATTAAATTGTGAGCTAAAGCAATAGCCGCAATTTGTAAATCATAAGCTCATAAGGGTGTTCCTTGAGCAGTAAGTTGAGCGCGAATATTACCGAAAATTGCAGCAGCTTGATCATCAAAAGGTAAGGATTGATAATGATCAAGAAATGATTTTTGTCTTTGCAGTGTGCGTGTAGGATTATTACTTTTCATTGCACCATAAAAAAGTTCTGCTTTGACTACAGAACATACAGCTATATCTTGAGTTGGTACTGATAAAATGCGATCGCTAATAGATGCAGAGCGTCCATTCAAGTACATTACACAAACATTAGTATCAATTAGGTAGAGCATTTACTAATCAAATGCTCCTTTCAGTTTTTCATCTAGGTTGTCGAAAATACCTTCATCATCAATGATGATAGGATCATCAGCGCAAATTCCATATAGTGATGCTAGAGATGGTTTTTCAGTTTTCTGTATTGGTTGATAAACAATGATTACTTCTACATCTGTATCTTGAATTTGCGGTAAAGATATATGTAGCATTCCATCATGACCAACATGAGATTTTATTGTCATACTTTGCATAGTCAATTTTTCTCCCTAAATTCTGATTATCCTCATTTGATTATACACAATTTTTTCTTGTTCCCAGTTGCAGACTTTTCTTGTTTTTCTTGTTCCCAGTCTCTGACTGGGAATACAATTTAAGAGTCTCTGACTCTAGTTTACAAATAAGGTATAATCTTGTTAAGTTCATTCCCATACAGAGTCTGGTAAAGAGAAACTGTAAATTAACTCAACCGTTGTTTTAACCACAAAGCTAATAAGGGTAAAGCTAACCGATAACCCTGTTCAGCACTGTAAATTAAACCTTTATGTTGTAAACCAGTTAAAGCACCTTGCAAACTTCCACCTCTAGAAAGTCCATGTTTTTGAATATATTCTTTACTCTGTGGTTTATCTGTAGGATCAACTGCTAAACATTCTAAAAGATGTATTTGGCTAGATGGAAGTAACATCAATAAAGATTCATAAGTTATAGATAAATCTTTTAGCATTCCGTCAATTACTTGATTTACTTCTTCTTCAGTAATTAATCCTTGCGTGTATTGCAAAATTGACAACCTACGAATTAATGCCATCGCATCGCCAATGTTTCCTTGTACCGCATCTAAAAATATTTGTAATGCTTGAGAATGAGGATCAAATTTAAGGTTTTTTGTATGCAGAATCTCTCTGATCCACAACGCTAAAACATCTTTAGATAAAGGTACTAATTGAATTGTTTCTATAGAATAGCTATGCTCATCTTGATGGTGATTTGTTTCGGCAATTGTCGCTAGTAGAACGTAACTAACATAAGGATTGGCTTTAACTTCTTGTCTAAAAGTAGATTCCCATAAACTATTGCGATCCCAAGAACGAATATGGGGGAAACTTTGCAAAATTAAAACTATTCGTTGATCTAAATCAGTAGCCATCATTTGCAATAATTTCAGCAAAATTGTAAATGCTTGCCATAACTGTTTTTGATCTAGGGAATGTAATAATTTAAGTTTACTTTCAGCATTAAAAATAAAAAATTCACTTGCACTTTGTTTAACCCAAGTTGCAATTTTTTTTGCTTCCCAGTTTTGACTAATTGCTTCAGCTAGTAATTGCAAAAATCTTTCCCCATCTGTAGCGCGAATACAGTCTATCTCCAAAACCACTGCATCAACTTCCTGCGCTGCAACCCTGACTAAAGTCCGTCTTCCGCTTCCCGGTACTCCAGTAATCAGTAAATCACCATCCTGGGCAAGTATATCTACAATACGCTGAAATTCTAGGGAACGTCCAATTAATTGCAAAGAAGTAGATAAATCGAAATTCACAGGTTTCTCGTCTCTGGTTGTGGTTGGTGCTGTTAGGGAAAGCATAAATCATTAACTGTAATTATGATTATCATTAGATAATTTTAGTGCTTTTGTGTAATTAGCACTAAATTTTCGTGCTAATAATAGTATAGCACTTTAAACAACTGAAAAAAAACCTAATATCCAGATCCCCAGTTTCGTAAAGAAGCCTGGGATACATCCCCTATCCCTTATTTAATAAGTAATTCCCGTGTTAGAAGCGTGCGTACTGGCAACAATATTATGCGGTTTTTTCGGTATCATTCTGAAAAAAAACCTGGTGATGAAGATTGTTTCAATGGATGTGATGAGTACCGGGGTAATTGCTTTTTATGTATTTATTGCATCACGACAGGGTTTATTTACTCCCATTATTGCAGAAGTAAAAAAAGCTACTTACGCTGATCCTGTTCCCCAAGCAGTAATTTTAACAGCGATAGTCATCGGTTTTTCGATTCAGGCTTTGATGCTAGTTGGTGTCATGAAATTGGCAAAGGATAATCCGACTTTGGAAAGCAGCGAGATTGAGAAGAATAACACACCATGAATACTATTACCATTGCTTGGATTGCGATTCCATTTTTTCTAGGGTTCATGACTTTTCTAGTCCCCAAACTTAACCGACATTTGACACTTTGGGGGGCTGTTGCTTCTGCTGCTTATGCAGTGCAACTATTTCTAGAACCATCACCTCTAAACCTGAATTTACTTGATAGTTTTGGGGTGACTTTAGTAGTTGATCAGTTAAGCGCCTACTTTATTTTAACAAATGCCCTAGTTACGGCTGCGGTAATTATTTACTGTTGGAATAGTGATAAAACAGCTTTTTTCTTTGCCCAAACTATTATTGTTCATGGTAGTTTAAATGCTGCTTTTATCTGTGCAGATTTCGTCAGTTTATATGTAGCTTTAGAGGTTAGCGGGATTGCAGCTTTTTTATTAATTGCTTATCCTCGCAGCGATCGCTCAATTTGGGTAGGTTTACGCTATCTCTTTGTGAGCAATATCTCTATGTTATTTTATCTCGTTGGTGCAGTCTTAGTTTATGAAAAAACTCTCTCTTTTAGTTTTGCAGGTTTAAAAAATGCACCACCAGAAGCAGTAGCATTAATCTTTTTAGGAATGTTAGTCAAAGCAGGGATTTTTGTTTCTGGTTTATGGCTACCTTTAACCCATTCTGAATCAGAAACTCCCGTTTCTGCCTTGCTTTCAGGTATTGTTGTAAAAGCCAGTGTGTTACCTTTATTAAGATGTGCTGCGGTTTCTCCAGAACTTAATAATATCGTCGTTATTTTGGGTGTGGGGACAGCATTAATGGGTGTATCCTATGCGGTTTTAGAAAAAGATGCAAAACGGATGTTAGCTTTTCATACTATATCCCAATTAGGATTTATTTTAGCAGCACCAGCAGTAGGTGGCTTTTATGCCCTGACTCATGGACTGGTAAAATCATCTTTATTTTTAACTGCTGGTTCTTTACCCAGTCGCAATTTTAAAGAACTCCAATATAAATCCATTAATACT
The DNA here is from genome assembly GCA_046045965.1 of Cyanobacteriota bacterium. GTDB lineage: Bacteria > Cyanobacteriota > Cyanobacteriia > Cyanobacteriales > Nostocaceae > RDYJ01. The sequence continues at coordinate 3,976 of JBJOKS010000053.1, read as the reverse complement.
AAAATTTGGATACCTTTAGTTATTGCTAGTTTATCAATTTCTGGGTTTCCTTTGTTAGCAGGTTTTGGGGCAAAGGTGTTAACCATGAAAAATTTAACATCTTGGCAATTTATCGCCATGAATGTGGCAGCAGTAGGAACAGCAATTTCTTTTGCAAAATTCATTTTTCTGCCTCATAAACAAGACGATGAACAAACAGCAAAACCAGGTTTTTGGCCAGCCGTGATTTTATTACTTACTGGTTTAGTTGTGGGCAATATTGCCTATCTGAAAGCTTATAACATTGCCGATATTATCAAAGCAATTATCACCATTGCTATTGGTTGGTTAGCATATCATCTGATTTTCAAGAAATTAGCAATATATGTACCCCGTGTAGTTGAAGAATTTGAACATTTAGTAGGTGTGATGAGTTTAACTATAATCTTCTTGTTTTGGATGGTGTTATCATGATTGGACATTTGATATTAAGATTAACGATTTGGTTTTTACTCACCTCTGATTTTAGTACCATCAATATTATTATTGGGGTAATTATTGCCTTTTTACTTCCCAGAGGTTACACATCTAGGGCAAAATTAACAGAATGGGTAAAGGTTTTAGGTCAAGTATTGATTGCCATTCTTGTCGCTTTTAAAGAAGCATTTGAAATTATTTTACGTCCCCATCATCAAGAAGAAATTATCAAAGAAGAGGTAAAACATAAACATTCTTCGCTGTTGGTGTTTATGGATATTTTTCTGATTACATTTACACCTAAAACCATAGTTTTAAATCATAATGATGAAGGATTTTATGAAGTGCATCTAATTAAACCAGGGAGTAAATAGATTATGAATTTAGAAATAGTTGTAATAGCCATGATTGCAGCTTTATTAATTCCCATTTATGAAGCATGGAAAACAGAGAATACTTGGCAGTTAATGTTGGCTTTGGGGAGTATTTCTAGTAAAGTATCTATCATGATTTTAGTGATTTCTGTGGCAAGAGATGATTGGATGATTGGGGTAGTAGGAGCAATTATTTTGAGTGTGGGAAATGCAGGATTTATGTTATTAGCACATATTTTGAGAAGGTTAAATGAAGTATGATTAATATTATTAGTTATACCTTGATAGGTGTGGGAATATTTTTCTGGTTTTGGGGAACCTCTCATTTAGTCAGTAACAAATCAGTATTGTTTAAATTACACGGCCTTTCTGTTGCTGATACTTTGGGATCAATGCTGATTATTGTGGGACTATTATTGAAAATTCCCAGTGAATGGCCATTATTAGTTTTAGGGATTATTTCCTTAGCAATTTGGAATACTATGCTGGGTTATGTAATCGCCTATTGTTCAACTCATGATACAACTATAGAGGCAGAAAATGAATGATTCTTATTTATATATAATTGTGGCTTTATTACCCTTAACTGCGGGAATGTTAGTCACACAAGTTAACCCTTATCATGCGTTAATTTTGCGTGGTGTTTTAGGTGCGATCGCGGCATTAGTAGATGCAGTTTTAGGTGCAGCAGATGTAGCTTTAACAGAAGCATTAATGGGAACAATGTTATCCGTTGCTTTGTATGCGATCGCTGTACGTTCTTCTTTAGTTTTACGTTTGGGTGTCATTGAAAATGAATCAATCTCAGAAAATCTGATAGATGATTTTCGCAACATTTTCAGTAAACATTATATGCGGTTAGAACTTGTACCTTACAACAGTCACCAATGTTTACAAAAAGCGTTACAGGAAAAAGAAGTTCATGTTACTTGTGCGCCAGTATTAGCGAGTGATGAATTAGAGCAAAATTATCAAACAGAAATCAGAGTAAAACGTATTTATCAAATTGTTGAAAGTGAACTGTCATCACCTAACACAGTTATAAATTATGTTGATGTTGCAGTATCTGAGGAGAAACATTAATGAAAATGAAATGGCTTTATATTTTAGCGGGAATAGCATTATTTATCAAAATGTTATTCATGCCTGATATCGCATCTCATTTAGGGGATATTCCCAAAGTGATTTCAGATATGTCTATTACAGAAAAAGTAGTGAATGAAAGTGGAGTTGTCAACGCAGTATCAGGAATTATATTTAGAAATCGCCTTTATGATACGATTTTTGAAGTAATTGTCTTTACCATTGCTATTTTAGGATGCAGTTTTTTATTAGCTAATGAAAATCCATCTTGTACAATTTATCAATTCAAAGATCAATCATCCATAATTTTAGCTCGGTTGGGAGCGACAATTGCGGCGTTAGTGGGTATAGAATTAGCAATTAGAGGACATTTAAGTCCTGGTGGTGGTTTTGCTGCGGGTGTAGCTGGTGGAACAGCGATAGGTTTAATAGCAATTACTTCATCCTATCAATGGATGCAGGATATTTACCAACGTTATCATGCAGCTATTTGGGAGAAGGTTTCAGTGTTGGTTTTTATCGTTTTATCAGTGATCACTTTGTCGGGTTTCGAGTTACCTCATGGGGAGTTAGGAACGCTTTTTAGTGGTGGTATTTTGCCGATATTAAATATTATCGTTGCGGTGAAGGTGGCGTTAGGTTCTTGGGCGGTAGTTTTGATTTTTATTCGTTATCGTGGTTTGTTGTAGTTTTGAGGGGTTTCGCGCCAAGACGCAGAGGAGCAAAGGCGCAAAGGAAGAAATACATTCATTAACTCAAAATGAAATTACCACTCTCTTCTACGGATTTTTAACATGAAGAAACTGATGGTTGATTCTTAATTACGAATTACGAATTTATCTTGCAGTTTCGCTACCATTTCTGCCCGCGCAGAAACTTCCAATTTTCTAAACATTCTTTTTAATGCTTGTTTAACTGTATTTTGGGTAATCCAAAGTTTAACAGCAATTTCCCCATTTGTTAAACCTTGAGCAACTAATTCCGCAATTTCTAATTCCCTAGCTGTGAGGGGACATTCAACAGCAGGTTTAGCAGTTTTCAACTTAGCGCGGAGAGTAGCAATTTTTGCTGATAAGTGAATACATAAAGCACTTAAATCAGCTAAATCATTAGCATTAAAAGCAGAGTTTCCAGGGTCACGGGCAAAATTTAAAGTCCCTACTAACCGACCATCACAAACTATAGGTCCAGTCATTACGTGTTCATGACGGGTGCAAAAATTTTTCCAATCTTCTGGGGATAAAATTAATTGTTCATGGGTGGGTGCATGACGTTCTAAAACATAACTTCCGACCGGGTTAGCTTCCAAGCAAACCGCAGGAATTTCGGGAATTTCTACTGATGTTAATAACTCGTGATCGAGAAAAGAAATACCCCAATGTTGCACGCCAAAATGCTCGCCAATGGTATCCATCAGAGCTTGTTGTAATTCTTGCTCATTTTCAACATGGGCGATCGCTTCAAAAATGGCGTGGAGTGTTTTAGTCATAAGAGTACCCATTTGGGGACTATGCGAACTGCGATAATTACCTCTATCCTAATATCATCAACGATAAAAAGCTATTATCACTCGTAGCCAGAGGACAAGCATCATGACAGTAACTCAAATCTCTGCCCAAGAACTTTTCCGGGCTGCTTATGAAAACCGTTACACTTGGGATCAAAATTTCCCCGGTTACACCGCAGATATCACTTATAAATATGATGGACAGGAGTACACTGGCAAAATTCGTATTGACGCAAATCTCAAATGGGAAGTTACAGAAGTAGAAAACGAAGCAGCAAAAAAAGCTATTGATAGTCAAACTTGGGAAATTGCTGTTCACCGTGTCCGTCGCACTTTTGAACAAACCCACGGCGAAAATACTTTTAGTTATGGAGAAACTGACGAAACTGGTGCTGTAGAAATTATCCTTGGTGGAAAATCAACAGGTGATAAATATAAAGTTCGTAATGATGTAGTTACTCTTGTTCATCGTCATATTCATGGAGTTGTTGTGACTATTAACACTTTCAGCATTCACGAAACTAGCGAAGGATATTTATCTCACACCTATGATGCT
>JBJOKS010000052.1:0-16991 GCA_046045965.1 Cyanobacteriota bacterium | reverse complement strand
TACTATTAACATTAGCAATTCGATGTTTAGAACGCATGGCAGATCACGCTACTAATATTGGTCAACGAGTCGCATATATTGTTACAGGCCAACGGTAGACAGTAGGCAGGAGGCAGTAGGCAGGAGGCAGTAGGCAGGAGGCAAGAGGCAGGAGGCAGGAGGCAGGAGGCAAGAGGCAGGAGGCAGGAGGCAGGAGGCAAGAGGGGAAAGACTGTTAGCGATTTTACATTTTTGTACTTGCTGCGGTTTTTTCCTACCAACTTACTTAATTGATAATTGGATGATTCATCTTTCCAGTCCCCAGTCCCCAGTCCCCAGTCCCCAGTTACCTACATTTCACTAAAAGCTTACCTATTCTTAAACTTTAAATATTAGAGTAAATGGAAGATAGCTGAAAAATATCTGCTGTTTAAAACCTATTAACCATTCATTTGGGTGACTAAAGTGATGAGTGATCACGTCTATCTTTTTGGAAAGATGGTATCAACCAGTACGAAAATTTGTGTAATGAATAAAACTGTGCAAGATCACAAGTTAACACTCTAGCACTTACGCACATTTTACGCACATTTATAGATTTTAGTTGAAAATTATCATCAATTCTGTCAATGGATACTTTCTATTGATGAATTATCAAGATACTGCATCTGCATTTTATACCCATCTAACCTAAAAATGACGTTTTCTACAACTGAAACCTTAATTTGCCCTACAAACAAACATTTAAGCCAAAACTTATTTACTCGTCGGTCAATAATTCCATTCCGAAATGATGTATTGTGGCGGATTGAGCGAGGTATAGTTCGTAGTTTTACCTGGAATGAAGAAGGTACATCTATCACTTTGGGTTATTGGGGTTTAGGAGATATAGTTGGCTATCCTTTGTCAAAAGTTAAACCCTACCAAATTGAGTGTTTAACAAGTGTGGAAGCAACAATTATACCGCCCCATCTCTGGCATGAAGATATCAAGGCTTTGTTATCTCACATCCAACAAGCGGAAGAACTTTTAAGCATATTGCATTGCAAACCTACTTCCCTAAAATTGTGGAAATTTTTGGTGTGGTTGGGTGAAAAATTTGGTCGTGATTTAGAACAGGGTAAATTGATTGATTTAAATGTTACTCATCAGGATATATCAGAGGTACTAAACACAACTAGAGTCACAGTTACAAGGCTATTACAAAAATTTGAAGAAGAAGGAAAAATATCACGTCATAAACGTAGTATTGTTCTGAGTTTACCGACCAAATTAACTGAGATTGAGTACAAAAATTAAAATAGGGCTTGTGCTAACTAGCATGAATACTGTATATTGATTACTGAGGATTTTATGTGTGAATTCCCTGAATAGGGAAAGTATTTGATCATAAGTTTGAATTCGTTTAGGTGTGAGTGAGAGTATAAACATGACAAAATCATTTTGGAATGTTCTGAAGGTAAGTCCAGCTATTGCAGCTACTTTGCTGTCTGCTAACAGTGCTATTGCTGCTGAAGTTGAAATTAATGAACAAGCAACCAGCGTTGCTAGTTTGTCCCAAGAAACTAATAGCATCGGTCAGGTAACATCCGTTTCTCAGTTTTCCGATGTGCAACCATCAGACTGGGCGTTCCAAGCTTTACAGTCTTTAGTTGAGCGTTACGGTTGTATTGCAGGTTATCCTAATGGTACATACCGTGGTAATCGTGCTTTGACTCGGTATGAATTTGCAGCTGGTTTGAATGCTTGTTTAGACCGAGTTAACGAATTGATCGCTACAGCTACCGCTGACTTGGTAAACAGAGAAGATTTAGCTACCTTGCAACGGTTACAAGAAGAATTTTCTGCTGAATTAGCAACTCTGCGTGGTCGCGTAGATGCTCTAGAAGCTCGTACTTCTGAATTAGAAGCAAACCAGTTTTCCACCACCACCAAGCTGAAGGGTGAAGCTATTTTTGCCCTGTCTAGTGCTGTTGGTGGTCCAGCAGGAGATGGTGGAGACATAGTGGAAAATACAACTTTCTCTGACCGGGTGCGCTTGACTTTAGAAAGCAGCTTCACAGGTACTGATAGATTGGAAGTACGTTTAAATGCTCGTAATATAGTCCAAAATCAAGCTGTAACGGGTACAAGGCAGACCCGTCTCGGCATTGATGGTGATACCGGCAACTTTGTTGAAGTTGACCAATTGAACTATGCCTTTAACGTAGGCAACAATATTAGAGTCAAAGTTGACGCTGTAGGTGGAGACTTCTTCGACTTTTTCAATACCTTTAACCCAGACTTTAGAAGTAGTGGTACTGGTGCTTTATCTCGCTATGGTCGTTTCAGCCCTATCTATCGCCAAAGTGGTCAAGCTGGTTTAAATGTGCAGTTTAATGCTAAAGGACCCATTAGCTTTGGTGTTGGTTACTTAGCAGACGAAGCCAATGATCCTACCTCTGGTGAAGGCTTATTTGATGGTAACTATGCAGCACTGGCTCAATTAGAATTCAAACCCAACAATAAGTTTGGTGTTGGTTTAACTTATGTACGTAGTTACTATGGTTCTGGTGAGCGGATCTTTGATAGCACTGGTAGTGAAGTTGCTAACAGACCATTTGGTCCAGGTCAACCTACCACTTTAAACAACTACGGTTTGCAATTTAGCTTTAAACCCAGTGAGAAAATCACACTTGGCGGTTGGGGAGGCTTTTCTGACGTAGAATCAACAACAACTTCCGATAATGCTAGTATTTGGTACTGGGCAGCTACTTTAGGTATCAAAGACATTGGTGCAAAAGGTAATACTTTGGGTTTAATCTTCGGTCAACCACCCAGAGTTACTGACCGTACTGTTGGTAACGTAGACCTGGGTGGAGAAAGCGGTACTTCTTATCACCTAGAAGGTCTGTACAAGATGAAGTTGTCTGACAATATTCTCATTACCCCTGGTGTGTTGGTAATCTTCAATCCTGAAAACAACAATAACAACAACACCATAGTAGTAGGTACTGTGCGTACTACCTTCAGCTTCTAATTTGAGTGATGAGTTAGCCGCATAGTAGGTGTTTAATTAATCCTACAAATTTTAACCCGCCCTTGGGCGGGTTTTTGTTTGGAAATAAGTAGCTGTTTCTGGTTTCCATACAGAGTATGGTAATGAATTCCAGAAGACTCTGCTTTTTATTAAATCAGAGTCAGAGCCTCTATGATGGCATTCCCAGTCGGAGACTGGGAACGAGATAACGAGATAAAACTGACAACTGATAACTAAAGAAACTATCCCATTAAAGCCACGTCATCAAATCTATCCACATCATTGGAAATATCATATATGAGAAGTCTTATGCGTTGGCAGTCTAGCACTGCTGCACTGATGACAATAGCTATTACTACAGGTGCTGTCACCCCTTTATTGACCTTTGCTCCTGCTCAAGCACAATTCAATATTGGCCAACCTCGAACAATTACTATTCCGGCAAATGTCACCTTACCTGTTACCTATGAAAAAGAGAAAGTAATTGTTAATCCTGGAGAAAGATTACCTTTGACCCTGAGAATAGCTAATGATATTATCGACAGTAACAGAAATGTTTTGATTCAAGCTAATACTGAGGTGGTAGGGGAGCTAGAACCAGTTAACCTGAGTAGCAGTGACAATAAACAAGGTGTACGTTTTGTAGCCAGAGAATTAGTATTTTCCTCTGGGAGACGGCAGCAGATTAATGCTAATTCTAAAACTATCACCCAAACTGAAAGAATTTCCCAGGGAACGGATACTGGACGGGTATTAACAGATGCTGCCATAGGTGCTGGTGCTGCTACTGTGATTTCACTGCTGACAGGTAACAGGAGAATTGAGGTTTTAGAACCTGTTGGTGGTGCTGCTGCGGGTGCTTTAGCCAGTGTACTGTTGCGAAAAAACCAAGTTGATGTCTTCGTTCTGCGACCAGACAACGATTTAGCTATCACACTAGGGTCAGATTTGGTACTATCTCGTAATTAGACTTAACTTAATTGAAGAAGTCGTGACTGTGATTGGCAATATTTTCTCTCAGATACCCTGCTACTTTGATAAGTGGGGTATCTATTATTATATTATTGTACTAATTTATTTTGGATCACCGAAAGGAATACTACCAGTAAAACTATTGACAAAATCTGAAAAACATAGGGAACTGTTTAATGTCAAAATTGTCTAGGTAGTTAACAGAGTAGTTAACAAAAAGAACAAATAATTTTTACAGGAGTAAATGCAATGTTAAGTTTAAATGGATTGAAATCACAAACAGCCTTATTTATGGCTTTAAGTGTTACAGTCGGTACTGTAGCACCCTTGATGACTACTACTCCGTCCTTAGCACAAACGAGTTTTTCGGATGTTTCATCTAACTACTGGGCATCACAATTTATTCAACAATTATCACAACGGGGTGTAATTGCGGGATTTCCTGATGGTACATTTCGTCCCGAAGAACCGGTGACACGCGCTCAGTTTGCGGCGATGATTAATAAGGCTTTTAGCAAGTCTGCACAACGGCAACCAATCAATTTTAATGATGTCCCCAGTAATTTTTGGGCATACAACGCCATTAGACAATCTTACGCTATCGGTTTCTTGTCTGGATATCCAGGCAATGTCTTTAGACCTAACCAAGCTATTCCCCGTGAACAAGTTTTAGTTTCCCTGGCTAACGGTTTGGAATATGCTGCTGGTGGTAATGTGGAAAGCACTCTACAATACTACAATGATTCTGCTGGTATCTCCGACTATGCCCGCACTCCCATTGCTGCGGCCACTGAGAGAAGAATTGTAGTCAACTATCCTAATGTTAAATTTCTTAATCCCGGTGTAACTGCTACCAGAGCGCAGGTAGCGGCTTTTATCTATCAAGCACTGGTTAGTGCTAATCAGGCCGCTGCAATTAATTCACCTTATGTTGTCTCTCTTCAACCCATTCCACAACCAGTTACAAATGTCACCATTCCTCAAGGAACTATTATTCCTGTCAAGTATGAAAAGGCAGAAAAGATTCTCGTGACTAAAGATGAAACTGCACCTTTAACTTTGACAACATCACAAAGTGTAATTACTCAAGATGGAACAGTGGTAATTCCTGCTGGTAGTCAGGTGATCGGTGAACTTAGACCGGCGCAAGGTGGTTCTCAATTTGTGGCTCAAAAATTAATTTTGACAAATGGTAAAGAATATAACATTATTGCTAGTTCTGATGTGATCACCAAAACCGAAACTGTCAGAAAAGGGACTAGCACCAGTTCAATTATCAGAAATACTGTATTAGGAGCAGGAGCAGCGGCGGCGGTGTCTGCGGTAACAGGCGATCGCGCTATTGCTACAGAAGAAATTCTGGGAGGTGCTGGTATTGGGGCGCTGATTGGTCTTTTCTTTGGTAGGAATAGTGTAGATTTAATTGCTATTGAACCTAACACAGATTTAGAAATGACAATTAATCAAAATCTGTTAATTTCTCTGCAATAGTGACTGGTAACTGGGGACTGGGGAGAAAAATTTTAGATTTTAGATTTTAGATTTTAGATTGGAGTTAACAAAATCCAAAATCCAAAATCCAAAATTGAATTACCAATTACCAATCTTTAACTTCAGGCAACCAAATAATAAAGGTAGTTCCTGGTTGTTGAATTGAAGTAATGTTGGAGTTAAATGCAGGGCTGAAAACTTCAATTTCTCCCTGCATTTGTGCTATCAATTGTTTGGCGATCGCAATTCCTAAACCAGTACCGGGAATTTCTGTTTGTGCTTGTACACCCCGGTAATGTCTTTCCCCTAAATGCTCTAAATCTGCTGCTGGAATACCAGGACCTGTATCACTAATAGCTATACCTTGAAAATTAGCTTTTTGGAGTCCGGCTTGAATCCAAATTTTCCCCCCAGCGGGGGTATATTTCAAAGCGTTATCAATAATATTACTCAAAACTTCTCGTAATGCTTTGATATTAGCTCTTACTAACGGTAAATTTTCCGGAATATCTGCTATTAATTCCAGATTTCGTTCTTGGGCTATAGCTTGAGCAGAGATTAATAATGGTACTAATAAATCTATTAAATTGCAATTAGTCACATTTTCCCCTGTTCCTGGCAATAATAGGGGTGGTTTGGCTGCTTTCTGCACAGATGCTTCCACAACTACCTGAGATTCTGGGAGGGGAATTGGTGTTAAATCTGCATCAGTTAAGTCTATGACTTGATCAAACTGTTGCAGCAATTCTTGGAGGCGATCGCTCTCCCGCACTATACTAGTCGCTACACTTTGATTAGGATCTGTTGGTCGCAGTCGCTTAAACAGTAGTTTACCAAAAGTGCGGATAGCTGTTAAGGGGTTGCGAAACTGGTGTAAAAGATTATCCAGTAAATCCCGTTGTTGTTCTTGCAGAACTTGCTGTTGATGTAACTGTTGCTGTAACCAAGCCCGACGCTGGTCTAAAATGCAAGCGATCGCTAGAGTTGTGGCTATGCGCTGAATTTCGCCCTCTTCCCTTTCATTCCAGGCTCGATCTTCCCTTCCTGTCACCAATAACCCCATCATCACACCTTCATAAATCAGAGGTAAAACAATTTGATTACCACTGAATATATATTCATCTTCTAAATTTGGTGGGGCTGTATTTCTACTTTCTGACTCTTGGGATGAGGGATCAGTTTCTGATCCTGCTGTCAATAACTTTTCTCGGTGCTTTGGTAATGCCAAAAAGCTACCAAATTTGATTTGCTTGTTGACTATCCCCTGGGCTAGTTGCTCTTTGTGCTTTAATCTTACCGTCTCTGGGTAAACCACCACAGGAATTAATTGCGCCTCACCTGTGGGACTATCCACTAATTCTTGCGTTAAGTAGACAACACTCAAAGACGCTCCCAGTCCTTGGGTTAACAGAGATATTTGCTCTCGGCACAGAGCAATAAAATCAGAACTGGCAGACATTAGCATTTTTTAGCTCTTGCTCATGATTATGGACTAGCAGGGAAAAATAGAAAAGGTGATAAATTTTTTATAATCTCAATATCCAGCTTATAGCAGGGAACAGGGAACAGGAAAGAAGGCTTTCAGTATGTACGAAGTTCTGTATGGCGTAAGCCATATTCTGCTGTAAATATTCTAAGTCCTAATTCCTCAATGCTTTAATTCTGGGAAATGATCTTTTTACATCCAAAAAATACGGTGTCAGAGACAGGATTTGGAAATGCTCATCACATCAACTATTTTTTTGTCTATTTCCTACTATCTAGTGATTTTTACTGGACTGCACTCGCTACTTAGCTACTGATAATTTCTCTAAAGTACAAAGAGATGACTTCAGTTGTATCAAAAGGTTAAAAACCATTGATTTTTTCAACTATAACTTATATAATTACGACGGGTTTTGTAGCTATGACTACAATCTTATAGCTTGAAAGAGGAGGACAATAGGTTGGCAAGGAGACGTAAACGGAAAAGTCGTCGTCGTCAAGAAGGACGACGGATTTTAGAACACGTGCCTCAGTACAGCATCGAAAGTGGCGAAGATAAACCTGTGACAGCAGCGAGAAAATTCATTCAAGCTGAAGGTATTTTGCCTCCTGCCTTGCTACTTGTAAAACGGAACGAACACACCACAGACCGTTATTTCTGGGCGGAAAAAGGTCTGTTTGGCGCTCAATACGTAGAAGAAAATCATTTCTTATTCCCCAGCTTGAGAGTTTTGGAAGCTCCTGCTGGTCAAGAATTAGTGACTGTGGCTAGTCGTTAACATCTAAAATGATCTCTTACGCATTGAATCTGATTTCTTACTTCTGACTCTGACATTAATTAACTGGCAAAATTGATCAGTTTATGCAAAAATTCAATTTTTTTTAAGTTTGTAGCTGAACTGTCAGTAGAGCTGATCTAATTTAGATCATCAACTCTGTGCAACATAGGTTTGCATAAGTTGATTTCTATACTGCTAATACAGCAGGGAGTAGCAACAAAATCAAGCACATAGAATACCGTCTTGCTACGATTATACTGGCTTAACTCGTCATAATGATCTGTCAGCGGGTTTAGATTTGAATTTTGCCGATGACAGAAATCGTCAGCAAAACTGCCAACATTAGATTTGTTCTGCCTCCTCCCTACTGTTCCCTTTCCTCAAAAGTCAGTCAGAAGTATTGTAAAACTTCGCCCAATGCATAGACAAATATACACTTCATCATCAGGACGTGATTCTCCCAACCTTGGAATAGGAACCAAGGTTCAATCAAGCATCTTTAACTGTAAAGCCTTCTGTAACTCAGCGAGTTCATCACGATGGGCAACAACAGTAATCATACTTGAGGAGTGTTGTTCATTTGGGATTGCTTCCATTTTGAGTGACACTTTCTCAATTCTCCCAGCTTTTTGCCAATAAAATATACCACTTAAGGGAGATAACAGGACTAAAGCCAGCAAAAACGGACTTTGACTGGAAAGAAGCTGAGATAAAACTAGAGATAGACAAGCAAAACCAACGGCTGCTAAAACAGTCAAAAAGACAGCTAAAAACCAGCTAGGACTGACAAACCCTTCAAAAGTGACTTGATTTTTTTCTGGGTCTACAGATATAACACGGTAGGAACGAGAGCGAAAATACTCCTTGAGTTGAGTCATCAAACTAGCTTCATCTTGCTCCGAGACTAATTGCGCTTTTTCTGTGCGGTCTTTAGTAGAAGCGCGAATAAAGAAAAATAAACCAACTGATAACAACAAAGTTAGTAGGAAAGTAGATGGAACAATAGCAGTATCCATAATGAATTTTTACTTTTTGACTTGATCTGACTTATTCATTATCAATTATTCTGGAATTAACCCACAAAAATCCGCAAATAGAAATTCTTTGGAATTTTTAATTTTTAATTATTAATTATTAATTAATTTATCCCCAGTCCCTTATGTCACAAAACTCGGAAACCCCATCCTCTAATATTCGCGCGATCGCCCAAAAGTTTCGACTCGCTGGTTGGATTAGTTTCTGGATTCAACTGGTACTAGGCGTAATTTCTGGGGTAATTTTACTGTTATATGCTATTTCCAGTCAAAGACCAGGAAGCCCAGCGAACAATCCAGGAACTGGATTTGGCCTTTTTTTAGCAATTTGCGGACTAATTACCTTGGGTGTGGGCATTTTTTTAGCTTTCCGGTACACCAGAATTGCCAAAGACCTCCAATCTAGCAATCCCAATAACCGCCCTCGCAAAAGCGAGACTGTGCAAGTCTTACGCTTAGGAATATGGGTAAATTTAGGAGGAATTCTCCTTACACTATTGGGAGCGCAGGCCATAGTTGGTAGTTTAGCAGCCAGAGCAATTACCCAAACCCAGTTTTTATTCGGGACTCAAGGCAATCAACCGTTTATTAGCGGTTTAGATATGTTTGTAGTCCAAGCAAATGTAAACACTATATCAGCCCATTTTGCTGGGCTTGTAGCTTCATTGTTTATGCTAAATCGCATTACAAAGTAGATAATTGGTAATGGGTAATTGGTATTATTAATCATGGAAAAGAGGTAGTGCTAAAATAAATCCTGGTAAAACATCTTCTCCTGATAAAGATGTCGGTAATGATAGAATTTCTACAGGTTGATTTTGACGATAAATTTCTACTTGTTGATTTTGCGGATCAATTAACCAACCTAAACGTAAACCACTATGAAGATATTCCTGCATTTTCTCCTGTAATTGAGTTAAAGAATCAGTGCGAGAACGTAATTCTATGACAAAATCAGGACAAATTTTAGGGAATTTTTCTTGTTCTTCAATGCTTAAAGCATCCCAACGTTCATTAACTATCCAAGCGACATCAGGGGAACGTTTACCACCATTAGGTAAAGTGAAAATAGTAGAAGAACTAAAGACTTTTCCTAGCTTACTTTGACGATTCCAAATCATCAAATTTCCATTTAATTCCGCTTCTCTATTACCAGTAATTAAATTAGAACCAGGGAGAATAATTAATTCATCTTTAGCTGTTTGTTCAATTTTCCAACATTCGTTAGTTTGACAGAGTTGAAAAAATTGTTCATCACTTAAACCAATATTTTTGATATTTAAAATTACTGGTTCAGATGTCATCATTGCTGAAAACCTCCTGATTTTAGTTTTAGTTTATCATATTTTGTAGGTTGGGTTAAGCGATAGTGCAACCCAACAAAATATTATAAATATCTTATAAATGTTGGGTTTTCTCAACCCAACCTACATTCTATATTGAGAGTAGAACGCAGATGAACGCAGATAAACGCGGATGAAAAAGGGATTTTGATTAATTTGATGATTTTGTATGGTTATTGTATAAAACTGGTGTTAATAATAGATATGATTGATTATTGGTAGGGATTTAGTATTGCTAAACCCTAACGCTTAATCACCTCCATCAAGTACAATTGACAAAATTAACGACAACGAAAAATGCTGGATATTAAACAAATTAGAGAAAACCCCCAATTAGTACAAGAAAAGTTGAACAGTCGCAGTGGTAAATATGACATTCAACCTATATTAGATTTAAGTCAAAAACAACGGGAACTGGAAGGAAAACGCAACGATTTACAAGCGCGGAGTAATGAAATTGGTAAACTGGTAGGACAAAAGATAAAATCGGGTGTTAGTCCCCAAAGTGAGGAAATTCTCGCTTTAAAGGAAGAGGGGAATAATATTAAAATCACATTAAGCGATTTAGAACCCCAGGAAAAAGAATTAAAAGCACAAATTCAAGATTTAATTTTAGCACTTCCTAACCTTCCTAGTGATACTACTCCCATCGGTGCAAGTGAAGATGATAACCCAGAGGTGAGAAGATGGGGAGATGAATATAAACCGGAAAACCCGAATATTTTACCTCATTGGGAAATTGGGGAAAAGTTGGGTATTTTGAATTTTGAAAGAGCGGTAAAAATTGCCCAAAGTCGGTTTGTGAGTTTGATAGGTGCGGGTGCTGCTTTAGAAAGGGCGTTAATTCAATTTATGCTTTCTAAGCATATTGAAAATGGGTATATTGAAGTTAGTCCACCGTTGTTAGTTAATACTGATTCTTTAACGGGAACTGGACAATTACCGAAGTTTGCGGAAGAAAGTTTTAAATGTGCAGATGATGAATTGTGGTTAATTCCTACTGCGGAAGTTCCCGTTACAAATTTTTATCGGGGGGAAATTATCAACGCGGAAGAATTACCGATTTATCACTGTGCTTATACTCCTTGTTTTCGGCGAGAAGCGGGAAGTTATGGACGGGATATGCGGGGTTTAATTCGGTTGCATCAATTCAATAAAGTGGAGTTGGTGAAGTTAGTAAAACCGGAAAATTCTTTTGAGGAATTGGAGAAGTTAGTCGCTAGTGCAGAGTCAATTTTACAGGGTTTAAAGTTGCCTTATCGAGTGATTAATTTATGTACTGCTGATTTAGGTTTTGGGGCAACTAAGACTTATGATTTAGAGGTTTGGTTGCCTTCTTCTGGGAAATATCGAGAGATTTCTAGTTGTTCTAATTGTGTTGATTTTCAAGCAAGAAGGGCGGATATTCGGTTTAAGGAAGCTGGTAAGAAAGGGACGCAATTTGTACATACTTTAAATGGTTCTGGTTTAGCTGTGGGAAGGACTATGGCGGCTATTTTGGAGAATTATCAGCAAGCTGATGGGACGATTAAAGTGCCGGAGGTTTTGCAGGTTTATTTGGGTAGGGAGGTTTTGTAGGATAGGGTTTTTGTAGAGGCGTTTGGGGTGCGTCTCTACAACGTTTAAAAGTACCATATAGTGAATTTATAATACGTGATACAAATCACAGCCATGTAAATAAAATTCTTGTATAGTATAGTTGCTCTAAGTAAGAGTATTTATACATAGAATAAGTTAAAGGCGGGAAAAATGAATAGCATCCAAGCTCAAAAAAATTTGACTGATCGTGAGTTAATTATATTCAATTCTGAGCTAGACCGAAAACGCAAAAGCACTACAATTGCGTACATTTTATATTTCTTTTTAGGAAGTATAGGAGGTCACAAGTTTTACATCGGAAAACCTATAATGGGTCTTCTATATATTATTCTTTTGTTCTCAGGATGCTTTTTAGAATTAGGTGGCGTTGCGTCTGCATACGATACATCTATTACATCCGAGGATGCTAGTATAGTTCTAGCTGTTGGGCTATTACCTTTGGGATTACTTGGAATAATGATGCTTTTAGATTTATTTACCATTCCACGTCAGATCAAAAAACATGAAGAGCGTGTAAGTAATGACATATTAGTCCAATTGTTAAAAAATAAGTAATCATTATATCTTTTGATAAGGTGCGCTGATTAAATTAAACGCACCTTTTTTTATTGATATTTAACTCAAATTAGTGTATAAAAATTCTAAGTTTAGCATTTGCATGATTATTAGATTTTCAGGCTATTCGTGAGGGATTAAAAAGATGTTACTCAAAAACTTATTCACTTCCAAAATTCTGATATTAGTGATGATATTACTATTATCATTTTCTTTGTCTTTACCTGTTCAAGCAATTTCTAGAGTTGAAACTTCCAATGTTCAGAGCATAGATAAAAATATAAAAGTGTTGGAATTTCAAGACACAGATAAATTTTATAATGAACTTATATCTACTCTAGAAGAAGGTAAATATGTTGAAGTAAAGACTAATTACAAGAAATACGCTTATATTCCACTTGGACTAAAGAAAATTTTAGCAACCCACGATAATGATTTCTTCAATAAGAAAAAGCTAAAGGATGATGAAAGTTCTGGTTTAGATTCGCCTTCTGTTGGTGCTTTTGCTCCTCTGGCTGATGCTTTATCTGCTGGTGCTTCATCTGTTGCGTACAGCCAACCAAACCCCCCAATGTTTATGATAAGTGTTATTGCAGGTGCTACTGTAGGGGCTGGAGTTGGTTTAATAGGTGGAGGAATAGGACTGATACCAGGTGTTTTAATAGGTGCTGGTATTGGAGTTTTTGCTGGTTTCTTTATTGATGTGGCAATAAATCATAATTATAGTTTTTCAACTACATTCAAAAAAGATGGAATAACAATTCTGATTTATCCGACAACATAAATATCGCTCATCCTATAGCGTGCGTTAGTGAAATGTAATGCACCGTTTTTTATTAAAATTTAACTGTCTGAATCAGGATAACCAGGATTAAAGGATTAACAGGATAATATTTGATATTGATATTCTTGGATATTTGAATTAGCGCAATTTCTGAAAATGTAGATGAATATTAAAAAACCATCCTGTACATCCTCAAATCTTGTACATCCTGATTCAGACAAAATGCAACTTCTAAAAATATAGATGAATATGAAAAACCATCCTGTAAATCCTCAAATCCTGGACATCCTGATTCAGACAAAAAGTGATAATATATAATATAATTACATTATACTCCTAAAAGTAAAAGTAAAACTATGACCATTGAACAAGCAGTTTTAGAAAACTTACGAGAATTACCAGCAGATAAACAACAAGAAGTTTTAGATTTTATTCAATTTCTCAAACACCAATTACCAGCAAAAAAACGCCGTACTCCTCCTAGTTCCATTGCTGGTAAAGGTAAAACATTAGGTGATATTGTTAGTCCTATTGTCAATGAAGAAGAATGGGAATGTCTCAAATAATTATCCTTGATACTCATATCTGGTTCTGGTTTATTAATCAGGAATTTCAGAGATTTCCTACCCATTGGAGAGAAGCTATTGAAACATCAGAAGAAGTAGGAATTTCCGTTATTTCCTGTTATGAAATAGCACTTGCACAACACAAGGGAAGACTACAATTACCTTGTAGTGCTAATCAATGGTTTCAAGAAGCATTAGAACCATCAGGTATTACATTATTTCCCGTAACTGTAGAAATTTCCTGTCGTGCTGTAAATTTATCTCCTGTTCATAAAGATCCATTTGATCGTTTAATTATTGCTACCACATTAGAATATCAAGCAAAATTAGCCAGTATTGACGGTTTCTTTTCTCAATATCCTGAACTCAATAATTATTTGATGAAATAGTTCGCTCATCTCGTAGGGTGCGTTAATCAACTTTATTTAATGCACCGTTTTTTATTAAAATTTAACTGTCTGAATCATGATAACCAGGATTAAAGGATTAACAGGATAATATTTGATTTTGATATTCTGGGATGTTTGAATTAGCGCAACTTATGAAAATGTAGATGAATATGAAAAAACCATCCTGTACATCCTCAAATCCTGGATATCCTGATTCAGACAAAAAAGATTAACAAAATACAGTATAGTAAATTTAGCAAAGTAATCGCACTTTAATAATATGACCAAAACAATATACATAGAAACAAGTATTATTGGTTATTTAACAGCAAGACCTAGTAAAAATTTAATTGTTGCTGCTAATGCGGAATTAACAAGAGACTGGTGGGATACTCAGAGAAATTCTTTTACTATTTACATTTCTCAACTGGTATTGCAAGAAGTAGCAAAAGGTGATCCAGAAATGGTGAACAAAAGACTAGAAGTTTTAAATAACTTTTCTTTACTTGATATCACAGAACCAGTACAAAACTTAGCACAGGAATTTCAAAAACAAAGTAATTTACCACCGACTGCTGCTTATGATACTGTTCATATTGCTACAGCTACCGTCTATGGTTTAGATTATCTGTTAACATGGAATTGTAAACACATTGCTAACCCCTATATTCAGAAAAAACTCTCACAAATTGCTGATAGTTTAGGGTATGAACTACCAACAATATGTACACCTTATGAAATGTTAGGAGAATAATTTATGTTGAATGATGAAGTTTTGGCAGAAATTCGGAAAATCAGAGATGAACAAGCTAAGTCATTTAATTATGATTTAGCCGCTATTTGTGCTGATTTAAGAAAACAACAAGCAACAAGTGGCAGAAAAATTATCTCTCTTCCCTTGAAGACAGTGGTAAAATCACGCTGATATTTTAAGGTGCGTTAATCAACTTTATTTAATGCACCGTTTTTTATTATTTTAATAATATGTTTAACTGTCTGAATCAGGATAACCTGGATTAAAGGATTAACAGGATTATATTTGATTTTGATATTCTGGGATATTTGAATTAGCGCAACTTATGAAAATGTAGATGAATATGAAAAACCCATCCTGTACATCCTCAAATCCTGAACATCCTGATTCAGATAAAATGCAACTTCTGAAAATATAGATAAAGATTAAAAAACCATCCTGTACATCCTCAAATCCTGGACATCCTGATTCTGACAAAATTCACATTTTATGATATAATTAATAAACTAATTAACTAATGGGGTTCATTATGATTACATTAGGTGTAACAGTGACTATAACCAGTGACGTAAAATTGTTAGTTAATTCTCCTGTAGACATTCCAAAAGGAAAATGTAAAGCAGTTATTGTATTAGACAATCAACCAATAAGTGATGATTTCCATAATTCTGTAAAAAATGCCCAAGATATTTTTAGAAAATATATTCCAGCTAATATAAAACTATCTGAAAAATTAATTCAGGAACGGAGAGAGGAAAGTTTAAATGAGTGAAGTTGTTTTCGATCCTTCGGCAATTTTAGCTTTACTCAATCAAGAACCTGGAAGC
Source organism: Cyanobacteriota bacterium (assembly GCA_046045965.1). Lineage (GTDB taxonomy): Bacteria > Cyanobacteriota > Cyanobacteriia > Cyanobacteriales > Nostocaceae > RDYJ01. The sequence goes on along the minus strand of JBJOKS010000052.1, from coordinate 1,415 downwards.
GAAGAAGTGTTAAAATTTATTGGTAAAGCTGCAATTAGTACAGTTAATTTATCTGAGGTAATAGCCAAATTAGCAGATGCAGGAATACCAGAAAATGATATTATTATCATCATAAATAATCTGCATCTTGAAGTTATTAACTTTAACGAATAACAACATTGAAAATTTTAGGACTATTCAGGAGTTAGTCAGTAGGTTGAGTTATGGCTAGAAAATAAGGTTTTATTTAATTTATAATTTCTCGCTCTGTTGATTGACTTGTGCAGGTGAGCTTGTTTTTTTAAAACCTATAGTATAGTAATCAATACCGTTTTGTGCTTTTGCTCTCAGCTTATCTATTTCACTTGATAATTCTTTGAATCTTTCATCAAATGAATGAATAATTTGTAAAGGATTAAAGTTATTTTTTATAAGCGTATTCAATACATCCTTGGGATTCAGAAAATCTGGAATCGAGTTAATTTCATCCTCTAGATATATCAATTTTTTCTTAATGTCACCTACTAATTTCTCATAAGCTGCATTTCTTTCCATATTTAAGTGCCTTTACACATATTTATGTGATTTTAGAAATATTTACTAAATTGTTTTTTTTAAACAAATATAGTATTTGCTAAATCATATAGTAGGAGTCCCGTTTCCTTTACACCCATAAGAATTATTAATTTTGATATAAAGCGTTTAGCAGCCTCAATCAGATAAACAGTGTAAGAAATGAAGTATATCAAAAGGTATATTAAGTATGAAATATATATACAGTCAGATTATATGTAGTTTATGTAATATCTAATTTTAGCCACTTGCAGCTATTTAGCTGTTTAGTAACTGCATGGTTTATAAACTTGACTTCACCAGAAGTATATATTAAACACTTAAAATCAGTATATACAGCACTTACCGATCTTATGAGGTACAGAGATGAATAATAAAACTCTTGTGGTGCGGGCATCTTGCCCGCTAGTGGTATACTTCACTTACATGAAATCTGCTGTAAATAGTTTAGATACGCTATATAGTAAAAGTGTACTGTTGGTAGAAAACTGGTAGATTATATTTTCTAGCTAATACAAACTTACTAACTACAAATTATTTCATTAAGTAGTATTTACTTTTGGTAGAAAATTGGTAGAAAGTAATTTAAGAGAGTTTATTGCTTTCTACCTAGTTATCCTTGAAAGCTATACACTGTAAGGTTTTTTAAAAATCGGAGCGGCGGGATTCGAACCCACGACCTCCACTACCCCAAAGTGGCGCGCTACCAAGCTGCGCTACGCCCCGTTAACTTAACTTTTAGATTCTCAATTTTAGGTTTTGGATTGGGGATTTATTCCAAATTTGTGAATCTAAACTTAATTAAGTCACTCTTACGAGAATAACACAAGGTTCTAGAAAATAGCAAGCCTTTGATCAAAAAA
>JBJOKS010000051.1:0-17324 GCA_046045965.1 Cyanobacteriota bacterium | reverse complement strand
AAACTCTGATATCACTATAAGCATTAATTATGTTTACTGTCTTTTATTTGACCAATCCTTACGTAAATGGTGCTTTGTTATCCTTAGCGATCGCTCTTCGGAGAAAAACTTTTTGGTTTACTGTTTATGCGATCGCACTTCAAGAATATTTGCAATCACATAAACCGGATCAAATTACTCAACAGTTAGATGCTGTATATGCGGATGAAGATAGCAGTATTGATCCATTATTTGTAAGTCTACAAGCCCATACCATATCTACGGTGTGATCGCCTCTCCTGCACTATCCTATAATTCCGCTTTCATCCCCTCATTTAAAGTTTTCAAAACCTGCTGCATATCTCCCGCTAATAACGCCTTAACATTTAACCATAAACCCGCAAATTCCACACTCTTAATAATTCCCTCTGCATCTGGTTTCATCTCTACATATTTGCCATCTTCTAATACAAACCAATCAATTTCTTGATCAAATGTCCGCCAAACTATATATTCTTTAACGCCATTACGCTGATAAGCCCATTTTTTATCATGCAAATCATAGGAAACTGTACTGGCAGCAATTTCTACTATTAGTTCCGGCGCACCCGTGATATAACCATCATCATCAATTATGGCATTCCCATTAACTCTAAATAACACTACATCAGGTTGCGGTTCATTGTCATTATCAAGGCGCACAGTGGGTTCAACACCCAACTCGATCGCACCAACAGCAGTTTTGTAAGTCCATAACCAGCCTATCAAGTCGCCATGTGGTTTAGCATGGGGTGTAAAGCGTAAAGGAGAAGCCACGTATACAATACCTTCAATTAACTCAGCTTTTTTGACATTGGGTGTCGCAGTATAACGACGTTCAAACTCTGCACGATCCAGGCGATCGCCATTTTCCAAAAGTGGTAAAGTTGGGGGAGATTTAGCAATAGTCATGGTGTTTAAAAATATCTAAACCTATTACCTATAATATTTTCTCATACTCTATGGAGAGCGATCGCTGATAAATAAGGTTAAGCTTTTTAGCTCCTGCACCTGCCACAATTGAGTTGAGCTATATTTGGAGTATAAAAATACTCAACTATCTATGTCTTCTCATCCCTCCACTCAATCAGAACTTCGTGAAAAACTGATCCGTTCAATTTGGCTATTAGGCGATAAATACCCCTATTCATTTGCACCTGATGGTTCTTGTCAAATAATCAACCATAGTCGTTCGGGTAACTACACCATCTCACCTGATTGTCGATCTGTTTTCCTGACTTGGACAACTCCTTCCTACACTGAAGAATTGCGTGTACTAGAGGATGGAAATTTGTTCATGAGTGGCGGTATATTAGTTGCAGTTGATAAATCGGGCGATCGCTATTTTCCTTGCTATCCTCTACCTCAACCTGATGTATATGCCCGGTTTGAAATCGACACCGGTAAAATGCCCAATTATGGAAATATTACCCTAGAAGGTCTGCAAGTAAGGCTGATTTCTACCGATTTTGGCGAGAATTTTTTATCTGAAGATGTGCGTGAGTTTGGGTCCCAAGAAGAAGCTGAAGAATACTATTATTCCACTATTACCAGCAATGACCCCTACTATTCCCCCCATTCCATCGGTGAACCTGTTTATATGGAACTCTCCAACGACAAGTCCCACAAGTTCTATGAAGTCACCGTTGAAGGATTTACTCTAAAAATCTGCTATGGTCGCATTGGTACTGCTGGGAAAACTGACCACACAACTTACAAAACTCCCCGCCAAGTCCAAGCTGCTGCTGTGAAGAAAATCAATGAGAAGTTAAAAAAAGGCTATGTAATATTACCTCAGCCGGGACAACATCCATCACAGACGACTAAATCATCTTCCCAACCAGATTCAATTCCCTACTGGCTACCAGAAGATTTTCGCGTTTTTACTAATGATATGGATATGGTTGGCATTGATTCTCATGGGGCGCAGGGAGTTGAGGAGCTAATTTTACCTACTGTGAATCAGTACACTGGCGTTGATGGTGGCTATGTGGCATTTTACTCACGAAATCCAGCCAAGGCTGTGTATTCGGTGGGTGGAGGTATCTATGTGGTGGGGCAAATTCGCCTTAAAGGCAGATATATAGGCGGAATTTTCCATCCAGCAGGATACAAAAATCAAGATATCAGTGCTGCTCCAGAGTTCAAAGAGCTATGCCGTCAAACTTTTGGTGTAGAAGGATGGGCTGGAGGGGACACGGAAGGCTGGTTTGCTGAGGTCGATTACTGTCCTGAAGCGATACAAAGAAATGACATTGTTCAGAAAATACCTTACTCGACAACACCAGGACTGCTTTTAACCGTTAAACCAGAAGATATAATTTGGTGGAATATTGTTAAATTCCGACCAGGTTCTACGGTAGAAATTGTTGCTATTTCTCTTGGTTCCTGCTTTTCTTTCAACCTCATGGCAGGAGAAAATTTTGCCTATCATTTCAATCCCCGTTCCCATGAAGGACAAATCGTTCAAAATACTAAGGTTGGAAATTGGGGACAAGAGGAAAGACTACCCTTCCCTCAAGAGATGGCCTCTGGTAAAAAGTTTACTGTGAAGATCGTGGTACAAGAAACCCAATTGGCTGTTTATTTGAATGACACCTTTCTCTCTCATTACCGACATCGTATCCCACCTGCGGAAATTGATAGTCTGCGATTAATTTGTACTCAAGGTAGTCTGCAAATTTTCTCAGTAAACATCTCTTAGTATTTCACTTAGCTTCCTGCGAAAACCTTCCCTATATGTTTGGTGATATTGCTCATATCCTTCAATGCAAAACGCATAAAGATGAGTTTGCCTTTGTTTGGTCTGGCTGCTAAGGAAAAACCCCAATTTCATCATGATTCAATTCTTATTACCTTTGATGGTTTTGGCTAGTCCAACTCTGTTCATTCTATGGGGTGCTTTTAATCGGTTTGGGTTTATTTGGAGTCTGCTTTTGATTCCCGTAGGTGGGATGGTTGGGTTTATACTGTTGGCGATCGCTGGAGCTTCTTTCTATGGGTATTTAATCTGGTTGGATGATCTGAAAACTGGTCCACCGGAGGCGGGGTCATTGGGAGCGGGAGTTGGTAGGGGTATCATGATGTTTATTATGATGTTTTTGTTTGGCTGGATTGGTTCAGGAATTAGTGCTTGGTTAGTTTCGATTTATTTGGTAAATTAGACTGATGGATGAAAGCTGCTGTACAGCATAATTGTTAATCTAAAATCAGTAAATAAACAAATTTTCAAAAGCTAAGTAATATGGTTAAAATCATTTCTCGTCAATACGTAGGTGAAGCCAATGTTTATGATATTGGCGTTGCACAGGATCATAATTTTGCCATTAAAAATGGTTTAATTGCCTCTAATTGTTTCAATAAATCCCATTCTACCGCCTACGGTTATGTTACTTATCAAACGGCATATTTAAAAGCCAATTATCCATTAGAATATATGGCGGCGCTGTTAACTGCTAACAGTGGAGATACAGATAAAGTGCAGAAATATCTGAACAACTGCACAACGATGGGAATTGAAATTGATCCGCCGGATATTAATCGTTCTGGGTTGGATTTTACGCCAGCAGATAATAAGATTTTATTTGGATTTTCGGCAGTGCGGAATGTGGGACAAAATGCGATCGCTGGAATTTTAGAAGCGAGAGCAGAGGGAGGAGAATTTAAATCTCTAGGCGATTTTTGCGATCGCATTGATTTACGTACTGTTAACCGTCGGACTTTAGAATCATTGATTCAGTGTGGAGCCTTTGATAAAATTGAATCCAACCGCCAACAATTAATTAGAGATTTAGAATTAGTATATGATTGGGCGCAATCCCGTGCTAAAGATAGAGCCAGTGGACAGGGAAATCTATTTGATTTTATGGGTGGTGGACTTGCCAGTAATAATCAACAATCAGCTAAAAATGCTTTTGAATCTGCTCCCAAAGCTGAAGCAACTTTAGATTTTCCCCCACAGGAAAAGTTGCGAATGGAAAAAGAATTATTAGGTTTTTATGTGTCGGCTCACCCACTAAAAAACATTAAACAATCTTCTTCTCTGCTCGCACCAATTAACCTGGCACAGTTAGGAGAACAGAAAGATAATACCATGCTTTGTGCAGTTGTGATGCTGAATAATGTGAAAAAAGTAGTCACCAAAAAAGGCGATCCAATGGCAATTTTACAAATAGAAGATTTAACAGCTGCATTAGAAGCAATTGTCTTTCCTAAAAATTATGAACGAGTTAGTTCACTATTACAAATTGATGCTAGATTAATCATTTGGGGAAAAGTAGACAAACGGGATGATCAAAATCAATTTATTGTTGAAGATGCCGAACAAGTTGAGAAAGTTCAAATGGTAGTAGTAGAATTAAATCCACAGGAAGCCGGTACTATTGATGTGCAACATCGTCTCCGATCAATTTTGAAAGAACAATCAGGAGATAAAGATAAAGCAAAAGTCCCAGTAATTGGAATTGTCCAAGCAGGAAATTCTCGTCAACTCGTGCGTTTTGGTAAGCAATTTTGGGTGCAAGATTCTTTCTCCGCTGTCCAATCTCTCAAAAATGCCAGTTTCCCTGCTCATGTCAAACAACTGACAGATAATTCATAATTGACTAAGGAGTTAAAAGTTAGCATTGAGAATGATTGTTCAGTCAGAAATATAGAGGAGTGAGATTTTATAAAAATCAACGCACAAAAGAGGTAAATATAAAAATGTTAAAAACAATAGTGTTGATAATCATTGGTTTTTTACCGTCCTTGTGGTCTTTGTGGGTGATTCGCAAAACCCAGCAGCGGACACACGCACGCAGCAGACAAGTAGCTTACAACTATTCCCAGATCCAACCACAAATTAGACCTATTGAGAGCGAGCGTTATTATTTAGAAGGTGTAGGTTATTTGGTAGGTGATATTAGTTGTAAATTTAATGCTCGGTCTAGTTACGTCCGTTGTGCTGTTAATCCTAGTGGACCTTGTCAAGACTGTCGTCACTATGAACAAAGAGACTTAGCTAGTAGCGAAAAGCAAATTTAAACATCTACAAATAAATAATCAATATGTTAAATTCTTAATGTCAAAACAAACTTGATTTTTACGGGATAAATTACATGACAATCTACTTTTATCATACTCGTGATCAATACGCTTGTTTTTCTAACTTTTCACCTCACGGATTTGTATTAGATGATTTGTATTGGTCTACCAGTGAACATTACTTTCAAGCACAAAAATTTATTGGCACACACCATTTAGAAGCGATCCGACTTGTTAAAACTCCAAAGGATGCAGCAAAAATGGGTAGACAAAGAACTCGTCCTCTCCGTTCAGATTGGGAACAAGTGAAAGATGATATTATGCGAAAAGCAGTGCTGTGTAAATTTTCCACCCACCTAGATATTAGGGAAGTTCTCCTGTCTACAGGTGATGAAGAAATAGTGGAAAATTCCCCTATAGACTTCTATTGGGGTTGTGGATCTGATGGTAGTGGTAAAAATATGCTAGGTCAAATTTTAATGGAAGTACGGGAAATAATCCGACTTAACTAAATACTCAGAATAATCTGATTAGAAATATTGCTTAATTTAAACTATCATATTATGATTATCATCAATTTTTACAATAAATAATTGGTAAAATAGATATTGTAGAGGGTGTCCTCGTACTTCATAAAATTTCAATTACTATGGTTCTGCTAAATTCTGTGTGAGAAAATATATCACCTACTGTCTGTTGTCCGTTCCCTGGCTCAAAAATCAAGTATGGCTACGTCATTGAAGGTATTACAAATCTAATAGGAGTGCAATATGTCTACATTACAAAAAACCAAAAAATACTACAAATGGTCTTGGGATGTACCTCTTGGAGGTGAATATGACTCTTGGGGTTGTAGCACCTACTTTATGGAACTTGATGGTAATTTATATGCCCATAGACAAATAGAAATTTATGAAAATGGCAACGTTTTATTTTATGATAAAAATCATGTAGCCGATAATTATGGGATGCTATGCGATAAAAAATTAGATGATAAAACTATAGAAGAATTTGAAATTTCTCAAGCAGAATTTGAACAAATGTGGCAAAGCAAAACCCCTATTAATAAGTAAGATGGAAAGATAAGTAAAATTATCCTTGGCTAATTACCAACTACCTTTTCTGCAAGCAAATGTCATCTGCAACAACATCTTTTCATGTCGATAAACTCTTAGTAAAGATTTACAACTCTGAAGCGGAAATGGCGCAGAATGCTGCCGAAATTGCACAGAAGTATTTAGATCACCTGCTGCAAAAACAGGATACAATTGCTTTGTTATTAGCCACAGGAAATTCCCAACTTAAATTTCTTGATGCTTTAATTAGTTTAGGTGGGATAGATTGGTCAAGGATAACATTATTTCACCTTGATGAATATTTAGGAATTAATAGTGAACATCCGGCAAGTTTCCGGCGTTATTTGCGAGAGCGTGTAGAAAAACGGGTATTTCCACAGCAATTTCACTATATAGAAGGGGATGCTTTGGAACCAGTTGCGGAGTGCGATCGCTATACTAAACTATTAAAAGCTCAACCCATTGATTTATGTCTATTGGGTGTAGGAGAAAATGGACATTTAGCCTTTAATGATCCCGCAGTCGCAAATTTTGAAGATGCTGCTAGTGTCAAATTAGTAAAACTAGATCAAGTCAACCGCCAGCAACAAGTGAAAACAGGATATTTTCCCAACTTAGAAACCGTTCCCCAATACGCTTTTACTGTTACTATACCCATGATTTGTACTGCTAAAAAAATTATCTGTCTAGCACCAGAAACACGTAAAGCTAAAATAGTCAAAGAGATATTAAACGGGACTATTACCACAAATTGTCCAGCTTCAATTTTGAGAAAACAACCACAAGCCAGCTTATTTTTAGATGTAAACTCTGCTATTTTATTATCTTAAATAGCCACTTTTTTCTTTTTTTTAATATGGTCTTTATGCAGCTTATAACTGGACAAACAAGCCTCTAAATATGGACAGTCTTCACATTTAATTTCTTTTCCAGGATGCTGACATCCGCAGGGAAGATTGACAAAACATTCATCAGGATGTTTAGGAAGCCAAGACTTTTTAAAAATAAAGTATAAAGTTGCTTCTTGGAGACAAACAATCAAATCTTGCACCATAATATCAATTCAAAATTAAATAGAGATGATATATATCCCCAACCTCCTAAAAATTCGGGGATATAGCGTGCTTATACTTTACACTCTACTTTAATAAAAACATCGTTTCCTCATCCTTAAAGTAGGTATAATTTCCTCCATAAGACATAATTCAAACTTCCATATTTTCCTGACTCCTGACTTCGGAAATCTTACATAATTAACCTACCATCTTCCATTTGAATGATCCGGTCAGCAATATCTAAAATGCGGTTATCATGAGTAACAATTAAAATAGCACAATTTTGTTCCCGTGCTAATTCTTGCATCAAGTTGACAACATCTCGACCAGATTTACTATCTAAAGCTGCTGTAGGTTCATCAGCTAAGACTAATTTAGGATGACTAACCAAAGCACGAGCAATAGCAACCCGTTGTTTTTGTCCACCTGAAAGATCAGATGGATAATAATTAATGCGATGACCTAATTTTACAGCATGAAGCATCGCTTCTGATTGCATCTTAGCTTCCGATTCAGAAATATTTGCTTGTAATTCCAACGACATTTGTACATTCTGTCTAGCTGTTAAAAAGTCTAGTAAATTATGAGCTTGAAAAATATAACCAATTTGGCGACGTACTTGCACTAATTTATCATTTTCTGCTCCACATAATTCCTGTCCGATAAATTTTAAACTTCCCTCTTGAACAGAACGTAAACCACCAATTAAAGTTAACAAAGTCGTTTTTCCCGAACCAGAAGGACCAGTCATGATGATAATTTCACCAGAACTAATTGTCAAATTAATGTCAAATAATATCTGGTCTTTTAATTTGGTTGTCACAAAATATTGATTGAGATTACAGATTTCTAAAATTGCTTTTGATTCCATCATAATTGGATAGTGCTAGAAAATTTCGGCTGGATCTAACTTGCGTAATTTATTTGTAGAGAAAAAACCAGAAACTAAACACATCAAAATAGCGGAAATTAACACTATTGATGCTTTTTCTATATCCATAATAATTGGTAACTTAGTTGCATTTTTGGCAACATCATAAAGTCCCAGGGATATAGCAAAACCGGGAATATAGCCCAATACTGCTAAAAATAAAGCCTGTTGAAAAACGACACGCAAGAGATATTTATTTTTAAAACCCATAGCTTTGAGAGTGGCAAATTCTACAAAATGAGTGGATATATTACTATAAAGAATTTGATAAACAACAATTACCCCCACCACAAAACCCATAAATACCATGAGGTTAAATACAAATCCAATTGGTGTTCTTAAAGTCCAATAGCTTTTTTCAAAATCAATAAATTGTTGGCGAGTCATGATAATGACATCTTTAGGTAACTTGGCTGATAAATTTGCTAAAACTTTTTTAGTATTAGCACCTGGTTTGAGGTGAATTAAGCCTATATCTATTTCGTCAGCATTACGTCCCGCAAATATTCGCATGAAGGTAGAAGAACTAACAATTAAATTTCCATCAACTCCGAAGGAAGGACCAAGACTAAATAAGCCACTAACTTTTACTCTGTAACCGACTAAACCCGTATAACTAAATATTTCCATACTTACAGGTTTATTTTGCTGATAAAATTCAGCAATAGGTCCGAACTCTGGACGAGAAGCACCGTCAAAAAATACTTGATCAGGTATTTGTAGTAACTTAAAATCTTTCTCTAATTCTGGTAATTTAAAAATTGATTTAACTGGGTCAAATCCTAGTATATATATAGGATACTTGCCCCCATTAATGGGATTTTTTAACTTAGCAAACTGCACATATAAAGGATCAACGGCTTCAACATCTGCAAAACCTAATGTTTGGTATAAACGACTGCGGGGAAAACTTTGATTAGATGTTAAAGATTTATATTGGGCGCTAATTAAAAACAAGTCTCCTTGGATATTTTTATGTAATTGTGTAGAACTAGCATACAAAGCGTCTTGAAAGCCTATTTGCATAAACATCAAAACAGCAACAAAAGCAATTCCGGCTAAAGCCACAAAAAAGCGAACTCTTTGTTTGGCTAATTGTAGCCAAGCTAGAGGGATATTCAAAATCATATTTAAAACCTCTGAAAGTCAGATTATACAAATTGAATTATTAATCATTTCTTGATCTCTCTTAGCCCCCCTTAATAAGGGGGGTTGGAGGGATCTAATCTACCGTTTATATTTTTATAAGTACCTGCACCTGTAAGTTAGTCAAAGCCGCAACTCGTTGGTTATCTGTTGGTTTATCAATGCGAATTTTGACATCAACTATTTTGTTATCTGTATCAGCACCGGGATTAGTATTAAAGATATTCTGTTTACCAACTTGTAAACCGATATCTGTAACTGTTCCCTGAATTTTTCCCGTAAAAGCATCCCCAGTAATTTCAACCGACTGACCTAAACGCACTTTTTTAATATCACTTTCGTAGACTTCTGCGACTACATACATCTGTTGAGTGCGACCTAATTGAGCTATCCCATTACTACCAATTATTTCTCCTGGCCAAGCATTAATTTTTAACACTTGTCCATCTATAGGTGAACGGATAGAACTTAAATCTAGCTCTGCTTGAGCTTGTTTAACGGATGCTTTTGCACTTTCAACATCAGCTTGTGCTGCTTGCACATCCGTGGGGCGAATTTCGGCAATACTCTCCAGTCTAGCCTGGGCTTCATTTAACTGTTTTTGCAGAGTTTCTACAGTTCGGTTTAAGGCAGCTTTGGCTTCATTTAATTGTTGTTGTACAGTATCCCTTCGTAGGCGTTTAGTATCAGCATTTGAAGCCGAAATAGCGCCATCTTGATATAATTTCTGATATCGCTGATTTTCTGTTTCTGCATTATTTAATTCAGCTTCTAAGCGAGCAATTGTGGCTTTTTGAGCAGAAGTTTCACCACGTAACTCAGCTTCTAAACGAGCAATTGTAGCTTTTTGAGCATAAATATCACCTTGTTTTGCTCCTGCTTTTACTCGTTTGAGACTAGCTTCAGCAACTTGTACTTGTCGTTTAGCTTTTTCTAAAGCTGCAACATTAGGAGCGTGATTATCAAGAACTGCTACTACTTGTCCTTGACGAATTTTATCACCTTTGTTTATCAAAAGTTTGGCTACTCTCACACCCCCCCCTTGAGAATTGGGAGCAGACAAACGAATGATTTCTCCTTGAGGTTCTAAACGTCCTAAAGCTGCAACAGCAGTCACTGTAGGAGTAGGACTGCTGATAGAAACTGGAGTATTTGATTTAGGTTTCAAATGAAAACGTGACAGGCTGTAGTAAGATAATACGCCAGTAGCTACAAATGTAGTAACTGCCAAAGTTATCGACAACCAACCTACAGGGTTTGTGAATGACTGCTTTTCTTTGTGTACCATAATTATGCCTTTAAATTAGCAATTAAAACGGCGTTTTTTCCCCTAATGGGGTTAATAGAAGCTTCTATCTCTATCAATAAAAGAGACAGAGCAGTACACTTGATAGCATTCCCTGATAACGTTGGTGCGACTTATTTAATTTTTGTTATTTCTGCTTATAACTGGTTCTAACTGGTTTTAAATACTTACGTGAATTTGGTAAAGATAGAGCTAGGAAGATGGATATATATCCATCAATTCCTTCGCTATATCGGCTGTGAGTAGAGCTATTTAGTATTGTCTGCACCAGTAAGATGCAATGGTTATTTGTTGAGCATCAGTTCTTTTTTCTTTTTCATAATTGCTAAGTATTCGTTGCGAGTTCCATCGACACGATAATGATCACAAATTTGGCAGAGTTTGAGGATATCCAAGCGGCTGAATACTTTTTGATGTTCAATTCCGTTGTCGTTTCGCCACCGCCAGAAAGTTGTTCTATCAATTCGGCGATCGCTCTCTGGCCATCTGCGTCGTGATAGGAAGTCTACCAATTCGTCTTCATAAAAAGAGTAGCCTTTTGGTAATTTAAGCAGTTCTTCTCTCAACTCATTTAGCGGTATGAGTGGATCTAATTCAGATAGTCTCATGCCAGCAAGCCCTTATAGTTTCTTGTAATTACCATTTTGCAGAACCCTACACACAATCTGGTTAAATTGCATGAAGTTTTACTGCAATACTGTGTATTTAAGAGTGGATAGACTGATGAATTCATAAGGTGAATTTATATATTTTCTCTACCTAAATTCTGGATCTACCCACTACGCTAAACCAACAGCATGGATTTACATTTACATCATTCAATAACACACAATAAACTGATTATTCATCAAATTCAACCCCTATGCAACAAATATGTATAGATAATTTTTGCCCGTAGCTTGACAGATTTAAAATTCGTCAATATGGTTTACTCGCATTTGTTACTTCAACACATAAAATCAGCACTTTTGTTGTAAATAATATGATTTTACTCATACTTTAGACATAGCTATTAGTTATTAAATTTACATATAAATCGAAAATTTTAGAAGATATAGATTCCTAACTTATCAAAGAATTTAGGAATTAAAATGTTATAATAAGTATTATCAAAAATCCACTTTTAGATAGATGCAAAATTTACAAATTTGTAAAAGTAATTCAACTAATAACTAGCTGAATAAAATTTTTTGTTTTTACGTAAGCTTTCAGGGAAAACCATAAGCCCAAAATATCTATTTGCTCATCCACCGATTTATCAAACATTTTGACTCCTGACTTCTGAAGTCTTAACAGATATGCAATTTATATGCAACTTTTGTAATTCTGTGAAAAAGATCAGTTAATTATTGATAGTAATTGGATAAACGAATATCTCACCGATATGCCTCAAGCAAACTTAGATTTCACACAACTTGATTAAGTTGCATCTAAGTTGCATAGGAGTTGCAAAAGATTTGTCACCAGTCTAAGATAAAAATAAGTCAGCGGCAATTTGAAGTTACAGGGAAAAGGATCAAGTTTTCAATATGAAACTATCCCAGCTTAAGCCGCAGAGTGAAGCATTTTACCAAATTTAATTTAGCAATCAATAATTTACTTACACAGACAAGATTGTTGTCTCTAGTTCTTTAATTCTAATGTCTTGATTCACAGAGATAACGACTTTTTACACATTTCTAGTTCTACATTGCACGAGCAAACTACTGAAGATATTGTCATGGCTGCTTCCAAATTTGAAGCTGCGTTATCACAATTGCAAGATGAAGTTAGCAATTGTGAAAAGGCTCTGCTCAAGCTTATCAAGGTAAAAAGAAATATGCCACAAATTACAACAGAAAACACAAATTTAGTCAGTGAAATTAATACCAAATTGCAGCAAACAAATATTGCAATTATTGGTATGGCTTCGATATTTCCCCAGTCAAAAAATTTACAGGAATATTGGGAAAAAATCATTCAGAAAGTTGATTGTATTACTGATGTTCCCCCTTCACGCTGGAGTGTAGAGGATTACTATGATCCTGATCCCAAAGCACCAGATAAAACTTACTGTAAACGAGGCGGATTCATCCCAGATATTGATTTTAATCCGATGGAATTTGGTTTACCTCCAAATATTTTAGAGGTGACAGATATTTCCCAGTTATTGGGTTTGGTAGTTGCAAAAGCGGCAATGGAAGATGCAGGTTATACTGAATCTCGACAGTTTAATAGGGAAAGCACGGGAGTAATATTAGGTGTAGCAATTGGTAGACAATTAGCAGTACCTTTAGGTGCAAGGTTGCAATATCCGGTTTGGGAAAAAGTTCTGAAAAACAGCGGTTTATCAGCTCAAGAAACCGAAAAAGTGATTGATAAACTCAAAAGTGCTTATGTGCAGTGGGAAGAAAACGCCTTCCCCGGAATGTTAGCTAATGTGATTTCTGGACGTATCGCTAACCGTCTCGATTTGGGAGGGATGAATTGTGTAGTTGATGCAGCTTGTGCCAGTTCTTTAGGTGCATTAAAAATGGCAATTAGCGAGTTAGTTGAACATCGCGCCGATATGATGATAACTGGCGGAGTTGACACCGATAATTCGATTTTTGCCTATATGTGTTTTAGTAAAACACCTGCTGTTTCTCCTGGGGAAAAAGTTAAACCATTTGATGCAGATTCAGATGGCATGATGTTAGGTGAAGGTGTGGGGATGTTGGTACTTAAACGCCTGGATGATGCAGTTAGAGATGGCGATCGCATCTATGCAGTCATTAAAGGTATTGGCACTTCCAGCGATGGCAAGTATAAAAGTATTTACGCTCCCCATTCCCAAGGACAAGTTAAAGCCCTCCGTCGTGCTTATGAAAATGCCGGATTTTCACCAGAAACTGTGGGTTTAATTGAAGCCCACGGCACAGGAACAATGGTAGGAGATCCCACCGAATTCACCTCTATTAAAGAGGTATTTGGTGAAAACAATTCCCAAAAACAACACATTGCCTTGGGAACAGTTAAATCCCAAATTGGACACACCAAAGCCGCCGCTGGTGCAGCAAGTTTAATTAAAACAGCTTTGGCATTGCATCACAAAGTATTACCACCCACAATTAACATTACCAAACCACATCCAAAACTAAATATTGAGAATTCACCATTTTATTTAAACACAGAAACTAGACCTTGGATTACTAACCAACCTAGACGCGCAGGGGTAAGCGCATTCGGTTTTGGAGGCACAAATTATCACGTTGTTTTAGAGGAATATACAAATGAACATGATCATTCGTATCGTTTACACAATTCTGCAAAATCAATCCTCTTATTTGCACCCACAACCGCAGAATTATTATCTCGCTGTGAAGATATCCAGCAACAATTGCAATCAGAAGATCAAGAACGGCATTATCAACAACTAATTACAGAATGCGAAAAAATTGAAGTTCCTACTAACCATGCCAGAGTGGGATTTGTAGCAGCATCTTTGACACAAGCTGGAGAATTTTTACACCTCATTATTGAGTTAATCAAAAATAAACCTCAAGCGGAATCTTGGGAACATCCCAAAGGAATATATTACCGTCAACAAGGAATAGAAACTACAGGCAAAATAGTAGCATTATTTTCCGGGCAAGGTTCCCAATATTTGGAAATGGGGCGAGAATTAGTAATTAACTTTCCTTGCTTACGTCAAACCTATAATCACCTTGATCATTTATTCTCTCAAGATGGTTTAAAATCCATTTCTGAAGTCGTATTTCCACAGCCAGTTTTTGAGGCAGAACACCAAAAAAATCAGCTAGAAACACTACAAAAAACCGAATATGCACAACCAGCAATTGGCGCTTTTAGTGCAGGGTTGTATAAAATATTAAAACAAGCTGGTTTTAAAGCTGATTTTGTTGCCGGTCATAGTTTTGGAGAATTAACAGCTTTATGGGCTGGGGGTGTTTTAAGTGAAGAAGATTATTTCTTTTTGGTCAAAGCTAGAGGACAAGCAATGGCCACACCCACAGAAATTGATGCGGGGGGAATGTTAGCGGTTAAAGGTGATGTCAGTCAGGTAAAAGAGTTAATTAAAGACTTCCCTCAAGTTGCTATTGCTAATTGGAATTCTCAGCATCAGGTAGTATTAGCTGGTAAGAAATCAGAAATTACCAAAGTGCAGAATGTTTTGCAAGAAAAGGGATTTTCAACATTTTTATTAGGAGTTTCCGCAGCTTTTCACACACCATTAGTAGCCCATGCACAAAAACCTTTTTCCCACGCAATTGACAAGGTAACTTTTCATCAAGCAAAAATTCCAGTTTATAGCAATGTCACAGGGAAATTGTACCCCCATGAACCCGCAGCAATTCAAAAAAATCTCAAGCAACATTTGTTAAATCAGGTGTTATTTCAACAGGAGATTGAAAATATTTATGCAAATGGTGGTTCTTGCTTTATTGAGTTTGGACCAAAAAACGTTCTCACTAACTTAGTGAAAGAGATTTTGGGTGAAAAACCGCATATAGCTGTAGCTTTAAATGGAAATTATCGCAAAGATAGCGATTTAGTATTAAGAGAAGCAGTAATACAGTTGCGAGTTGCTGGTGTACCTTTGAAAAATCTCGACCCTTACCAAATTGAAACTAAAATACCCGAAGTTGATAAAAAGAAAGTTTTGAATGTGCGTTTGAATAGTACCAATATCACCGAAAAAGTACAAAAAGCATTTGCAAAAGCCTTAGAAAATGGTCATGTTGTCAAATTGGAAACAGCAAAAGTCAACGAACACCACCCGCAACCAGTTGTTGCTGATATCAAAATTCCCCTCCCCCCAAACCAGGAAGTGTTAGAGGAAAAAAGCAGTCATGGTAAAACCGTGAAGAATGGCAATAATAGCAAATTAGAAAAAGTAGAAATTCAACTTCCCAATTATGACCGAGTTATTGATAGTTTAGAACAATCATTAGCAGAATTTACTCGCCAACAAAGTGACATTACACAAGTTCATGAACAGTCTTTGCAAAATCAAACAGAGTACACAAAGACATTTTATGAATTAATGCAGAAACAGTATTCATTGTTAGAAAATAAAGAGGTAAATGAATATCAAGCGCAAACACAACAACTAGCAATTTCTAGTTCTGAACGTAGCATGATGCGGCTTCATGATCATCAATCTGAAACTATCCGCATTCATGAAAAATATCTCAACTATCAGCAAAACTACGCCAATAACTACTTTCAATTACTGCAACAACATTATAATTTTTTAGAGATTTCTGATGATATAAATCCACAACAACCTCCTTCTATAAATCTTACTCAGCATTTCCTAGAAGCAGAGAAAACTGAAAAATCCTTTGATAATGATTTTGGCGTAAATGAAGTTAATATTTCTTCGTTTATTGCAGTGGAGGAGATAGAAGAAAAATCAAATCCTATCACCGTCAATATTACAACTCCAATTAATATTGATACCTCCACTCTTAGCCAAGCTCTACTCAATATTGTCAGTGATAAAACAGGTTATCCAGTAGAAATGTTAGACCTGTCAATGGATATTGAGGCAGATTTAGGAATTGATTCTATCAAACGGGTAGAAATTTTAGGAGGACTCTTAGAACTTTACCCAGACTTACCCAAACCCAACCCAGAAGAATTAGGACAGTTGCGGACTCTGGGACAAATTGCCGAGTATATAAAAACTCTAGTTCCAGAGTTGCTAAATCAACAAGTAGAGACTTCAGAAACACCAATTTTCCCCGCACAAATGTTAGTAGAAGTTTCTAATAAAACTGTCGAGAATGAAATACAGATTGTTATTCCATCTCAGGAGAATGTATTAGAAAAATCTGCTGAAAAAGAAATAACAATTCCCGCAGATTTGAGTAACATTCTGCTCAACATTGTTAGTGATAAAACTGGTTATCCAGTAGAAATGTTAGAACTATCAATGGATATTGAAGCAGATTTAGGAATTGATTCGATCAAACGGGTAGAAATTTTAGGAGGACTCTTAGAACTTTACCCAGACTTACCCAAACCGAACCCAGAAGAATTAGGACAATTGCGTACACTAGGACAAATTGCCGAGTATATGCAACATCAGGCTGAAAGTGTAACTAAGTTGCTGATACCAGAACAGCAGAATCTTAAAGAACCAGAATTTAAACACCAAATTCTTCGCAGTCCAGCAAAATTAAAACCACTTCCCCCACCTGATATTTTAGATTTCACCATTCCTGAAAATCACATTGTTTTAATCACTGATGATGGTTCTCCAACTACCCAAGAATTAGCTACAAATTTAGCAGGAAGAGGTTGCAAAACCGTAGTTTTAAGCTTCCCTTCTATCGAATCAAATTTACCTGCGGAAATTAATCAGGTAAGATTAAATGATTGGGATGAGGAAAGTTTACAACAACAATTAACTGATATTGCTGATAATTTTGGTTCTGTAGCTAGTTTCATTCACTTAAATCCTGTATTCAGTGGTAGTTCTGAAACTGAAAAATCCATTCTCCGTCATGTCTTTTTAATTGCCAAACATCTGAAAGAACCACTCAATCAAGCAGCAACCAAAGGACGTAATTGTTTCTTAAGTGTTGCACGATTAGATGGAGAATTTGCACTCGGAAAAGCAACTAATTTTAGTCCAATTAGTGCAGGATTATTTGGACTGACCAAGAGTTTAAATCACGAATGGGAAACTGTATTTTGTCGTTCCCTTGATATCAGTCCAGATTTAGATGCAGAAACATCGGTAAAATACATCCTTGCTGAAATTCAAGATCCCAATT
>JBJOKS010000050.1:0-20550 GCA_046045965.1 Cyanobacteriota bacterium | reverse complement strand
CTTATAGAAAGATGATATTGAATGACAAGATTTTTAACATTAACTCAACTTAAATCATGGGAGTTAGGTTTATGCCTTATAGTAAAATAGAAGAATTACCACAAGATATCCAAGCACGACTACCACAACACGCACAACAGATTTTTGTTGCTGCTTTCAATGCTGCTACAAGTGATGGAATGAATGAAGATGATGCTTTACAAGTAGCTTGGAATAGTGTTCACAATGAATTTGAACCAGACAGCGAAGGAAACTGGCACAGAAAACCAGATGATCCAGCTATACATCATAAAGCTGTTATGTCTGGTGGTAATTAATTTTCTGAGAAATAAATATTAGGTCAAATATTGATTTTTCGGCGGTTTATACTTGAGATAAACCGCTTTTTGCTGAGAATTTAAAATGCTGTAATTTGTATCCAATTATCAATTATAATAATGCTAGTGGTGTGGGCATCTTGCCCGCCATTGAAATAAACAAAAAACCAGAGGAATTATATAAATACCAACTATGCTAATTATCAAAGACGAAATTAAAATTCGTCCTATGGAAAATACAAAACACGATTATTTATTAATGGAAAAATGGCGATCAGACGAAAAAGTATTACAATATTATGGTGGTAGAGATAATGCCTATGACTTAGAAAGAGTGATCAGAGCCTATAAACCCAGAATTTTAGGAATAGAACCACTCATTCCCTGCATCTTCTCTTATCAAAATATAGATATTGGTTATTTACAATATTAT
Organism: Cyanobacteriota bacterium; assembly: GCA_046045965.1. Lineage (GTDB taxonomy): Bacteria > Cyanobacteriota > Cyanobacteriia > Cyanobacteriales > Nostocaceae > RDYJ01. Next base: position 19,800 of record JBJOKS010000050.1, on the reverse strand, counting down.
GAACTGAATAAATTACCAGAACATATCAGAGAAATGTATTCTTTAGAAGATACCAATCAGGTCTATGGTATTGACTTATTTATAGGTGAAACCGAATATTGGAATCAAGGAATAGGTACAAAATTGCTTTCTTTAGCTATAGAATATATATTTAGCCAATTGCCAGCTGTTAAAATCGTTATTGATCCCAATGTCAGAAATTTTCGCGCTATTCGCTGCTATGAAAAATGTGGGTTTGTGAAAATTAAGCTGTTACCCTGTCATGACCTACACGAAGGCAAATATCAGGATTGTTGGTTAATGGCAAGAGAACGCAATAAATCATTACACTAAGAATAAATCAACCCGCTGGAATTTAGCCTCCGATAAAAACCATGACACAAACAACTACAAAAATTTGTATACTAGGTGGTGGCTTTGGTGGACTATACACCGCCTTACGCTTAAGCCAGTTACCGTGGGAAACTACACCAAAACCTGAGATAATCTTAGTAGATCACAGCGATCGCTTTCTTTTCTCTCCCTTCCTTTACGAAATTCTCACCGGTGAACTACAAACTTGGGAAATAGCCCCACCATACCAAGAACTGCTACAAGGGACAGGAGTACGTTTTCATCAAGCCACAGTTTCCGAAATCAACACCGACAAGCAACAGGTACAATTACAAGATGGCCAAAAAATTGCCTACGACCGATTAGTATTAGCATTAGGTGGCGAAACACCCTTAGATTTAGTTCCCGGTGCTGTAAACCACGCCTACCCATTCCGTACCATCACTGATGCTTATCACCTAGAAGAACGCCTGAGAATTTTAGAAGCAGCAAATCCTGAAAAAATTCGCGTTGCCATAGTTGGTGCAGGTTATAGTGGTGTAGAATTAGCCTGTAAACTCGCAGATAGAATCGGAGAAAAAGGCAGATTTCGCCTCATTGAAATCAGTGATCAAATTTTACGAACTTCTCCAGAATTTAACCGCGAAGCCGCCAAAAAAGCTTTAGAACAAAGAGGCGTGTTTATAGATTTAGAAACCAAAGTATTATCAATAGGAGAAAATACCATCTCTCTAGAGTATAAAAATCAAGTAGATGAAATTCCTGTAGACTTGGTAATTTGGACAGTTGGTACAAGAGTTTCCCCAGTAGTGAAAAATCTACCCCTCAAGCAAAACCAGCGCGGACAAATCACCACTACAACAACACTACAAGTTCTCGAACATCCCGAAATTTTCGCTTTAGGAGACTTAGCAGACACTAAAGATGCTGAGGGAAAACAAGTACCCGCTACCGCCCAAGTAGCATTTCAACAAGCCGATTATACCGCATGGAATATCTGGGCATCTTTAACAAATCGTCCCTTACTTCCCTTCCACTATCAACAGTTAGGGGAAATGATGGCCTTAGGAATAGATAATGCTACCCTCACAGGTTTAGGTGTTAAACTAGATGGTTCTTTAGCATACACCGCTCGGAGGTTAGCTTATTTATATCGTTTACCAACTTTAGAACATCAGCTAAAAGTCGGGTTTAGCTGGTTGGTTAGTCCGATCATCAAAACCCTTTCTAAGTAAAATAGGTAATCGGTAATGGGTAATTGGTAATAGGTAAAAACTGTTAACTGTCACCTGTCACCTGTCACCTGTCACCTGTCACCTGAACTTCTTATGAAAAAACCGAAAGTTATTTTTTTAGATGCAGTAGGTACACTCTTTGGTGTTAAAGGAAGTGTAGGAACAGTTTATAGTCAAATAGCCCAAGAATTTGGCGTTACAGTTGCGCCCGAAATTTTGAATAAAGAATTTTTCAAAAGCTTTAAAGCTGCACCACCAGCGATATTTCTTGATCCAGATATTAAAGATATCCCCCAACGAGAATTTGACTGGTGGCGCATCATCGCCCTTAACACCTTTGAAGGTGCAGGTGTACTCCAAGAATTTGCCGATTTTTCCGCTTTTTTTAGCGAACTCTATATTCACTTTGGTACTGCTGAACCTTGGTTTGTCTATCCAGATGTACCTCTAGCTTTGGTAAACTGGCGACGTTTGGGAGTTGAATTGGGTGTATTATCTAATTTTGATTCCCGTTTATACTCCGTATTACAAAGCTTAGGACTTAGAGACTATTTTAAATCCATTACCATTTCTACCCAAGTCCGTACAGCTAAACCAGATCCGCAAATTTTTAACCTTGCTTTGCAAAGTCATGACTGTTCACCAGAGGAAGCATGGCACATTGGCGACAGCATTACAGATGACTATCATGGTGCTAGAAAGGCTGGTTTGAGAGGTATTTGGATTAACCGTTAGCTCAATGATGAAGTTATTTTAATACTGGTATAAAAGTCTAACTTAATCTCATTTTATTCTCTGTATTAGAGAGGGTGAGGTATAGGTTAGTTTGTCATGTATACAACTGCAACCCTATGTAAAATTGTTGTTAATTTTTTTTACAATTATATTTATTACACCAATTTTAGGTTAAAAATGCTACGGTAGTCTTCATAAGACTCAGTAATTTAACCTGTTTAAACTAATGACAAAAACATTATCACAAATTTGGCAGCAGTTCCGGCAATGTTTTTCAGTAGAAACTAATCTGAATACAACAACAGATACGGGTAAAGCAATTTTAGCAGCGACACCAACCATTCACGAACAAAATATCAGTTTAGAAGTCTTAAAACCTGTACTAGAAAATTCTTCCTCATTATTAGATGTACTATGTTTACCTTTATCTCAAATAGTAGGTAGAGAATTATCTTATGTATCTCTTGGGGTTAATTTATTGAAGTTATATGCTGATATGACTCAAGAAACTCCTACCTTAGAAGACTGCGTATTTATAGTTAGTCAAGCAGCTTATTTACAAAGCATCCAAGAAATTTTATCTTTATACCCAGCGATAAATTGGGATACCAACTTAGATAATCTTGAAGAATTTAGAACAAAACTGCAAATTATTAATGATATAGAATTAGATGAAGAAATAGCTAAAAATACAATTTCCTGTTTTTATGAATCAGAGTTATCCACAGCGTTTAATCAAATATTATTAACTCGATTAATAGCCCCAAACATCACAAAGTTTTTAGCCAATCTTTTGACACAAAGAATTGCTATTACTGCTCATAACCACATTATTAATACCTGGGTATATGCAGGTGATAACATCCAAACTTTAATTTCCGATTCCTGTAAAGAATGGCAAAAAGAACAGCAAATAATTCAGGGTATAGATGAATATTTGAACACACATATTGCATCTCAGCCATTAGAAAAAGTTTTTAATCAAAGCTACTCTTGGAAAGATATATATATTCCTCTTAAAGCCCAACCTGTAGATCAAAAAGTCAATCCCTTGGATTTAGAAGCATGGGCAAAAGGAGTTATTCTCAATCAGCAGAAATTAGCACAAGTCATGTTTATTCAAGGTGAACCAGGAAGGGGTAAAAGTGTCTTTTGTCGAATATTTGCTGATTGGGTACGGCAACATTTACATCCTCTGTGGACACCAATTTTAATTAATTTAAAAGATATTAAATATTTTGCTTCTTCTTTAGAGGAAACTTTGCAAGCAGAACTGAAAGTTAGTTTTCCTGAAAATAATCATGATTTGTTGACTAATAAAAATACGCGATTTTTATTTATTTTGGATGGGTTTGATGATTTGCATACTGATTTAGAGGCATTTATTCAACAAGTAGCTGCATTTCAGCAGAAATGTAAAAATCAAGCAGAAATGGGGCATCGGGTTTTAATTACTGGCAGAAAAACCGCTTTACAATATATCCCTAATTTACCCCAAAATTTAGAACGGGTAGAAATCCTAGAAATGGATAAACAAGTTCAGGAAAAATGGTTCAAAAAATGGGCTTCTCTGCCAGATAACCAAGGTAAGCAGACAAATATAGCACAATTTTTATCTAATAAAAAATGTCCATCAGCAATCAATAAATTAGCTTTTGAACCCCTTTATCTGCATTTATTAGCAGTTATGTATAGAGATGAAACCGTGGCATTGGATAAATTAGAACAAGCTAATAAAAAAACTGCCAAGGTGGTGATTTGGCAAGAATTTATTAATTGGTTAATAGCCCAACAAAAACCAATCGTCAATGATAGTGATGTTCATAATCCCGAAAATCTAAATTACCAATCAAATTTACATCATCTGCTCACAGAAACTGCTTTTGCTATTGTCCAATCTGGGGGTATATTTGGCTCTATACCCATGATAAAATCCCGTTTACAAGAGCAACAAACAGATATTCAATTAACATTGAAAAACTTGTACTTCAGTCATACTCAAGCACAACCAGATCAAATTGAATGTGTTCATAAAACTTTTAGTGAATTTCTGTTTGCTGAAAAGTTAATAAAATCTCTACAAGATTGGTCAAGATTTAATAGTGATGAACAAATTCAAGAAATGAATTGGCAAATTTATGATTTGCTAGGGTTTGGTAAAATCACCCCAGGAATTGTAGAATATGTGATTGGGTTACTTACACAGATTCCCGATTTATATTGGATTAATCTATTTAAGGTTTTAGAGAATTTTTACAATAACTGGTGTCAAGGTAAATTTATTGATTCACCAGCAGAGACTTTAGCCCAAACAAAGCTGCGACAATTACAAAAATACATCCCAAATTACAGTCTTGAAAATTTAGGTCAGCGCCAGGTAGATATTTATGCAGGGTTGAATGTGATGATTTTGCTGTTGGAATTACAGCGATATGCTCAAGAACATGATGTGCTGAAAGAATATATAATTTTCTATCCATCTGGGCAAACCCAAGGAGATAATTTAACATCAGATTTGCTGCGGATGATTAACTACTGTAATTGCTTAAAGGGTGATAGTTTTAAAAGTATAGTTGGGCAATTTTTTAGTGCTACTCACCTGAGAGCTACTTACCTTTTTCAAGCAGATCTAAGTAGTACAGACTTAAGTCATGCAGACCTCAGCCGTGCAGAACTTAGCCGCACCTATTTATTGCAAGCCAACCTCAGCAATGCCTACTTGATAGCCGCTAAACTCATTCAAGCAGACTTACGTGGTGCTAACATCAGTGGTGCTAACCTGATTCGTACTGATCTCAGAGGTGCAGACTTGAGTAATGCTAACCTCCAAGATGCGGATTTGAGCCGAGTAGACCTGAGCGGCGCTAATTTAAAAGGTGCTAACCTCAGCGGTGCATACCTGATTGGTGCTAACTTCGGTGATGAATTGTTTGGTTATATCCGCTGGGATAAAAATACCAAGTGGGAAGATGTGGAAGGACTAGAAGCGGCTAATAATGTGCCAGCAGCTTTAAAACAGCAGTTGAAAATGGGTTAAACTTGAAAATAGCTGTAAACAGTAAACCAAAAAGTTTTGATCCGAAGAGCGATCGCGAATCGCTCCGTAGGAATCCCTAATGATCACTAATCGTTGCCTACGTTATAATGGCAATTCCTTTAATTTGTAACAAGCCTATGAAACCTGCCCTTAGTAAAACTGGCGCTCAAATGTCCAACTTAACTGGAGTGAGAGCAATTATGAAAGATATTAATGAAACACTGAGAGCTAATCAGGGGCAGGTATTATATAATTTAAGTGCCGGCAACCCGCTGATTTTACCAGAGGTAGAACAGTTATGGCGGGACTGTACAGCAGATTTATTAGCCAGTTCTGAATATGGTGAAGTTGTTTGTCGCTACGGTTCGTCTCAGGGTTATGCGCCTTTTATTTCGGTAATGGTTAAGGATTTTAACCAGCGTTATGGGTTAAATTTAACAGAGCGCAATATCTTGGTGACAGCGGGTAGTCAAACAATTTACTTCTATGCTACTAATGCTTACGGTGGATATAATAGCGATGGCGATTTAAAACAAATTGTTCTGCCTTTAAGTCCTGATTATACTGGTTATGGTGGGGTTAGCTTATGCCCAGAAGCTTTAATTGCTTACAAACCCACCCTTGATATTGATAGCGCCAACCACCGCTTTAAATATCGTCCTGATTTTAGCCAACTTGCGATTACAGAAGCAACGGGTTGTGTGATATTCTCCCGTCCTTGTAACCCAACAGGTAACGTTTTAACTAATGACGAAGTTGAGAAAATTGCCGCTTTAGCTGCACCATTTAATGTACCTGTGTTGATAGACTCAGCTTATGCTCCTCCTTTCCCAGCTTTGAATTTTACAGACATGAAACCTGTATTTGGTGAGAATATTCTCCATTGTATGAGTTTATCAAAGGCAGGTTTACCAGGGGAAAGAATCGGGATAGCCATTGGTGATGAAAAGCTGCTGCAAGCTTTAGAGTGTTTCCAAACTAATGCGGGGATTCATTCTTCTCGCTATGGTCAAGCGATCGCTGCTCGTGCGATCGAATCAGGTGCATTAGCGGATATTGCAGAAAGTGTGATTCGTCCTTTTTATCAGCACAAGTTTGATGTATTAGAAAGCACTTTAGAAGCAGCCATGCCTAAGAATATACCTTGGTTTTTACATCGCGGTGAAGGGGCGATTTTTGGCTGGTTATGGCTGGAAGATTTACCGATGACTGATTGGGAATTTTACCAGGAATTAAAGAAAGTTGGTGTGATTGTTGTTCCTGGTAGTGGTTTCTTCCCTGGTTTAAAAGATGAGTGGGAACATAAGCATCAATGTCTGCGTATCAGTTTAACTGGTAGTGATGAGGAAATTACTATCGGTATGCAGCGTTTAGCTCAGGTAGCTGAACAGGTTTATCAAGTTGCGGCGGTTGGTGTGTAAGGAAAATGAACCACGAAGACACGAAGGAAGCGAAGAAAAGAAAGCAAGGGAGCAGGGAGCGGGGAGCAGGGGGAAAAAATAAAAAGCCCCCAGTCACCAATCACCAATCACCAATCACCGATCTTGATGATTGGTTGGAAATTGGTAAAATTGTTGCACCTCAAGGTTTAGCTGGGGAGTTGCGGGTTTATCCGAATACTGATTTTCCTGAACGCTTTGAAGAAGGGGGAACTCGTTGGTTATTGCGTCCAGGAGATATGGAACCGCAACCGATAGAGTTATTAAATGGGCGGTATGTTGAAGGGAAGAATCTATATGTGATTAAATTGGAGGGAGTGAGCGATCGCACATCTGCTGAAAATATGCGTGACTGTCGGTTGTTTGTTCCTATTAGCGATCGCCCCGAATTAGCAGAAGGTGAATTTCATGTTATAGATTTGTTAGGCTTGCAGGTTTTCATGCAATCATCTGGGGAGTTAGTAGGAACTGTGGAGGATATTTTACCTTCAGGTCATGATTTATTAGAGGTGAAATTTGATGCTAGTTTTGCTGAAGATAAGGCTGGAAAAACAATTTTAATTCCTTTTGTCATGGAAATTGTTCCTGTTGTGGATTTAGAAAATCGTCGAGTTGAAATTACTCCTCCCTCTGGTTTGTTGTCAATAAATGATTAAAAATATTGACACTCAAGATCCCCAATTTCTTAAAGAAGTCAGGGATCTGGTATAGCCGTAGACAGAGTAGTTAGGACATCAATTAATCATGAAACTCTTACGAAAAGAGGGTTTTACTTATGACTCCTGACTCCTGACTCCTGCTATAATTACGGTTCTACAATCTTTTTTGGAGATGTCTAATATCTAAAAATTGCTGCCACTGTTGCTCCATTTGGCATTTCTTCAGATTCAAGGGTATAAACTTTGCCACCATTTAACAGTGTATGCACAGCAGCAAAATCTAACATATCTTGATCATTTGGTTCTGGTTCCGTGTGTAAATCCACAGTTGTATTTTCAGGATCAAATTTTCCCCATTTCTGATCATCTACTGCTACAAGCAAAGAATCAATTCGGTGATAATAAGCCGCCGGAATAATTTCTTTAATATCACTAGCAGCCTTTCCAGTACCTTCACCAGCTAATTGTTGATATAGTTCTATTACTGCCTGTTTATCTTGTTGAAATGAAGGAGCAACAATTCGCCAGGCTTCATCATGTAATTGTTCTAGATTAACAATTTCTGCATTCCCATTAATGCTTTCATCCAACAAATGAGGATAGGTATTTGCCGCTTGGTAAATAGGAAATAAATACTCTACTCCTGCTAACACTAAAGGCGCTTTTTCATCCCTTAATTTCTCATGTAATGCTTCATCAATAGCATAACAAAATTGTAAAATATCAGCTTGATGTTTATCTTGATCAGGACTTCCCTGTCCGTGAACTGAACCAGGGTGTTGAAAAGGATTGGCAGTTCCCCCTCTAGATGTAGCAATGCGATGTTGTACCCCTTTTTGAATGTTCTCTTCTAAAAGAGCCGCTTCTAGATTAGGTGGCATATTTTCTACTTGCACTTCTTTCAAGCTATGACCAGTACCTGCAAAAAATTTCACGTCTTTTTGACTCAAAGCCAAAACATAAAATTTACCATCATTATTGATAAAATGCAGTAATGGCTTCAGGTGAAATTGCTCGTTAACAACAACTAATTCTGCAAATTCAATTGGTAAACAATAGTAACGAAATAGATTTGGGGAAATAAAAATTACCAATCCCTGATTTTGGTGTTCCCAAAAATCACCCCTGTCTAATTCTCTAGCTGGTTGGAGAAAATCAACAGCCTCAGTGTGTCTTATCCCCATTGCTTCTAAACGTTCTTCCGCTTCCCGCATTAAATTTTTGAAGCGAATGGGATTTTGTCGAATTTCTGCCCCTGCTTTTTGTGTAGGCATATACAGAGATACAGATGGGGATTGGGAATTTTCTACTAAAGTTTTGAGTTCATCAATAGATAAAAATGCCATATTATTATTCCACGTCAATAAGTGTCGAGAATATATACTTATTTCAACCTCTAACGCGGTAAAATCGCATCTTTCTTTTGATAAGAAATTATCCTTGTTTTATTCCCTTCTTTGGATAGATTTTTAATAAATATCTTGTGAATCAGGCATGATGCCCGATATAGTAATGTTAGTAATTATCCATGATGATGGATATGAGAATTACTGGATTGGGAATTGATACCTTTATTTACAAAACCCAAACTTACCCGTTTCATCAACCAGTACAACCCGCAAAGAATCACAAAAGTAATAGTGATAATTACCAAAGGTTGTTTACCAAGAAGTTCTTCAACACCTTTAGTCAGTATGGCATCTGGCTGAGTAATAAAATCCCAGCTGTTAAAACGCAAGAAACGACCCCAATAAATACCTATGGCGTTGAGAGCATGAGTTATTATCTCAATGCCTAAAATCCATTTACTCTTACCAATACGGTGCAAATAATGACCTAAATTGATGAGAGAAATTACATAAGCTTGAAATCCTGCCATAATTACGAGGAAATAAACAGGAATTAAGACTAATGTAATCATCCACACTGATTGAATATTGCGGACATCATCTATTAAGTGAATAACATCAGTTAATAAATAAGGGGCATTGGGTAAAAATGCATAAAAAACTAAAAAGCCAAGCCACCAAACCCAAGAACGTCCGCGTTGAGTGCGAAACAGCCAAACACTCAAAGCTAAAGGAATAAAAGCCAGAAATAAGTTCCAAGTCATCCACCGCATATTGATTTGTAATACGTGGGTAACTTTAGCTATCAATTCAATTAATTCTGCTCTCATAAGTAGGTAGGCGTTAAAAATTGTCGTTAGGGCAAGGCAGGAGGCAGGAGGCATCTATGCTGGAGGGAAGAGGTTTTTAGCCATTTTACATTTTTGTACTTGCTTGGTTTTTTCGTGCCTACTTACTTACGCAATAAGTATTATTGATGGGGATTTATAGATCCCCAACTTCTTTGATAAGTCAGGGATATAGGTATTAACTTTATTGGGGTTGACTACAATAGTGGTTGAGCTGATTCCCGAAAGTATCTGATTCTTTACCAGCTGTTTTGGCCGCTGCTGTCAGTGATGAATCTATATCTGTTCTTGCTTTGCGGATTTTTTCTCTCCCAGATGTAGAAGCTTCTGCTGTCTTAGTTGCACCAAGAGCTTTACCTGCTGTAGCGATCGCTTGACTGAGATTATCAAAAACTTTGGCAAAATTGCTTTGAAATTTCTGGAGTTCAGGATCTGCTAATCTTAGTTCTTGAATCGATTTGGTGACATTTTGCAAGTCTTTGGAGAGTTGCAAGCTGGTTGTTACCTGTTCTCCTTTATTGTTATCAATTAAAGAAGTACCTTGATTAACGACTTTAACCAATTTTTGACACTGGGAGACTTTACTCTCACTACAACCAGTCATTAATAAAGCAATACTTAGACCAATGGGAGCAATAACGGTATACTTACGCATAACAAATATGAATATGCCAAAAGCAGTAAAATCCCATCAATACTAACTAATAATTTAGCAGTTGTCAGTTAAAAGAGAACAGGGAACAGAAGGCAGAAGGCAGGAGGCAGAAGGCAGGAGGCAGAAGGCAGGAGGCAGAAGGCAGGGGAGGCAGGGGAAGAATTATATATAACTTGTCCCCAGTAAAGAGTCCCCAGTCACCAGTCTACTGGCAAACCTAACTGATCCAAGGTTTTACCGTCTTGTAAAAGTGGTTGAATTTGGCTGTCTATTTGAATTTCACCAGATGAGAGAACTAAAGCACGTTGAGTTACTCTACCTAACCAATGTAAGTCATGGGAAGCAATTAACATTACTTGTACGGGCAATTTTAATAATACTTGGGCTAAATGTCGTCGCCATGCGGGATCAAGTCCGGTAGTTGGTTCATCTAAGATGAGAATTGCTGGATCTAGGGCTAATATTGATGCTAGAGCGGCTAAACGTCTTTGTCCGCCAGAAAGTTCATGGGCGGAACGGTGGGCGTATTCTTCTAAGCCAAAATCAGCTAATAACTGTCGTGCTTTATCAATTGCTACTGCTGGTGAGACACCATAGTTGCGGGGTCCAAAGGTGATATCTTCCAAAATGGTGGGCATAAATAATTGATCGTTGGCATCTTGGAAGGTAAAGCCAATGTGTCTGCGTATTTGAGGTAAAGTATTTGGTTCTACGGGAATGCCATTAATTGTAATTGTGCCACTTTGGGGATGTTTTAAACCGATGAGGTTTTCTAGGAGGGTGCTTTTTCCTGAGCCGGTTGCACCCATCAAGGCGACGCGATCGCCTGCTTTTAAGGTAAAGGAAATTTCTTTTAATACTGGTTGCTGATGTGCATAGGCATACACCAGATTTTTCACCTCAACTACAGCAGTATGAGGATAAAAAATGGACGTTTGCGGATGAGAAGTTAATGATGTCAAAATTCACCACTCAAATAGAATTGGTAATTGATAATTGGTAATTGGGAAAATTTAAACCTGTTCCCTATTTAAAGATAGGAACTCAAAGTAATACAAGTAGCAGTGATGCCGACTGTTATTAGTGTAAAACGTTCTTTTGGATTGAGGGTAGAATCTATGGGTAGTTGACCATTGTAACCACGAGTGATCATTGCGCCATAAACTCGTTCTGCTCTGTCTAAAGTACGAAGATACAAAGAGCCGATCATAGCTGCACTGGCATAACGTAACCATCCTCCAGCACCATTTAGCCCGCGTAATTGGGCGCTACGCTGCATTCTTCCTACTTCTGAAAGTAAAATTTCTAGATATTGCCCAGCTAGGAGCAAATTTTCCTTTAATGGTCCAGGTAGGGGTAAACCTTTGAGAGCGATGCCAAAACTGTGAGGGGGTAAGGTGAGTAAAAAGCTGTTCATGACTATTAAACAAATCAGCGATCGCACCAGTAAAAAACTAGCTCTTTCCCATCCCAAGGGCAATGCTACCAAGGATAGAAAAATTAATTCTGCACCGACTAAACCCCCTAATTTGCGGAGATCAACCCGCAATATAAATACCCAAAAAAGTGCGATCGCACCATATACCAGCAAATTAGACCAACTATGAGGCTTTAAAAAAGCTGCCCCAATCACTATAATTAGGGACAATTGCAAGCGTAATGGCAAGGAGATGTTAAGCATTTTTAGGTTTCATAACTTTAGCAATGCCAAAAGCCACCGCAAAGCAAGCTGTAGCACCTACCAACCCAGTAATACTTGTACCAATTTGTCCTAAACCCTCAATTTCATAGTCAGCCAAAGGTGTTGGTACTATTACTCTGACTTCTTCGGCTAAGTTGATAAAACCCAAGTTTTCTGCTGCTTTTTCTAACCCATCTGGCCAAGCAGAAGCAAATAGAGACAACACACCCGCAACCAGCAAAATACTAACGACAGGTATCAACCAACCGCGAAATTTCTCTTCTTCACCGGGTAACAAATCTGGGCGTGCTGTAGCTAGATAGGTTAGCACACCTCCAGTAATTATTCCTTCACCAACACCTATCAAAAGATGTACACCTGTCATGGTGGGTAAAACTAGGTTTGCTGGTGCTGTCCCAGAAAGGGCTAACTGAATAGCACAAGCTATAGCTGCTACAACTACGCTCACACCAGCTGCTATACCGGCTGCTAGGGGTAAACGTGCTTTAGAACCACCCAGTAGTCGCTGTAAGGTTTGGGTTAATACCCAAGCTACCCAAACACCTATTACTCCCAGGTTGAAAATATTTGCACCCAAGGCAGTAATACCACCATCAGCAAATAGCACGGCTTGAATTATTAAAACTGTTGCTATACATAACATTCCCGCCCAAGGACTACCCAAAATAATTGCCGCTAAAGCACCGCCACACAAGTGTCCGCTAGTACCTCCAGCTACGGGAAAATTAATCATTTGGGCGGCAAAAATAAAGGCGGTGGTTAACCCTAGTAGGGGAGCGCGACGCACACCAAAAGCTGTTTGCGATCGCCCAAAGGAAACAACTAAAGCTACTCCACTGGCTAAACTCGTAGCTGCTGCTACTGGTACTGAAATAAATCCATCTGGTATATGCATGAAAATCCCTGTTTTTCTTTTTTCTTTACACTAATTTAAGCAATAGAATTACAACATCAAACGATACCAATTTTATAGCAAACTAAATTTCCCCTCTTTTTACAATGCCCCATTGGAGGATATTTTGGTGGGAAATTAGGGAATATTTATAATAAAAAATACATTCAAATTTGTAGTTTTTTGTGAAAGTATAAATATTTGTAAATTATTTGCAAAGTTATGTAAATATTAAGATTCCTGGCTGTAAATAAGTCGGGAATCTGAATATTTAGTGATTAACTATCGAGAAACCAAGGTATTAACCAAGATATCGATCAGGGAAGAATGATAATAAGACTGACAAACGGAGTGGATTTTTGCTTCGGAAATAGAGTCATTTCTGAGGGTAATAATATTCCCATAAACTGACTGTTTATTAAATAATTGATCATTTGCTAAATTCAAAGTTTGCAGATCAAAAACTCTTTCTTGACTATGAGGTGCAAAATCAATCATAATACTCGATTGATAACCACACTTTTGCAGAATTCCTAGACATTTCCAGGTTTTTTCTAGAAATTCCTTTGACCAACCTTTTTTACCTTGATTTTTATTAACTCCTCCGCCATACTCAAACATAATTACCTTGGGAAGTAAGGCGGTAGAAATGTGTGGTAATTGCTCAATAACATTAAATTCCCAACCTTCAATATCCAGTTTCAAACAAGTAATTTTCGTAGCTTTTATTTTCTCTAACAAAGTCGTTAAAGTTATAGATTGCACTTCCTTGGTTTTTTGAGAAGATCCAAACCAGTCAGGAGAAAGAGAACTAAAATTGCTATTAAATAACCCGGCAAAATTTCCCAAATAAAGAAGCTGTTTCCCATCTAAATTTGATAGACAACTTTCAATGAGTTGAATAGGATAGACATCGGTAATTTGTTTTAACTTTTTAACCGGCAGGGGTTCAACGGCAATGGTATGATAACCTAATTTAGCAAATACTTCACAATAAAAAGCAAAAGTTCCGACACCAACATCAATACAAAATCCTTCTTTTTGGGGATCGATTTCGGAGATGATTTCTGCTAATAATGATTGACAACAAGCTTCAACACGCATATTTTTTCAATTCCCTTAAAAGACTACTCTTTAATAAAGACAGCATTAAAATAACGAACATGACCATCTTTCCCCAAGACTTGATCAAGATTGCCGGCGTAAGTATAACCTAAATGATCTAATAAAGTAAAAACTTCTCTAAATTGCGCCTGACCTTCGTAAAGTTGATCTAAAGAAATTTCCACAATACAAGCTGCGCTTTTTTTAAAGGTTTCCAGTCCACCTTTAATCACCCGATTTTCATAACCTTGAACATCCAATTTAATCAGAATCGGTTCTTGCAAGGGAAAGGAAAACTTGCCCAGCATTTCATCTAAAGTAGATTGTTCAATCAGGATTTTTTCCTGTTCTTTCACCATTGGATAAACAGTTTCGCAAAGTTGCGTTGTCCGCAAAATAGAAGATGAGGGATTAAAATATAAATGACTGTAAATTTCAATCGGTTGAATGCTATCTCCTAAAGCTAGATTAAAAGCAGTAATTTTTTTAGGATGGTGATTTGCCCATTTTTCTAACTGTTGAAAAGGAACTGTTAAAGGTTCAAAAGCATAAATATGAGATTGAGGAAAAATCTTCGTTATTCGTCGAGCAAATTGACCTTCATTAGCACCAATATCAATCACTGATTTAATAGGAAGTTTAGCCAATCCTAATAATCGTTTATCCCATTCTTTCACCAGCAATTTTCCCACTAGGTTAAAAAGCTGGTTACTCATTCGATACAGTAATCTCCGAGACAGTGATAGATGTAATGATTGCATTCTCAAACCTACAAATTAACCCGATAAATTGACGTGAAACCCAAGAAAAGATTTTTAGATTAGGACTTAAGCATCCAGTAAGCAAAGCCAATCAATCCTCTTCACTTCCCTAGAAAGTTAACAGAGAGAGTTTTGAGTAAAATTTATGACTTTTTAAATATTCTCTTCAGCAGTGTATAACTTTTTGGCAAAACACGCAAGTTGCAACCGTGCCAAGTATGTATTGGGATTTCGCAAAAACAGGATACAAAAAAATGGCATAATCCTGTTTCAGCATAGATTTCACGTCAAAATTACCCCAGGACTAAAATGTAACTTTTAGTAACTTTTAAATTTACTTAATTTACCTTTGACTGTGGTTGTCTGCGCTGCTGTATTAACAATCCAATTGTCATCCCCATACCAACAATTGCCGTAAAGTAAAATAAACTAATCAACCTTGTAGACATTGGTGGTGCTATGCCCTCAACTTCTACTAATTGTGCTACCTTTATAGGTGAAAATTGACGTGGAGAATTTGGTAAAGGAGTAGCTTCTATCTCAACTTTATGCGGAGCGACATCAAAAAATTGTTCTTGCCATATTAACTTACCTTCTGGATTAGGAAATCCTTGATAAGCAAATACTGTTAAATCATCTTCTAAAGCGATAGTTTGTACTTTTAAAACTGCATCTTTAATTGCTTCCCCTGTATTGCTATTCTTCACCTCAACCGCTAAATTAGCAAGTTTTCCAACAGTCGCGTTTTTATCTCCTAAAACTTTAATTTCCAATCCTTGATTTTTTTGAACTGATGGGGCAATATTTTCGGTTTTGTGATCATGTCCACTACCATGAGCTTCCGCAACTTCCGCAGTTATATTGATAAATAATAAAGTGACAATTGCCACAATTGTTAATGCACTCAATAACAAACGTACACATCTTGTCAGAGAAATTGTAGCGGTTAACCACGCTTGGAAAGTAGCCAGTGAGATTTAGATAAACCTAAACCAAATACTCCAAAACCAAAACTCACAGACAAGAGTATTGCTGATTTAAAGAGGTATTTTGGAATTGATAATCACGAAAAAATTCAAAAACAAGATGGGCATTTTATACTAACAAAATATCCATCTATCTTATCTCGTCCCATTCCTCGTAGTTCCCTAAGATTTGTAACAACTTTATGTACTGCTATTGGGGTTTTGGGAACATTTTATGGTATTCAAGCTGGACTACAAGGAATTAATCTTGATACCACAACATCCGAACAACTAATGGCTTCTAGTAAGGATCTATTAGTGGGAATGAAAACAGCATTTTCTACTTCCTTGATGGGTCTGGGATCTGGTAGTTTGTTTACATTAATTTTATTTGCAGGTGATTCTCTGCGACAACAAAGACGTGATAGTTTGCGTCAAAATTTGAAAGCGATCGCTATTTTAGAAACAGTAGACAATGCTAACCAAAAAGCCTCTGAATCATTGAGTTTGGTAGCAGATAAATTAACAGGTTTAAATCAACTGAGTGCAGAAAGTATTGGTGAAGCGGTAGGTCGAAGTATATCATCACAATTTGCAGGATTAAATCAGTTATCAAGTCAAGCTATTGGTGAAGCTGTAGGACAACAAATGCAACGGGTAATAATGCCAGGTTTAAAAGGTATATTTCAATAACAGCAAAAACTTAGAGAACTACAAGAAAATCAGGGACAGAGAGTTTTAGAAAAACTGATTCAAGATTTGTAATTGAACCTATTGCAGATCGACTAAATGAAAGTGCAGCTTTAACTAAAGAAGCATCAGAAGCGGTACAAACTCTACATAGAGAATTAGGTGGAATTTCTCAAAGTTTGGCAAATTCAATCTTGACTATTCAGAACTTTCAAAAAAAAACATTGCAAGAACTTCAAGGATTTGCTAATCATTTGGGACAGACTTTAACTCAATTTCAAACAGATACTAGAGGAGTTTTACAACAGACAGCAGATGAAATTAACCGAGCAGTAGATCAAAGTATTCAAGGAATGACAAGCCAAAGAACTGCGTTTGAAGCTAGTGCAGAACAAGCTGCTGCTACTTTCCGGGGTATTCGAGAAGAATTGCAAATAGCATTACATGAAAGAGCAGAAATAGAACGAGATTTTTGGAGTGAATACAGCAACAGATTTGAAAAAATTAGGATTCTCTTACCTGAATCTTCATTACAAATTCTTGGTAATCAGCTAAACGGAGATATTGATGTTTTAAAAGATGACGATAGTGATCCTACAGAAGTTTGTATATTTGATTTTGGTGATTGGATAGTAGTAGAATTTTTTAGAGGAAAAGGTAGTGAAACACGCCTTTTAGCAAATAATAATAAAAATCAGCAAATCCTTTTTAATCAATCTCAGCTTTCAGTAAAATGTATTCGTTGTTTAGGTGGTGAAAAACACGATCATGAATATCTTTGGCAGGTATTTTCCTACTATTGGTTACAAAATAAGGGAATTATACCCAATTTAAATAGCAATACTCCCACACAACCTACAACAGAGAACTTGCGAAAACGATCATACAGACTTGAACGATGGAGAAGGGATATTGAGACTTTAGAATGGGAAGCTCAGGAATACTGCAAAAGAAGTGGTTGTTGCGTATAAATCACAAAAC
Source organism: Cyanobacteriota bacterium (assembly GCA_046045965.1). Taxonomy (GTDB): domain Bacteria; phylum Cyanobacteriota; class Cyanobacteriia; order Cyanobacteriales; family Nostocaceae; genus RDYJ01. Next base: position 2,415 of record JBJOKS010000050.1, on the reverse strand, counting down.
TATATTTTTCTTCACTATTGATAAATTAAAAACTTCAGAGAATATAGGAGGATTTACAAAGTTTAGACACTTTGAAGCAGGTAGTAACCCCGTGTTTACTGTCACCTATTCCCAGTGTTTCTCGATAGTTTCCATGCTTGTTGACAATAATTCTTAATTCCTATAGTATACACAGAGGAAATTGCAAATAATTCCTAATTTTCCTTGATGTGCTTGCCCTAATTAATTTCATGTCTGACAACTTTACCTCCAGTAAAAATAAATTTTGGAATCGCCGTCAACTGCTCAAAATGGGTATAGCTGCTGGTGGTACTATTGGTGCTGCTGCACTTTGGCAGATAATGAATGAAAAACATCATGACATAGTTAGAGTGCCACCAATGGAAATGGACGCATCTGAGAATGCTGTCAACCCCATGCAAGTGTTACGCAATTTCGATTATGGAACACTTAAGCAGGAAAATGGCCGTACTATTCGAGAATTTCAGTTAACTGCTGATACTTCGACAATTCAAATTAATAGTGCTGTATCTTACAATATTTGGGATTTAAATGGGCGTATCCCGGGTCCAACGTTACGGGCCAAAGCTGGGGAAAAGATACGAGTATTATTTCTCAATAAAGCAGGACATTCCCATTCTTTGCATTTTCATGGAGTCCATCCCGCAGATATGGATGGAGTGCGTCCAATTAGTAACGGTAAAGCAACTATATATGAATTTGATGCTGAACCCTATGGCGTTCACTTGTATCACTGTCATATTGAACCAGTTACCCGTCACATTGCTAAGGGTTTGTATGGAATGTTTATTATTGACCCTCCTAAACCCCGTCCCCCAGCAGATGAAATTGTTTTAATTATGTCTGGATATGACATAAATGATGATAACAAAAATGAGTATTACGCATTTAACGGTTTACCTCATCATTATATGCACCATCCCATTCATATTTACCAAAATCAATTAATTAGAGCTTATGTTCTCAATATTATTGAATTTGATCCTGCTGTCACCTTCCATTTACACGCCAACTTTTTTGATGTTTATCGTTCAGGGATGACGATGACTCCCAGTGAAAAGACAGATGTTTTAACAATGGGTGTAGCAGAAAGGCACATTTTAGAATTTGCGTTTCGTTATCCGGGTAAGTATATGTTTCATCCCCATCAGGATGCGATCGCTGAAAACGGATGTATGGGTCAATTTGAAGTTATAGCCGCAAAAGACCTGGGAACACCTGTAAAGTCAACCTGACCTGAGTTTTAAATTTAGCTGACTATTAATATTATTTTTAATAATATTTTATCTAGTTAAGAATCTTTTGTATTTGTTTGAGTAAATTAGCAATTTTGAGAATGCACAGCCGAAAAACTTGCACTCAGTCCCCAGTTAAGGAGCAAAAATGATCAAATCTCGTTACATATTATTATCTGTTGCTGCTTGTGCCATTATTTCCCTGAGTTCTTGCAGTGAAAAAATACCATCAGCCGACATTCAAGCAACACCAAGTACAGGAAAAATTACAGAAACTAGCACTCATAGTAGTCACGGTAGCAAAGCCAAAATTAATATTAATAGTGCTATTTTGTCCGAGTTGGATAAATTTGAAGCTCAACTAGGTGTGCCGGCTTTATCTAACAAAATTCAAGCCAGTCGTCCATACAGTTCTCCAGAAGATTTAGTGACAAAAAAAGTCATTACTCAGCAGCAGTTTGACCAAATTAAAGATATGGTAACAGTGCAGGAAGTGGTACTCACTGGTGAGGCTAAAGATGTTGACTACATGACAAAATTGGGATTAATGAAAGGACATCTTTTAGTAGCAAAAGAACTCCTAGATATAAATCAACCCAAACAAGCAGAACCCCATATTGGGCATCCTGTTGAAGAGATTTATGTTGATATTGAAGAGCAACTAAATGAACGGAAAGTCAAAGAATTTAAAAGCGATTTAGTGAGTTTGACTGATTTAGTTAAATCTAATCCTAAAGACACCAAAATCAAAACTAATTTTACCACTTCTGTGCAAGCTATTGATGGTGCGATCGCCGCCTTACCAGCCGAGCAACGTTCAAAACCAGAATTTGTGCTACAGGTAATTAATGGGTTACTAGATGCAGCCAACGCAGAATATGGTGCAGCAGTAGCAAATGGGAAAATTACCGAACCCATAGAATATCAAGACTCCCGTGGCTTTGTAGTCTATTCTCATGAGCTATATAAACAAATTTCTAGCCAAATGGCTCAAGAAAGTCCCGAAGCACACAAAGCCATAGATACAGCTTTAGCAGAACTGCTGAAAGTTTGGCCTGCGGCTATCCCACCCACCCAAGCAGTGAAAATTCCTGATGATGTTACCAAGCTAGTGAAAACCATAGAGGAAAACACTCAACAAGTATTGGGAAAAACTAAC
>JBJOKS010000049.1:0-20618 GCA_046045965.1 Cyanobacteriota bacterium | reverse complement strand
TCGTCTTCATTGATGAAATTGACGCAGTAGGTCGTCAACGGGGTGCAGGTTTAGGTGGTGGTAACGACGAACGGGAACAAACCCTCAACCAGTTACTCACCGAAATGGATGGTTTTGAAGGTAACACCGGCATCATCATCATTGCTGCAACCAACCGTCCTGACGTTCTCGATGCTGCTTTATTGCGTCCTGGTCGTTTTGACCGTCAAGTAGTGGTAGACCGTCCCGACTACGGTGGACGCAGTGAAATTCTCAAAGTTCACGCACGGGGTAAAACCTTATCTAAAGATGTGGACTTGGATAAAATTGCTCGTCGTACCCCTGGGTTTACCGGTGCAGACTTATCTAACCTGTTGAACGAAGCAGCAATTTTAGCAGCACGTCGCAACTTAACCGAAATTGCGATGGATGAAATTAATGATGCTATTGATCGTGTACTAGCGGGTCCAGAAAAGAAAGACCGCGTAATGAGCGAAAAGCGCAAAACCTTGGTTGCTTATCACGAAGCTGGTCACGCTTTAGTTGGTGCTTTAATGCCTGACTATGACCCTGTACAGAAAATTAGCATTATTCCCCGTGGTCGTGCTGGTGGTTTGACTTGGTTTACTCCTAGCGAAGACCGCATGGACACTGGTTTATATAGCCGTGCTTATCTGGAAAATCAGATGGCCGTGGCTTTAGGTGGTCGTTTAGCTGAAGAAATCATCTTTGGTGAAGAAGAAGTTACCACCGGTGCTTCCAACGACTTGCAACAAGTTGCACGGGTAGCTAGACAAATGATAACTCGTTTTGGCATGAGCGATCGCTTGGGTCCAGTTGCTTTGGGTCGTCAACAAGGTAATATGTTCTTAGGTCGAGATATCATGTCTGAGCGTGATTTCTCGGAAGAAACTGCCGCTGCAATTGATGAAGAAGTTCGTAAATTAGTAGATGTAGCTTACATTCGTGCTAAAGAAGTGTTAGTTAACAACCGTCACATTTTGGATCAAATTGCCCAAATGTTGATTGATAAAGAAACCGTTGACGCTGATGAATTGCAAGAAATTCTCGGCAATAACGATGTGAGAACTGCTGCTTTTGCATAGTTTTTAGTCGGTTTTTAAGATTGGGGTAATTCTGGGTTTTCTGGAGTTACCCCAATTTTTTTATCTCACGCAGAAGCGTTGAGATATCAATCTATAGCAGTTCCCAGTTTTAGGGAACAGAGAATAAATTGGTTTTTACAATCTTTTACAAAAATATGGCTTGACATTCTACTTGACATTCCAATTTAGGTGTTTTAAGATACGGAGTTAAGACAGCCAAATAACTGCCATCTCAAGCAGAACTCTAACGTGCAAACGTCGGTGGTTGTCTCAGCAGCAGGATTCCTAAGTTATCGCGAGTAGTTCGCTTTGTTCCTTCGGCTGAAAGTTAAACTTAATTTCAGCAGAAGCAGCAAGTGAAAAGTAATTAGTGATGGCACTCAAATTCCTTGCGGTATTGTATTTGTGAGAATCTTTTGAAGTTAGCAGAACTAGCAACAGCAAACTGATTATGCCATTCTGAGAGAATCTTGGATATATTAAAGAATCTCAAAACAATTGGGTTGTTACAGACGGTAGAAAAACTATATTTTTACCTTCAGCGCCGGGTTCTAACTCGATAGATAAAATATTTTATTTACGACATACTACTTCAGAAGAAACAGAATTATCAAAACTGAACAAACTCACAAATTCATCAGGAATGCTGGTTAAAAGTTAATTTTTTTAGGTCAAATTTCAGCCGCAGGAACGAAGCTAACTGTTGGCGGTAATTTGGGAATCATACTGCTGAGACTTGAACTGATTAATTTAGAGAAGCTAAATAAGAGAGAACTGATTTTTTAATCTACTCTCTCACCTAGCTTTAATGCTAATAGATATGTGGTTTTCCGATGCTGTTGATAAAAAAATCAACGGAAACCAATTCACATGAATTCCAAACAAAAACACAGCAAGAAGCAAAAACTGTCTGATGTATATGGTTCTTGTTGTTGGTGGTGTCGTAAGTCAATGTCAATAGATAAACTAACTATTGAACATCTTCTCCCAAAAAGTCGTGGTGGTTCTAATTCTTTAGAGAACTTACGACTAGCTTGTTTAACTTGTAACCGTTCTCGTGGAAATAGTCTATTTCCACCAGGTGTAAAACTACCTGTTTCTCAGTAATACCTGAAGTTTTCAGGTTGTAATTTTGTGGGGTGGGCATCTTGCCCGCCCTTCCATTAAATTCACAAATAAGATAAAAAATAAAAATGCACAACCTTCTTACATTCCATAACGAAAAACTCCTGCGACAAGCATTAACCCACCGTTCCTATGTCAACGAAAACCCAGGAGAAGGAGAACACAACGAACGCTTAGAATTTCTCGGTGATGCTATTCTCAACTTCATCAGCGGTCAATATTTGTACCGTCGTCATCCCGAAAAAGGAGAAGATGAATTAACTCGTCTTCGTTCTGCATTAGTAGAAGAAAAACAACTAGCAAAATTCGCTGTAGAAGTCGGTTTAGACTTCAGAATGAGATTAGGAAAAGGAACAATTAGAGACGGAGGATATCAAAACCCTAACCTACTCAGTAGCACCTTTGAAGCAATAGTAGGCGCTTATTATTTAGATAATAATTGTAATGTTGAACCACTCCGCCCTATTCTTGAACAATTATTTGATTCCGTATCAGAACTAATTATAGCACCCCGTTCTAATGTAGATTCAAAAAATCGCTTTCAGGAATGGGTACAACGAGAAATTGGTGCAAATCCTCCGAAATATGTAACAGAACAAATAGGCGGACCCTCTCATGCACCAGAATTTATCGCTAAAGTATTAGTAGAGGGTAAAGAATATGGGGAAGCCAAAGGAAAAAATAAAAAAGAAGCAGAAAAGGCTGCGGCTGAGGATGCGTTAGCTAAATTGAAAAAACGAGGTTTATTGTAAGAATTCAGGAGTTAGAATATTTCTGGTTAACAGGAATATAGAAAAGTTAATTTTTCAAAAAATTAGCAATAATAACGCGAAAAATATGATTCTTACTCGATTTTGAATACGGTATTTTGAATAATTACTAACCTGATGAAATATGTTGATAGTACAGCATAAAATCAATTGAACCGCTTGATGTAAGTAGTAAAGTAACTAATTTTTATTTTAAATACTGATGTTATTACTATTCATCAATGTTAGATTTTCGCTGTTACTATTAATTGTGAGTAAGTCAGCCTAATTTAACGCGTTAGAGTCAACAGCGTTAGAACGGAGGAACCAAATTATGGGGCGTATTTTTGTTTTGATGGGTGAATAAATTTCCAACTTAATGTTAGAAAATAAGCCAAAATCGAGCAAAAAGGGGTATCTCTCAACCCTAGTCCGTCAGCTAACTTCGTAGGCATTGAGAGGAGACTGAAGAGACAGCATTTTGATAATGTTTTGATCTCATCAGTGTCCAAGGCTGGTACTGCTCAGATTCAGTGTATCTGTACTGAACTCTGTTGAGGTTACAAGATGATTTTGCAACTGAATTTAGCTGCAATTTTTGCAGTTGCTGGACAATTTGCGTGGAAAAAAGCAAAACCTGTCATTTTTCGGGATGAGTTTTTATTGCCTGTTGTGGGGTTTTCGGGGATAATTATCCTGTGGTGGATAGTAGCAATTGCTAATCGTGAATTAATGCCGACACCACCAGAAGCTTTAATTGCTAATCTTGACTACATTTTAAATCCCTTTTATGAACGAGGACCAGGTAATTTAGGAATTGGTTGGTTATTATTAGCAAGTTTACGCCGGGTCATATTAGGATTTGGTTTGGGTGCATTAGTAGCAATTCCCTTGGGCTTTTTAATTGGGATGTCTAGACCAGCAATGCTGGCTTTTAATCCTATTATTCAGATATTTAAACCTGTTTCACCCCTAGCTTGGTTGCCTATCTCCTTAGCTATCTTCAATTTGGCTGATCCTTCAGCTATTTTTGTGATTTTCATTACTTCCCTTTGGCCAACTATTATTAATACAGCCTTGGGAGTGGCTAGTGTTTCCAAAGATTATTTAGATGTGGCACAAGTGTTAGAAATGCCACGTTGGCGGCAGATGATCAAAATTATTTGGCCTGCTAGTTTGCCCTATATTTTTACAGGTTTGCGAATTAGTTTAGGTATTGCTTGGTTGGTAATTGTGGCTGTAGAAATGTTGACAGGTGGTGTGGGAATTGGGTTTTTTGTTTGGGATGAATGGAGTCGTTTAAATCTCAGTTCTGTATTTTTAGCTGTGTTTGTAATTGGCTTAACTGGCTTGGTTTTAGATTACGCTGTGGGTAAGCTTCAAGAATTAGTTACTCACCGTCCAGGAAGTGTGAAGTAAAAGGGAACAGGGAATAGGGAACAGTGAAAACGGCAAAAATTTAGTCAAAGCGATGACAGGCAAGATGCTTCACATTGAGAGAGAAAACTGATACTAATTTGCAAAATGATTTCAAAATATGGAAGCTTACAAAGCTTATCCATTAAATTTTGCATCATCCAAAATCCAAAATCCAAAATCCAAAATTGTAGACAATTATGAATGAAAATAATTGGACTCGCAGAGATTTTATCAAGGGAATAGGTTTAACAACTGCGGGAATAGCTTTGTCATCCTGTGGGAAATTTGGGGATAAGTCTGTTAACGGACTGACAGAAGCTGCTTTAGCTGTAGAACCCTTAGTTAGACCCCAAGATTTAGAAAAACCGGATATTACTGTTGGTTATGTTCCTGTTAATGATTGTGCGCCATTTGCGATCGCTTGGAAAAAAGGTTTCTTCCGCAAATATGGTTTAAATGTCAAACTCAACCGCGAAGCTAGTTGGGGAAACTCCCGCGACGGCTTAATTTTTGGTCGTCTTGATGCTGCACCCGTCGTTTCCGGTGCTGTCACTAACGCCAGAATAGGTGCAGAAGGTGCGCGTCATGCCCCCCTATGTGCGGCTATGACCATACACCGACATGGTAACGCCATGACCATGAACAAAGAGATGTGGGACTTTGGGATACGTCCTTGGTACGAATATCAGCAAAAATATGGTGATGGTGCTTTAGAAGCTTTTGGTAAAGACTTCCGGGGTTATTTTAACCAACAATCCCCAGAAAAGAAAATTTGGGCGGTAGTTTTGAGTTCTGCTATTTACGAATACTTTGTTCGTTATATATCTGCTGCTGCTGGTGTAGACCCTTTCAAAGAATTTCGGGTCATCATTGTTTCTCCACCGCAAATGGTGACAAACATGAGAATTGGTTCTATGCAAGCTTACATGGTAGCTGAACCTTGGAATACCAGAGCAATTCAAGGTAACGAAGGTATTGGTTTTACATTCGCTCAAGGTAAAGAAGTTTGGCAAGGACACCCAGATAGACTGTTAGGAGTAATGGAATCTTTCATCAACAATTATCCTAAAACCTATCGTTCTTTAGTGAAGGCAATGATTGAAGCTTGTCAGTATTGCGGTAAACCTGAAAATCGCCAAGAAGTAGCTCAATTACTAACAGAAATATCCTTTACAGGTGCAAAACCCAAACAGAAAAATGAGCCTTTAACTAAGTTAACTTCTCCGGGAATTGTTGGCAATTACAACTATGGTGGCTTTGATGGTAAAGACCGGACTATTAAAGCATCTGACTCTACAATTTTCTTTGATGTTCCTAAAAATATTCCCCAACAAACAGGAGAACATTCAACATTTTTATGGCGTTCCCAAAGCATCTGGTTAATGACTCAAGCAGCACGCTGGGGACAAATTAAAGAAGTTCCCAAAAATGCAGTTCAACTAGCCGAAAAAGGCTGGAGAACCGATTTATATCGGGAGATTGCCGCAGAAATGGGAATTCAATGCCCCCAGGATGATTATAAAGTTGAACCACCAGAATTATTCATAGATAACAAAGGTTTTGACCCTAGCGATCCTGTAGGTTATCTAAATAGTTTTGCAATCAAAGCAAACGCTCCCAATCGTTTTTTCATGTCTTAATTTTCAATATCTAATATTAACTAATTCAGGATTTTTAAAATCATGCAATATACCTCCTTTTCAAACGAGTCTTATCAAGAAGTTAAGCCCCAGCATGGATTTCTAGAAATTGAAAATTTGGTTAAATCTTACCCAAAACCAGACAAAGAAGATGCTGTAGTTTTAGATGGTGTTAATCTGACAATTGGTGAAGATGAGTATATTTCTGTAATCGGTCATTCTGGTTGTGGAAAATCAACATTACTAAAAATAATTGGTGGGTTTCAAAAAGCGACATCTGGCTCAGTCCGCTTAGATGGTAAAGAAATCCGCAAACCAGGCGCAGATAGAATGATGGTGTTTCAAAATTATTCATTGTTACCGTGGTTAACGGTGCGCGAAAATATCCGTTTAGCTGTGGATGAAGTGATAAAAAATGCTAATCGTGCCGAAAAAATTAGCATTGTCAATGAGCATTTAGCAATGGTAAACTTAATGGCGGCTGCCGATAAGTATCCCGATGAAATTTCTGGCGGTATGAAACAAAGAGTAGGTATTGCTAGAGCTTTGGCAATTCGTCCTAAAATGTTATTAATGGATGAACCTTTTGGAGCTTTGGATGCTTTAACTCGTGGAAAATTGCAGCGTCAGGTATTGGATATCTGGGAAAATCATCGTCAAGCAGTAATGATGATTACCCATGATGTAGATGAAGCAATTTATATGTCAGACCGCATTGTTTTAATGACCAATGGACCAGCCGCTAATATCGGAGAAATCCTCAAAGTTCCGTTTAAGCGTCCACGCGACAGAAGTGCAATTCGCAATTCTAAAGAATACTTTGAACTCCGTAATCACGCTCTAAATTTCCTAGACCGCTACTTTACTTCAGAAGAGTGACTTAACGAAGGCAGGAGGCAGAAGGCAGGGGGCAGGAGGCCTTTTTTGTAAAGGGGATTTATGCCAAGCTCCAAAAACTTTTCGCCTTAAAAGGCGTGGTTTTAGACCCCATTGTTTCGATAAATTTAGGGGCTTTAAACCCTTTTGGCAGAGGACAAAAATTGTATTTTCTGCCTTCTGCCTCCTGCCTTTCTTCGGTAAGTCCTGAAATGATGATTTGATGGGTATACAATTTTGGAAATATAAGCTACACTTTAAAAAGTGAAAAGTTGAGATTTTGAACATCTTAACTTTTCACTTTTAAATTTCGCAAAACCCTGTGGGTAGCCTAATTCAAATTCATGAAAGCTGAATTTGGAACGGAGGAACCAAATAATTGGGGCTAATCTTAATTGAGAGACACCTTCCAGTCTTAGCCCGTCAGCTAACTCCGTCGGCAATGGAAGGAACCCCCAAAACCTTGGCTGTAATACCAGTTGTTATTGGGGTTTCCTTAATCAATTGGAGATTTTGGATTAATGGTTTTAGATTGCAGATAAATCTAAAATATCAAATCTAAAATCCAAAATTGGCATCCCTGCTTCTCATTCATAATTCGTTTCAAGGGAGAGAAGTTAAAGCTGTGAAAGTTAAGCCATTGTTAGCAAGATTGCAAAGTGCCATTGGTCGCTATGACCTCATTGAGCAAATGGTATTACTACCAGATACTCAAAAATGCGCTAGTGAAAAAGATTCACAAACAAAATCTCTCACTTTAATGGTTGGCTATGATGCTTCACCTAATAGTCATACAGCCTTAGATATTGCTTTTTGTATTGCTCATCAAACCCATTTAGCTACTAACATTCAAGTCAATGTACAGGCTGTTTATGTCATAGAAGAACAGTCAATTAGTTATTCTCATTATAACTTAAATTTGCCCCAAAAGCAACTTGCTTTAGAATATCCAGATTGTGAACAACAGCAATCAAATACACTGGTATTAACTAAACCAAAACCAGATTTAATGAGCAATTCATGGCCAGATAAAGCAGATAAAATTCTTTGGCAAGCTAAAAGTTTAGGTCATGAATGGCAGAGTTATTTTAAATCTCATCTGCGGTTTGGCAACTTAGCCACTGAGTTGAAAAAAGTTGTCGAGTTAGAAGCTGCTGATGTTTTGGTTTTAGGTTGTCAATCTATCAATCATCCTGTGATTAATAGATTAGATCCTAATTTTCCTTGTGCTGTGTTGGGTATTCCCAGTTGTCTTGATTAATCACAAGAGAATTGCAGACATAGATTTTTAACACCCATACACAAATAATCAAATCATAAATTATTAAGTCGCCTATAGTCTAGGTGACTTTTTCGCTACTTTTCAATCAATAACATTATCAGGGAGGATTCTATGGAAAATTGGCCAGCTATTCTGAGTATCATCACATTTATTACTGTCATTGTTGTCATCATGACAGAATGGATTGATTTGACAGTCGCTGCTCTCTTGGGGGCATTAATATTAGTGTTTACTAATATCATGACTTTACCAGAAGCCGTTAGTTATATTGGTAAAAGTTATGGAACTTTGGGTTTATTTTTTGGAGTAATGGTGTTAGTTAGAGCATTTGAACCGACTAATATCTTTAGTTATATAGCAACACAAATAGTTATTCTTGCTCAAGGAAGTGGCAAAAAACTACTATTAGGTATAGTGGCATTAGTTACGCCAATTTGTGCTGTTTTACCCAACGCTACTACAGTCATGTTATTAGCGCCATTAATTCCCCCAATGGCAGAAGAAATAGGCGTTAATTTTGTGCCTTTATTAATTTTGATGGTGTTTGTTGCTAACAGTGCAGGATTATTGACTTTAGTAGGAGATCCAGCCACATTTATTGTTGGTGATGCTGTAAATATTAGCTTTATAGATTATTTATCGCGGCTGAGTTTAGGAGGAGTAATTTCTGTTTTGACTGTGGTAGTGACACTCCCTATTTTATTTAGAAAAATTTGGAATAAAAACTTAGATGATTTAGCAGAATTACCCCATCCACAAATCAATCATCCACGAGTTTTAATAGCAGGTGCATTTATTGTAGTTTTTGTGTTGATATTTTTCGTCATTGGCGAATCTTTACCAATCCCTATTTCCCCTGCTGCCGTAGCTTTGTTAGGTGCAGCTTTAGCTTTATTACTAGCTCAAAAAAGCAGAATTGATTCAGTTCATAATATATTGCGAGATGTAGATTGGAGTACCTTAATATTTTTCATGAGCATTTTTGTATTAATTGGTGGATTAGATAAAACAGGAGTTATTCAAGGTTTGTCAGGTGTTTTGGGGATTATTTTGGGTAAAAATATTTTGCTGGGTTCTCTAGTTTTGTTATTTGTGGTGGGGATATTATCGAGTGTTGTACCTAATATTCCTTTAGTAGTGGCAATGGTTCCTTTACTTAAACAATATCTTGTAAATGTAGGATTAGCACCAGCAGAAATTTTAGCAGCGGATTTTGAAGGACAGTTTCCCCCAGAAGTTTTACCATTGTTTTATGCCATGATGTTTGGCGCAACGTTAGGAGGAAATGGTACTTTGGTGGGAGCATCTTCTAATATTGTCGCTGCTGGAATCGCTGAACAACATGGAAAACGCATTTCTTTTAAAACTTTTCTACATTATGGAATTCCCATTACTTTATTACAACTTGTGACTGCGGGTTTATATGTTTTGATTCGGTTTTTCCTTTAAGTGGGGAAAATACCCATAAAAAAATATAGAAAGCCTACTTGAGTTTGGTACGAATTTCCTATAAATCTATGAGAAAATAGGAGTCAGAAATTATGTTTTAATTGCCTTCTGACTCCTATTTTTTATCTAATATCTCATAATGTGCAGCACATCACGGAGAACGCTATAGCCTGCTAAATCCCAAAGCAAGTAGGCTAAAAATCCAATCATTGCCAAGCGTCCATTCCATAATTCAGCTTGGGGATTCCAACCAAAAATAAAGGCGTTACGGTCTACACCATTATAGGCTTTAGCAACTGGTGGTATATCGGTAGATGAGCGAGTTTCCATTTTTTACCTCCAAAATTAAGCAAGTTTGAGATTTTGAAACTTTTTTCCTCAAGAATTTAATGCTTAACTTAAATTTACCTTTTACACACAAAGCTGCTTTATGCCTATAGGAACAAACTAGAGGCACTCTTGTGGAAGATAATCAGGAATTTATTTGCACGAAAAAATCCACCTGGAGAAGGTGACAATTAATTTAATTATAAAGTAGGTGTAAATCAAGATAATTAATTCATGATTTAAGCAAGAAGAACTTCAAAATGTATGATTTACTAAATAACAATATTTATTTAAAAAAATTCCAGATTTTAACACTAATTAACAATAACAATATATTCAAGTTCTATCTAGCGTTACATAAGGGTATCCAACCTGGGAGAGATGCTAATAATGGCTCAGTTACTGGATTCTGAAAGCTGCGGGACTTGGATATTGCCATAGATACAACTAAATCCTTAATGAAAGCAAATTTAAATTTAAAGAGAAACTTAGAGGCAGGAAATACAAATCATGCAGGAACTGTACAAACATTTATGGTGGATGGCACAAATACCTGTAAATGCCCCCAACGTCACACCAGCACAGGCATCGGTTCTCACTTCCGGTCCACGTTTTTTTGTGGCTTTAATATCTGGGGTAATTCTCGCTTTTGCCTTCCAATTAGTGTTAACAAATCTATCGATTGCAGCTGGTATTTCTTATTTGGGACACCCATCCGAATCCCAGGAAGTTGAAACTTTGGGGGGTACGATTCGGAAAATTGGAACGAGATTGGGGATTTGGACATTAGTCACCGTAACAATTGCTTTATTCATTGCTTGTTTTTTGGCTGTAAAATTGAGTCTATTAATTTTAGATCCCAGATTAGGCGCGATTTTAGGTTTAGTAATTTGGGGTGCATACTTTTTATTGCTAATGTGGGTAAGTTCAACTACTGTAGGTTCTTTAATTGGCTCAGTTGTGAATACAGCCACTTCCAGTTTTCAAGCCATAATGGGTACAGCTACAGCAGCACTAGGGGCTAGGGCTGTAAATCAGCAAGCGGTAGCAACGGCTGAAGCTGCTGCATCTGCTGTGCGTCGAGAATTAGGCAGTGCCATTGCCCCAACAAGTATTCGCCAAAACGTAGAAGAGTACATAGAAAAACTACGTCCTCCAGAAATTGATATATCGAGAATTCGGGATGAGTTTGAAAGATTATTGAGTGAACCACAATTTAAAGCCATTTCTACCAGTCCAGACCTCCGCAATATTAACCGTCAACAGTTTATTGATTTAGTCAGCAGTCGGACGGATTTATCCAAACGAGAAGTTAACCGCATAGCTGATTCTTTATATGGCGTTTGGCAACAGGTTGTAAGTCAGCAAAAACCAACGACAGAAGGCTTGGGAGAGTTAGTTAATTATCTCAAATCTCTACCCCCTGGACAAACTAAAACAGAGGAACTCAATGCTAAACTTGATCAATTAATTACAGAAATTCATACCTCTAAAGAAACAGCACAAAAGCCGGGGATGATGCAACAAGTAATATCGGCATTGACTGGGGTAGTTTTAGGTAGGGCAGATTTAACAGATTTGGATGTAGAAAAAATTTGGCGTTCCCTCAGCACTGCTAGAGAAAAAGTCATAGAACAAGTTGCAGAACAACCTTACAGTCCGATTCGTGCGGATATTGAAAACTACCTACTTAACGCCCATCCTTGGCAGCTAAGTCAAGAAAGAATTGCCCAAGAATTTCGAGATGTGATTTATGATCCTGCTGCTGATCCTGGGGCAATACGCAGGGAATTAGAGAAAATTAATCGGCAGTATTTTGTCAATATTTTGCAAGCTAAGGGATTATTAACTCAAGCACAAATTCAGCAGATTGCTGATCAATTGGTAACTGTGCGCGATGAGGTTTTTGTGACAATAGTAGCACAGGAAGAAAGAGAAATTGTCCAAGATTTACAAAGACGAGTTGAAAGTTATTTACTTGTAACTCCTAGAGTAGATTTGACACCAGCAGGAATTGAGGAAAATTTTAAACCGTTGTTGACAGATTCAGAAGCAGATTATGAAACTTTATCCCGACGATTAGCACAAGTTGAACGGGAAGAAATGGCTGAGATTCTGTTAGCACGCAATGATATTCAAGAACGGGATTTAGATCCGATTTTAGATGAATTAGAAATGCAGCGCGATCGCGTTTTGGTAGAATCTTTAGGAATGGCGCAACAGGCACAACATCAAGCCGAAACTCTCTGGTTAAATGTCGAATCATATTTGCGAAATACAGGCAAAGAACAATTAAATCCTGATGCTATTCGCGCTGATTTAAAACGACTTTTAGAAGACCCACAAGCTGGAATTATTGGCATTCGGGCGCGGTTATCTCGCTTTGATCGAGATACTTTGGTACAATTATTAAATCAACGTCAAGATTTAAATGAAACACAAATTAATCAAATTATTGATGTAGTTGAAGAATCATGGCATAGCATCCGCCACATACCGCAATTTGTAGGGGAAAAAGCACGGGAACAATATGATTCTGTAACCTCTATTATTGCAAATTACCTGCGAAATACTGGTAAAGAAGAATTGAATCCTGAAGGTATTCAGCGAGATTTAACCAGGTTGTTTGAAAACCCTAGAGAGGGTGTTGTGGGGTTGCGTCGTCGGTTATCCCGTATTGATAGAGATACTTTGGTGAAGTTGTTGAGTCAACGTCAAGATTTGAGGGAGGAACAAGTTAATCAAATAATTGATGCTATGCAAACATCAATTAGAAATATAGTCCGTGCGCCGCGTCGGTTAGCAACAAGAACACAACAAAGAATGCAAACTTTTCAAACTTATTTGCAGGAGTATTTACGACTTACTGGTAAGGAAGAATTGCACCCGGAAGGCATCAAGCGAGATTTGCATTTATTATTGCATGATCCGAGTGTGGGAATGGAAAGTTTTAGCGATCGCCTTTCACATTTCGACAGAGAAACAATTATCTCTTTGTTGAAAATTCGCGAAGATATCACTGATGAAGAAGCAGCAGGAATTGCTGATAATATGATCTTAGTGCGTGACCAATTTGTTGAACAGGTACGGGGTATTCAACGACGCATTCAGGATATGATTGAGGGCATTTTCGCTAGTATTCGTAATTATCTTAATTCTCTAGAACGCCCGGAACTTAATTATGATGGGATTAAACATGATATAAGCCAATTGTTTGCAGATCCCCAAGCCGGGTTTGAAGCTTTGCGCGATCGCCTTTCATCTTTCAATCGTGAAACCTTAGTAGCTATTTTTAGTTCCCGTGAAGATATTTCTGAGGCAGAAGTTAACCGCATTATTGACCAAATTGAACACGCTCGGAATATGGTTTTACAACGAGCAGAACAGCTACAACATGAAGCACAACATCGGCTAGAACAAGTCAAACATCAAGCACAGCGTCAAGCAGAAGAAACGCGAAAAGCTGCGGCTAATGCTGCCTGGTGGTTGTTTGCAACGGCGCTTGTTTCCGGTATTTTTGCAGCTTTAGGAGGTGCGATCGCTGTCGTGCTGGTTTAGAGGATGTTTGAAAAGTATCAGAATTAATCGAGATCCCCCCAACCCCCCTTAATAAGGGGGGCTAAATTCCTCAA
Organism: Cyanobacteriota bacterium; assembly: GCA_046045965.1. GTDB lineage: Bacteria > Cyanobacteriota > Cyanobacteriia > Cyanobacteriales > Nostocaceae > RDYJ01. The sequence goes on along the minus strand of JBJOKS010000049.1, from coordinate 7,034 downwards.
AGTCCCCCTTTGTAAGGGGGATTTAGGGGGATCTGCGGGTGTCAAATCCCACATGAAAAAGTTTTGAAACAACCTCTTAGATTTATAAGTTTCTCAGCTACATTTTGACCTCCCAACTGGGAGTTTTTTTTGATTAAAAATTTCACAATGAAGGCGATCGCTAAGTAGTGAATTAAAACTGAGGTTTAACATAATCCTCCCATACTTGTTTTAAATTTTCTGCATCTGATTCAGATATTTGACCGATTTTTTTCAGCAGTAAAAATTTTTCTAAACAGTCTAGTCTGGATAAACGGATAGTGGAAGGAACGAGTAAACCACTATCTGACCAGTGAGCAAGAAGCACGTCCGTTTGTGTACGAGGGGGCGCAGAAGTAACTACTGCTACTATGACATCATCACCATCTAACCAAAGTACAAGCACTGGACGTTTTTTAGAACTTGTACCACTGGTAAAAGGAATCTCTGCAACCCAGAATTCACCTGCTTGGATAGTCATCGTATAACCCCTCATCTTCTGGTACATAACCTTTAAGAAAGGCATCATGACTGCAAGTGAATACTGCTTTTGCTTCTGTTAATGGTTGAATGGTCACTAACCAACGTCCCTCTCCTATATTTTGCAATAGAGACTCAGGTAGTATCAACTTTTCGCCTGTTTTGAGTTCAATTTCGTAGGTGAGATTTATCAGTTTACTGTTCATGGTTTGAGAGGAAGGCATCTTCACTAAGAATTATAGGCGATCGCCTGATTGAAAATCGGGTAAATGGCGATCACACTGTCAAATTAGGGATTACCGAAAATTAACTACCTTTTAAAAAGATAATCCAGGTATTTTCAACGGAATAGGAAGATTTTGCTGAATCTGTTGATTAAGTTGTTTCTTAATGAAATTAGTAGCCATATTAGCTGCAACTTTAGCAAAATCAGCATTTCCAGTTGCACCAACATCAAAAAGACAACCCTCTAAACGTTCTGCTGGTACTCCAGCATCTCGACAAACTTTTTCAGCCATTTGTACCTGTTGAGGTAATAGCATTCTCAGGATTTGATACCCATTGGGAAAAGCTCGATTTGTGAAACTTTCTGTGTTTTTACCTGGTGCATAATCAAACAAAGATTCTGATTGACTAATCCGCCAACTATCACCAAATTGTTTATGTAATTGATCAAGGTATGCTGACTCAACTTGATTTAATGGAATTGGTATCCAATTAGCAAAACCTTGAGCAATTTGGCTAACCTGCTTTATTGATGATTGTGGTTGTAAAACTTGCCCATTACGACTCTTAAAGTCATCATTTTGATTACCGTTAAAATTACCAAGTAATCCCACTATCTGTCCTTGTCGTGATTCTGGTAAACCAGGATTTACATTCACATAACCAGAACCGCCAAACTTGCTCGTTTCTATAGATACCTGTTCACCAGTTGGCCATTGCACTAAGTAAGAACTTTGATTAAGTTGAGTAATACTGCCCCCACCAGGTAAAGATAGTGAACCACCTTGGATAACAGTAGGTTTGCCATTAACTCGTAATGGATTTTTAGTATCTGAATCAGGGAAATTTTCTGCATAAAAAGCAACGCGAGTATTACCAACTTTCATCGCTGCTGCCGTGTTTAATGCCACGCTTGATGTACGAGGAACAGCCGCTTCACGGGTTTGTACTTCAAAAGTCCCATCATTTGATTTTGCAAGGATAAATTCTCCTATTGCATGGTGGTCGTATGTTAAGCCATCGAAGGTGACTAAGTGAGGATCTCCCCAACTTGTTGCTGTTTTTAATGACCTAGATGTTGGTGAGTTATTATTACAAACTTTTCTTAGCTTTTCATTAAATCTATTTCTTATCCTCTCCGTAAAGTTTTGACAATTGTTGCCTAACCCGACGTATGAACCACGATTATCCTGAAGATTACATGAATAACTTTGCTCAAGTACGCTATTTATAATATCAGTATCATAAAGTTGATCGTTAATAGGCTCAAAGTTATCTACTCTTCCTCCATTTTCTTCCCTACCAGTTGTAATTGCTTGATTAGAGTAACTGAATTGACCATCGGGACCAAAGCCTACATTGCGAGTTATTTTACCGTTATTACAAAAGAATATATGTTCATGAGCAAGCTCATTGTTTAAAGAAGATTGGGTCGCTAAACCTACTAATGGATGTCCCGTTTCAATAATATCTGCACCTGGAAAAAGAGGATGTTGAGCAAATACAGCATACCGTCCATCGTACTTACAGAGCTTACTTTCAACTGGTGACTGATTAAGTTTTTTATAATTAGAATTATTTGACAGAGGAAGTCTATTTTTAGAGGAATTTCCCATAAATTCACAAGCAGAATTTGTTGCTGCTTGTTTAGCATATTCATCTATAGCGTTATCTATTTTTTGCACATCTTGTCCTGCCTGGTTAGCAGCATCTTGTATTGCATTGTCAACATTAGTATCATCAAACTCTGAACTTCGGGGTGTAAAGTTAGTTCCAGGATCTTGCGGAAAAGATGGTGCTTGTGGATTACTTACAGGTGGTGAATTTATTGGTTGATCATCATCAAATTCCCTTGAACGCTGCACCAACAAATTCCCCAAACCATCAAACATCGTCTTTTCCACAGCCGGAGGAATTGCTGCAACTACTCGCTCAGACGATCGCCCTAAATCTACTGTACACATAGCCGAATTAAAGCTAAAAACCGTACACATAGCAGAGGCGATCGCTCTATTCAACCATGTACCTGAAGTGAAAAAAGCAGCAATAAAGGAAACAATAAAACCAGCAATTCCCAGAGCTAAAAGACGAATAAGACGCATGATATACCTCTCAATCTTTAAAAGTTATTCAGACAAATAAAGAAATTAAGAAAGGCAATTACACGCAAATAAAAAATGTAATTGCCCTACCAATTAAAAGGGAAAACGAGGAAGAATTCGAGGAACAGTCTGTTCAATCAAATTTTTAATGATCCCAGCCGCAAATTCCTGTTCCCAACTTTTCACTTCAGCCTTTGTGGGTTGAGTTGCTTCCACATTTGCAACTTCAGAATTATCTTCTTTAAAACTAACTTTCACACCAGCTTGAGAAATTAGTTCTTTGAAAGTATTAATAGGAACTGCTGCATTAAAACCAGTTTTAATTTCTGTTTGTCCACCAGCAGCAGACTCATTTTTCACTACCCCATCACGGTCTCCTTGTCCGTGAATTCCTATCACACGACCACTCACATCAAACACTGGACCACCACTCATACCTCTTCTAGTCAAAGCACCATAACGCATGGTATAACCTTGAGGTCTGCTATCAGGACGACTGGTAATTTGTCCATTTGTAAACTCATATTCCCGTTCATTCTTGTCTTCAATTGACATCGGATAACCAGAAATATAAACCCCTGTACCAATTCCCGCATCATCAGAATTACTAATTGGTGCAACAGAATATTCTTCTGCACTTTCAAACTTAACAATTGCTAAATCTGGACTGGTTTCAGTTTTCTGTAAACTTTGCACTGAGGTAACAGCATAAGTTTTCTTTTTGCTAGTATAAATCGTGTATTCTTGGGCTTGAGATGCAACCACATGATTAGCGGTTAACACAGTGTAAGTATTTCCATTTTTGGCAATTATTACCCCAGAACCACCAGCGTTTGCACCTGCGGAACTGTCAATTCTCACCGTTGTTGGTACAGCAATTTTAGCCACTTCTCTAGCGGTTTTCGCAGATGCTGGTTGACTAATTACTATTGCTGCTACTACTGCTGTTCCTGTTAACAAACCAGGGAGAGAATTAAACCGAGAAAAACTAAAACTCATAAACAACTCCTTGAAGTTGAAAATTACATTTTTTACAAACCGCCCTATTCCGATAAAGTAGACCTAACTTCCCCTACTGCTTTTTCCGGTAATATAACTGGTGAAACTGTATTTTCTGGTTTCTGTAACAGAGGAATGGGGGGATTTAACCGCACATTATTTTCCGTTTTTATTGGTAATAAAACGGGTTGTTGAGATTGGGGTAAATCATGAAATTGCAAATAGCTACTAATAGGAATTCCCCAACTAGAATTAACTATTTGTGCTAATAATTCTGGTGCTGGTTCTGTACCATCTTCAAAAGCATAAACCCCAAAATCTGGATCACGATTTTTCACCCTGCCATTAATTCCTATTAACAAACCATCGGTATTAAAAATCGGACCGCCACTCATGCCTACAGCAATATCATTGGTGTAACCTAAGCGATAACCTTGAGCGAGAGATTTTGGTGGTAGCACTGACACCTCACCACGGGTTAATCTAAATACCCTGATACCTTGGTCAAAAGTCGTGGCTAAACTCTGTCCCTGGTACATGGGGAAACCAGCAGCAAATACAGGTTCTCCTATTAATACAGGTTGATTACTGATACTTGCCACTTGATAGTCAGAATTACTGAGAAACTGAGTAATAGCTAAATCAGTATTACCCAGTTGTTTGAGTTGGCGCGATATGGGTGTATAACGCCGACCATCTGGTGTCATAATCGTATGCTGATCACTGAAAGCGACCACGTGCCAGCTAGTGAGAACTGTATAAATTTGTCCTTGACGCTGGAGAATTACACCAGAACCAGAAGCATTAGGGGTAATGATTCGCACCGTAGTTTGTTGTGCCAATCTTTGCATATTCCCCTGTTCTGTTTTGGTTGTTTGGGGATAGGTAGGGACTGTTTGAGCTATCGCATTGCTACCATCAAAAAAAGATAATGGAGCGATTGCGCGGAGCGCAGCGCCACAGGCGATCGCTAAACTACTTATCAGTCCCAGTTTTAGCCAATTAGTCACTTTGTGCCACCCGCAGGGGGTTAATTAACAATTAATTGAATTCTCCACTACGTCCTGAACTGGGTTGGGATGGTGTCGGCTGAACATTGGTAGGTGTGGTAGGTTGTGTAGTGCTGTCTGCGTCTTCTCCTAACCTTCCACTCACATCTATATAAGGTGCTGCACCACTCTCACTGAGGGATGGTGTACCCGCTTGTCCCTCACGCCATGCCAGGAGATTAGTCAGTGTTTTTACTGCATCTTGACCGCGTTTGAGGGTAAATATCAAACCTTCACAACGCCCATTAACTTGACTAGCGGTGCAAACCACATTTTGTCCATTCATCCTCCCGACGGTAATCAATTTTAGTTGTTTATTACGGCGATAGGTTTCTAATCTACCACTTACCTCTTGACAACGTGTGATCGGATCGTAACCAGAGTAGCGAAAATGATTAGAAGTCCACCTAATCCAAGGCTCAGTAATACCTTGAGAATTTTGGTATACTGTCACAGGTACACCAGTAGAGCGATCGCAATAAAATCCTTGTGCTTGAGCGTAGCTGGGTTGATGCAAAGAAACAGTAGTACCTAATGCGATCGCTACACCCATCACAGGCATTGATTGTAGTTTCATCTGGATGCAATACTCCCTAAATCTAATCAATAAGCTTTCTTATTTATTATTCCCAGATTATTCGCAAAAATTGACTAATTATATCTGGTTCACACAATTCTCAGTAAAAATTCATACTTTTGAATTTAATTTTATATAAGCAACCTACAATACATAGTAATTTTTAATCATGCGTCAAAAAAATATATCCCCAACTTTTACCCCCTTCCTGTCTTTGTGTACTTTGCGTACTTTGCGGTTAATTTATCCCAAAAATTTTCGCAACTACACCGGAACAGAAGTAAAAAAATCGAGGATATCAAGTTAGTTAGATTTATTGGCAGAAAAACAAATTTTAACCAATCAGTTTTTCTACCTCAGATATTGGTAAACCAGTTAAATTCACCACCTGTTCTAAAGACATTCCACTAGATAATAAATTCATCGCAACTTGCCTTAATTGAGATTCTGCTTGTTCAGCACGTTGTTTTTCTTGTTCAGCTTTTTGACGTTCTGCGTCAGCTTTTTGGCGTTCTGCATTGGCTATTTCTTGACCTGTAGGTAATAGTTCCCCATCTAAAGTTGCCCAACGCAACCAAGTTGTTTCTACACCTCTATAACTACCTTGCCAACCTACCAAAGCTAAACCCAAAGATTGACTAATCAATTGATTTTCAGAATTAGGTTGAATGGGTTCATAAACACCACGATTGAGATAAAATCCTGCTAAATCGTTTGGGTTAAAAGGATCAAACCAAAAATATTCAGGAACACGCAACAAATTTTGATAAATCAGTTTTTTCTCATTTTTATCTTGAGATGCGGTACTTTCAGAAAGTAATTCAATTACCACATCTGGGGGTTTACCTTCTTCCCAAACCACCCAAGACAAACGTTCTTTTTTAGGAACTCCTAAAACAGCAAAAAAATCAGGACCCCTAAAGTCTTGGTTTTTCAATTGTGCCAAACTAAAATAAACAAACATATTACCACTGACATAGCCATCAGACCTGGCTTCTAACCAAGGCCATAGCGTATCAATCAGCATATCCATTTGAAATTTATGCCGTTGAGTTTCCATGGGAATACCATCATCATAAGGAAGTTCTGCCTGAGTTGGTGGCAGTTTCACACTAGGTTCAGCAACAATAATTTCTGACATGACTTTAGTGTGGCAATTAATTATTAATACTTTTATATTATACCAAAATTGAGAATTTAGAATTTAGAATTTAGAATTACCTTTTCACCATTCTTATAAAAGCTGCACCTGTCACCAAACCAGCAAATTGTCCCCAGTAACCAATATTAGTTACACCACCAGAAATATTTAAACTACCAATTCCATAAAATGACTGTTGAATAAACCACCAAAATAAATACCAAAAAGCAGGAATTTCCACAGGAATAAAGATAATAATTAAAGGTAAAATCGAATCTATTTTTACCTTCGGAAACTTCATAATATAAGCACCTACAATAGATGCGATCGCCCCATTAGCCCCAATTACAGGTATACTTAACTTCGGGTACATGAAAATTTGCATCATCCCAGCAAAAACCCCAGCAGCTAAGTAAAGCAATAAAAATCTTTGTTGTCCCAAA
>JBJOKS010000048.1:0-21856 GCA_046045965.1 Cyanobacteriota bacterium | reverse complement strand
GTTGCGTGGTTTTGAAGTGAGGCGTTAGCTGGTATTTTTACATTACAAATATAGAAAAATCTATGTAAAGATAGTTACCAGAGTTAATACAGCACTTTACATAGACTCACTCAATTGTTTATTTTTGGCGTAATCAAACGCTTTTACGACTCTGCGATGTTTAGCGAAAGATTTCTGCAAAAAATTGTCTCATCGCTTGCCAAGAACGCATATCTGCTTTTTTGTCATAAAGTGCGCCTTTAATCTCACCTTTATACACTGGATTGGTGAAAGCATGAACCGCACCACCATAGGATATTAATTGCCAGTCTACATTGGCTTGACGCATTTCATTTTCAAAGTCTTGAACTTGCTGCTGTGGTACAAAAGGATCATCAGCACCATGCAAAACTAATACTTTAGCTTTGATATTTTTAGCATCTTCCGGTTTAGGGGTGTCAAGGTTGCCATGAAAACTAACTACACCAGCAATATTCGCACCGCTGCGAGCTAATTCTAAAACTGTACCACCACCAAAACAGTAACCAATGGCAGCAATGCGTTTAGGATCAGTAAGTTGATACTGTTGTAAAACTTTAAGACCAGCGTTGGCGCGATCGCGCAATAATTTTCTATCATCACGATAAATTTTCGCTTGCGCTCCTGACTCCTCGGCATTTTGCGGCCTTACGCCTTTACCATAAATATCAGCCGCAAAAGCAACATAACCTAGTTTTGCTAACTGCTCAGTCCTTTTTTTCGCATAAGACTGTAAACCATTCCATTCATGAACTACTAACACACCTGGACGCTTACCCTTGATAGCGTCATCATAAGCCAAATATCCTTGTAAAACCGTATCTCCTTGCTTGTATTCAATATTTCTGGTTATGATAGCTCCTAGTACGTTGGTAGAACTAAACAACACCACCATAGGTGTAAACAAAACAGAAAGTAGAATTTTCATGACCCTGTAAATACTAAAACACTGATCATGGTAAATTATCCATGTAAAACCATTCAAAAAACTCAGCTATGCCTCATCTCTTAATGCTAAAATTTTGCTTCTGCTTTCTGGCTGATATTTATGAATTGATAAGAATGCCATTCTAGCAAGGCTAAATTGTGTAGTCACGTTACATTATTAGTTATATAAATAAAAGTCATTGTTGTTCCATCTATTGATTGGCTACTAACATAAAACCATGAGTGCAACTGCTACTATTTCTCAAAGTCCCCTACTCCAAGGCGTTGGGCTACCTCAATTTGCAGATATTACACCGGAGCAAGTAGAACCTGCTTTTAAGCATCTGTTAACAGAATTGCAGAAACAACTAGCTATATTAGAAGCTAGTGTACAACCTAGCTGGAGTGGTTTAGTAGAACCTCTAGAAAAGTTGACAGAAAGGCTTTATTGGAGTTGGGGTATACTGAACCATTTAATGAGTGTTCAAAATAGCCCTGATTTACGTATAGCATATCAAAAGGTTCAGCCACAAGTAGTGCAGTTTATTAACACCCTTGGACAAAGCAAACCTCTATACCAGGCTTTTAAAGCCCTCCACACCAGTGATACCTGGGAAACCTTAGAATCTGCCCAGCAGCGTATTGTCGAAGCAGCTATACGAGATGCCAAATTGTCTGGTGTGGGTTTGGAAGGAGAAGCACGAGAGCGTTTTAATGTTATTCAAATGCAATTAGCAGAACTGGCTACCCAGTTTTCTAATCATCTTCTGGATGCTACCACAGCCTTTAGCTTAGTTTTAACAACTAAAGAAGAAATTAATGGTTTACCCAGCAGCTTACTCAGTTTAGCTGCCCAAGCTGCTCGTGCAGCAGGAGAAGAAAACGCTACCCCAGAAAATGGTCCCTGGCATATCACATTAGACTTTCCCAGTTATTTTCCCTTTATGCAGCACAGCACCCGTCGGGATCTGCGGGAAAAATTATATAAAGCTTATATTACCCGTGCGTCCTCTGGGGAATTAAATAACAACCCTTTAATTGAAAGTATTTTACAGTTACGGCAAGAACTGGCAGAGTTACTTGGTTTTGAGAATTTTGCCGAACTCAGTTTAGCTAGTAAAATGGCCAAAAATGTCTCAGCAGTTGAAAAGCTGCTAGAAGAACTGCGCCAAGCTAGTTATGATGCTGCTGTTAAAGATTTAGAAGCACTCAAAGCTTTTGCTAAAGCTCAAGGAGCCGCAGAAGCAGAAGATTTGCAACACTGGGATATCAGCTTTTGGGCAGAACGTCAAAGAGAGACAAAATTCGCTTTTACCGAGGAAGAGCTACGTCCTTACTTCCCCCTACCTCAAGTCCTAGATGGGCTATTTGGACTGGTTAAACGGCTGTTTGGGGTGACTGTCACCCCGGCTGATGGTCAAGCCCCAGTTTGGCATGAGGATGTCCGTTATTTCCAAATTGCTGATAAAAATGGTACTCCCATTGCTTACTTTTATCTAGACCCCTACAGCAGACCTGTTGAAAAACGTGGTGGTGCTTGGATGGATGCTTGCATTCATCGCCGCAAAATTACAGAAAATGGTGTTACTACCCTCCGTTTACCTGTAGCTTATTTAATTTGTAACCAAACTCCCCCAGTGGATGACAAGCCCAGCTTGATGACTTTTGATGAAGTAGAAACTTTGTTCCACGAGTTTGGACATGGTTTACACCATATGCTCACTCAGGTTGACTATACGGGAGCAGCAGGTATCAATAATGTTGAATGGGATGCTGTAGAATTACCTAGCCAATTTATGGAAAACTGGTGTTATGACCGTCCCACTTTGTTTGGTATGGCTAAACACTATCAAACAGGTCAAGCACTACCAGAACATTATTATCAAAAGCTTTTAGCAGCACGTAATTACATGAGTGGTTCGGCGATGTTGCGGCAAATTCACCTCAGCAGTGTGGACTTGGAGCTACATTACCGCTATCGTCCTGGTGATGATGAGACTGCCGTAGATGTACGTCAACGCATTGCTAAAACTACTACTGTTTTACAACCGTTGCCAGAAGATGCCTTTTTATGTGCTTTCGGTCACATTTTTGAAGGTGGTTATGCGGCTGGTTACTATAGCTATAAATGGGCGGAAGTCCTTAGTGCTGATGCTTTTGCAGCTTTTGAAGAAGCTGGTTTAGATGATGAGGAAGCAATACACAATACTGGTAGACGCTACCGAGATACGGTGTTAGCTATGGGTGGTAGTAAGCATCCAATGGAAGTTTTTCAAGCTTTCCGAGGTCGTGAACCAAGTACCACTGCTTTACTCAAGCATAATGGTTTGTTGACTGCTGTGTAAAATTAGCAGATGCAAGTTGGGGAGATGGGGAGGAACATTTTAGATTTTAGATTGGATTTGACAAAAACAATCCAAAATCCAAAATTAAGAACTCCTGCCTCCTTCTTTTATGGTTGATATGTCTGTTGAATACTTACAAAAAATAACAATTTTAATTCAAAAACTATGGTATCTATCTACGGCATTATGGATGATTGAGATCATCAGAATTTAATTTTTGTTGTATTTCTTTACTAATATCTAATTAACAAAGATTAATATAGATTAAAAATAATAAATAACATCATATTTCGTAAAGTTTATTAGGCTAAATTGAGAGTATGCTGAATTTATCGAAAGCCTAGTTGCAATTTTAAGTAACGAAGCGCAAAGAAACTTAAAATTTTATTAGTTTTCTGCTCATTGGTTGGTTTTTGGTGGTAATAACTGAAGACTCATAACTAATGACTGATCACTAATATTAATTTGTATTAATTTGTGCCTATTTACTGACTAGGTTTTTGAGAGAAGTTGAGAACATCAGTTCTGATGCTCGGTACTAGCAGCGAAACCCAAATAAACCTTAAGAACAATTACGGACGATGATACAAAAAATTTTGCTGGCTGTCTCTGGACTAGGACACGCAGAAGAAATGATGAAGACATTGAAAGAAATGCCATCTATTCAATCTGCAAAAGTTACAGTTCTGCACGTTGTACCCCCACAAAGCACTGCGGCTGCAATGACAGATAAATGGGAAGAAGGTGGTAAAATTCTAGCTAATGCAATTCAGTCTTTAGATTTAGATCCTAGCCGTGTTTCTTCTATTTTGAGACAAGGTGATCCCAAAGATGTGGTTTGTCAAGTGGCTGAAGAGATGGATGCTGACTTGATCGTTATGGGTTCACGAGGACTAAAGCGCCTGCAATCTATTTTAGCTAACTCTGTCAGTCAGTATGTTTTCCAGTTGTCTTCTCGTCCCATGTTGCTGGTTAAAGATGACATATATGTCAAAAGAATTAAGCGCATTATGGTGGCGATGGATAACTCTGATGCAGCTAAAAATTGCTTGAATTTAGCTTTATTTTTGCTCAGAGGTGTTACAGGCGGTCAGTTAATATTGGCTAATATCAATACAGATTTAGGTGGAAAATTATCAGGAATTACAGATATTAAGCCAGAAAAAAATTCAGTTTTGGGAAATGCTGTTGCAGAATCTGAAAAACAAGGTATTCCTGTGCGTTGTGTGGCTAGCAGTGGTAGACCTGGGGAAGAAATTTGCCGTCTATCTGAAGAACTGAATATTGACTTGTTGTTGCTAGGTTCTCCAGACCGTCGTCCATCTATTGCTAAGAGTTTTGTTGATTTAGACCGGCTCGTCGGTGCTTCTTTGTCTGACTATGTGCGTGTAAATGCCAGTTGTCCCGTATTGTTAGCACGAACTGTTGCATAAATTTGGATTTGGGGACTGGGGACGAAAATTTGAGATTTGAGATTTTAGATTTTAGATTAATTTGGTTAAATATAATCCAAAATCCAAAATCCAACATAGAATCACCAAACTGTTAGTTTTTTCCACCTTCTCGGCTGGCAGTTTGGATGTAAAGAATTATTAAAAACACGGCGGGAACAAGCACAAACAAAATGCTTGCTACAAACCCCAGGTCATTAACTTGCATGGCAAGATAGCCTCTCTTTAAATTGATTTTCAGTCAACAATTCCAGAATAGCATCATCAATGACAGAGTTATCTCAAATTTTCTGTTTTGGTCATTAGTCAGTAGTCACTTAAGGCTGGGTAATGATGCTGACAGGTCCGTTAACTAGGGTTTGGCAAGCAAGACGATAGTTATCTGGTTTGTTCTTAAATTTGCGGTTTTCTACATTGGTACGGGGTGAGAGGTTTTCCAGCCCTTCGACTACTTCAACAATACAAGTAGTACACTGTCCAGCACCACCGCAGTTTGTCATTTTTCCCCAGAATTTATAGATATCAATCCCATTCTCTACTGCTTTGAGTCGGAGGTTGGCACCATTGGCCGCTACTACTTCTTTATTCTCTTTGACAAATTTAATGTTTCCCATAGCTGATGCCTCTCTGAGTGTAAGTGTGGCTTTTAACTTCTTATTGGTCAAGCTCGTTACATTATTTTACTTAACTTAATGAAGTTATTGCAAAATATTAAGATATACAAAGTTTATAAAAGATAATGTTACAAAAAATTAGGACAGGTGTAAATTACCTGTCCACAAAAAAATTGATACCAGATTAATTTACCTGAAACCAACAGCAGCTTGCCAAACGAAAGCAAGCAACAAGAAGAATACAGGAATTACTGGGAGTACATCTACCAAGGGGTCGAAGATTTGGTAAGCTTCAGGCAGTTTTGCTAATAACAGTGCGGCTTCCATGTTTGTTTAAATCCAACTAATCCAACACAGCTTTCATAATTGAGAAGTATCTTAACATGATTTGGTAATTGGTAATTAGTAATTGGTAATTGGTAATTGGAAAAAGGGAACAGGGAACAGGGAACAGGGAACAGAAGGCAAAAGGCAAAAGGCAAAAGGCAAGAGCAGGATAAAGAAGAATAGAAGAACAAAGAACTAATTTTTCTGTCACCTGTCACCTGTCACCTGTCACCTGTCACCTGTCACCTCTTCTTCTTTTAGCCAGTGGCCAAAGTCTGTGACAAAGCGATCGCTCAAAATTGATTCTCTAATTTTTTGGGTAAAGCGAACCAATTCAGTGATGTTGTGAATGCTCAATAAGGTATAAGCTAATATTTCCTGCGATCGCACTAAATGAGATATATAAGCACGACTAAAATTTTGACAAGCATAACAAGGGCAAGTTTCATCTAAGGGCGTAAAATCTTCACGAAACTTAGCATTTTTTAAGTTCCATCTTTCACCTTGGACGATCGCAGTACCATGTCTCGCCCATCTAGTGGGAATGACACAATCAAATAAATCTACACCAGAAGCGATCGCGATCGCCATTTCTCGATAAGTACCCACACCCATCAAATAGCGGGGCTTATCATGTGGTAACAGCGATGCTGTAGCTTGAACAATTTGTGCAATTAATTCCGGTGGTTCACCCACACTTACACCACCAATAGCATATCCAGGCATATCTAATTTTGCCAAAGCTTCAGCAGCACGGGCGCGTAAATCCAAATATACACCACCTTGAACAATGGGAAACAATGCTTGATCAGTGCGTTGATGTGCCACTATACAACGTTCTAACCAGCGGTAAGTCCGATCTGTCGCTGCTTCTACCTCTTGACGGGTAGCGGGATAGGGGGGACATTCATCAAAAGCCATGATCACATCCGCCCCTAAAATATTTTGAATTTCTATAGAGCGTTCCGGGGTTAATTTAATAATTTGTCCATCATGAGGTGAGCGAAAAGTTACACCTTCTTCTGTAATTTTTCGCATTTCGCTTAAACTGAAAACCTGAAACCCACCAGAATCTGTGAGCATCGGACCATTCCAGCCCATGAACTTGTGTAGGCCACCACCACCAGCAACAATATTTTCTCCCGGTTGCAGATGCAAATGGTAAGTATTAGATAAAACCATTTGCGCCCCTGTATCCTTGAGTTGAGCAGGGGTAATAGTTTTCACATTGGCCAGTGTTCCCACAGGCATAAATCTGGGAGTTTCTACAAGTCCATGAGGGGTGGAAAATACACCTGCTCTGGCTTTTGTCTGACTACAGGTAGCTAGAAGTTGAAAAGAAAAATTGGACATTAGTGATTGGTGACTGGTGATTGGTGATTGGTGATTGGTGATTGGTGATTGGTGATTGGTGATTGGTGATTGGTTTATGAACTTCCCTACCTCCCCATCTCCCCATCTCCCCATCTCCCCTGCCTCCTGCCATCATCCCAAAAATTAGGGGTGAGACCCTGCTATATATTACAGTCCTAATGGGTATATTATTTTTAGGTCAAAAACAATCAGAGCAATCATCGTCGATTTCTGCATCCCATCTAGCTGATAGCACCTGATCCATCATAGCTTCTATAGCTCCCGTATTAAATTGGCGATCGCATCGTTCTTGTAAAGGTGTAGAGAGAGGAACCAGACGCAGACAAAACTCTTCTTGGATTAAATCAAAGTATGTTTCCTGTTGGGGCGATTGTTTTAATTCCAGATAGTCAAAACTATATATATTCAAATACAGAGCATTGTTAGCGACTATTGTAGACCTTTGCGGATGGGCAAATACTTCCATCACATCCCCATCACCCTCGCTTAATAGCTTATTCTCTTGCGTGTAGATGTAGTGGACACGACCTAAATCAGTCAAAAGTCTGCGGATGTCGAGCTTATTCACAATTACGCCGGTGTTCACAATACACGGGGCTGGTATCCTGGTGTTGGGTAGATGATAACTCATAGAGAAATAGCGATTTAGGGAAGGTGAGTGACAACACAAATGAAAAGTCAATTGCCTAGCTTTTTGACTGGACAAAACCCTACATTTCCAAAATATCAACTTTGTATGGCGATCGTCCATGAAAACTACTCAATTTCCTATAACTTTTTACAGTGAGTTTTTATTCCCCATCTGAAGTTGAGTTTTCGCTATGGGATACATTTTGCAACTATGGCAAGTTTGCCAAAATAAATTATTACAGGTAATAGCCTCTATTATATTTTACACATCTATCCCCCTACCTTATATCTCACGCTTAGATTTTAGCAATGTTGCTATTTTTGCTCCGGCTTTGGGTCTGATGATTGGCGGAATGTTAGGTTTGTTAGATATCACTTTTAATTACTTACACATCCCCGTATTAACTCGGACTGTTTTAGTAGTTGTCACCTGGATCGCAATTACGGGTG
Organism: Cyanobacteriota bacterium; assembly: GCA_046045965.1. Lineage (GTDB taxonomy): Bacteria > Cyanobacteriota > Cyanobacteriia > Cyanobacteriales > Nostocaceae > RDYJ01. The sequence goes on along the minus strand of JBJOKS010000048.1, from coordinate 13,720 downwards.
GTTTACATTTAGATGGTGCAATGGATACTGCTGATGGTTTAGCAGTGGGTGATCCTGAAAAGCGGTTACAGGTAATGGCTGATAGTGCTACTGGTGCTTTTGGGGCAATGTCAGCGATCGCTATTTTGTTATTGAAAACCGCAGCTTTGATGGATATTTCGGAAAATCGTTATTTAATCTTAATGGCTGCCTGTGGTTGGGGACGTTGGGGACAACAGGTGGCGATTTTGCGATATCCCTATCTTAAACCCACTGGTAAAGGTGCTTTTCATAAAGAGGCAATTCGTTCTTATGCAGATATTTTACCAAGTTGGTTTTTGTTGTTGGGTTTGAGTATCTTAGTTTGGGTTGTTAATCAGCAAAATCTATTGTTATCTATATTTATGATTTTGGGAGGCAGTGCGATCGCTCTTCTAACCGCAGCTTGGTTTAACTATAAACTCGGTGGACACACTGGAGATACCTATGGTGCTGTGGTTGAATGGACTGAAGCTTTGTTTTTGTGTGTGATGACTGTTTTAGGTAATGGGTAATTGGTAATGGGTAATTGGTAATTGGTAAAACTAATCATGTAATATTTAGGTAGATAAAATCAAATCTTAACCTTTACTAATGAGTGTTATTCCTTCTCGTTTAAATGCTGATTTTGAGATGAATGATAATTCTGTTTTATGAATATAGTGATTTTAGATTTGATATTCCTAACTTAACGGGATTTTCTCTTAACATTTCTTAAAATTTTATTGAGAATCTTTTTTATTTACTTACGGACTTGCAATACTTTCAGCCTTCTGCTATCATTTTCTCAAATTTCATAATTGGGTTGTTATATGCAATTTTGCAATTTTGATAAAACTTAATATTAACACTCTTGATATATCTGAGTTTGAGAAATTAGAATCAAAATCAGTTTACAAAACTTTACAAAAAACAACCTCTGTCTTCAACAAATTTTCGGGGTGAGGTGAACTGAAAATGAGGGGATGAAATAAAGAGTAGATTTTTGCGGTTGACAGACTGAACGAAAAGTGGTATGTGAGGGGTATGAAGTGGAAAGAGAGCGATCGCAAATATATTAGCAAGACGGTTATAATTAGTATATCAGTCAATTAATGGAAATTTAGTCCTTGTATGGATTTAACCAACATCCGCACAAAAGTGATCACAGAAATCAATCTCATCCCAGAAGATAAATTAGAGGAATTATATAACATTATTCATTATTTTCGAGTAGATGGAGAAATATCAACAACTTATATACAGCAAACTATGAAGTTTGCAGGGTGTTGGAATGATATGTCAGATGAAATGTTTGCTGATTTCAATGATGAAATAAACACTCGTCGTCAACAGGCATTTGTGGAGAGGAGAAGTGATGAAACCAGCTTTGATTGATACGAATATCCTATCATTCTTTTTCCGCAATAACAGTCTGGTAGTTGAGAATTTCCAGTCATATTTAAAAGTTCATTCTCAAATTAATATTAGCATCATTACTTATTATGAAATTGTCAGTGGCTTAAAACATCGTGATGCCCAAAAACAATTAACATTATTCTTGAACTTCGTCTCATACCATACAGTTTTACCATTAACTACAAAGTCTACAACAATTTCTGCTGATATTTATGCCAATTTAAGAAAAAAGGGAACACCTGTTGATGATATTGATATTCTGATAGCTGGAATTGCTATAGCTAACAATTTAATTCTTGTGAGTAATAATCTTAAACATTTTCAGAAAATTGAAGGGTTGGAAATTGAAGATTGGAGTCAGTAGTTTGTATAGTCGGTGCGTTATTTTGAAATGCGTGACATTATCAATAGGTAGGGGTTGAGCAATGCTAAACCCCCACAGCAGTCAGGATATCCAGATTTCAGGAGAATAAAAACCTAATTTTTCTTCCCCTGTCACCTATCACCTAAAATTAAGGAGCAAGAGCATTACCACGCAACAAACTAGCAATAGTTTTGGCAGTAATTTTGAGTTGAGTGATGGGGTTAGCTGGAACCACAGTTTTATACAAATAGCTATCAAAAGTTAGCCGTTGTACATCCATGTCATCACACATTTCTACAAATGCTTCTCTAGTAGCATCAGAACGGTAGAACACAGTTTGGAGAATATCCAACACCTTGTAAGTGAGTCCGTATTTCTTATCCCAACGTCTGATGTACTGTTTCAGTTCTTTTTCTGTAGGAATACGCGCACCATTGTTAGACATCTCAACGATGGTTTCTGCACACATCCGTCCAGACTTCGCTGCAAAATAAATACCTTCACCAGAAGACTTGGTAACATAACCAGCAGCATCACCGACCAAAGCGATGCGTCCAACTACACGACGAGGACGGGGATGTTCAGGAATGGGGTGAGCTTCTACCTTGATGATTTTACCGCCAGCTAATTTTTCCGCAGCACGGGCGCGAATACCAGCTTGTAATTTCTTGATGTCTCGTTGGTTGACGTGCATTGTGCCAGTACCAACCGCTACGTGATCGTATTTGGGGAATACCCAAGCGTAGAAGTCAGTAGAAACATCATCACCTACATACATTTCCGCTAAGTCATGATAGTAGGCCATTTTGTCTTCAGGAATGCGAATCCTTTCTTGGAAAGCGATCGCATAATTGTAATCCCCAGCATCCATTTCCTTAGCAATGCGGGAATTAGCACCATCAGCACCAATAACTAAATCTACCTTCAGGGTTTTAGCTTCACCCTGAGCGCCACCTACTGCATGATCAAAATAATGAATTGTATAGGGATCATTGTTATTGGTGGGTATATCAAGTTTTTGAACAGTACCGTTAATTAAGTTTGCGCCTAGTTTAGCCGCTCGGTTACGGAGAAAACCATCCAGAACCTCACGACGGCACATTCCTATATATTCTTCTTCATTTACCAGATTGATATCTACCTCACGATTAGAGGGAGAAATCATTTTCATTTTCCGTACTTGACGGTCAATGATTTCTGGAGGTAGCTCAAATTCACTCACCATACACAGAGGAATAGCACCCCCGCAGGGTTTGGCGTTATCTAGCTTGCGCTCAAATAAATATGTTTCTATCCCGGCTTTTGCTAATGTCTCAGCAGCACATGAACCGGCTGGGCCCGAACCCACAACAGCAACCCGTAATGTCAAAGGTTTACTCCCAATCTTTACATTTACCGAAAGGATCGTATCATGGACTTTCGGTTGAGATTGCGCTTAAGCTCAAGGTTTTGACAGAATTGCAATATTCCTTAACATTTCTACATCAAAACTGACGTGAAAAAGGGTAGATCAGGATTTATTAGTAGATATTAGTCAATGATCACTACAAGAAATACTAATATCATAGACACCTGACAAAATATGCAAGTTTATTTATGGGATTCTGTTGCTAGAAAAGTTGGTGTTTTGGCAATTACTGGATATCAAAAACATATTTCCCCCCACAAAGGCTTTACTTGCGCTCACCGAGTCTTGTATGGTGGTGAATCTTGTTCCCAGTATATTAAACGGGTAATTGCCGAAGAAGGCTTAAAATCTGCCTTTGTTAAGTCCCGTTTCCGATTTCAAAGCTGTCAACAAGCAAATCTGATCCTCAAATCCCAAGCGGAGGAATTAGAACCACCAACCCAAACAGATGAAAATGAGCAAAAAAACAAACAAGAGCCAATTAGTCCTCAATCATCTTGCCAGGATAGTATTGATTTTGTGGATGTAGGAATTAATTGTGCTGAACTGAGTTGTGATTGTCCAGAACTACTGAATATGACTCCTGACTGTGGTTCCTTAGACTGTAGTGGTGCTGATTGCGGGGGTTGCAGTTGGTAATTTTATGTAATTAAATGAATTTAAAATGTGATATAAATAAAAATACAGTAATCCTACCCATAAACCGTAGATTAATCGTAGAGGTATAAAACCAGTGGGCATAGTAGTTGAAAATGTGTCTAAACACTTTGGCAGTTTCCAAGCTGTTGATCAGGTGAGTGTAGAAATAAAGAGTGGTTCACTGGTTGCTTTACTCGGACCATCCGGTTCTGGTAAATCTACCCTGCTGCGGTTAATATCGGGTTTGGAAATGCCAGATAGCGGTAAAATCCTTCTAACTGGGAAAGATGCTACATATCAAAGTGTACAAGAGCGAAATATTGGTTTTGTGTTTCAGCACTATGCTTTATTTAAGCATTTGACTGTGCGGCAAAATATCGCCTTTGGCTTAGAAATTCGCAAAGCGCCGAAAAAGAAAATTAAGGGTAAAGTAGACCAATTACTGGAATTAGTGCAATTGAGTGGGTTAGGCGATCGCTATCCCTCCCAACTTTCAGGAGGACAAAGACAAAGAGTAGCTTTAGCTAGAGCTTTGGCCGTAGAACCTAACGTATTGTTACTAGATGAACCATTTGGCGCATTAGATGCTAAAGTTCGTAAAGACCTACGTGCCTGGTTGCGTCGTCTCCATGACGAAGTTCACGTTACCACCGTATTCGTAACTCACGACCAAGAAGAAGCAATGGAAGTGTCTGATGAAATTGTGGTGATGAATAAAGGCAAGGTGGAACAAGTAGGAACACCCGCAGAAATATATGATCATCCCGCATCAGCCTTTGTCATGAGTTTTATTGGACCAGTGAACATTTTACCAAGTTCTGCCAAGATTTTCCAAAGCAGCGGTTTCGACTCAGCTAACCCAGAAGTATTCTTGCGTCCCCAAGATGTGATTGTAGAAAGAACTGCTAATGGGACAACAGCACCGGCTACAGTCAATCGCGTGATTCATTTGGGTTGGGAAATTCAAGTAGAGCTCAAGTTGGATGATGGACAAACCTTTACTGCCCATTTAACACGCGATCGCTTTGATGAATTAAAATTAGAGCCACAAGAGCGCGTCTATGTCAAGCCCAAAGATGCTAAATCGTTCCCCCTATATTATTCCATTTAGAACGAATTTAGCCCCAAACCCACTCTGATAGAGAATTAATCAAGATTTAACTTCTCCTCTTTCCAGTGCTTCAGGAGTGGGTTTACGGGCAATTTCACATATCGCTACTAAGGAAAATTACTGCATACGGATACGTTGAGAAAATTAACGGTTAAAATTGACTAAGAGTTAATTTTTCTAATCTTTATAACTTATATGACATTTGAAATTGTTGATGCAGCTGTCGATTTTGTTAATCAAACTACGAATAGAATTGTTGCAGCATTTACCAGCCAAACTTTTGTTAAAGAAAATAAAATTAATTTATCTACAACCATTCAAAAATTGAGACAAGATCAGCGGATAATTCAAGCTGAAATCGATTATTATAAGCGCAGAGAAGGCAGAAGAAAAGAATTTTTGCAAATTCAAGAAACAACAATTGATGCAGAAACAGAAGTAATATTAACACCAGAAACAGAAGAAATATTGCTTAAATTAAAGAGGGAAGAAATAGAAGATAGATGTAAGTTAAGTACATTATATCTAGACTTAAGTCGCAAGACAACGGCCAAAGAAATTGACATGAAGCAAAAAGAGATTCAAGGACTTTTTGACCAACAGAAGTGGCCTGGTATTTTAAGTCGTGATGAAGCACAGAGAATTTTTATAGATGAACAAAAGAAACCTCGCTTATTGATGTTAGTTCCACCCCCAGATATTAGCGATGACTTTCCTATTTCATTCCGTGATAGTCTCAAAAAAGAAATTCGTAACCAACTCAAACTATTTTTAGAAAAATATTATCCCCTTCATGGTGATTTATGTCCAGTCGAATTCTATGGTAAATACTTTGAACGTTCAATTTTTGACGCTGAAGTTAAGCAATTAGAAACTATTCTATCCGCTGTACCAACCGCAATCATTTATACTGACATTACAGATCATGAAGTTTATTTTCATGTCAGATTTTGGGGACTTCAAGAACCAGTATCTTTATCTTTTGAACCTTGGAACTGGGAAGAAGTTAAAGGAAAACTTGAAGAAGATGGTAATGATGAAACCAAGAGTTTACGAGCAATTAGGCAGACTATCGTTATTCTGCACAAGCTGTTAGCAGCATTTTTAGCAGATTGGTATTACTTGAATATTGATCCGAATTATAAACCCCAGTTATTTAAATTAAGTTCAGATTTCCCCTCTATCTGGACTGATGAAATGTTAGAAAAACTCAAGGCCATTATCCAGCAATATAGGGCTGCTTATAACCATGAATTGAAAACATTAGCATCTATCCAAAAAGAACAACCAAAAAATTGGCATTGCGTCAATACCCTTTATGCTCATTCCAATTATGTTTTTTCTATTGCTATCAATCCTCAAGGACAAACTTTTGCTAGTGGCAGTGCCGATAAAAATGTTAAAATTTGGAATATCCAGACTGGAGAATTGCTTAACAGCTTAAATAGTCATTCTAACTATATTTCCTCAGTCGCCTTTTCTGCTGATGGAAAAATCATTGCGACAGGCAGCTATGACAAAACATTTAAACTATGGTATGGCTTAAAAAGTAAAACTTTTATTGAGCATTCTGGTTGTGTAACTTCCGTCGCTTTTAGCCCTGATGGTAATTTTTTTGCCACGGCCAGCATGGATAAAACTATCAAAATATGGAACTTAAGCACTGAACAATTAATACATACTCTCACTGGACATACAAATTATATTAATTCTGTTGCAGTCACCAAAGATGGACAAAAATTAATTAGCGGTGATGCTGACAAAACTATCAAAATATGGAATATTCAAGAAGGCTCAGAGATTCTTAGCATTACCGAGCATTCAGATGTGGTTAACAGTATAGCGATTAGTCCAGATAATCAAATTTTCGCTAGTGCTAGTAATGACAAAACAATTAAACTTTGGTATCTGTCCACAGGAGAACTGATTTACACATTAGATGGACATACGGATGCAGTAACGAGTGTTGCTTTCAGTCCTGATGGTAGAACCCTAGCTAGTGGTAGTCATGACAGCACAATTAAGCTTTGGCATCTGTATACTAAAGAATTGATCAATACCCTTGAGGAACATTCATCAACTGTTCATTCTGTCGCTTTCAGTGTTGATGGAAATAAGATAATTAGTGGTAGTGCTGATAATACAATCAAAATTTGGCAGCCGGAACCATAAATTTATCAAAAAGGTGATATCTCAACTATCACCTTGTGGAAAACCAAGAAATAAATTAGAAAGTGGGTGATGGGACTCAAACCCACTTTACAACCTCAAAGCCTGATTATAGCGTTACTCAAGGTTTACTCACTCTAACCTTAGTAAACAAGTGAGTAAAAAGTGAGTATAAATTTAATTTATAAATTGGTGGTGACGGTAATTTTGGCAATTTTGAGGACTTGCTTGCATAGCTGTCCGATGCTGATGCATTGTTTTGTGATTTTCATAACCTAAAACAATATCATCTGACAGTTTTAAATTGCTGCGAACGCGAATCATATACTAAGTGATTAGTGATACTTAGGTATATAGTATATTTATATTGGTTGTTTACTTAATTTACCTGTTGTACAGTTGGTTAGTGAGTAAATTTTGAGTCAATAGCTTGAGTTATCTGTGGGGCTGACTTGTGAGAGATAGTCTCTACCAACATAAGCAAAAATGCGGATGGCGAGACTCGAACTCGCAAGGCAAAGCCACACGCACCTCAAGCGTGCGCGTATACCAATTCCGCCACATCCGCACGGTTGCCTAGACTAATAATATAGCATAAAAAATCAATAATGGGAAATATTTTCCCAATATTTTCCCAAATGTTTTAATCAGGGAATAGGTAATGGGTAATTGGTAATTGGTAATTGGTGATTGGTAATTGTTCATTAGTTATTCTCCCCCTGCTTCCCCTGCTTTCTGTTCCCAGTCCCCAGTCCCCAGTCCCCAGTCCCCAGTCCCCAGTCCCCAGTCCCTCATAAATTTGTGAGAATTTACAGTAATGCGACAGCTTTATTTCAACGGGATGGGAGAGAATGTCAATCTACTGGTACTAATATCACAGCTAGAAAATGAAGTTTGACAAAATTTTAATTGCTAATCGGGGAGAAATAGCTCTTCGCATCCTCCGCGCTTGTGAAGAAATGGGAATTTCGACGGTTGCTATTCACTCCACTGTTGACAGGAATGCACTGCACGTACAATTGGCTGATGAAGCGGTTTGTATTGGCGAACCAGCCAGTGGTAAAAGTTATTTGAATATTCCCAATATTATCGCTGCTGCTTTAACCCGTGGTGCTACAGCTATTCATCCTGGTTATGGCTTTTTGTCCGAAAATGCCAGATTTGCAGAAATTTGTGCTGACCATCAAATTGCCTTTATTGGACCGACACCGGAAGCTATTCGCTTGATGGGGGATAAGTCCACCGCCAAAGAAACCATGCAAAAAGCCGGAGTTCCCACCGTACCCGGTAGCGATGGTTTAGTAGAAACAGAAGCAGAAGGGTTGGCGATCGCCAAAGATATCGGCTACCCTGTGATGATTAAAGCCACAGCGGGCGGTGGTGGACGGGGGATGCGGCTTGTCCGTTCCGAAGATGAATTTGTCAAACTTTTCCATGCAGCCCAAGGAGAAGCAGGAGCAGCTTTTGGTAATGCTGGCGTTTATATAGAAAAATTTATTGAACGTCCGCGTCACATTGAATTTCAAATCTTAGCGGATAACTACGGTAATGTGATCCATTTAGGTGAAAGAGATTGTTCAATTCAGCGCCGTAACCAAAAGTTACTAGAAGAAGCCCCCAGTCCCGCCCTTGACTCAGAACTAAGGGAAAAAATGGGAAAAGCCGCCGTGAGAGCAGCTCAATTCATTAACTACACTGGGGCAGGAACTATCGAATTTCTCCTAGATAAATCGGGTAAATTCTACTTTATGGAAATGAACACCCGCATTCAAGTTGAGCATCCAGTCACAGAAATGGTAACTGGTATAGACTTGCTAGTTGAGCAAATTCGCATTGCTCAAGGTGAAAGACTAAAATTAACCCAAGACCAAGTAATATTACGGGGTCATGCCATAGAATGCCGTATCAATGCCGAAGATCCAGATCACGATTTTCGTCCAGCACCCGGTAAAATTAGCGGCTATCTCCCACCAGGAGGACCAGGAGTAAGAATAGATTCTCATGTGTATACAGATTACCAAATTCCCCCTTATTACGACTCGCTTATAGGTAAGTTAATTGTCTGGGGTCCCGACCGAGCAACAGCTATTAACCGTATGAAACGAGCATTGAGAGAGTGTGCAATCACTGGACTACCCACCACCATTGCATTTCATCAAAAAATCATGGAAAACACCCAGTTTTTGCAGGGTCATGTTTACACCAGCTTTGTACAGGATATGAAATTGCAATGATTTAGGGAACAGGGAACAGGGAACAGGGAACAGGGAACAGGGAAAAAATCCCCCATACCTCCTGCCTCCTGCCTCCTGCCTCCTGCCTCCTGCCTCCTGACTCCTGCCTCCTAACTAACACGCGCCATCATGGTCAGTAATCCTTGCTGACCTAGCAAAATTTCTCGGACTAGGCTGAAAATACCAACCCAAATAATAGGGGTAATATCTACCCCACCAATGGGGGGTACAAGCTTTCGCAACAGCACTAAAAATGGTTCAGTCGGCCAAGCGATGAGATTAAAAGGCAACCGATTGAGATTTACTTGGGGATACCAAGTGAGAATAATGCGGAAAATAAACAAAAACGTCATCACTCCCAAAACGGGACCGAGAATCAAAACAGTCAGGTTAACACCAGTCATGGCTTTGAGCTACTATCTGTGAAGAAATCAAATCAAAAGAAGTTGGGGGCGCAAGCCAGGAAATTTTAAGCTTTGTAAAGCATTTTCTCTCTCATTGTAACCAAATGCCGTCATTTTCTCTCACTGGTAACTTATAACGGATAAATAAGTAAAGGCTTCTCAAGAAAGTGATACACCATTAAAATTAAAATGAACTGTGTAAAAAAAGGTTGAGAATTATGACACCCTCTTTAGCAAATTTTCTTTGGAGTCTAGTTTGGGGTACTGCTATTGTGGTCATCCCCGCTACTGTTGGTTTGATTTTCATTAGCCAGAAAGATAAAATCCAGCGCAATTAAGGAATAGGGGCTAGGGGAGCAGGGGAGCAGGGGAGCAGGGGAGCAGGGGAGCAGAGGAGAATAACTTTCTTCTATTCCCAGTCCCCAATTCCCAGTCCCCAGTCCCTGTAAACAGCTTTGAAGCGTAAATATATTGTCAATAGTTAAAATAGTGATTTCATTTGTGACTCGCTAACATAGATTTGATATTGGGAAAAGAGCAATGATAAATTTTGGGCTGAACTCAGCCAGTGTTTTGGCTCAGGTAAATTTTGGGGCTAACTCAGCCAGTGTTCTAGGAATTTTCCTGGCTGTGGCTGGGGCAGCACTATATTTTCTCCGCACTGTGCGTCCCGAACTGTCACGAGATCAAGATATCTTTTTTGCGGCTGTAGGCTTACTGTGTGGTTTTATTCTCATCTTCCAAGGATGGCGACTTGATCCAATTTTACAATTTGGTCAGTTGCTGTTAGTTGGTTCTACAGTATTTTTTGCCGTTGAAAGTATTCGTCTGCGAAGTATTGCTACTCAACAAGCTAAACGTAATACTCCAATTGTGGACGATGAACGAGAAGTAAGCAGAAAATATTCTTACTCTGAACGGCGCAATTATCAAGCTGAAATGGATGCAGATTTAGAACCCCTACCTTATTACGAGGAAGAGGAGGAAGAAGAACGTCCCCCACGCGCCAGAATTCGTGGTAGCAAAGATGAGCGTTCCAGCCGTGAGAACTACTATGAAGATCAACCCCCACGCCGTACAGAACGCCGTAACACTAGGGAAAAACCAGAAACAGGAGAAAGAAAACGTCGTCCTAGTTCTGAGCGTTCAGTAAGTCGCCCTAGTGAAAGCTATGAACAGGAAAATTGGGGTTCTGTTTCTAGGCAAGTTGATGACTGGGAAAGTCCCCAAGAGGAAGTCAGAAAACCGTCACGTCGCAGTAATAACAGACCTCAACCCCCAGAAAGCCGTCAGGATGATGTTGCTCCCAGACCCAGAAAGCGCCGTCCACCCGCTGACTCATCTCCTCGCAGAAACAGGGAAGATGATGAGGCTATTCCGACTGACTATGTACCATATAACCCAATTGAAACGCCAAATGAGGGATCAGATAATTCAACAGACTTTGATGATATTTAAAACATCTGGGGTGAATTAATTGTGATGGTAGTTTCAAAGGCAACGGAAAGCGGTTGATGTGAAAACATTTAGGTCTATATTGTGGCTCCAAAAACGTATTCATTGGAGCCTAGTTTTTAGTTTGACCAGTTTGCTTGTGTCTTGTGGTGGTGGTGATATTCCTCTGGGGGTTTCTTCCCTCAACAGTCGTTATACTGAGGAACAACCAGCTTTAAGTGGAAACGGACGCTTTTTAGCCTTTGTCTCTAATCGTAATGGTAATCAGCAATTGTTGGTGTACGACTTGGAAACGCAAAGTTTTATTCCCACCCCAGGTTTAAACCGCCGAGAAACTATTGCTGAAAGTCCCAGTCTCAGCTACACAGGCCGTTATATTTGTTACCTGACTAGTGACCAAGGTAGACCTGTGGTAGCACTTTACGATCGCGCTATGAAACAATCTCAAATCCTCACTCCTACCTATCGCGGTTGGGTCAGAAGTCCTCATATCAGTCCTGATGGACGTTATGTAGTCTTTGAATCTGCTATTCGTGGACAATGGGATATTGAAGTTTTAGACAGAGGTCCGACTGTAGAGTTAGATATTCCCAATGGTGCAACAGTGACTGTACCACAGTAGGTAAGTACCTGAGCAAAATTAATTTAACATTTTTGAAACCAACAAAAATCTCTGTAGTTCTTATCTGTTCCCCGTTCCCTGTTCCCTGTTCCCTCTCCCAAATATAAAATTTATTTTGCACGACTACTTAATGGGGACTGGGGACTGGGGACTGGGTAGTAATTAAGAATTAAGAATTAAGAATTAAGAATTATGAATTATGAATTACAAATTACCAATTCTTTTATTTTTAAGCTCAAGTTTGTTAACTGGGTGTTTTGGTTATCCACGTATATTAAGTTATCCTTTTGATCCGGGTGGTCGAGGTCTAAATAGTCTGGCTTCAGAATTAAATCCGCAGATTTCCGGAAGATATATTGTTTTTACTACTGACCGTCGAGGTAGTCAAGATATCTATATGTTTGATACGGTGACACGGAATTTGGTTGATTTACCGGGTTTAAATGCTTTTGATACTATTGCTTCTCATCCTTCTGTGACTCAAGATGGCCGTTTTGTTGTATTTGTTGCCAGTCGTCAGGGGCGATCTGCTGTTTTTCTTTATGATAGAGAAACACGACAATCACGAAATTTAACCGCTAATTTGCAAGCTGAAATCCGCAATCCTACAATTAGTGCTGATGGTAGTAAGATTGCTTTTGAGTTTAGCAATAATGGGCAATGGGATATTTTACTTTATGACCGATTTGGTGAAAAATTGAATATCCCGCAAGAACCAAGGTAATTCATAATTCATAATTCATAATTGGTAATGGGTAATGGGTAATAAATTTTTCCCAATCACCAATCACCAATCACCAATCACCAGTCCCCAGTCCCCAGTACCTATGACTCGGTTTGTTGTACAGATTCTATGAGCGATCGCACTTGTTCTGTTCCTTGTGAGGGTTCAAAGAAAAGGGGAAATTTACCCCGGACAAGCATCCTTAAACCGAGAGGTGCAAGACTGAGTAAACCTTTTAAATCACGGAAATAGTTACCAACTACTTGGATACCAAATTGGCGTTCATCAATCCAACCACCTGTTTTTACTAACTCTATCAATACTTTGCGGTGACGAATTGAACGGCTGTCACTTGCTTGTTTGCGGTCAAGAATTTCTTGTTTAATTTTGGTGATTTGTTCTAATGGCGCAACTTCCATTGGACAAACTGAGTCGCAATAAAAACAACGAGTACAACCCCAAACACCTTTAGTATCTTCGTTGTAGTTTTCTAAACGATTTTCGGTGTTGCTATCGCGGGAATCTGCCACCATGCGATATGCTTTGGCGAGAGCGTGGGGACCTACAAAGTCAGAATTAACTTCACGGGCGTTGCACTCTGAATAACAAGCACCGCACATAATACAATTACCAGTTTGATCCAGAAGCGATCGCTCTTGTGGTGTTTGCAAAAATTCTTTTTCTGGTACTTGTCGCGCTGCTGTACTTACATAAGGTGCAACTGCTTCTAAATTATCCCAAAAACTGCTCATATCCACGACCAAATCCTTGATCACAGGCATATTTCCTAAAGGAGCGATCGTAATTTCGTGAATAGTATTATGATGGTTTTTTGGTGATGGGATTTGTTGTAGTCTAGCTAGTTCACTACCAACATTTTCCTTACAGGCTAAAGCTGAACGTCCATTAATTCGCACAGCACAGCTGCCACAAATGGTATTGCGGCAATTTTTGCGAAATGCTAAAGTTCCATCTTGTTCCCACTTGATTCGATTCAGGCAATCGAGGATTGTATTACCTGGTTCTACCTGCATAGGATAAGTTTGTACAACAGGAGCAGAGTTTTGTTGCTGCCGAATAATCTTAAAAATAACTTCCATATATTACCAACCAAATTCTGAAAATTGCCTTACCAGCCGCAAAAATCATGAGTACAGGCTCTTCGTTCTGAAAA
>JBJOKS010000047.1:0-22670 GCA_046045965.1 Cyanobacteriota bacterium | reverse complement strand
TTTGTTATTTAGTAGAATAATAAGTATTTTTTATATATACTGTCGTCTACTCTTGTGCTTTAAATTACTACACACTCCATAATACTTAGCGATCGCTCTTCGGAGAAAAACTTTTTGGTTTACTGATAAAGTTAACTGCGAGATAAGCCTTGATGTTTGGCAAATTTTTCAGCAGCTTCAAATAGAGTATCAGGAATGGAAATGGCTGTTTTCATAGCTTGGTATAACTTGAGTTATACCTTGATGATACCGATTTTTTGTAATTAGGGCAATAATGGGTTTAGAAATATAGGTTTGGTTGAATAAAATGAAACCCAACAAATTGTGTTGAGGTAATAAATTCACCAACTTATACCTTTCATTTCAACGGGAAATAATTTGCGTTCAGATAACCGATCATTATCTAAAACATGAATTAAATATTTACCTGTTTCTTGCTGTTCTGACTCATCTTCATCATCTATCCAAGACTGGATAAGGTTAACCGCTTTATCTTGCTTTTGTTTTAATAAAAATAATTTCTTATGCTTCTTCAAATTCATAACACTCAATTCCTAATTATTTTATAGCTGATCGTAATTTTCCTAGTTTTATATCGTTTTGTATAACATAAAACTTGGTTTTTTCGGGCATAAAATTAAGAGATTTCCATTTGTTGAAGTTTCTCAATCAAATCCCCACGTCGGAATGTAGCAGAAAGTTGTTGTAAAGAAATTTCCTGGCTTCCGTAAAGCTCTTGAAGTGCGTGTTGAACATCTTGTACTGAATCATTGAAATAATCCTCCCCCTTTTGCTCGATCAACAGATTGGCATCATGAAAATTGCGGTGGTTAATTTGCTCTATTTGGAGATTCATTTCATGGAGAAGCCTCCGCCCCATCTGCATCGCAATAAAGCATGAAGCATAACGGACACAAGGAGGATCATTTGGATTTGGTCGTTTGCGTCGGTTTTCAGCAATTCTATACAACTGTACAGCAATTACAACTTGTGCGCCATTAAGCTGTTCAGTAAAAATTGCATCGTATAGTTTACCAAAATGCTCACGAGTAAAAAACTTAGCTTGATGGGGCTTTTGTCGCCAAACCGCCAGTACCGCCTCAGCTGCTACCCCCGAAGTAATATCTGTAGTGGATCTGGCACTGGTATCAGAGCGTTTGCGGCGATAGTTAAATCCCAGTTGTTTGATATCCATTTCCAGTCTTTGCTGTAGATGATCATTAGCTCGGAGATCCTTTAGATCCACAGGGTTCTGACTATTGGTAGCATAAGTAATTTTTTGGACTAGATCGTCATTATCACTGGGTAATTGATAAAGCCTTAACAAAAGATATGCTTGGTTATTTTGCTGTAGTAGTTCTGGCTGCTGAAGAGTTTTAAAAATTGTCATACAGGTTTGACCACCATTAATAATTTGTAGGTTCTCAACTCGTACTTGATAATCACCGTTTTGCAACCCATTATGAATAAAACTGTCGCAAGTTAAAGTGATGCCATTATTGTAAAAATAGAAATTGTTCCTTTCATCGCTATTTAAAGTATCCCGAATACCTTCATTAACGCGATTGCCTTGTAGCCCTAAGTAACGGCGAATATTACGTTCTAATAACCTTTCTCCGTGTCTTTCAATGAGTGCGGCAATTTCAGCTACGGAAATTCTTCCCACCAGCACCCGACTAAAATTCATATCCTCAACCACCGCTTTACCACTGAGTTGCAAAGTGTCTTTGACTGGTCGGGAAGCTTGCAAAATTTTTATTAGCCGTTCATGATTAACGTGTTCCCAAGTTACTTGATCACCAAATCCTGCACGATCAATAGCTTCTTGAGAAGATTGATTCCATTTTATGCCATTATTACAAGCTAATGCCCGAACTTGGGGAATATATCCATCTCTAATTAAGCTCCGAGCTTCTTCTACTTTGGTAAGTAAACGTTGATTAATATGTTCTAATTTTGCACTGGGATCAAACAGAAATCGAATTGCATTGATGAGAGCATTGATTCCATTTTCAGGAAAATTCGCGTTTCCTTCAAGATCATTTTTGTACTTTGCCTGAAATAAACTGACTGTAAACTCACCATCATGTTCTTCAGAAATGTGCATGGCATCCACACCAAAGTCTCCACCGCCCTCCATCAAACAATCAAAGGTATTAGAATCATCTAAATCAAGAATAGTTTGCACACAAAAATAGACAAATGCCAAAGATTTAAGTCTGCCAGGATCATTAATACGTAATTCTTCAGCAGCTTGTTGTCGAATGGTATCAGTCAATGAATTCAAACGTTGATCAATAATTGAAGCATTTATATTCATGATTTTTAGCTACTACAGTACCTTAATTAAGGCATTTTAAACAGCATTGTGATAGATGTCTTTTGCCGGCATATTTAAAGATGTTACCTTATTTTCTTAATCGAGCAAGAAGCTAACACTTCACAAAACAAACAGTATAATTTAACATCACCCAACCCTCAAACCCCTCTCTGCGCCTCCGCGTCTGGAGCGTGCCATAACCCCACCAACCAACAAAACACCATCCCCACACCTGTAAATGCTAAAATCAATGACTTGAATGATAAAGAGAAAAAATATTTATGGCATCCATCCGCGAGTTGCACGAACAGCTAGTAAAAAAAGAACGTTCTGCCGTTGAAATTACCCAAGAAGCCCTTGATCGCATTCAAGCATTAGAACCAAAACTGCACAGTTTCTTAACTGTCACGGCACAACAGGCTTTAGATCAGGCTCGTGCTGTGGATGCAAAAATCGCTACTGGGGAAGAAATCGGTATTTTAGCAGGGATTCCCATTGGTGTAAAAGATAATATGTGTACCAAGGGAATTCGTACTACCTGCGCTTCTAGAATTCTAGAAAACTTTATCCCACCCTATGAATCCACTGTAACCCAAAAACTCGCTGATGCCGGAGCAGTAACGGTTGGTAAAACCAACTTGGATGAGTTTGCTATGGGTAGTTCCACAGAAAACTCTGCTTATCAAACTACCGCTAATCCTTGGGATATTTCACGGGTTCCTGGTGGTTCTTCTGGTGGTTCTGCGGCGGCTGTAGCGGCTGAAGAATGCGTTGTATCGCTAGGTTCGGACACGGGGGGTTCAATTCGTCAACCGGCTTCTTTTTGCGGCGTGGTGGGGATGAAACCGACTTATGGGTTAGTTTCCCGCTATGGGTTGGTAGCTTATGCGTCATCTTTGGATCAAATTGGTCCATTTGGTCGTAGTGTGGAAGATGCAGCGATTTTATTAAATGCGATCGCAGGTTATGATCCTCAAGACTCCACCAGTTTAAAAGTCGAAATTCCTGATTACACTGCCAATTTAACACCAGATTTAAAAGGTAAAAAATTGAAAGTTGGTGTTATTAAAGAAACCTTTGGTGAAGGTTTAGATCAAGAAGTAGAAGCATCTGTAAATCAAGCGATCGCTCAATTAGAAGCTTTAGGTGCAGAAATTCATTATATTTCCTGCCCCCGTTTCCGTTATGGCGTACCCAGTTATTACATTATCGCCCCATCGGAAGCATCAGCCAACTTAGCCCGTTACGATGGCGTTAAATATGGCTTACGTTCTCCAGATGCAGACAACCTGCTTTCCATGTATACCCGTACCCGTGCAATGGGATTTGGTACAGAAGTCAAACGTCGGATTATGATTGGTACTTATGCCCTCAGTGCCGGTTATTATGATGCCTACTACTTGAAAGCGCAAAAAGTCCGCACATTAATTAAAGAAGACTTTGAAAAAGCCTTTCAACAAGTTGATGTTTTAGTTTGTCCCACAGCACCAACTACAGCATTTCAAGCAGGTGAAAAAATCACCGATCCCTTGAGTATGTATTTAAATGACTTAATGACTATTCCTGTTAATCTTGCAGGTTTACCTGGAATTAGTATACCCTGTGGTTTTGATAGTAAAGGTCTACCAATTGGACTACAATTAATTGGTAAAGTATTAGGAGAAGATCAACTTTTTCAAGTAGCTTATGCCTACGAACAATCAACTAATTGGCATTTGCAAACAGCGAAAATAGATTAATATGTCAGTTGTCAGTTGTCAGTTGTTTTTTATTTTCTCCTGACTCCTGAACGGCAGTTGCTTCACTTGGGGAGACCCCAAGACCGCACTGCCTCCTCCTGACTCCTGAATAGTATATGTAACTTCCTTAACTTCACCCTTATTTCCTAATAGTTTTGGTTCTTGATCATTGAAAGACACCAACACAACACCCGCATTACCAGAACGCACAGTCAAGGACTTTTTTGCTTTCCAGGTTTTGCGTTCTCCTGTAGTTAAAGTTCCCTCAAATTCAGTTTTACCATCAGATTTTACTTGCACCCATGAGTTACCTTTAAATTCTAAAGAAACTACAACATCTGAAATAGGTGTAATAGTGGGAGAAGATGTAGGTGTAGAAATAGGTGTAATAATTGGAGAAGGTTCAGGAGTAGAAACAATTTGACTAACTGGAGATGGTACAGCTTTTTGTTGAAAGCTCAATATTGAGTTTTGTTTATTGACTAGTGACTTACCTGTAAATTCAGATTTGAGTAAATAAAGAAGTCCACCAGAAGCAGCTATTAATAAGAAGATGTAAGGTACAAAAAGTGGTATATATAAAGTTGATTGCTGAGTTGAATTATTAGATTCTAGAGGGAAAAGATTAATTTCAAACTTTTTGGCTAAAGCCATGCCATCTAGTCCTAATTTATCTGCATAACGACGGATAAATCCTTGCACAAAAACAGGTTCAGGTAACTCCTCAAATCGCCATTCTTCTAAAGCTTTCAACAAAGATAATCGAATATGTGTGTGCATAGCAATTTCTTCTAGACGGATAGATTTTTCTTGTCTGATATGTCGTAAACTGGCAGTTATTTCTTTTAGCTGTTCTGTTTGGGATTCATTTAAAATAGTCACTTTTATCACCTCACAAGTAAAGATTAAAATTGGTTTTATAGTAAAACTTTTTACGTTTTTTTATGACAGTATAGTTGCAAATCTGGATATATATGGTAAACAAATAAATAAACTGTTCACATCTACTGCAAGGATTATTTAGCTATTAATTTAAGTAAATTTAGTTACAAAATAACCTTTTGTTCCTACGTTAATTATCTATATTTTGTTCCCCATGACCCATTACCTATTAGTAATAATTATGAGTTTTTGCTGTAAATACGCGAAAATGATACTTGAAAATCCGGATGTCGCAATTAATGAGAGTAGAAATGACACAGGTAAAATCACTTTTCCCTCTAGCACCCGGAGAGACTGAGATCATGACTATGGCATCTGCGTACTTATTCAACATTCCTGGTAATCCCACTGTTCAAATTAGTAAAGATGAATTGCGATCGCTACTGAGAGAGATAGAATCTGAACTGCACCGAAGTAAAGTTTATCGCCTAGCGGTGGCTAATGTGCAGAAGTTACTTGGTGCATCCAATGAACAAGCCACAAATTTATTTAAAGCCGTCGGTAGAGAAGCGATTACTTTAGCATTTCAGCAATTTGCCCGCAAACAGGAGTCTGTTGAAAATATCCATCTTCCAGTAGATGACACTGAGTTATCAAATGTAAATATCGAACAATCTAGTAATTCACCACTCAGTTTCAAAAGTCCTGCATCAACCTCACAAACAGAGTTGGTAGATACCCCTCAAACCAATTTGCCATCAACATCTGAATCAAAACTTGATCAATCTGATTTAGTAGCAAATAAAACCATAGAAGAACCATCGAAACCAAAAACACCTATAAAATGGTTGTGGCAAAATCATAAACTTTCTAAAAGTCAACTAGCAGCACAAGTAGCAGCAGAACAGCGGTTAGAAAGTTTGCGTCAAATTGGAGAACAACTCAGACAAACACGAGAATCTCAAGGACTAACTCTGCAAAAACTCAATATATACACTCATATATCAGTTCATCAAATGGAAGCAGTGGAAAATGCTGATTTGGAGCAATTACCAGAAGATATCTTAATTCGTGGTTTTATCCGCGTGATGGCCAATGCTTTAGGACTAAATGGTACAATTTTAGCTAATTCCTTACCCCTACCGCATCAATCTAAGTCCGTTTTACCATCTTGGTATCAAACCAAAAATTCTCCTCGACAATTCAATTTAGAAATTAGTCCCACACATTTATATGTAGGTTATACAGTCCTTGTAGCTGGTGCAGTGGGAGGATTATCCTTAATTTCTCAGCAAGCAAACAATCAAGCAGTACAAAATTCTCAAGTTATTATTCCCACATCTTCATCACTATGTGAATCAACTCTAAAGACGGAAACAAATGTTAAACCAGGTGTCAAGTCTAAAACTACTGGTGTCTGTCTTGGATCTGATATTTCTCCACCGGAAGCATTGTAATTAAGCATGATTGAACTTGAACATCACTTTAATACCAATGAGTTGATACAATGGAATTCTCACTAATATCAATATTCAACAAACGTCTACTTTAGAAACACCCCAGCTAAAATCCCCATTTTCATGAACAGCGACACCCAACTCAGCCTTTTTAACGAATCAAACTTTAACCAAAAGGACTTGATTCCCACAGATGCGAAAATTCCTATTCCCTCTGGCACTTATGGAAATATAACTGACTTAGCACAGCACTGTAACATTTGCCGTCGTTGTGGTTTAGGTGAAAATCGCACTCATGCTGTAGTTGGAAGGGGCAACCTCCAAGCTAAAATCATGATTATTGGGGAAGCACCAGGACAACAGGAAGATGAAACTGGTTTACCATTTGTTGGTAAGTCTGGACAATTATTGGAGAAAATTTTGGCATCTGTAAACTTGAGTACCGAGAAAGATGTATATATTTGTAATATACTCAAATGCCGTCCACCGGAAAACCGAGTTCCCACTCCTGAAGAAATGGCGGCTTGTAAACCTTATTTATTAGAACAAATTCGCCTGGTTGACCCAAAAATCATTTTATTAACAGGTGCAACTGCTGTTAAAGGAATTACAGGTAGTAAACAAGGAATTACGAAAATTCGCGGACAATGGATAGAGTGGGAAGGGCGTTTATGTATGCCTATTTTCCATCCTTCTTATCTGTTGCGTAACCCTTCTAGGGAACAAGGCTCACCCAAATGGTTGATGTGGCAAGATATACAGGCTGTTAGGGCTAAGTATGATGAGATCAGAGGTGACAGTTTTTAGGTGACAGGTGATAGAAAAGAGTGTTTACCAATTACCAATTACCAATTACCAATTACCAATTACCAATTACCAACCATAACAAATTAAATCACTATTCAAAATAATATGATAGACATTCTCATTCTTTCCAATGGACCAGGGGAAGTTACAACTTGGGTGCGTCCAGTTGTCAAAGCATTAAGAGAACAATTAGGAAATGATATTTCTCAAGTGAGAATTTCTGTAATTTTATCACCTTGTCCTCATGCAAGTGGTAAAGAAGCAAGTATAGCTAGTTCTTATCCAGAAGTAAATAGAGTTCAAGCACCTGAGCATTTTTGGCAGTTTTTATTAACAGGAAAAACAGCAGAAAATTGGGATTGGAGAGAAAAAGGTGTAGTGATATTTTTGGGTGGAGATCAAATTTTTTCCGTGATTATTGGTAAAAAATTAGGATATAAAATTGTAGTTTATGCAGAATGGGAAGCACGTTGGCATAATTTTATAGACAGTTTTGGAGTGATGAAACCCCAAGTTATCAAAAATGTCTCACCCAAATATATTCATAAGTTTACCGTTGTCGGTGATTTGATGTTGGAAGCAGCTGCACAAGATGATATCAAATCCAAAATCCAAAATCCAAAATCTAAAATTGAATTAATTGGGATGTTACCAGGTTCAAAAGCAGCAAAGTTAACTCAAGGTGTACCTTTAACTTTAGCGATCGCTGAATATATTCATACTAAAAAACCTGAAATAAAGTTTTTTATTCCTGTTGCACCTACTTTAGATTTACGAACTTTAGCCAGTTTTGCAAATCCTGAAAATAACGAATTTACTAAAGCTTTTGGTTTTCAAGGTGCATCTTTAATAGATAATTATCTGAAAACCTCTACAGGTTTAACAGTGGAATTAAAACAAGAAAACCCTGCTTATCATTTATTATCTCAATGTTCCCTTTGTCTAACTACCGTTGGTGCAAATACCGCAGAATTAGGGGCTTTAGGTGTACCTATGTTAGTCCTATTACCCACCCAACAATTAGATGCAATGCGTTCTTGGGATGGTTTACCAGGTTTATTAGCAAATTTACCCGGAGTAGGTTCAACTTTTGCTAAATTAATTAATTGGTGGGCTTTTAAAAATAAAGGTTTATTAGCTTGGCCAAATATTTGGGCGCAAAGTGAAATTGTACCAGAATTAGTGGGTAAATTGCAACCGGAAATTGTGGGAGAAATGGTTTTAGATTTGTTAGAAAATCCTGAAAAGTTAGCAGCAATTAAAGATAATTTACGCAGTGCTAGGGGTGAAGGTGGTGCTGCACAAAAGTTAGCAGGTTTGGTCAGAGAATTAATTATAGATTTAAGAAACGAACCGCAGAGACGCAGAGGACGCAGAGGAGAAAAATAGAAGTTAGTTTGAAATAAGAGATTTGAAAATATTTTAAAAAATCGGTGAGAAAATTTGATGACAAAATCAAAACACTGGCAGATTGAGGAGCGATTTTTAGAACTGCGTTCAAAATGGTTAACATTAATTGGTGAAAAATTGCAGGATGATCATGGTAATATTTTAGAATATTGGCGGGTTGAAAAAGCTGATTCAGTTGTTATTTTACCTATTCACAAAAATTCTATAATTTTACCACCTCCTAGTTATCGTCCGGGAGTGGGAGAATTAACTTTAGACTTTCCCGGTGGTCGTGTTCGTGATGGTGAATCTTTAGAATTTGCTGTTGCAAATATTCTATTACGGGAATTAGGAATTTCTGAAAATCAGATTACTAAAATTTCTGCTTTGAATAACCAAGGTTGGTTAGTTAATAGTTCTTTCTCTAATCAAAAACTTTATGGTTTTGTCGCAGAAATTCAATCTAATTTGGAAATTGATCAAGAATATATTGGTGCATTATACCCCATAAATAGCACAGGTGTTAATGATTTACTTAACCATCTTCATTGTTTACAATGTCGTGCTGTTTTTATGGAGTGGTGGTTGCATCAAATTTAGTTTTTTAGCTTTTGTGTATTTAATTTTTAACTCCTATCAACAATGCTAATTCTAACCATTTCCAATAACAATCTACATCAATAAAACCGATTTCTCTTAACCATTGTAGCTGGGTTCCTACATCTAACAATTTATTAGATGGATCATCATTTTCTGGTAACGTACCAATTTCTTTTAAAAACTTTTCATGTAATGCTGGTGTGGGTGAAGCAACGTGTTCTAAATTGCAGAAAATACCACTAGGTTTTAAGATTTGGAAAACCTCTTGATATAACGAATGTTTCCTTTCATGACTTAAATGATGAATTGCAAAACTAGAAACAACAGCATCAAATAAACCTAAATCTGGTAAAGGTTCATCTAAATTATGAGCGATAATTTCTACAGTATTATCATCTGCAAACCGATTTTTTACAGCTTCCAACATAGTAGGAGAAAAGTCAATAGCGACGCTTTGCATTTGGGAGCGGTCTATTTTTAATAGTGCGAGTAAGCGGCCATCTCCTGTTCCTAAGTCGAGAATACGTTTAACGGTTTTGGGAACTTGAGATAATAAAACTGCTTCCCCTTCCGTGCGATGGGGTATTTTATCTGCTTTTCCTAAATAGCTTAAAGCGTGTTCCGATGATGTCCAAAGATTTATATTATTCATGTTGTTGGTTTGGGGAAGATTTGGGAAATATTTCTGCTAACCAAGTAAATACAATAATACCTAAAATATCAGCAACTAAATCCGTAAAATCTGCACTACGATAAGGTACAAAAGATTGAATTATTTCGTCAAATATACAAAAAATGAAGACTATTAATGGTGCAAGAGGTAGGGGAAGATTGAATATTTGCAACTTACGTTTTCTCAATGCTTTATGACTCAAGTAAGCTGCAATTCCGAGTAATAGAAAATGTAAAATTGTGTCATAATAGGGAAATTGAGATATTTCTGTGGGGATAATTCGCAGGTAAGCGGAAAGAGAAATAAAAAGTAAAATTCCCAAATAAACCCAAAAGGCAAAAACCCAACGTTGATGATTT
The DNA here is from genome assembly GCA_046045965.1 of Cyanobacteriota bacterium. Taxonomy (GTDB): domain Bacteria; phylum Cyanobacteriota; class Cyanobacteriia; order Cyanobacteriales; family Nostocaceae; genus RDYJ01. The sequence continues at coordinate 12,444 of JBJOKS010000047.1, read as the reverse complement.
GTCATTTGCATGATTTTTGATGGTGTTTTTGTTAACTACAGGAATATCAAATCTGATTCCGTAAATTTTCTAGTTGTATATTGGGAATTTTTCATAATTATCAATTAAGCGTGTAAATTAGCTTGTTCTTGTAACCAAGGATCTACTGGTTGTCCATCTTTGCGTTTGAGTTCTATTTCTATGACCATGACTTCTTTTGAACCGGGAGGTGCGGGTTTTTTGTGAAAGATAACATCATATTCTAAGGGGTTTTGATTATGTTCTTTTAACCAATCTTGAACTTTTGTTAATGCAAAAAATGATTGTCCATCTTTGAACATTGTGGTGATTTGCATTTGTAGGGTATAGGGGTTAATGCGTCCCATTTTTGGTTACTCCTTTGGTTGACGTTTAAGAAGATAATTAAGTGTAGCAAATTACAAATCATACAAATCCTTAAACCATTTCATAAAAGTCTGCACTTTGGTAGTTTGCGGATTCAATATATTATACTTGATAGCTTGATGTATTTGTCTACCTGGTTCATCTTGCCATGCTAACCAGGTGTAAATTTCTGCTTTATCAATATAAGATTCTTTAAATGTTGCACCTTTATTTTTTGCTTCTCTGACTACTTCCTGTGCATATTCCCAAAGATATTCTCCCTGTTCAGGAATCATATAACCTAAAAAAGTTTCTAACATCCCTTCTATGATATTATCTGGCATAATCCAAACACCAAATTTTTGATTATCTGGTGTATTAATAATTAACCCATTTTCCGGTATAGCTTCAGGAAGATGAGGAATATTTGGTAAACAAGCATTTCTGATACTTTGCCAACGTAAAAACGCATCATCATCAGCATCTACCATTAAACCTAAATGTGTGCGTCCTCTAGTTTGTAATTCTGTATATATCAGGTCATAGGTAATATTTTCATAACCTCCACATTCTTGAATTGATATAATTGCTTCTTCTTTTTTATTACCCCAAAAAATCCCATTTTTTTCAATTAATTCTGGTATCACTCGTAAATCATCTTGACCTTCAACTAATAATTTTTTAGGTTTATCCTTTTTTGCCATTGCTAACGTACCTCCAGTTCTCTTTCCGCAGCAATGACCATTTGAGATTCATTGAAAACTATACTTTTTGATTTATCTTTTTCAATTCTATGAATCCTAATACCATCATCAGTGACATTTTCTTGCTTTGCAATTTCGGCTAAACTTTTCCAACAATCACTATTATGGGTAGTTGCAAAAACCTGGACGTTTAATTTTTTCGCTGTGTCCCAAATCATTTTCCACATATCAGACATGGCAGTAAAATGAAGTCCAGTATCAATTTCATCTACAAATAAATAACCATTTTTTACTGATACTATTGCTAGTGCAAGTCCTAAAATTCGCCAAATTCCATCTCCCATACTGCCAATTGGTACACGCTGTTTATTATCACTAAGACGCACAAAGAAACCAGTATGTGAATCAGCAACAGTAGAACTTAATCTTGCTATCTGACCATATTTTTGTACATTTGCTGTAGCAATACGTTCAATTTTTGGCTCAATAATTCTCATTGATTCTGTTACTATTTCTTCTTCCGGTGTTAACACTAATTCCTCAAATAGCTCTATCATTTTTGTGGACTTTAAAGAAGAAGAATGAATAAACAAACTTTTACTAATATTAAATTGATTGTTTTGTTCTCTAGTGAAACGTTTAACTAATTCCAATGATAGACAATTACTATCTAATAATTTTAAATTTGAAACTGTTCTTATTTTATCTTCTTGCTGCCAAAATACTCTCAAACTCAAGCTTTTGAATTTATTAAATAACTTTTCAATAATTGCTTTTTTTGATTCTTTGTCCAACTTATCTAATTCTTCTAAATTATTATCAATCTGTAGTTGGAGGTTTAATACCTTGACATAAAACTCCTCTTTAATATTATCATTAATTCCTGAAATAGAAAATTGACTATCTATATCAAATTGATGATCGTAAAATAAATGACAAATATCAAGTTCACGTTCTTCTTTCGGATCATCACTCCAAAAATATTCACCCCGGTTAATCATTATTTCTGCAAGGGGTTCAAGATTTGTACCTGAACATAAAAGCTGAATAGCTTCTAATATAGACGTTTTACCTGTATTATTTTCACCAACCAGTAAATTAATTCTACCTAGTTGCTGAAGTTCAAAGGATTTTAAACCTCGAAAATTCTCTATTTTTATGCTTGTAAACATAATTTGTAAGATGAAGACAACAGAGAAATAATGAGACTAGGTTTATTATAACATTCAAATCCCCGACTTATTAAATTGGAAGCAAGCAAAATTAGGAGAAATATAATGATTGAATACACAGTAATTTATGAACGTGGTGAAACAAATTGGGGTGCTTATGTTCCTGACTTACCCGGTTGTGTCAGCATTGGGGATACTTTAGCAGAAGTACAGGAAAATATTAAAGAAGCTATAGAATTGTATTTAGAAGTATTGAAAGAAGATGGAAAACCTATGCCTGAATCTTCTACAATTGTTGGTAAAGTTGCAGTGAATATATAAATCTAATTACTTTATACTTACTGCTGAATTTGATATGATATTTATTGAGAGTTAGTAAATGGTAAAATCCCATGACAATTAAAGAGCAAATTACGCAAGAGTTAGAAAGACTACCTGAATCGGTGTTAAAAGAGGTTTTAGATTTTGTGCAATTTTTACAAACTAAACATCAACAAAAAGAGATTTTAGAAATTATGATGATGAGTGAATCTTCGCTGGCACATGATTGGTTAAAACCAGAGGAAGACGCAGCATGGCAGAATTTATAAAAGGTGATGTTGTAATTGTTCCCTTTCCATTTTCAGATTTAAGTCAAACCAAACGTAGACCTGCTTTAATTATTGCTACGCTTCAGGGAAATGACTTGATTCTTTGTCAAATTACCAGTCAATCTGTTAGTGATAGATATGCCATTGGACTAGATAATTCTGATTTTAACTCAGGTGGGTTAAATCAGCCAAGTAATATTAGACCCAATCGGCTTTTTACTGCTTATCAACAAATTATCCTATATAAAGTAGGTGAAATAAAATCTGAAAAATTAACAGAAGTCATTAACAAAATCTTTGAGATTATACAGTATTAGAAAAATCCCCGACTTCTGTTAAAAAATCGGGGATCTAAATCCTATTTCAACCCTGCTAATAAATCATTTTTCGCAGTTTCCAAAGCTTGCGGTAACTTACTTGCATCCCTTCCCCCAGCTTGCGCGAGGTTGGGTTTTCCACCACCACCACCACCACAAATTTTAGCTACAGCACCTACGAATTTACCTGCTTGGATTCCTTTTTTATTCACTTCAGAACTAAAAGCAGCAACGATACTTACTTTCCCCTCTTCGGGAATAGAACCTAAAACCACAGCACCATTACCAATTTTTTGCAGTAATCTTTCTGCTGCATCTTTTAATGATTCTGCGTCTACATCTTCCAGTTGAGAAACAATAATTTTATGTTCTCCTACGGTTTCCGCAGTTGTTAATAAACTGTCAGATTTAACTATTGCAAGTTGTGATTTTAGGGTTTGAATTGTTTTTTCACTGTTGCGAAGTTCGGTTTGTAAAGTTGTGATTCTGTCGGGTATTTCTTCCGGTTTGATTTTAAAACGGAAACACAAATCTTTTGTTACTTGATCTCGCACATTCAAATAATCTAAAACCGATGCACCAGAAACCGCTTCTATTCTTCTCACTCCTGAAGAAACTCCCGCTTCGGAAATGATTTTGAAAACGCCAATTTCCGCAGTATTATTAACATGAGTTCCCCCGCATAACTCCATCGAAACACCAGGGAAATCAATTACTCGTACTTCATCACCGTATTTTTCACCAAACATTGCCACCGCACCTCTAGCTTTTGCTTCTGCTAAAGGTAATACTTCAATTTTGGCTGAATGTGCTTCAGAAATCCAACTATTTACTAATTCTTCCACTTGTTGAACTTCATCCGCAGTTAAAGCGCGAGGACAGTTAAAATCAAACCGCAAGCTATCAAAAGAAACTAAAGAACCAGCTTGGGAAATGCTTTCATCAACTACTTTCTTTAATGCAGCTTGTAATAAATGGGTTGCTGTATGATTAGCTTGAGCGCGACGACGACAAGCGGTATCAATTTGAGCGGTAATTTGATCACCGATTCTAATTGTACCACGTTCTATTTTTCCAAAGTGAATAAAGAAATCAGATTCTTTTTTCACATCTTCAATTCTGATTAAAATTCCATCACCGGAAATATAACCTTTATCTCCAATTTGTCCACCTGATTCCGCATAAAATGGGGTTTTATCCAGGACTATTTGTATTTCTGTTCCTGCTTCCGCTTCTTCTTGGGAAATACCATTAACTAACAATACTTCAATTTTGGCGGTGGTTGCTAATTGAGTATATCCTAAAAATTCGGTAGAGTGGATATGTTCTGCAAGTTTATCTAAAGAACCTTGTACAGTTAAATCAATGGTTTCGTGTGCTGCTTTTGCACGTTCTACCTGTTTCTGCATTTCTGCATTGAAACCATCAACATCAACAGTTAGTTGATTTTCTTCAGCAATTTCTTGAGTTAGTTCTAATGGGAAACCGTAGGTATCATAGAGAGTAAAAGCTTGATAACCAGTGATACGATAATCATCTTCAGCTTTCCTTCCTGATATTCCTGGAGATTTATTTTCATTCTGCTTTCTCTCCATTTCCATCCGGTCAGCATAAACAGAAGGATCTATTCCCGAAATTTTTATAAATGAATCTTCTGCTGATTTTCCTATTTCGGGTTGACGCTCTTTCCGTTTTATCTCTTTAATGATATCAGCTAATAGCTTCTCTCCTCTATCCAGAGTTTTCAAGAAATTCGCTTCTTCCCGTTGTAACTCAGCTTTAATTGATGCTTCCCTTTGGCGCAAATTAGGATAAACATTTTCAGAAAGAGAAATTGCTGTTTCTGCAACTTGGTTAATAAATTCCCCAGAAATTCCAATTAATCTACCATGTCTCACCACGCGACGAATTAACCGCCGTAAAATGTAACCTCTACCAACATTAGATGCACGAATTTGATCGGCGATCATGTGAACAACGGAACGGACATGATCACCTATTACCTTTAATGAAACTTTGGTTTTTTCATCACTTTGATGATAATCAATTTTGGCAATTTTCGCCGCAGTTTCAATTATCGGGAAAATCAAATCTGTTTCATAATTGTTAGGAACTTTTTGGAGAATTTGCGCCATTCTCTCTAAACCCATTCCGGTGTCAATGTTCTTATTTTGGAGGGGTGTTAAGTTTCCTTCTGCGTCCCGATTATATTGCATAAATACCAAGTTATAAAACTCGATAAATCGGGTATCATCTTCTAAATCAATGTTATCGTCTCCTAATTCTGGGTGAAAATCATAATAAATTTCTGAACAAGGACCACAGGGACCGGTGGGACCAGAAACCCAGAAGTTATCATCTGCACCCATGCGTTTGATGCGTTTTTCTGGAACTCCAATTTTATCTTTCCAAATGTTAAATGCTTCGTCGTCTTCTTCAAAGACGCTAACTACTAAACGTTCGGGAGGTAAACGAAAAACTTGTGTGGAAATTTCCCAACCCCAGGCGATCGCTTGTTCTTTAAAATAATCACCAAAGCTAAAATTACCCAACATCTCAAAAAATGTATGATGGCGTTTTGTTCGTCCCACATTTTCGATATCATTGGTACGGATACACTTTTGAGAAGTCGTAGCGCGTTTAAATTCCGGTGTGCGCTGTCCTAAAAATATGGGTTTAAATGGTAACATCCCTGCAATGGTTAGCAGTACGGTGGGATCTTCCGGTACGAGGGATGCACTCTTGAGCGGTTGGTGTCCCCGTTGGGTGTAGAAGTCGAGGAATAAAGCGCGAATATCGTTACCGCTAAGATACTGGGGAGTTGATGACATGAGTGTTTACGAAATCGAATTTAACTAGGGTAAAACAGGTCAAAGACTTATATTCTACAATTGTAGAGACGTTTCATGAACCGTCGCTACATTCTCTTTACATACGATGAGTTAAGTCAACCAGAAACTGCTATATGTGAAAAAGCAGTTTTTGGAACACAATCTGATCATTATCTATTATGGACTTTTTATAAATTAGTGAAGGTCTTGTTATAATGAACTACTGTCATCTACCTAGAGTACAGTGTAAAAGTTATGGATAAATCTTCACTATTGCAACAAGCATTATATGAATTCTGCTCTGTTTTGCTTGAAGATAACAGTTGGATCATAAAGATATTTAAGCACATAAATCAGATGAAACAGGAATTTGGGAATGGATTTCTTTTAATAAATGTAGGTGAATTTAGTCAAGATAAGTCTACTTTCATTTTTCCACACAGAGAAGGAATTGTAACATTATGGGTAGATGAATCAACAATACATGAAGATTTTATAGATAGTAACATTGCTACTAAGGTATTAAATCTATTTCATTCTGAACCATGCCCCAATAATCACGAAATTTTTATTTTTATTGGTACGATTGATAATGGACATACAGTTACAGAAGGTCGCTATAGTATAGTTGCAGAAAGATTTTCTGTTGCTAATCCATACCTAACTAAACCATCATCAATTACAGCTAAACAAATTGAAAAAAGACTCCGAAGAATGGCTCAGGGTGGAGTAAGTCTGTTAATTCTCGATACTTCTAATCCTGATTTTATGGGTGATAATCTTGGTAAATGGCTGCGGGAAATTAAAAAGTTGGGTAAATATGAAGATCAACATTTTAGCATCATTATAGATTCTAGTGATGAATTTCCTGCAAAAATACCGCCAGATTTGGAAGATGATTGTTTGACTATTAGGACTGGTGATTAATTTTTCTCATTGCCATAAGAGGAGTCAGAAGAATGAATTTACCCTATACTATCATTATTCACTGGAGTAATGAAGATCAATGTTATTTAGTTCATTTACCTGAATTTCCTACTCAAAAATATCATACTCATGGTAACACTTATGAAGAAGCTGTTAAAAATGCTCAGGAAGTAATAGAAATGTTAATTACTGAAGATCAAGAAGATGGAAAACCTTTACCTTTAACTAAATCTTTAGAAGAATTAATTAATGGAGCTTAATTTAGGCAAGTATAACAGGGTTAAGATCCCCGACTTCTGCGATTAATTCACAATTTATTGACATGATATTAAAAGAAGTCGGGGATCTTATCACTCTATTATCCAACTATTTCACCAATTACCCTTTTACATTCTTCCACATCTACCCCTTTTCTCATTACTTCCACTAAACTTTGATAATTCTCCCAATTTTCCTGGATCAAATTTTTAGCTTGCAGTAAATGAAACCTTTGTTTCTGTTCAAAAACTTTCTCCTCAAAACCCAAAGCTGTTAAAAATTGATTCAACTTAGCTTTATCATCACCACCACCCTCAGCAGAATTAAATACTAACATTTCCGCTGCAATTCCCGCCATCCAAATATTACAATATCTTTCTACCATTGAAACGCCTATTTTCCCGCGTTCCAACTGTTTAGCAATTTCCCCATCTTCTAAAATTACCCCACCTTGTCCCGGTTGTCCAATTTTCCAAGCTTCCCACGCGCTGAGAGTATAACCAGTAACGCTAATTCCTAATAAATGTGCAACTAAAAAATGACCAGCTTCATGATGTATAATCCGTTCTTTATATTCTGGAGAAAACCGCGCTAACCAATCTAAAACTATCGTTCCTCCCTTTCCTTGAAAACTGAAATTATCTAAAGTAGCGATACCGAGAAATCCCACTATAGTTAAAGCTGGAATAGTTGGGGAAAGATTGATTAATGGTCCCAACAAAGTAGAAAGAGTCATCAGAAAGACAGAAATAGCAATAAGATTAATAGCTGTTTGATTCATGGGATTTTTTTCAAAGGAGTTGTTTAAGTTTTTTCAAATCAAATATTTATAATCAAATTATACAACAACTTATAAATAATATTATCAAAATTATGCAATCTCCATAAATGAATTTTCAAACATCTTCTTAAGTTGTTTTAAAAGAGGATGTTTTAAAAGTTTATGGCGATTAGAAATCGCTACTACACAAACTAAGTCCACCTCCGTGGACTAACGAAAAATAATTATGCAAATTAAAAGTTTATTAGCTGATCACAGGTGATAGGTAAAGCAGTTGAAGCTCTTTGTTAAATATTTATTAAAATACGCAGTATAACAAACATAACAGCAGATAATTTGCTACAGGCTGCTGCAAGCTGTATAGACTGCAAATTACATCACAGGCATCAAAACCTATGAAACCATTTCTACCTCAAAATGACCCCAACCCTGAAAAACGCCAAGCTTCCCTACAGAAAGGCCGCAAAGAATATGAATTTGTGTATAATTTCTTGCCTCCTATGGCAATGTTAAAAAGTGTACCTCCTACAGAGAATTTTTCTACAAAGTATATTGCTGAACGGACATTAGAGACAGCAGAACTTGGTATAAATATGATGGCTGTTAAAGCTCATGCTATTTGGGACCCTTTAGACGAATTGCAAGACTATGAAGACTTTTTTCCAGTTTTGCCTAAACCTAATGTCATGAAAACTTATGAAACTGATGATTCTTTCGCAGAACAAAGACTTTGTGGAGTGAATCCTTTGGTTTTACGTCAGCTTAAAGAAATGCCAGCTAACTTTGCATTTACCATCGAAGAATTGCAAGCTAAGTTTGGCAACTCTATCAACTTGATTGAAAGACTGGCAACAGGAAATCTTTATGTAGCTGATTATAGACCTTTGGCATTCATTCAAGGTGGCACTTTTGCCAAGGGGAAAAAGTACCTACCAGCGCCTCTGGCCTTTTTTTGTTGGCGCAGTTCTGGCTTCAAAGATCGCGGTCAACTCGTACCTGTGGCGATCCAAATTAATCCAAAAGAAGGTAAACAAAGCCCAATCCTCACACCTTTTGATGACCCTTCTATCTGGTCTTATGCTAAGTGCTGCGTTCAAATTGCTGATGCTAATCATCATGAAATGAACAGCCATTTATGCCGGACTCATTTTGTCATGGAACCCTTTGCTGTTGTCACCCCCCGTCAACTAGCTGAGAACCATCCTTTGAGAATACTGCTAAAACCTCATTTCCGGTTTATGTTGGCTAACAATGATTTGGGTCGCCAGCGTTTGGTTAATAGGGGCGGTCCTGTTGATGAATTATTGGCTGGAACTCTGCAAGAGTCTCTGCAAATTGTTGTTGATGCTTATCAAGATTGGAGTTTGGATCAGTTTGCGCTACCAAAAGAACTTAAAAATCGCGGTGTGGATGATGTAGAAAACTTGCCACACTATCCTTATCGAGACGATGGGATGTTGTTGTGGAACGCGATTAACAAGTTTGTGTTTAACTATTTGGAGCTTTACTACAAGACTCCTGAAGACTTGAAAGCAGATGTGGAACTGCAAGCTTGGGCGCGAGAATTAGTTGCTCAAGATGGTGGTAGAGTCAAGGGTATGAGCGATCGCATTGATACCTTAGAACAATTAGTGGAGATTGTTACTACTATCATCTACATTTGTGGACCCCTGCATTCTGCTGTTAATTTTCCACAATATGAATATATGGGTTTTGTTCCCAATATGCCTTTGGCTGCTTATCAACCAATTAAAAATGAAGGCGTTTCTACCCGCAAGGAACTGATAGATTTTTTACCACCGGCGAAGCCAACAAGTACCCAATTGTCAACTCTATTCACACTTTCAGCCTATCGTTATGACAGATTGGGATATTATGAAGATGAGGAATTTGCAGACCCAAATGCTGACGACGTTATCAATAAATTCCAGCAAGAATTGAATGTAGTGCAGAGAAAAATTGAGTTAAGCAACAAAGCACGCTTAGTAAATTACGAATATCTGCAACCCAGACTTGTTCTCAACAGCATCAGCATTTAAAAAACGTAACTTCCATATTTAGATCCTCTTGATCTCGTTCCTAGCCAGAGGCTAGGAATGCTATCCTTGAGGCTCCACCTCACATAAAAAACTCAGAAAATATGCCGTTCTCATAATTTTATTGCTACCCACTGTGTGACTTGAGACATTCCTTTCCAACCTAAAAATTTACCAATTGGTTCTGCTCGTTGAATCGAAATTCTAGTAAAATTTCCCCCCACTTTTTCATACCATTCATATAACGTTTTTTCCCCTTCCAAAGTCACAACATTAGCAACTATTCTCCCCCCAGGACGCAAAGCATTCCAACATAGATCAAATAATCCTGATGCGGTGACACCACCACCGATAAATATAGCGTCCGGTGTGGGTAATTCTTGGATAACTTCTGGTGCTTTACCAGCGATAATTTGTAAATTTGGTGTACCTAAAGCAGCAGCATTATCAGCTATATAATTTAGTCTATTAGCATTTTGTTCAATAGCGATCGCTCGACATCTAATATTACTCCGCATCCATTCTATGGAAATAGAACCACAACCCGCACCAATATCCCAAAGTAACTCCCCCGGTAAAGGTGCTAAAGTTGATAATGTCACCGCCCTTACTTCCCGTTTTGTTAACTGTCCATCATGATGAAAAGCATGATCAGGTAAACCGGGAAATCTCGATAAACCCACTATTCCTACATCAGCAATACATTCCACTGCAATAGTATTTAACGCTGCAATTTCTGTTTCATTCCAACTACCAGCAATACCTGTTAAAATGCGTTCATGAATACCGCCCAGTCTTTCTAAAACGGTCATTTTACTATCACCATAACCGCGTTTTGTCAATATTTCGGCGACACTTTCCGGTGTCTTTTTTCCCTCACTTAAAATCAATAATTTTGCACCGGGATAAATATAAGATTGCACTAGGGAAGCAGGACGACCGCATAAACTCAAAGTTTCCACTTCTGTAAAATTCCAACCTAACCGAGAACAAGCTAGACTGAAAGCCGAAGATGCAGGAATAATAGTAATTTCATCAATAGGAATATGTTTAATAATAGTTGCACCGACACCATAACACATTGGATCGCCACTAGCTAAAATGCAAATTGACTCACCACGACGGTTAATAATTTCTTGAATAGAATTATTAAAAGGAGATTTCCAGGTAATTTTTTCTCTTCTATCTTCTGGGGATAACATTGCTAAATGACGTTCACCACCAATAATGATTTTAGCTTGGTTAAGCACAGAAAGAGCGATCGCACTTAATCCCTCAATTCCATCTTCGCCTATGCCAATAATTGATAACCACTTTTCATAATTCATAATTCATAATTCATAATTCATAATTCGTAATTTGTATAGCCCATGCACCAAGAGAATTTTAATACCATTTCTGTATGAGACTGCGCCGAATTTTTTAATCTTCTATTTTCCTCCTCTGTGTTCTCTGTGTCTCTGTGGTATGGCTAACGCCACGCTTCGCGAACGTTCCTTTCCAAAATTTGGTGCATCTTTATAGAGAATTGGTATAAGCTGTTCAGCATTTAAACTTTATAACTTAAATAAGTCTAACTCTTGTGGGGTAGACATCCCTGCCCGCCCTAATATTTAATTAAAGTTGATGAGTTTTATCTTATCGCAACCCGCTGAGATATAAATTGTAGAGTCTAAACATGATTATTCATATATATATTGATTTAATTATAAATTTAACAAGGCAATTTTTTTTGTCTGAAAGTGGAAACAGCAAAGACAATAAGCTAGTCTTGGGAAAAACAGCAGCAACCGATTTTTTCATAACTCTATGACGACCAAAGCTCAAATTATTAATCCTCAAGATAAGTTACAGCGTATTGGTGTCAGCACTGTCACTAAGATATTAATGGGAATATTTGCAGCTGTTCCCATAGGTTTCAGTTTGCCAGCAGAGGCATTAGAAGTAAAGATCCTACCCAACAAACCACAATTGGGAGATACAATTTCAGTATTAATTGAAGCAGATAGTCAAGAAATACCAAGTAATCCTACTGTAACAGTTGGAGAACAAACATATCCAGCCTTTGAAATTGCCCCCAATAAGTACCGTTCCTTTATTCCTACCACTCCACTAGAAAAACCTGGAGTCAGAAGAGTTACCGTAGCAGCAGATGGACAGCAACAAAGAAATTTAGCAGTTTATGTAGGCGATCGCAAATTCCCCGTCCAACGCATCACCCTACCACCAGGAAAAGCTGGAGTGAGAGCCACAGAATATGAACTAAAACGTGCTAAAGAGTTTAAAGCCCTACAAACACCCGAAAAATATTGGAATGGTGTTTTCCTCAGACCAAATAAAGGCAGGTTGACAACAACCTATGGTGTAAGGCGCTACTATAATGGTAAATTTGCAAATGATTACTACCATCGTGGCCTAGACTACGCTGGTGCATCCGGTTCAGCCGTAATTGCCCCAGCATCAGG
>JBJOKS010000046.1:0-24044 GCA_046045965.1 Cyanobacteriota bacterium | reverse complement strand
TTCAAGGTTCGGTGTCCCTCCGAGTCCCGCTCTCTCGCGGCTCTCTCTCAGGCACTTATTCAATATAGCGAACCTCCTTTTGAATGTCAACTACTTTTTCAAAGTTTTTGGGGAAAATTTTTTTAATTGAGTCAAAATCCTTATGGGGTAAGAGTTTAGTGGACTAAGATTAGTAAATGGGCATGAATCCAGATGGACTTATAAGCCTGTAAGAATGATTTTTCCCGTGGCTTGGGATAAAAACCGTTGCAGTAAACAAAGCAGCTTGGATTTAGCAATCAGCATTTTGAATAGTAAGGCACTGTATGCGGCGATAAACTCGTTGCGTAGACAAAAGGATTTGGTGAACTCAGTGCCGGAATTATCTATATAAAATAGACTGCTGAGTTTGTTGATTTCTAACTCTGGAATTTCTGTGATCGCTTGCAGGACATGAAACAATTGTTGATAGGGTTGATTGAGTAGACATAGAAGAATTTGATCTCAATGCCAGAGGTAAGAAATCAGATGAAAAGTTCCGTGGCTGTACTACCACCGTTTTTGGTGCTGGATCAATTATTGCAAAGTTGGTTATTGGAGGATATTGGTAGAGGCGATCGCACTACTCAATCTCTTTTATCCCAAAATGGGACGATAGGACAGGCGAAGTGGGTAGCGAAAGCACCAGGAATAATTGCTGGCTTACCAGTTGCAGCCAGGGTGTTTGAGTTGTTGAATCATAAAGTGGGCTTTGTAGCTGTAAAGTCTGAAGGTGCAAAATGTGAACCGGGAGAAGTGGTAGCAGAAATTAATGGTGCTTTAGATGCGCTGTTGATGGGGGAACGGGTGGCACTAAATTTGGCGATGCGGTTAAGTGGAATTGCAACTCTGACTAATATATATGTGGAGAAAATAGCAGATTTACCCACAAAGTTTGTAGATACGCGCAAAACTACACCAGGGTTGAGAATCTTGGAAAAGTACGCAACTGCTGTAGGTGGTGCTATTAATCACCGTATGGGGTTAGATGATGCGGTGATGATTAAGGATAATCATATTGCGGCGGCTGGAGGTATTGGAAAAGCGGTTAGCCGTATTCGTTCGCAGATTCCTTATCCTCTAACTATTGAAGTGGAAACAGAAAGTTTAGAACAGGTACAAGAGGCGTTAGAGTATCAAGCCGACATTATTATGTTGGATAATATGCCTTTAACAATTATGGCTGAGGCTGTGGGGTTGATTCGTGAACAGGATAGCCGGGTAAAGATTGAAGCTTCAGGAAATGTTACTTTAGAAACAATTCTCGCTATAGCAGAAACAGGAGTTGATTATATTTCTAGTAGTGCGCCAATTACACAGTCGAGGTGGTTAGATTTGAGTATGAGAATGATTTAAGCAATGCAGCCTAATCAAGTTAAGAATCATAAATTTCCTCTGGGACGCTACGCCGCGGGTGTTGATTGAATTAAAAATTCAATACGAGAAATATAAGAGTGATTAGCAACAGCAATAATCACTCCTGAAAAATTTCTAACTAAATAATTAATATTTGATTTTAATTCTCTGAACTTTCCTGGAAGAATTTCTTCAGGATAGTTATACTATGTTCTCCATCAGCAGCAGTGGCTGTCATGAGATAGTTAAATAATCTATCTGAAAAGGGAACACGCAAATGGAAAGTACCATCAGATTGGAGTTTAACCCTATGATCACCAATGGTTACGGTTGCACCAGGTTCTGTTGAACCATGAATAACTAACTCAGTATCTGCTACAAACCAAAAGTCTGTACCAGGACGATTAAAGATCCGAATTGTCCCAGAACGAGCTATACATAACCAAGTATTATTATTAGTGAGATAACCAATTTCAGTCATGTAGTCACGATTGCTTGTGGGAATAGCTACATAACAATCACATATGATTTCCTCACATTCATACTGCTGAACTAACTGGGGAATTTGATAACTGAGATCAATATCGGTAGCATCATAAAGTCGTACTGCCAGAATATTACCTCCGATTTTTCTTGCTGCTTCTTTCTGAGTCTCAGAAACATACCAAGAAACATAAGCCCACTTGGGAGTGCGAGGTGTGAAGACAATGCTGCTATCTCCACTTATATCTAACAAACTAACAACTTCTGTCGCTTGAGTTTCTGCCTTTGAATTTAATAGTGAATGTTCTGGAATGCTATCGGTAGTAACTATGCTTTTTGTTTTTGCGTGTATCTCCGCAGATGCATAATTAATTATTGCTTCTGGAAGATGAGATGGAATAGGCAATTCGAGAGATAATTCTTCTGCCAAATCAGCCTTGAGTTCAGCCTCATCTACTAAGGTATTGAATATTTCTCCTAGCTCATTTGATAAATCAGGGGGTGAATTTTTGACTTCATCTGTAGGCGGTTCTACATCTAATCCTTCTTCTTCTTTTGGTTCTAAACCCAGTAATTCTGAGAGTGAAGTGATGGATTCTTGATGAGAATTTGCTGTAGAAACAGTTGGTGATTTTAACAATGAACTGTTGAGATTAGCATCGGCTGAAGTTACCAGCACATCGAGTAATTCTGATAGGGATGTGGTGGAATACTGAGAGGATGACTCTGCGGTTATACCGAGTAATTTTGATAGGGAAGTGGTGGAATCTTGAGCAGATAACTCTGCTGTTTCATCGAGTAATTCTGATAGGGATGTGGTGGAATCTTGAGCAGATAACTCTGCTGTTTCATCAAGTAATTCTGATAGGACAGTGGTGGAATCTTGAGCAGATAACTCTGCTGTTTCGTAGAGTAATTCTGATAGGGATGTGGTGGAATCCTGAGAGGATGATTTTATGGGATTTTCTAGGAATTCCAGAAGGGAATTAGTAGAGTTCTGAGCAGATAAATCTGCTGTTTCGTAGAGTAATTCTGATAGGGATGTGGTAGAGTCCTGAGAGGATGATTCTATGGGATTTTCAGGGAGTTCTAGAAGGGAAATAGTGGCTTTTTGAGCAGATAATTCTGCTTGTTCATCTAGTAATTCAGACAGAGAAAATGTTAAGTCATCTGTTGGAAGTTCTACCTGATTGAATGCTAGTGCTGAAAGATTTGGAACTGAGGGATAGGGAGTATTAACAACAGCGACTGGTGCTTCTGTATCCCATACCACTTCGCCACAATCTAGGGCAATTGTTTGATTAGCAATATCCAGATAATTTGCAACTTCTGTTGCTGTTTTTGTGGCTCTGGCTGTTACTGATTTTAAACTGCCAACTAAGGTTTCTGTGGCTGTTAAAGAGAGATTTTTATCGGTATTGGATATGCTTGAGGCTGGGTTTTGATGGGAGTGAGATGTTCCGTTAGTAAATGTAGGGTTATTAACAGGGGAAGTAATGGTGTATTCGTCGGGTATTGTTAGTATTGTTTCTGTAATTGATGGGCTGGTAGTTGGTGTTTCTAAGGGAGCTATTTTTTCATCTGCTGATTGTTGTTTTCTCTTCAACCACCAAGCAAAAAAGCCTCCTAACCCGACAATTGGCAATAAAGACAAGACAATCAAAAATACTGTATTTTTATCTTCAACAGGATTTACAAGTTGCTGATTAGCGGAATTATTTGTAGGAGGTGAAGTTTCTGATTGTAAAGCAGTTGCTACAGTTGGAGTATCAGAGGATGCGGTAGTTGGTACAGGTTGAGTTTCGGGAGTAAAATTCTGCAATGCACTGGCTGCGATCGCAGATGCTTCTGCATCTCTAGCCGTTTCTATTGCTTGCTGTCCTACAGGTGCGTTGGTAAAATCTAGAAAACTAGCTACTGCTGGGCTAGGATTTTGCTTGTAAACGTAAACTAAAGGCTGGGAAAAGGGATATTTAGCATTATCTGGTGCGATTCCTTGAACTTTGAGAGTTCGCACATCTGGTAGCTTTGATACTTGATTAGCTATGGCATAACTGATGCCGTCTGTGCCTAATTCTTGGATAATTTGGGCAGTTTTATCTTCAGCTATTTGAGTTGCGTTAGCACCAGTGGAAAATTCAGCGGATTTAAAGACTGGATAATCACGCAAAGAATTACGAGTATCGCTGCTTGAGGGACGATCAACCAACCGAATTTTACCAGATGAACTTCCTAGTTCTGACCAGTCGGTAATTTCACCCCGGAAAATTTTGGCAAATTGTTCACTCGTCAAACTACCCTGAAAAGGATTGTTTGCACCCACAATGATGGCAATTTTTTCTCTGCTTAGAAGAACTTGTTCTAGACCTTGGGATTTTTCTTCTGGGGTTAGTCCACGAGCGATCGCTGCTATCTCAATTTTGCCATCTAGTAAGGCTTTGAGTGCCGCATCAGTACCATTAACCCCAATTTCTACTTGTGTACCAGCAAACTGTTTCTCAAAGCCATCTTTCAGGCTTTGGTTGATCATTATCAAACTCATGGAACCATCAATCCGCACTTTGGTTCCACTTTCCACTGTTTGCGGTAGTGGGAAAGTGAACACATCAGATTTTGATTCTGCTATTACAGGCACTGATACCAATAAATTTGCTGCCAGTGGGGTGGTAGCTAAGGCCAGTGATAAGGCCATTTGAAGGATTATACCATCATTTTTCTCTTGTTTCCACATACGCCCCTTAGTTAAGGTGAAATAAATTGTTAAGTGGGACAGTTCTCAAGATGTTCTTTTTTATAGAGGAGACTGGCTATTTATACAGCCTTGTTATGCTTAAGCTTGGTAACTTTAGTTACTTGAATTGAATATATACTGCTATATTACTGAGTTAGTATAACAGTAATCTGGATTAATGTTATTTTTTTTATAAAGAAATCGAGCGAGCCAAAACCACGCTCCGATATTTTATTGTGCTTCAGACGGTGGATGTAGGCGATCGCAAAGCCTCTTTAGAGGCATTACTTGACAATTTCTGCTGCTTCCGGTATAAATATAGCTTAACCGAATAGACTTAAAACAATCTTGTCAGTGGTGAAAAACCCACAAAAAGAAAAGTCTCTTTGGTAAAAGTAAAGATAAAGTTGAATTTATTCAGATGTGTGACTAAAATAGTTCATTACTAATAGTAACAATTTTTAACCCTGGTTGTAATCATCTATTTATTTTGCGGGTATCTGCTTTTCTGAAGTGATATTTGCTTGTAGAGAATTGTCAATTTCCGCAGGTTGTTCTTTCTCCAATGTAGGATAAATTATATCTTTGAGTTCATGATTAGATGCATTAGATGTTAGTTCATTATTCCCTCCATCTTCTTTTTTCTTGGAGGCGGATAATAAAGATATATCAATCAAAGGTAAGATGATTTTTACCGTTGTTCCTTGATGTAAACCCAAACTCTCAAGGGTAATTTTTCCCCCCATCAGTTCGATTAAGTTCCGGGAAATTGCCAATCCTAATCCTGTACCTTCAAACTTGCGTGTAGTTGTTCCATCCACCATGACAAAGGGGCGGAATAGTTTATGCTGCTGGGTAGGATCAATCCCTATACCTGTATCTTGAACTGAGACTATAACATGAGATTTGCCATTGTGTTGCTGAATCTTGGTACTGATGATGATGCTACCTTGATCAGTAAATTTCGTAGCATTGCCAATAATATTAATTAAGACTTGTTTGAGTTTTACCTCATCAGCTTTAACTGGTATTGGTTCATTACCTATTTCACATTTTAATTGCAGTCCTTTATGTTGAACATTAACTGATTGCAAGTTAATTACTTCTAATAACAATTGACGCAATTCCAGAGGAGCAATAACTACAGAGAGCTTACCTGCTTCAATTTTGGAAATATCGAGTAAATCATTAATGATACCTAATAAATGAATTGCTGTTTCGTCGGCTCGTTGGAGAAATTCTAGTTCTTCTTCTCGATCATCACACAAACCATCTCTAACTAAACGCACACAGTTAATAATAATATTGAGTGGGTTTCTCAATTCATGGGAAGTTGTGGCTAAAAACTGACTTTTAACGGTGTTGGCTGATTTGGCTTCTTTCCAGGCTATTTCTAGTTCTTCAGCCCATGCTTTAAGTCGTTCAACCATTTGATCTAGTGCTTGAGCTAGTTGGTTAAATTCCCGAATTTTAAAGTTACGGGGTATGGGTTGTGCAGCATGGTGACTATGAATATTGAGAGCGTAGTCTCTGAGTTCTTCTACAGGACTTGCTAAGTAGGGTGCTAAATATAAAGATGCTAACAAACTCGCGCCGATTAAACCAACTGTTAAGACAATGAGGATGAGTTTGATTTCATCTAAACCCAAGAGCGCATCTTTAACACTGACAACAGCCAAGATGATCCATTTTTGCTGTTGCTGTTGTGTAATGGGATTAGGTATTGCTGTATAGCCGGCAACTGATTCTTTACCTTTGCCGAAATTCCAATTGATAGAATCATTATTTCCCTGAAGAGCATTCTTAATTACGCCTTGTAGTTGTTGAGCATCTGAGTAATTTTTAATATTAGTTCCGACTGTTTCAGGTGATGGGTGTGCCAAAATAGTTCCATCTTCAGAAATGACTACCAAAGCACCTATTAAATATCCTTGGTTATTGTGAGTTTGTCGGTGTAATGTAGTTTTGATAGTTAAGGCGTAAGCTAAATTTCCCCGTTGATTATAGACTGGGGTTGATAACAGTAATTGCAGTTGATTATTTGGGTTACGTTTACCAGTTATTCCTGATTTTGGCGGTAAAATAGGTGTAATTTGAATTTCATCATTAGTAAATGATAATGGCTGTTCGACAATGATTTTATCGCCACAGCTACTAGCAATGATCTGATTTTTCTGATTGCTTTTTCGGAGACGTTTAAGTTGAATACAATCAATTTGATTGGGTAGTTGTTGGGCTAATTGATTGATAAATTTTTCAGCTTGAGTTGCTGAACCAGACTGAATTGCTTTTGTTTGACTAGCACTGATTAAATTTGTTTTTAGTGAGGCGATCGCATCAGTTATTTTTTCGCCTTTATTGATAGCACTGTCTGTTAAATTGTGCCGAGCAGTGTTCAAAAGGCTGGAACGTGCCTTATTGAGTGCTACCATTTCCCCAATTAATAAAACGGGGACAAATACCAGCAATATTCTGGTTACTAAAATTCGTCGAAAGGAGGATTGACGGGACTTAGCCATCGAGTGTCTCACTTCGTATAATTCTCAGATGGTAGATGTAGTAATGATTGGTGTAGCATATTAATCCAGAGGTGAAATTGATTAAACATGGTGCAACATCGTCCTCATACCACAGTGGTTTTGGCCATGAGTGCAGATGGCAAAATAGCTGATGTGGTGCGATCGCCTGCTCGGTTTGGCTCAGGGGCTGATAAAGCTCACCTGGAAAAACAAATCGCTGCCTCTGATGCCGTTTTATTTGGTGCGGGTACTCTCCGTGCCTACGGTACAACACTTACCGTATCACATCCAATATTGCTGCAACAGAGAAAAACAGAAAATAAATCTCTCCAGCCGGTTCATATAGTGCTTTCGAGTTCTGGAAACCTGAATCCGGATATTAAATTCTTTCAACAACCTGTTAAACGCTGGTTGCTGACGACTAGAGAAGGATCTAATTTTTGGCAAGGACGTTCAGAATTTGAGCAAATTTTGGTGATGGAAACACCAAGCGGAAACATTGATACTCGTGCAGCTTGGCAACACTTAGGAAGTCTAGAGATAAAACGTCTAGCTGTGTTAGGTGGTGGTCAATTAGTCGCTTCTTTACTGGAATTTGATTTAATAGATGAATTCTGGTTGACTATTTGTCCTTTAATTTTGGGTGGTACTGCTGCACCCACACCAGTAGAAGGACAAGGATTTTTATCGAATTTAGCACCCAGATTACAGCTGTTGGAAGTTGTTACAGTTGAACAGGAAGTATTTTTACATTATCGGCTACAAAGATCAGTTTCTCTAGATTAGGCTAATTGACAAGTAGATATTTACAGCTTCACGATGGTAAAACAACTCAAATCTAACTATTCTGTAGTTTGGACTCATAAACTGGCGGAAGTTCCTCAAACAGCTTGGGATGCTTTGGCTATACCACTGAAAACACCTTTCTTAGAGTGGAACTGGCTAAATAATATGGAAACCTCCCATAGTGCTACAGCAAATGCAGGTTGGTTGCCAAATCACTTGACGCTGTGGCGCGATAGAACTTTAATTGCTGCGGCTCCACTTTATCTAAAAGGGCATAGTCAGGGGGAATTTGTATTTGATCATCAGTGGGCAGATTTAGCTTCTCGGATCGGTGTAGAGTATTATCCCAAATTGTTGGGAATGTCGCCATTTACTCCGGCAGAAGGCTATCGTTTTTTAATTGCTCCTGGGGAAGACGAGGAAGAAATTACGGCGATGATGGTGCATGAAATTGATGCTTTTTGTCTCAATCATGGCATCTCTGGTTGTCATTTCCTCTATCTTGATCCCCAATGGCGGCCTGTGTTGGAAAAACAAGGTTTTACGAGTTGGTTACACCATAGCTATATTTGGGAAAATACTGATTTTCAAAGTTTTGATGATTATTTAAAAGTATTCAATGCTAATCAAAGACGCAATATTAAGCGAGAACGCAAGGCTGTAGAAAAGGCAGGTTTACGACTGGAAGCAGTGACTGGTGAAGATATTCCTAAGTCGCTGTTTCCGTTGATGTATGACTTTTATGCTGATACCTGTGATAAGTTTGGTTGGTGGGGTAGTAAGTATCTAACAAAGAGATTTTTTGAGCAACTTTACCATAATTATCGTCATCGGGTGGTATTTTTCGCTGCTTATCATGAGGAAGATCAGCGTCAACCTGTGGGAATGTCGTTTTGTTTATTTAAGGATGAGAAGTTATATGGACGCTATTGGGGTAGTTTTCAAGAAATAGATTGCTTACATTTTGATGCTTGCTATTATGCACCGATTGAGTGGGCGATCGCTCACGGTATCCAAACTTTTGATCCCGGTGCGGGAGGAAGACATAAGAAACGGCGCGGTTTTCCAGCTAAACCCAATTACAGTCTACACCGATTTTACAATAATCGTTTAGGACAAATCTTGCGTCCTTATATCCTAGAAGTGAATCAAATGGAAGAGGAAGAAATGAAGGAGATTAATGCAGAGTTACCTTTTAGTCAAAATAATGGTTAAAAAAGGTAGCTGAAGAATTACACTTGAGTTGTAATGTAAAAAAATGTTGAAATAACTTTTTCTTTTGAGAATGGGTATGGATTTAATACTTGATGATTTAACGGCAATTGATGATCAACTTTCTCAGCGTCATATTGACCTTGATCCTAGTGGCTATTTCATTATTTACATAGACCAGAATGAACGGTTAATTTATGCCAAGCATTTCACAAATGTGATTGATGAACGTGGTTTGGCTGTAGATCCAGAAACAGGTAAGGTAATTCCGGCACGGGGTAAGGTGGAAAGAATTCATACAACTGTATTTAGCGGCCGGACGGCAAAGGAATTGTGTGTGAAGATTTTTGAAGAAACTCAACCTTGTCCTGTTGCTTTTTTAGACCATGCGGCTTATTTAGGGCGGGAATTTGTCCGGGCTGAAGTTGCTTTAGTGACAGGTAAGGAGTACGTGCAAGATTAGGGATAGGTGACAGGTGACAGGTGACAGGAAATAGGGAAGAGAGGTAAATTTTACCAATTACCAATTACCAATTACCAATTACCAATCACCAATCACCAATCACTTAAGCCTCATTTGATGGTTGATTGATTTGATAGATGTAGTAAGTTGCCATTGGAATGACAGTGGCAGCAATTAACAATCCTACTACCCAAGCTGTAGAATTACCCTTGTTTTTGTCGGTTTCTTCAGCTTTTGTAAATGTTCCTTCTACCTGTATGGTTTGTTTTTCTTCTGGTGGTCCGGGATCAGGTTGACCGGAGATGACAGCAACTAGGCGATCGCGCACGTCCAAAAATCCTTGATTATATTTGTTACCATCCCGTAATGCTGCTCCCAGGGTTTGTTCGGTAACACTATTAGCGATCGCATCAGTCAATAGAGTTTTAACTTGATCCCCGCTGATAATAGTTGCACCGTTGGTAACAGTATCAATCACCAACAGAGTTTGATTTGCTTGCGCTTCTGCGGTGGGAAACCATTTTGCAAATAGTCCTTTGGCAAAACTTTCCGGTGTTTCCCCATAATCAAAACGATGAACGGTAACAATTCTGACCTCATTACCAGTTTCCTGGGCTAATTCTTTGAAAGCACCGCTAATTTGACCTTCATTAAAACGGCTAATAACATCAGCTTCATCTACAACCCAGGTGTCTGGTGTCAGATTGGGTATTTGATATACTCCTGTAGCGAAAGCTGGTGTGGCAAAGACGGAAATAGCCATCATCATGATTACCAATACAGGTAAAATGAGACGGGTAAGGTATGTGTGACTACTAAATAATTGCTGGAGTAGCTGTTTCATGGAATGAATCCTAAAATACTCTTGCAATCAAAATACTATAGAAACTAGGTCAAAAGTATCTCATCTGGGGATAATTTTCGGCTGTTTGAGCTAAAAGTAACTTGACAATCATGACAATAATCTTAACCAACGACGATGGTATCGACGCACCAGGTATTCAAGCCTTACTGAAAGCGGTAAACGATAAAAATGTCATTATCGCTGCACCAGCATCACATCAGTCTGGTTGTGGACATCAAGTTACTACCACTCAACCCATAAAACTCCAACGTCGTTCTGAATTTGAGTATGCTATTTCTGGTACTCCCGCTGATTGTGTGAGAATTGCAACTACACAAATTTGCAAAAATGTCAAGTTTGTGCTTTCCGGTATTAATGCTGGTGGTAATTTGGGAGTGGATGCTTATATTTCCGGTACTGTTGCTGCTGTTAGAGAAGCTGCAATGCACGGTATTCCCGGAATTGCTATTTCCCACTATCGCAAAGGTAAGCTTGATTACAATTGGGATTTAGCTGCTAAATGGACATCAGATATATTGGCAGATTTACTGAAAGTTCCTTTAAAACCTGGTAGCTTTTGGAATGTTAATTTACCCCATCTATTACCAGAAGATGCTCATCCTGAAGTGGTTTTTTGTCAACCTTGTACCAAACCTTTACCTGTGAATTATCGAATAGAAGGTGATAATTTTTATTATGTCGGTGAATATGGTAAACGCGATCGCACTCCTGGTAGTGATGTAGATATATGTTTTTCTGGTAATATTGCAGTTACTCAGTTAAAGGTTTGATGGAAAACTTCATGTTTCTTCATCTGCACTTTGCAGTAAAAACACGATTTTATCTACAGTTTTTGTGAGCTGATTGAGTTCTTGTAGTGAATCTTTCTGAGTTTCCGTGAGACTCTGTACTGCATCACACAAGGCAAAAATTTGATAACCTTGCTGTTGTACTTGTTTTCCCTGTGCTTCTACTTGTACACTGAGAGCATCTACTCTTTGAGCTAGACGTTCAATAGTTTCGGTAGTAGAAAGTACAGCTTCACCGATTTGCTCAACAATAGATTCTAATCGACTTATTCTAGTTTCTATTCCTGCGGAAATCATTTCTGGAGCGCCCCAATTTTGAGAAATCATCATAGTAATATGGTTAATATTCATCAAATAATTTCATAATCAGCAATAAACTCTGTTAGTTGAGATTTCAGAATCAAAAAAATGCCATCTATAAGATAAGAAGGATTGGTAAAATCCATAACTAATAAGTATTTGGTAACAATATTGACGTTATTTTCAGAAGTATGAGGGAATTTGAGAATTTATACTAAGTGGGTAATTGTGCAGAATCGTGTTAAGTTTTTTAACGATAATTACTAACCTAGTGATGATTTAAGTTGCACAACTACCCTCAAAGTATTTTCTTGTTATTAGATTACTGCATTGGCCAAAAATACGATACCAATTGCACAAAAAGTTAACCCAACCCAACGAATTGTTTTATTTAATATCTGGTTACTTGCTTTATTGCTGATCATGATGCCAATTTTTCTAGCAGACAAGACAATTGCTGTTTGAGATAAGATGACACCAAGCAAATATGCAGTTAAAGTTAGCATTTCTGCACCCATGATTGCTTGACTATCAGCATAACCATGAAATAACCCAGCAATAACACTGAGTATGGAACAAGCTAACCAGCTAATTGGGTTAGGTAGGATAAAAATTACACCAAAGACGATGGAGACAATAGCAACGGCTATTTCTATACCTGGTAGATTTAAGTGACACAAATGTATTATTTGTCCAACTAAGGCAGCTAATACAAAAGCTAAACCGATCCAAACACCACGTATAAATTTAGCAGAAAGTAACCCCAGGGCAATGATGCCAGCTAATCGATCTAAGCCAATGACTGGATCGGCAATACCCCAAATAAAACCTTCCCAACTGTTAGAAATGGTGTGTTCAATGGGCGTTCCACCTGATGAACTGAGCAGACTTACTAGGACTAAAGCAGTGATCGCTCCTATGAGACGATACTGTTTAGAAGTGGGTAATTCCTCAGAATTAGATAATGCTATTTTGAACATAAAAATTATATCTCAAATTCTTGCTTTCGGTAATTTATATTACTCTAATCCTGATAAAAATTAACGTAGTCACACAGATTGATCAAAATTTTGGTTAAAGCTGATAGAAGATGTGATGGATTTGCTAATACAATTAAGCGTCTTATTGTCAGATATTGCTCAGTAATAATCACTAATTGGTTAAAATGACAGAACAGAGTCAATGTGAGTTTTTAAATTCAGTAAACTTAATGTAGCGTTGACTACTCCTGCAAACGTTTATTTTCCCTGAATAAATCTGAATTAAATTGTATGTCTTCTTCTAATCCCAAATCTGACAAACGCTTTGTTTACCAAGAGTTTGGTAATGGTAGCTCACCAGCCTTAGAACGAGCTGTAGAACGTCCAATTCAAGAATTACCCCCAAATCAACAAAATGTGAGAATACAAGCTACTCGCGCAGGAAGGAAGGGGAAAACCGTCACAGTTATTACCGGGTTTCAAACCAAACCAGAAACTTTAGCTGCTTTATTGAAACAGTTAAAAACCCAATGTGGTACAGGGGGAACTGTGAAAGAGAACGAGATTGAAATTCAAGGAGATCATAAGCAGAAAATATTAGAGATTTTGGTTAAATTGGGTTACAAAGCCAAGATCAGCGGTGGTTAATAAGTGCGGTTTACCGTATCTTGATGATTTCAGGAATCTTATGGCTCGACAGTGAAGTTAATTGTAGAGATGTGGAATATTAACAGGAGGCTGAAATGGATTTAGTACGGATTTTAGCAGCGATTTTTCTGCCACCTTTAGGAGTATTTTTGCAAGTTGGTCTCGGTAAAGATTTTTGGATTAATTTACTTTTGACGATATTTGGTTTTTACGTTCTTGGTATTGTTCACGCAGTATGGGTAATAGCCAGGAAATGAAATAATGATGTCAGAGGGGTAGGTCGTATTTTCCTATCTCTCTATTTATTTCACTAATTTGAAAAATCTCACAAATATCCAGAATATGAAAGTAAAGTATCCGATTAATTTTCACAAAGGTATAACTTTTGCGATAGTGTTAGGGCTAATGGTGTTATACCATAATTTTACTATTGGAGCTTGGGTTTATCTTGCGCTTCATGGTACTTATGGTTTTCTTTGGTTAACAAAAGATAGAATTTTCCCAGATAAACAATGGGAACAAGAAATTCCTACATCGCAGGGAATTTTTGTATTTATACTTCTTTGTTTGTACTGGGTAGCACCATTTATTTTGATTAGTAGTGGTACTGTTCCACCTTTACCATTAATAGCTGCTGCTATTGCTTTAAATATTGTGGGTGTGTTTTTACATTTTACCAGTGATGCCCAAAAATATTATACTCTTAAGTACAAAACTGGACTAATTACAGAAGGTTTCTTTGCTAGATGTCGTAATACTAATTATTTAGGAGAAGTATTGATTTATCTAGCATTTGCTATGTTAACTCAGCATTGGCTACCTTTTTTAATTCTGGGGTTATTTATAGCTATGATATTTGTTCCCAATATGCTCAAAAAAGATAAATCTCTATCTCGATATCCTGAATTTGAGGAATATCAAGAAAATTCTGGTTTGCTGTTTCCTAAATTATGGATATCTAGGAATATTCAAGCAGAAGAAACTATATAATTTCACTTTCACCAAAGAGAGAGTTTTATGAACTACAAAGCGATGACATTGGCGGCTTTTTTGGGTATTTCTACACCTGCGATTATTGATGTAGCAATGACTCAACCTGCACTAGCACAGAGATACAATTATCCAGGGGGAACATTTGCTGATCAGGATTGGAAAGTAAGGTTGTCATTTAATAATAATGTCTATTACTATTATGGTGAAAACCGTCGTAATCCTAATTCTTATATTAGCTTGTCTGGTGCTGTTGCTTCAGGAACTAATGCCCGTCAAGTTTACACTTGGAATAATAATGGTTTGAAATATCAAATTACTTGGCGACCAAGTGACCCAGATTTTATTCGTTTAGAGGTAATTCAACCTAATGGTAAGGTGATTTTGAATCGGGTACTCAAGGCTATGAAAGATGAAGATTGGATATCTCCATAAAGCAAATTAATATTGGTAATTAGGTAATTGGTGAAAGCTTATTACCTGTTTTTATTGTTGAGAAATATTACTACATCGTCACTAAGTTTATACAAATATAAAAATTTATTATTCATAGAGTTTTTCGTGCTTATACGTTATGGTTGCCAATAACATTTGTATTTATGTGTGCAGCGTAAAAATTTAACACGATGCTAGATTCTGTGTTGACTAGATTAGTAACACAAGCTGTTTAATAACTCATATCTTGCATCAAGCCCTGGCGATTAGAAATCGCGGCTATACAAACCAAGTCCGCCTACGCGGACTAACGGAAAATCAAGGGTTTCAAACCCACGCAGGTGGGTTTTGCCTGTGTAGCCGTGACTTCCAGTCGCCAGTCGCCAGGTGCAAGATGTGAGATAATCTGAAAATCATTCGGTTTTTAATTTCAAGGTGTTTACTTATGATGAATATCAACCGTCGGATGTTTTTAAATCTAATGGTTTCTGGTGTTGCGGTTTATCTGACTAAAGATTTGATATTTCCAGAAATTGCCAGTGCTAATGATGATAGTTTCAAGGAAAAATATCACGTTTTTATTCCTTATGAAATTGCTAGAAGGGGTGGTATTCAGAAAGTTACTTTGAGGTCTGGAGATTCTTATAAGTTAACAATTCCTCCGAGAATTATTGAATATAATACCATTTCTATCCCTAAAATTGGGTTACAAGGTAATGATGTCAAGTTCATTTTACATACTTTGTATGACCCAAATGTGAGAATAGCTGACAAGATATATCAAGAAATTGATCAAGCTGATTTTCTGCGTAAATATGCCACAAAAACCCAAGTAAAACAAATTTATGAGTTAGTTGAAGATAGTGAATATATAGAAGATACTATTTCTTTAGATTTATTGCAATATTTGGTAGCTTCATCTAACTTAGATGAACAAATTCGACAAAGGTATGAAATTGCTCATCAAAATTGTCTATTAAATATCATTGAAAAAGCGATTGAAACAGCATTAACTAAATCTGAGCTTTCTAAAGATGAAAAGAAAAGAATTAGAGGTACATATCAATATGTGATATCTTCAGAACCAGTTCCCGATTTTAGTTATCTAGAAGATTTAGAAGCTATTATTGCTGGTTCAGATATTCCTATTTCCATTAAAAATATTTATTCACTTGCAAGTGCTAAATCTAGAGCTTTTACTGTAGATGTAATTATCGTTCAATTAATTCAAGATAATCAATACTTAAGTCCGCAAAATAAAGAAAACTATTTACGAACTTACAAAGAAATTCGGGCTGGTGAAAAAATATCTGATCCAAATACTTTGCAACTTCTGAATTTATTTATTCTTGGTTCTAATATTTCATATAGTAGCAAAGTAGTTTATTTAATGGCACAGAATATCTTTCTGCAAAAGGATGCCGAATCTGCAAAAGAAAACTTTGGTGGAGTTAAAAATGTAGCTAATTTTGTTACTAAAGCAGGTATAAATATTCTACCAGCAGGTCAGGGTGTTCTCACTGTTTTAGGAGCAGAAACAGCGACAGGTGTAGCTATTAGTAGTTTGAGTGGAGGAGCAGCTACTACCGCAACGTTGGTATACTTAGGAGGAGGTTCTGTAGCTGCTGGTGGTTTGGGAATGCTAGGAGGTTTAGCGGTAGTTACCGGGGGAGCAGCTTTAATAGGAGCAGCTGGTTTAGTATCTGTTGCGCTGGTGTCTCAAATGGACGCAGAAGACTATAAAAATTTAGGAATTGCTACAGCAACAGGAACTTTAACTGGTGCGGGTGCGGTTCTCATCGCTTGGACTGCTGCTTCTATGTTAGAGGTAGCAGGTACGTTATCAGGAGCAGCTGCTATTACTACAATTATTTCAGCCTTGGGGGGAATTAGTGTTATTACTGGGGGTGCTTCTTTAATAGCGTTTGGTGCTGGTTTTGTGGTGTGGTCATTTTTGAAAGGGCAAAAACATAGAGATGCAAATATACTACACCAGCTTGAATCACGATTGTACACTTTAACTGAAATACCAGATGATCCTAATCTAAAAGATTTTAGAGGGTTTCTTAACCAGGAGTTAAATAACTCTTCTGAAATAGAAGGCTTTTTTATTGCTCCTAATATTCCTATAGATAAGCTATCCAATGCTATATCTAGTTACGCAGATTCACTACTTGAAGCTGATGAAAAAATATTAGCAATGAAAAATACTGGTTTTTGGAATGATGGTAAAGAAGGTATTATTTTAACTAATAAAAAACTAATTTGGAAAAATGGATGGTCAGAACCTGAAAGTCTTGCTTTCTCTGCAATATCTGGCTCTCTAACATTACCGGAAGATAACATATATTTTTATAGACTAATGAGAACAATAGGAGAAATATATAGAAACCTTTAAAATCTATTAATCTAATGTGGGCATTTTGCCCACTTTTTAATAAATGTTGATTAGTTGTTGGCAATGATTCAACTTGCTAAGTAAACTTCCAAACTTGCATCATTTGTATTTTTGTGAGAAAATTCATCAAATAATTGAAAAAATTTATAAAAAGCTTCTTTTTCATCAGTGGAATTTAAGAGAATAATACTATCCCATCCTTGACTAGCAGTAATATTATATTTATTTTGTATCCATTCTTGAAATTGATCAAACTCTTTTTCTTGTTCTGTACGTGGTAATCCTAATTCCATTCTCGCTTGACTATAGCCAACCAATAACATATTTAGTCGAGTAATAGAACAATTTCCTAAATACATTCCTGGTCTTTGTTTTATTCTTGCTAATAAATTATAGAGATACTCATTTTTTACATCTAGCATTTTTTTAATCTCCTAAAATTCTAATTCTGTCATTTGAAATTGCTGTCCAAAATGTAATAATCCTTTGGATTTTCAACACAACCCGCCCAGAACTGAAGTTCAGGGCTAATAACTAAAGTCCGTTAAAACGGACTCAAAAATTTTATGTAGTCGTCTTTAGACGACTTTCTTTATTAGACTCAGAATTCATTCTGAGGCGGGCTATCAATTACCAATTACCTATTAGCCAAATATTGATACATCTCCCATCTAGCATTTACTTCTGCTTGCGCTTGTTCTAGCAATTGTTTAGCAATTTCCGGTTTACTCTTCGTCAACATTTTAAACCGGTTCTCCTGGTACATGGATTTTTCCACAGACTCAGAAGGCGCTTTCATATCCAATTGTAGGGGATTTTTACCCTGTTCTTGCAATGCCGGATTATAACGATATAACAACCATCTTCCTGCGTCTACTAAAGCCTTCTGCTGTTGTAAACCGGTGGTCATATCAATCCCGTGAGCAATACAATGACTGTAGGCAATAATTAAGGATGGACCATCAAAAGCTTCCGCTTCTAAAAATGCTTTTAATGTATGTTCATCTCGCGCACCTAAAGCCACACTGGCAACATAAACATTACCATAGGTCATGGCCATTAAACCTAAATCTTTCTTGGGTGCAGGTTTACCACCAGTTGCATATTTCGCAACTGCGGCTTTAGGAGTTGCTTTGGAAGATTGACCGCCTGTGTTAGAATAAACTTCTGTATCCATGACTAGGATATTGACATTTTTACCACTGGCTAAAACGTGATCAATTCCACCAAAGTCAATGTCATAAGCCCATCCATCACCACCTACTATCCACACACTTTTCTTCACTAAATAATCAGCGAGGGATTTGAGATTTTGGATTTTGGATTTTAGATTTTGGTCATTTTTAGATGCGGAAATTGCTTCTAGTTTTTGTTTGAGAATTGCAATTCTTTCCCGTTGTTCCCAAATATCAGCTTCGGTTTTTTGGGAATTTGTG
This sequence comes from Cyanobacteriota bacterium, assembly GCA_046045965.1. GTDB lineage: Bacteria > Cyanobacteriota > Cyanobacteriia > Cyanobacteriales > Nostocaceae > RDYJ01. The sequence goes on along the minus strand of JBJOKS010000046.1, from coordinate 5,636 downwards.
AGGATGTCATTAACTAAATTATCGCCAATTTCACTACTTAATTGTTGCAATAATTCTGCTGCAAATTCTGCTTGTTTATCTAAAGATAAGCGATAACCAAAACCAAATTCGGCGTTATCTTCAAATAAACTATTGGACCATGCGGGACCTCTTCCTTCTGCGTTTTGACTCCAGGGGGTTGTAGGTAAATTTCCACCGTAAATGGAAGAACAACCGGTAGCATTGGCAATGAGTGAGCGATCGCCAAATAATTGTGTTAATAATTTAAGGTAGGGTGTTTCTCCACATCCTGCACAAGCACCGGAAAATTCAAACAATGGTTCTTGCAGTTGTTGTTGACGAATTTGGTTTAATTTCAACTTTCTGCGGTCAGGATTTGGTAAACTTAAAAAGAAATCCCAGTTTTTGCGTTCCTGTTCTCTGATGGGTAACTGCGGACTCATGTTAATAGCTTTTTTTGTTGGTTCTGCTTTATTTTTTGCAGGACAAACATTCACACAAATACTGCAACCTGTACAGTCTTCTGGTGCAACTTGAATAGTAAATTTCTGGGTAGCAAAGTCTTTATCTTTCGCGTTTGTTGACTTAAAAGTTGCAGGTGCATTTGCTAATTTATCCGCTGCATAAACTTTCGCACGAATAGCAGCGTGAGGACAAACCATCACACATTTACCACACTGAACGCAGACATTTTCATCCCAAATCGGAATTTCTTCTGCAACGTTGCGTTTTTCCCATTTTGCAGTTGCAGTGGGGAAAGTTCCATCCGCAGGTAAAGCACTTACAGGTAAGTCGTCACCTTCCCATAACATGATTTTACCAAGAACATTCTCGACAAATTTCGGTGCATTTGTTTGTAGAGATGTTGCTAATTTCTCTACATCTGAAAATTTACCTTTTTCAACGAGAGGAATTTCGATTTGGTGCAGATTTTCTAAAGTATTGTCTACAGCTTTTAAATTCATTTTGACAACTTCTGCACCTTTTTTACCATAGGTTTTTTCTATGGCTTGTTTGATTTTAGCAATAGCTTTATCTTGTGGTAATACTCCTGATAAAGCGAAGAAACACACTTGCATAATAGTGTTAATTCTGTGTCCCATCCCGCTATTTTTTGCGACCTGACTCGCATTAATAGTATAAAGTTTCAGGTCTTGAGCGAGAATTTGTTTCTTTACCTTGACTGGTAAATTTTCCCAAACTGTTTCTGCTGCGTAGGGACTATTTAATAATAAAATTGCTCCTGGTGCAGCATTTTTTAAGAGATCAATTTTTTCGATGAAACCCCAATGATGACAACCGATAAAATTAGCTTTGTCTATCAGGTAAGTGGAACGAATTTTATTCAGTCCGAAACGCAAATGAGAAACTGTCATTGAACCAGACTTTTTCGAGTCATAAACGAAATAACCTTGCGCGTTATTTTCCGTTCCTTCACCGATAATTTTAATAGAGTTCTTATTTGCACCTACCGTACCATCAGAACCCAAACCATAGAACATAGCACGAACTACATTATCTGGTTCTGTTGAAAAATTAGAGTCAAAATTCAAAGACGTGAAACTGACATCATCATTAATACCAACAGTAAAATGATTTTTGGGTAATGCTTGAACAAGATTATCAAACACCGCTTTTACCATTGCTGGGGTAAATTCTTTAGAAGATAAACCATATCTTCCCCCCACAATTTTGGGAAAGGTGGTTTTTTTCCATCCTTCATAAATAGCTGTCACCACATCTAAATATAAAGGTTCTCCTGCACTTCCTGCTTCTTTTGTTCTATCCAGAACCGCAATTGATTTTACACTGTTAGGTAAAGCTTCTACAAGTCTTCCTACATCAAAAGGTCGAAAAAGTCGCACTTTCAAAACTCCAACTTTTTCACCTCGTTGGTTTAAATAATCAACGGTTTCATGGACAGTTTCACAACCAGAACCCATAAGAATAATTACCCGTTCTGCGTCTGGAACACCATGATATTCATAGAGTTTGTAATATCGTCCTGTTCTCTCTCCAAACTTGTCCATTACTTGTTGAACAATTTCTGCACAAGCATTGTAATAAGGGTTTGCACCTTCACGAGATTGAAAGTAAACATCGGGGTTTTGTGCTGTTCCTCGTAACACTGGTTTATCTGGAGTTAAACAGCGTTGACGATGTGCAGATATTAATTCAAAAGGAATAAGTTCCTGTAAATCTTGATCAGATAATAATTCAACTTTCTGCACTTCATGGGAAGTTCTAAACCCATCGAAAAAGTGCATAAAAGGAACTCTTGCAACTAAAGTTGCAGCATGAGAAATTAACGCAAAATCATGACTTTCTTGTACAGAAGCAGAACATAATAATGCAAAACCTGTACTTCTTGCAGCCATCACATCGCTATGATCACCGAAAATAGATAAAGCGTGTGTAGCTAAAGAACGTGCAGAAACATGAATCACAAAACTGGTTAATTCTCCCGCAATTTTAAACAAATTGGGAATCATTAATAACAACCCTTGGGAAGCGGTGAAAGTTGTACTTAAAGCACCAGTTTGTAATGCACCATGTACCGCAGCAGCAGCACCACCTTCACTTTGCATTTGGGTGACATTAGGAATTGTACCCCATAAATTAGGTTTATTTTCTGACATCCAAGCATCAGCCCATTCACCCATATTTGAAGATGGTGTGATAGGATAAATAGCAATAACTTCGTTTAATTTGTAAGCTACACGCGCAACTGCTTCATTACCATCAATTGTGGCAAATAATTTACTCATGATTTTTCTTCCTGTGTCTTTTGTGGTTGTTTCAACTGTACGCAGAGAACCCAAAAAGATAAGCATTGAAAATGGCTAGAGTCAGGAAGTTGATTTGTAATATTTTCTACAGTTTTATGAATTATGAATTATTAATAATTCTGACTTCTAGCCAAGCTTTTAGATATTATTATCTCCTAGACAGAATCTTATATATTAATACATATTAATCATGTACTCAAAAAGTATAGCCTTTAATTTATAAGGGTTTCAGATACTTAATTCCTGTCGATAGGGTAGGGGTACGGGATAGTTTGATCTTGGTTCAAGTGGCATTTTTAATGATTTAGGTATAATTAGTTATGCTCAAATTTGCATTTGAGGTTAATTAACAACTAATCAATAAATGTAAGTAGTTGCTGCATAAATCTTTCTTTAATATTCTGAGCATTTTCACTGGGAATTATAGATTCTATATAACGACCAATTAAACACATTTTACCCCCTATTGTTGCCACACCTATTAACAATGGTAGAGTTTTTGGTGCTGTAGCCATTACATAAACTTCCTCTATTTGTAAATGTCCAAATTGCTGCGGAATATTGAGAATACCTAAGTTAGTAATTGCAATATCCATCACAAGATTATCCAGTAGATTCAAAATATTGACATTGGTTTGAGCGTCATTAGAGATTATTTCCCTAACCATGAATACATCATTAAATAATTTCCCTTCTGTAATAACTTGATTTAATTTGTGTTTCACTTCGCGGGCTAAATCCCAAAAATCAGTATCTTTGCTAACTTGATGCTGGATAATTGGACGAGTAATATATTCACCTAAATTTTCATCTATTTTAATATTTAAATATTTGCGAATATTTATCGGTGAGTGACATCTAAAAATAGTTGCTTCATTAGCGTTAATTTCTGCAAAAATTGCTAATAAAAATGCCGCATACAAAGCACCATGTACAGTGGTTTTTTCCTCTCGACAACGGGCAATTAATTGATTGGTATGTTTAACTGATATTGTCAAATTAAATAGGCTAATTTTAAAATCATCACAGCCTGGTTGTTTATTTTTTGTGCGAAAATGTGTGGCAAAAATAGAATCATACTTGATTGATTCTGGGGAAGTTTCATCAACTAAACTTATTTTTTTTGCTGTTTCAGGTAGCAGTTGATCAATAGGTGGTAAATCGGGTAATATCTCTTTCTGACTATCTGGTTCACCAATAAATTGTAAAATATCTCTAATCAAATAAGTTCCTGATATTCCATCTCCAATGCAGTGATGAAAGGTAATCAAAAGGTTAGAAATATCAGGTGAAATTAACAATAATACGCGCATTAATGGTTCTTGATTCCAAGACAAAGGTATGAGTAATTCTGATACCATTTCTTGACACCAATTTTTTTCTCCTTGTCGTTCAATTACTTTTAATGGAATCGGTGGTACATCTTTTTCTGAAAATTGTGGCTGATTTTCTGCATTAATGACTATTTTCACCCTCAACCGAGAATGACGCTGTTGTAACCACGCTAAAGCTTCTTTTAATCTGTCAACGTTCAATTTACCTGTAATAGTAACTGAGAAAGTAACGTTTTCAGGATGCTGTTGGTACCATAACCACATAAATTTTTCTGTTGGTACTAGAGTTCTATCCATAGGTAATTCACAGGAATTTAAGTCTGATTTTAATAATTAAACTCTAGTATAATTTAAATGCAAGAAAAAAATATTAAAAAATTATTTAATCAATAAATTGCATATTACTAAATTTGATTTATAATTAACTAAGATTGACCGTATTTTTACTTAAAAAAAGCAGAGTTTTCACAGCATATAACTTGAAATAGCAAAGAAGGTAGGGTATGACTTATCGAGATTTAGAAATTGAAGCTGAACTACAACGCATGAAGAGAGAGTTAAATATTTCTGGAAACAAGAAAAATCATAATAATTCTGATTCTAAATCTGAAGGTTTAGATGATGTTATCGAAAAGTTAAATCATCTGGTAGGAATGGAAAATGTTAAAAATGACATTAACACTTTCATCAATTTTCTTAAAGTTCAGAAAATGCGACAGGAAGAAGGTTTACCTAATATTTCCATCTCATTACATTCCGTGTTTTGTGGTCCTCCGGGAACTGGTAAAACAACGGTTGCGCGGTTGATGGGTGAAATATACAAAGAATTAGGAATACTTTCTCAAGGTCATGTTGTGGAAACTGATCGATCAGGTTTGGTTGCTGGATATGTTGGACAAACAGCATTAAAAGTAGATGAAGTTGTAAAATCAGCATTAGATGGAGTGTTATTTATTGATGAAGCTTACGCACTAGCACCAGCAGGTTCAGGTAAAGATTTTGGACAGGAAGCGATAGATACTTTATTAAAGAGAATCCCCAATCACAAAGCAAAAATCGCCCCCTTGATCACGTCACTACCAACTTCAATATAAGAATCCAGTGACTTGTAATCTTTATGCCCGGTAATTCGTTTGATAGTGGCTACAGAACAGCCGTTATTGTGCAATTTGGTGATAAACGTTCTTCTGGTGGAATGAGTGCTAATTCCCTTAGCTTTTAGTCCTGCTTTCTCTACAGCATGCGACAAAATGCTGGAGGCACGACGTAAACAAAGATGTTCCCTTGTTCCTGTTCCAGGGAACATCCATTGGTCGCTATCTGGTTTGTAATTTTTCAAAGATTCTAGTAAGTTTGGGTGAATTGGTACTTGTCTTGTATCAGCAGTTCCATCAGTACGCTTTTTTCGTGTGTTTTTTCTAAAAGTAATATTCTCAAGCGGCTTGCCATGCTGATCATAAACATCACTAACTTTTAGTTGTACTAATGCGCCCCAGCGTTCGCCTGTGTACCA